>NZ_JBYTEL010000005.1:0-78 GCF_058789195.1 Cupriavidus sp. FW216-B1 | reverse complement strand
CCTACCCCCCCCCCCCCCCCCCCCCCCCCCCCCCCCCCCCCCCCCCCCCCCCCCCCCCCCCCCCCCCCCCCCTTTTTT
>NZ_JBYTEL010000004.1:27790-188332 GCF_058789195.1 Cupriavidus sp. FW216-B1 | reverse complement strand
AGATGTGGAGAAGAGACAGGCCCTGGAGGCCGCCGGTCAGGTTGCCCAGCAGGCTGGTGATCGGGTCGAGCGGGCTGCCGCCCGGCGTGCCGGACGGCGGGTTGAGCAGGCCGCCCAGCGACGCCACCGCGGTGCCGGCGGTATTCACGATGCCGCCCACGTTGGTCACGATGGGCGCGTTGGTATTGGTCAGCGCCGTGCCGAGCGAGGCCACGCCGCCGCCGACGGTGCCGAGCAGGTTGTTGGCCACCGGACCCAGCCCCGTGGCCGCGCCCAGCGTCTGCGTGGTGCTGACCAGCGTGGAGGTCAGCGGGACGATCGCCTTGCTCACGCCGCCGACGACCTGGTTGACCGGATCGGCCAGCGTCTGCGGCGACAGGCTGCCGACCAGCGCGCCGGTCTGGCTGACCACGGAGCCCACCGGCGCCGTCACCGCCGCCAGCGGGCCAGTGCCCAGGCCGCCGACGGTATCGCCGACGCTGCTGACCGCGCTGCCGACCTGATTGAGCAGCGATGCCCCGGCGGCGCCGGTGGCGCCCGTCGCGCCCGTCGCGCCAGTTGCGCCGGTCGCGCCCGTGGGCCCGGTGGGGCCGGTCGCACCCGTCGCACCCGTCGCGCCGGCGGGGCCGGTCGCCCCGGTCGCGCCCGTTACACCCGTTGCACCCGTCACGCCGGTCGCGCCTGTCACCCCCGTGGCGCCAGTCGCGCCAGTCGCGCCGGTGGGCCCCGTGGCGCCGTCCGCGCCGCTGGCGCCAGTCGCCCCCGTTGCCCCCGTTGCCCCGGCCGGGCCGGTCGCCCCCGTGGCGCCGGTCGCACCGCCAGCCGGTCCGGTGGCGCCGGTCGCGCCGTTGTCTCCCTTGGCGCCGGCGGCGCCGGTCGGACCAGGGGTGCCGGCCGCGCCCGCGGCGCCGGTCGCGCCCGGATCGCCCGTGGGCCCGGTGGCGCCCATCTTGCCGTCGTGCCCGTTGGCGCAGCCGCCAAGCAGCACCAGGGCACCCAATACACCAAGCAGATATTGCTGATTACGCACGGTCGACCTCTCTCCGGTTATCGTTCTCGACCAGGCGTTCACGCAATAGCTGTGCCCGACGCCGGCGGCGTCTTCCGGGCCCGCCGCGCGCGTCTCGCGGTCTGCCGGAAACCCGCGCGCGGCCTGGCTTTGCGGGCAGGCGGCGATGTCGTGGCAGGGCGTTTCATGCGGCCCATGTGTCGGCCGTTCCCGTTACGTGTTACGTAACGCGGCACGGCCCGCGCATGCGCCGGCGCGCTTGTCGATACAGGCGCCCCCCACCACGCGGCGCCCCGGCGCGCGGCGGATTCGGCGATACTTCTCCACCTCGCCACGCCGCATGCAGGGCGCCCCGCATGACCGCGCCGCGAGACGCCTTTCGTGGATTGCCTTCGAGGATTCCCTTCAAGACCGCCCTGAGCCATGCACCCGATCCGGCCGGACAAGACCCAACCCATCACCTTCCAGGGCGCGCTGGCGCTCACCTTCGTGGCCTGGTTCGCGGAGGTCATGGTGAGCATGCTGCTGCGCCCGTTCCTGCTGCGCCACGGCATGCAGCCGATGGCCGCGGCCAGCCTGGTGCGCGTGGTGTGCTACGGGCTGGTGTTCAGCGCCATGCTCCATGTCAACGGGCTGACCTACCGCCGCCTGTTCCATGAAGGGCCGGCCAGCGTGGGCGCGACGCTGGGCGTGTTGGGGCCGCCGCTGCTGCTGATGGTGCCGCTGATCCTGCTGCTCGACAGCCTCGCCATGATGGTGGTGGACGCGCTGCTGCCCATGTCGCGCGGCGAGGCGCAGATGATGTCCGAGATGGCGAACGGCAGCATCGGCGCGTGGGCGCTGGTCTGCATCATCGCGCCGTTCATCGAGGAGATGTTCTTCCGCGGCATCCTGCTGCGCGGCATGCTCAAGCGCTACGGCCAGGCCGACGCGACCGTCTACTCGGCCTTCGTGTTCGGCGTGGCCCACCTGAACGTCTACCAGTTCGTGATCGCGTTCGCGGTGGGGCTGTTCGTCGCGGCGCTCTATTGCCGCACGCGCTCGCTGTGGCCCGGCATCGTGCTGCACATGGGGCTCAACACGGGCGCGACGATCTATGCGGCGGTGGCGCCGGACGGCAACGCGCTGGAAACCCCGCTCGGCCTGTGGGCCATCGCCGTGCCGCTCGGCCTGCTGGGCGCGCGCATCCTGCGCCGGCTGCTGTGGCGGCCGACCGCGGACGCCGCGCCGGGCGGGACCGAGCCGCCGCCGGACGCGGCCTGAGCGGCGGCCCTGTCCGGGCTGCCGACGAAATCGATTGGCCGCTGGTTGTCTCCCTTCTCCCATGAATGGGAGAAGGGAGACAACCTCCACACCTCGCTAGAACGGCTTGGACACCGCCACGTAGAACGCGCGCCTCGGCGCATACTGCGGCGCGCCCACGCCGATGCCGGTGCCGTCGCGCAGCTCGTACGAGTGGTTGAACAGGTTGATCACCGTCAGGCGCACCTTGAATTTGCCGGCGACCGGCGTATCGAACGTATGCGCCGCGCCGACGTTGACCTGCAGGTACGGCGGCAGGTGGCCGGTATTGGCGAAGCCGTTGCGCAGGCCGCTGCCGAACAGCGCATCGGCGGTGAGCAGCGTGCCGCGCCACAGGTAGGAGGTGCCGAACGAGCCGGCCACGGTCTGGTCGTGGTCCAGGTGCACCCAGTTGCTGGCGATGAAGGCCAGCTCGTCGGCCTCGAAGTTGAACTGGCCGGTCTCGATGCCCTTGGCCACCGCGTGCGACAGGCTCACGTTGGCGTAGGCACCGAAATTCCCCTGCCGGTAATTGGCGGTGCCTTCCAGCCCGTAGATCTTGCCTTCGTCATAGTTGAACGAGGAGAAGATCAGCGCGTTGCCGAACTGGCCTTCGTCCTGCAGGTGGCGCACCTTGCGGTAGTAGGCGTCCAGGCCCAGCGTCAGGTTGCGCGTGGCCTGGTGCGAGATGCCCAGGTCGAAGTAGTCCGAGCGCTCCGAGCGCACCGCCGTGTTGGCGTCCGACGGCAGCGCGTTGGTGGTGCCCGTGAACCTGTCCACCGAGGTGGTGTCGATCTTCTCGGTCGCCGGCGGCGTGAAATAGCGCGCGTAGCCGGCGTGCAGCCGGGTCGCGTTGGTGAGCTCGTAGGTCAGGCCCAGGCGCGGGCTGAGCTGCTGCTCGCTGACCACCGTGTTGACGTGGTCGTAGCGCGCGCCATAGTTGATCGTGAGCTTGTCGGTGGCCTTCCATTCGTCCTGCAGGTAGAAGCCCAGCGTGGTGCCCGTGTTGCTGGAGTTGTCGACGATGGACAGCGGCACGCCGCTGGTCTGGTTGCCGTCCGCGTCGGCCGGCAGCACGGTGGAGCTGTTGTCCACGCCGAACCGCTCGCGCTGCAGGAACAGCCCCGCGCGCAGCGTGTGCGCCGGGTTGAGGATGTAGCTGCCGTCGGCCTGCACGCCGTAGGCCTCGTTCCTGCGGGTGATGTCGGCGGCCACGCCGTTGTAGGCCAGGTCGCCGATCGGGTCCGGGTTGTAGTCCACCCGGCTGGTGCGGTGGAACAGCGAGACCTGGTAGTCGAGCGCGGACGAGACCTTGTTCTGGAACGAGAGGATCTGGAAGTCGGTCTTCTCGCGCTGGTTGGCGTTGAGCGCGTCCGAGGCCGGCGGGACCACGCCGTCGATGGAGAACGAGGGCGACAGGCCGGGCCGGTTCGGGATCTGGAAGCGGTTGTCGGCGCTGCCGAACATGAAGCTGATGCGGCTGTCCGGGTTGACCAGGTACGACAGCATGCCGAAGGCCTTGCCCTGGTCGGTGTGGTCGTGGATCGCGTTGCTGCCGCCGGTCGGGTTCTCGATGCCGAGGTTGTTCTCGCTGAACGAGCCGCTCAGGAAGTAGCTCCACGGGCCTTTCGCGCCCTGGATGTAGCCGTTGGCCTCATGGTCGGCGTGGCTGCCGATCACGGTGCCGATCTCGCCGCCGAAGGCACGCGGCTGGCCCTCGTCGTCGGTGGCCGCGCCCTTGGTGCGGATGTCCACGATGCCGGCCGTGCGGAAGCCGTATTGCGCCGGCAGCGCGCCAGTCACCAGCTTGATCTCGTCGGCGAAGCGCGTGTCCAGCATCTGGCCGAAGCCGCTGATCGGCTCGGGAATGGTGACGCCGTTGATGCGGTACTGCAGGTTGGCGTGGTCGCCGCGCACGTGCAGCTGGCCGAAGGAATCCTGCACCACGCCGGGCGCCTGCAGCAGGACCTGGTTCAGCGGCGTGTTGTCGCCCTGGGGCAGCGCGTCGATGTCCTCGCTGTCGAAGCGGTAGACCGAGCTGCCGGTCTCCGGCGACAGGGCGTTGCGCGCCTCGTCCAGGCGCTTGCTGGTGACGACGACCGCGTTGAGCGACTTGTCGCTGGCGGCCGGGGTGGCGGGGGTGGCCGGGGTGGCGGCCTGCGCCTGGGCTTGCCGCGCGGCGGGCGGCGTGGAAGGGACGTCGGCTGGCGCCGACTGTGCGTGCGCCGAGACGGCGAGCGCCGACGCGGCGCCGGCCGCAATGGCTCGAAGCTGGAAAACTGACATGGCAATGCCTCTGACGATATGGGAGTGTCGCGCGGGGACTCCTTGCCCGCGCCAATGCACTACGTGAACGACAAGCCGGTCAGAGGCGGGCCGCGGCTGCGGGGCCGCGGCGAGAATACGGGCGCGAGGTGGCGCTCGGCGGGCAGGGGATAGTGCCAGCGGCGCGAGCAGGCGATGAGCAGCCACGACGCCAGCGCCGGCATCGCCACCGCCAGCGCCGCGAATGCCAGGCACTGCAGGCAGACATCCTGGTCGGGCTCGCACTGCCCGGCGTCGTCCGCCGCCACGCACGCGCTGCTTTGCAGTTGCGCGTGCAGGTGGGACAGCGCATGGACGTAGTTGCCCGCCTGCCCGAAGAGCAGGGCCACGACCAGCAGGAGGGCGAGCGAGCGTCGAAACACGGATGACTGCAGGGAGGGCGGGCGGCCGGTTTTCCGGAAAACAAACCGGCTATTGCAACAGAGTTGCGAGTTTGCCATCTGTTGGCGCGCTTCGCAATGGCTGATGCGGCACGTTGCGGCCAGCCGGCGGCGCCGGGGCCGGGGCTGGCTGGCGCGCAGCCGGTGTCGGAGCGGCTGTTGTGCGGCAAGCGCCACGCCGGTTTCCGCGGGCCGCTTGCCGCGGCGGGCCGGTTCGCATCCGCTCCACAGCGCGATTGCCCGCATCGGCCATCGAATTTCATCGGTTTAATTTTTCCTTAAGGAAACCATTCCTACACTGGCGGCCAAGCGCGCGCACCCACAGCGCAGCGCCTTCACCGCACCGCGCCCGCCGAGGCAGCGGGCGATGCCTGGATCGGGAGTCTTCCATGCAGGTGTTTTCCCATTTGGCACCGGCCGGCACCGCGCTGGCGTGCCTGGCCACCGCCTATGCGGGCGCCGCCGCCGCCGCCACCTGGCGGGCTCCGGCGCGGCACAGGTCTTGCGCGGCGCCGGAAGATGCCGGCCCGAAGCCGGTTAGCGTGCTCAAGCCACTGTGCGGCGCCGATCCCAATCTCTACGACAACCTCGCCGGCCTGTGCCGGCAGCGGCATCCGGCGTTCCAGCTGGTATTCGGCGTGCGCGCCGCCAGCGACCCCGCCATTGCCGTGGTCGAGCGCCTGCGGGCGGAGTTCCCGGCGTGCGACATCGCCCTCGTGGTGTGCCCGCTCGTGCACGGCAGCAACCTGAAGGTCAGCAACCTGATCAACCTGCTGCCGCGGGCGCGCCACCCCTGGCTGGTGGTGGCCGACAGCGACATCGCGGCGGACCCGGACTACCTCGTGCGCGTCACCGCGCCGCTGGCCGATCCCGCCGTGGGCGTGGTGACCTGTCTGTACCGCGGCCGCCCGGTGGGCGGGCTGTGGCCGGCCCTCGGCGCGCAGTTCATCGACGACTGGTTCGCGCCCTCCGCGCGCGTGGCCCACGCCTGCGGCTCGCGGCGCTTTTCCTTCGGCGCCACGATTGCGCTGCGGCGCGAGGTGCTCGACGCCGTCGGCGGCTTCGCCGCGCTGTCCGACCGCCTCGCCGACGATTTCTGGCTTGGCGAGCTGACCCGCCAGCGGGGGCTGCGCACGGTGCTGTCGGAAGTGGAAGTCAGCACCGACGTGACGGAGACGCATCTGGCGGCGCTGTGGAGCCACGAGCTGCGCTGGCTGCGCACCATCCGCTCGATCAACCCGTCCGGCTTCGCCTTCATTTTCATCACGTTTACCTGGCCGATGCTGGCGCTGGCGGCATGGCTGGCGCCGCAGCCGCCGGTGCTGGCCGTCGCGCTGGCCGGGATAGGCGCGCGCAGCCTGCTGGCGGGCAGTCTCGGCGCGGCCCTGCGGGCGCCGCTGCGCGACGTGCTGCTGCTGGCCGAGTGGGTCGCCGCGCTGTTCGGCGACCAGGTGCGCTGGCGCGGGCAGATGCTGTCGATTCGCGACCGGCACGCGCCCGCCGCGCCGGCCGGCGGCGGCGCGCCAGGCGCGTACCCCCTTTCCCCACGGCCCGCGGGCACGGACAATGGCGAGCATGGCGCTTCGTCGTCCGTCCTGTCCGTCGATGGCAAATGAACCGGATGACCCATCAGAGACCGCTATGAGAACCCTCTTCCTGCAGGCTCCCTCTTTCGACGGCTTCGACGGCGGCGCGGGCTCGCGCTACCAGGCCAAGCGCGAGATCAAGTCGTTCTGGTATCCCACCTGGCTGGCCCAGCCCGCCGCGCTGGTGCCCGGCAGCCGCGTGCTGGACGCGCCGGCCGACGGCCTCGGCGTGGCGCAGGTGCTGGAGATCGCCGCCGGCTACGAGCTCGTCATCATCCACACCAGCACGCCGTCCTTCCCGACCGACGCGAAGTTCGCCGAGGCGCTGAAGCAACGCAAGCCCGACGTGCTGATCGGCATGGTCGGCGCCAAGCCGGCGGTCGATCCCGGCGGCACGCTGGGCGCCAGCGCGGCCATCGACTTCGTGTGCCGCGAGGAATTCGACTACACCTGCCGCGACGTGGCCGCGGGCCTGCCGCTCGAGGACATCGCCGGCCTGAGCTACCGGCTGCCCGACGGCTCGTTCGGGCACAACGGCCCGCGCCCGATGATCGAGAACATGGACGAGCTGCCGTTCGTGGCCCCCATTTACAAGCGGGACCTCAAGGTCGAGAACTACTTCATCGGCTACCTGAAACACCCCTACGTGTCGATCTACACCGGCCGGGGCTGCCGCTCGAAATGCACCTTCTGCCTGTGGCCGCAGACCGTGGGCGGGCACCGCTACCGCACGCGCTCGGCGCAGAGCGTGATCGCCGAGGTGAAATGGATCAAGGAGAACATGCCCGAGGTCAGGGAGATCATGTTCGACGACGACACCTTCACCGACTTCAAGCCGCGCGTGGAGGAGATCGCCCGCGGGCTGGGCGAGCTCGGCGTGACGTGGTCGTGCAACGCCAAGGCCAACGTGCCCTACAGCACGCTCAAGATCATGAAGGAAAACGGCCTGCGCCTGCTGCTGGTGGGCTACGAGTCCGGCGACGACCAGATCCTGCTGAACATCAAGAAGGGCCTGCGCACGGACATCGCGCGCCGCTTCACCGAGGATTGCCGCAAGCTCGGCATCACCATCCACGGCACCTTCATCCTGGGCCTGCCGGGCGAGACGCGCGAGACCATCGAGAAGACCATCGCCTACGCCAAGGACATCAACCCCCACACCATCCAGGTGTCGCTGGCGGCGCCGTATCCCGGCACCGCGCTGTACCGCCAGGCGGTGGACAACGGCTGGCTGGCCGAGAACAAGGTCATCAACCTGGTCAACGACCAGGGCATCCAGCTGGCCGCGATCAGCTACCCGCACCTGTCGCGCGAGGAGATCTACCACGGCGTGGAAACCTTCTACAAGCGTTTCTACTTCCGCCCGGCCAAGATCTGGGA
Source organism: Cupriavidus sp. FW216-B1 (assembly GCF_058789195.1). Classification (NCBI taxonomy): domain Bacteria; kingdom Pseudomonadati; phylum Pseudomonadota; class Betaproteobacteria; order Burkholderiales; family Burkholderiaceae; genus Cupriavidus; species Cupriavidus sp. FW216-B1. The sequence continues at coordinate 180,371 of NZ_JBYTEL010000004.1, read as the reverse complement.
GATCGTGCGCGAGATGCTCGGCAGCCGCGAAATGATGAAGCGGCGGCTGCGCGAAGGCGTGGAGTTCTTCCGCTTCCTGCGCTCGCACGAGGCGTGACGACGGCCGTGGGCAAGGCAACCGTGGAAACCGCAGCCGCAGCGCGGCGCGCCCTGATCCTCACCGCCGACGACTTCGGCCTGCACCCGGCGGTCAACGAGGCGGTGGAACGCGCCTGCCGCGACGGCGTGCTCAACGCCGCCAGCCTGATGGTGGGGGCCGGCGCCGCGGCCGACGCGGTGGCGCGCGCGCGCCGCCTGCCCGGCCTGCGGGTGGGCCTGCACCTGGTGCTGGCCGACGGGCCCGCGGTGCTGCCGCCGGCCCGCATCCCGGCGCTGGTGGACGCGCAAGGCCGCTTCGGCTCGGCGATGGCGCGCGACGGCGCGCGCTTTTTCTTCCTGCCTCACGTGCGGCGCCAGCTGGCCGCCGAGATCCGCGCGCAGTTCGCCGCGTTCGCGGCGACCGGGCTGGCGCTGGACCACGTCAATGCCCACAAGCATTTCCACCTGCATCCCACCGTGCTGGGGCTGGTGCTGCGGATCGGCCGCGAGTTCGGCCTGCGCGCCGTGCGCCTGCCGGGCGAGGCGCGCGCGCCGCGGCTGCTGCGGCCCTGGCTGGCGCTGGCGCGGCGCCGGCTGGACGCGGCCGGCGTGGCCCACAACGACTACGTGATCGGCATCGCCGACAGCGGCGCGATGGACGAGCGCGCGCTGCTGCGCGCATTGGCCCGCCTGCCGGCCGGCGTGGGCGAGATCTACTTCCATCCGGGCGTGGTGTCCGGCGCCGAGATCGCGCCCGCCATGCACGGCTATCGCCATGCCGACGAGCTGGCCGCGCTGCTGTCGCCGCGCGTGCGCGCCGCGCTGGACCACGCGGTGCCGCGCCGCGGCGGCTTCAGCGACCTCTTCCCCGATCCCCTCGATCTCCCCGATCCGCCGCCCGGCGGCGCGCCGGGAGCCGGCATGACCGCCGCATGAAGCGCCTGGCCTGTCTCGCGGGGCTGCTCGGCCTGCTGGCGCTGATCGCCCTGGTGATCCACGAGGGCGCCGGCGACGTGGCCGGCATCGTCGCCCGGGCCGGCTGGCCGCTGCTGCTGCTGGTGCCGCTGCACGCGCTGCCGCTGCTGCTGGACGCGCGGGGCTGGCGCGTACTGCTGGCCGCGGCGGACCCGGACGGGCGGGCCGGGCTGGGTTTCCTGTGGTGGGTTGCCGCCGTGCGCGAAGCCGTCAGCCGCCTGCTGCCGGTCGCCGGCGTGGGCGGCGAGCTGGCGGGTATCCGCCTGGCCCGCCTGCGCATCCGCGACACCACCGCCGTGACCGCCAGCATCGTGGTCGAAGTCATGGTCACGCTGTTCGCCCAGTACCTGTTCTGCGTCCTCGGCACGCTGCTGCTGGTGGCCGCCCTGCACGACGGCGCCCAGGCCTGGGTGGTGGCGCTCGGGCTGGCGCTGTCGCTCCCGGTGCCGGTGCTGTTCGCGCTCTCGCTGCGCTACGGCGGCATCTTCGCGCGGCTGGAGAGCGCGGCCGGGCGCCTGCTCGGCGCCGATCACCGCCTCGTGGCCATGCTCGACGGCGCCCGCCTCGACGCCGCCATCCGCGCCCTCAACCGGCGCCACGGCAGACTGGCGGCGGCGCTGGCCTGGCAGCTTGCCGGCTTCGCCGCCGGCGCGCTGGAAACCTGGTGCGCGTTATGGCTGCTCGGCCATCCGCTGCCGTTCTGGCAGGCCGTCGCCATCGAATCGCTGACCCAGGCGGCGCGCCAGGTGGCTTTCTTCGTGCCGGCGGGCCTGGGCGTGCAGGAGGCGGTGATGGTGCTGCTGGGCAACCTGCTCGGGGTCGATGCGCAGGTCGCGCTGTCGCTGGCGCTGGTCAGGCGCGCGCGGGAAGTGCTGTTCGGCGTGCCGGCGCTGCTGTCCTGGCAGTGGGTGGAGGTGCGGGGGTGGCGGCGGGGAGCGGCGGCGCGGCAGGTTTCCGGGAAGGCGCCGTGACGCCATGACGCTAGGTCGCCAGCGTCCACTGCGCCTTGCCGCCGAGCTTGGCCAGCGTCAGGGCCTTGTCCGCCGCGGTCAGCGCGGCCATCACGTCGGCGCCGTGCTCCGGTATCAGCGCGACCCCGACGCTCGCGCCGATCTCCACGCTGACGTCGGGCTCCAGCGTGAACGGCACCGGCACTTCGCTGACCAGCCGGTCGGCGAAGCTGGCGATCTCGGCCTGGTCGCCGGCGCGCACGATGACCACGAATTCGTCGCCGCCGATGCGGAACACCATGTCGTCCGGGCCCTTGAGCGCATCGAGCCGCTTGCCGATCGTGACCAGCAACTGGTCGCCGGCCTCGTGGCCGTGCTGGTCGTTGACCGGCTTGAAGCCGTCGAGGTCCATGTACAGCACCGCCGTCTTGCCTTCGCCGATCTGGTCCGCCTTGTACAGATGCGCGGAGGCGTGGACCAGCCCCGCGCGGTTCGGCAGGCCGGTGAGGGCGTCGTGGCGGGCGCGGTGGTCGTTTTCCCGCTCCGCCTTCATGGTGGTGACCAGCAGCTTGTTCAGGTGGAAGGCCGCGATGCTCATGGCGACCAGGTAGAACGGGATCTGCACGAGGGTCAGGCGCATCACGGCCTCGCCGGAAAGCACCGCGGCGATGCAGCACGGGCCGAGCGACAGCAGGATCATGATCGCCACCAGCCGCGGCGCGCCGAAATTGCGGAAGCAGATGCCGCCCACCATCGCGGCGGCGGACAGGCAGGACATGGTTGCCGCCACCCAGTCGCCGCTGAGGATGCTGATGAAGGTGCCGTAGCCCACGCTCGCGCCCCACAGCACCGCGAGCAGGATGTAGACGTCGGTGAAGGTGGAGCGGCCCGCCGTCGCCGCGCGGTGCGCCGCCGTCAGGACGCCCAGCCGCGTGCCGCACAGCAGGATCTCGATGATGACCCAGGCCACGAAGGCCGGGCTGGGGTCGCGCCAGGCGATGGCTATCGCCACGGCGACGGTGTTGAGCACGCCGCCGGCGAAGATGGGCAGGGTGCCGAACAGGCTGCCGATCAGCTTGATGCGGATGTCTTCAGGAACGTTCGCGCCCGGGTCGCATAACCAGGCCGTAGAGCGCCAACGTGGCAGGCTGAAAGCCGCTGTTTCCATGTTCCTCGATTCCCGTGAATTCCGCGCGTTGTGCCGCCGGTTCGCGTTGCAGCAATCGGAAAGGCAGGATTCTATCGGAAAGCGCTTTCATTTCCCCAACCGGATGGGCATTGGCGGCCCATTCCGGGCCATGCCGCGCCAGCCGGGACGGCTTCGCCCGTGCCGCCGTGCGGGCGGCCGCAGTCGCGGAAAGGCATTTCATACCCGTCCAATATCCGCGCGCGGCCTGCGCTGATACCGTGCTTTGCCGGTTGGCGCAGCGCCGGCAGGCATCCGTATCTCAACCCGCAGGCAAGAAAGGAGCCACCATGTCCCAGGACATTTTCCTGAAGCTGGCGGGCATCGACGGCGAATCCGCCGATGCCCGCCACCCGAACGAGATCGAGGTGCTGGCATGGGACTGGTCGGTCAGCCAGCCGGCCAGCATGCACGAAGGCAGCGGCGGCGGCGCCGGCAAATGCAGCGTGGATGACCTCGCCTTCGAGCACTACGTCGACCGGGCGACGCCCGCCCTCGTGCAGTATTGCCTGGCCGGCAGGCACATCGACACCGCGGTGCTGGTCATGCGCAAGGCCGGCGGCACGCCGCACGAATACCTGAAGATCACGATGGAGGACGTGCTGGTCACGCGGGTTGCCGTGGCCGGCAACCACAACATGGCCATGCCGCGCGAGGAGGTCCGGCTGTCCTTCGCCCGCGTGCGGCACGACTACGTGCTGCAGAACGCGCAGGGCGGCAGCGCCGGGACGGTGGGCGCGGGATACGACATCAAGGCCAACAAGGCCATCTGACCACCGGAGGGAATGCCATGCTGTTCATTTCGAAGCAAGGCCATGTCGACGCGGAGCGCGTCAAGCTGGCCATCCATCCCGCGATCGAGCGCGGACCGATGCACAAGGTGAATGGGATTGTGGTGCATCAGACCGGCGCGCCGACCGCGAAGAGTACCTTCAACAGCTATGGGAACAAAAGCGCCAATGGTGCGCATTTCCTCATCGATCTGGATGGCACGATCTATCAGACGGCCTCTTTGCTCAGGGCCACCGCCCATGTCGGACTATTGCGCTCGCGGTGTCTGGAGACAAGAAAATGCAGTCCGGTCGAGATTTCGGCTGCCGCCGCAAAGCGTGGGGTGCGCGCCCTTCACAAGCATGAGGGGAAAAAGGAATGGCCACGACGATTTCCCTCCAACGACGATGCCATCGGCATCGAACTGGTCGGCAACCACAGAGGGCCGGTTGGAAGGGAGATCTACGATGACGTCACCGATTCGCAGCGTATTTCACTGAAATGGCTTGTCTCCGAACTGGCGGAAACCTTGGACGTAAGCATGCACGAGGTGTACTTGCATCCAGAGGTTTCCTACAAGAATGAGACCGAAGCAAGGACGGCAAAATGGTAAAGGGTCAATTCGGCAGCGGCAGACTTGCGGCAGTGCTGGCGGCTTTTCTGTGCGTGGTTTCTTTCGATAGCCATGCAAGAAATGTCCGGTCGGTCGTCATCAATCAGACCGGCATGGTACAGGGGACAAAGGATGGCGAAGATCCAATGCTCATCAGGGAATGCGGGCGGTTCAAGCCCACGCCTGCCCAGGTCAGGGCCTATTTCTCCAAGGCATATCCGGTGCCAGGCTTTGTGTTGAATCACGACCGCTACTCGCCTTGCTACGCAACCGGGACAGTCGAATTTGCCGATGGCTTTGGCGGCGAGTGGATTCTCTATTCGAGTGGTTCGGCGGGACTCGAGTGGGCGGGCGGCGGCGGAGTACATCTTCTGTACAAGAGAAACAAATGGCATGACCCATTCGCCTGCACATATGGCCTCGGCGACGAGCCCGGGTGCTGAGAGCCCGGCCGTCGATCCCGGCGGCATCGCCGGGTCTCCTTCTCCTCGCCGGCATGCCTGCCGCACCGGCCGCCCGATACTCACCCGTTCGCAATCCTCAACACCCGCGTGAATTCAGCCGGGTTCTCCGTCCTGAGCCGGGCCAGATGCCCGAGCAGCGCGTCGGACGACAGCGTGCCGTCGTCGGTCTTGAGCCATTCGATTTCGTCGCGGATGCGCTTGAGTCTCTCCAGCGAGTCGGCGGCGCGCTGCGGGTCGATGGCGGCGGGGTCCACCGCGTGCAGCAGCACTTCGGTGATGAGGCCGAGCTGGCGCCCGTAGGAGGCGATGTGGAAGGCCCGCCGTTCGATGTCGGCGTCGCCGGCGGAGGGCGAAATGGCGTTGAACAGCAGGTCGGGGTCGATGCGCTGGGCGACTGAGCCGCTCCAGGGGAAGTGAAGGTTGGGAGACCACAGCCAGATCCACGGAAACATTTTCCCTCCTGTATTCAGCCGGACACGGCGGAAGTTGCGCCGCAATAAAGATTAGCAGACCGGCTGGCGGAGGGAAGGGCGGAATCGGCCTGCGTGTGAGGACTGGGACCGGCGCCGGGCGCGGCCGGCCAAGGCAAGCGCGGGGATGGCAATCCATCCCCGCGCCCGGGATTCGCGCCGGCCGGCGCGGTGCTTGCTATTGGTCGCGCCAGCCGCCGCCCGCCGCCGCGAAGATGCGCACGAGGTCCTTGCGCAGGCTCGCGTCCGAGGCGGCCTGCTTCGATTCGGCGTCGAGCAGGTCCCGTTCGGCGACCAGCACGTCGAGCAGGCCGACGTAGCCGTGGCTGAACTGCATCCTGGCCAGCTCGACCGCCTTGCGGTTCTGCGCCACTCCGGCCGAGAGCGAGGCGTTGCGCGTGTTCTCGTTGAGGTAGCCGGACAGCGCGTTCTCCATGTCTTCGAGCGCCTCCAGCACGGTCTGCTGGTAGCCGAGGAAGGCCTGCTGCTGGCGCGCGTCGGCCGCGTCGATCTGCGACGAGATGCGGCCGAAGTTCAGGATCGGCTGGACCAGGCCCGCGCCGATGCCCCAGGGCGTGGACGAGAACGGCGTGGCGTTCTGCGCGCCGAACAGCGCGGTCAGCGAGATGTTGGGGAACAGTTCGGCGACCGCCGCCTTCCGCCCGGAGATGCTGGCGGCGAAGCTGCGCTCGGCCACGCGCACGTCGGGGCGCTCGGCCAGCACCCTGGCCGGGGCCGAGACCAGGATGCCGTTGTCGAGCGGCGGCACGGTCGCGCGCGCCGCGGCGGCGCCGTCGAACATCCCGCCCATCGATTCCGGCGTGCGCCCGAGCAGGCTCGCCAGCCGATTGACCGACTGGTCATAGCCGGTCTGCAGCGCGGGAATCAGCGCTTCGGTCGCGGAGACCTGCGCCGCCGCGCGCTGCACGTCGAAGTTGCTCGCCATCGCACCCTGGAACTGGGCCTGGATCAGGCTGAGCGTCTTGCGCTGGGTGGCGAGGTTGTTGCGCGTCAGCTCGATCTGGCGCGCGTAGTTGCCCAGGTCGAAGTAGGTGCGCGCCACCTCGGCCAGCAGCGCCACCCGCACGGCCTGCCGGCTCGCCTCGGCTGACTGCAGGATGGCGCCGGCCTGCGCGGCGCGCGCCTGGTTGCGCCCGAACAGGTCGAGCTCCCAGGTCGCGGCGATGTCCACCTGGCTGATGGTCACGGCCTTGTCGCTGGTGAGGAAGCCGCGGTTGCCGCGCTCGCTGCTGGCCTCGGCGTTGATCTGCGGCGCCAGCGCGGACTGCGCCAGCAAGCGCCCGGCGCGCGCTTCGTCGACGCGTGCCCTGGCAATCTTCAGCGTCTTGTTGTGGTCGAGCGCTTCGCGGACCAGCGCGTCGAGCGTGGGGTCGCGGAAGCGGCCCCACCACTGCTGGTCGACATCGGCGTCGGCGCTCGCCACCAGGAGCGCCGCGCCGGCGGTCTTGCCGTCGTTGGCGCCATCCTTGCCACCGTCCTTGCCGCCCTCGAGCCGGCTCCATGACGCGGCCGTGTCGATGCCCGACGGCTGCGGCCCGACCGGGCTCGTGCACGCGGCCAGGGAGGCGGCCAGCAGCGCGGCGGCGGCGAGCGCCGCCATCACATTAGTCTTCAACATGGTGATGTACCTTTTCGGTTTTCGTGAGGCGCTTCTCCAGGCCGCGGGCCAGCACGTAGAAAATGGGAGTCAGGAAGAGGCCGAAGAACGTCACGCCGATCATCCCGAAGAAGACCGCCACGCCCATCGCATGCCGCATTTCCGCGCCGGCGCCGTGCGACAGCACCAGCGGCAGCACGCCCGCGATGAACGCGATGGAGGTCATCAGGATCGGGCGCAGGCGCAGGTGCGCCGCCTCGATCGCCGCCTCGTAGGTGGACTTGCCGTGTATCTCCAGCTCGCGGGCGAACTCGCCGATCAGGATGGCGTTCTTGCACGCCAGCCCGATCAGCACGAAGAAGCCGATCTGCGTGAACAGGTTGTTGTCCCCGCCCGTGAGCCACACGCCCGTGATCGCGGAGAACAGGCACATCGGCACGATCAGGATGATCGCCAGCGGCAGGAACACGCTCTCGTACTGCGCGGTGAGCACCAGGAAGACCAGCAGGATGCAGATCGGGAACACGATCAGCGCGGTGTTGCCCGAGAGGATCTGCTGGTAGGCCAGCTCGGTCCATTCGAACGCCATGTCGCCGGACAGCGTGTCGTCCAGGATCTTCGTGATGGCGGCCTGCGCCTGGCCGGTCGAGTAGCCGGGCGCCGGGCCGCCGTTGATGTCCGCCGAGCGGTAGCCGTTGTAGCGCGAGGCGCTGTCCGGGCCGGTGGTGTCGCTCAGGGTGACGACCGCGCCGAGCGGCACCATCTTGCCCTCGAAGTTGCGCACCTTGAGGTCGAGAATGTCGTCGCGCCTGGAGCGGAAGTCCTTGTCGCCCTGCGCGATGACCTGGTACGTGCGGCCGAACTTGTTGAAGTCGTTCACGTAGAGCGAGCCCAGGTAGATCTGCATGGTCTTGAAGACGTCGTCCACGTCGACGCCGAGCTGCGCGGCCTTGGTGCGGTCCACGTCGGCGAACAGCTGCGGCGTGGTGACGTTGTAGGTGGTGTACACCCCGGCCAGCTCGGGCGCCTTGCGCGCTTTCTCCAGCACCGCCGTCACGGACTTGCTCAGGGCCTCGTAGCCGGCGTCGCCGCGGTCCTCGATCTGCAGCTTGAAGCCGCCCGTGTTGCCCAGCCCCTGCACCGGCGGCGGCGGGAAGACGGCGATGAACGCATCCTTGATGGCGCCGAACTTGGCCTGCAGGTTATGCGCCAGGCTCGGGCCGCTCACGCCGAGCTTGCCCATCTCGTCGAAGCTTTTCTCGCCGAAGAACACCGTGGCCGCCGACGGGCTGTTGATGAAGCCGTTGAGCGACAGCCCCGGCTGCTGCACGGCGTTGCGGTAGCCGGGCTCCTTGGAAGCGATGTCCGTCATCTGCCGCACCACGGCCTCGGTGCGGTCGAGCGTGGCGCCGTCGGGCAACTGGATCAGGTTGACCAGGTAGCCCTTGTCCTGGATCGGCACGAAGCCGGTCGGCACGTGGCTGAAGCCGAACACGGTGGCGCCGAGCAGCACGGCGTAGATCAGCAGCGAGCCGCGCTTGCGGTGCAGCGCGCGGGTCACGCCGCTGCTGTAGTTCTCCGAGCCGCGCTGGAAGACCCGGTTGAAGCGCGCGAAGAAGCCGCCCAGGCAGCGGTCCATGAAGCGCGTGAGCCCATCCTTGGGCGCGTCGTGCGAGCGCAGCAGCAGGGCCGCCAGCGCCGGCGACAGCGTCAGCGAGTTGAAGGCCGAGATCACCGTCGAGAAGGCGATGGTCAGCGCGAACTGGCGGTAGAACTGGCCGGTCAGCCCGCTGATGAAGGCGATCGGCACGAACACCGCGCACAGCACCAGCGCGATGGCGATGATCGGGCCGGTCACTTCCTTCATGGCCTTGATGGTGGCTTCCCGCGGCCGGAGACCGCTGGCGATGTTGCGCTCGACGTTCTCCACCACCACGATGGCGTCGTCCACCACGATGCCGATGGCCAGCACCAGCCCGAACAGGGACAGCGCGTTGATCGAGAAGCCGAAGCCGTGCATCACCGCGAACGTGCCGATGACCGAGACCGGCACCGCGAGTAACGGAATGATGGCCGCGCGCCAGGTCTGCAGGAACAGGATCACCACCAGCACCACCAGCAGGATGGCTTCGAGCAGCGTGTGGATCACGGCGTCGATGGAGTCGCGCACGAAGGTGGTCGGGTCGTAGGCGATCCGGTACTCGAGGCCCTTGGGGAAGCGCTTGCTGAGCTCCGCCATCCTGGCGCGCACGTTGTTCGAGATCTCGATGGCGTTGGCGCCCGGCGACTGGAAGATGATCAGCGCCAGCGCCTGCTTGTTGTCGAGCAGCGCGCGCAGCGCGTACTCGGACGCGCCGATCTCCACGCGCGCCACGTCCCGCAGGTAGGTGACGACGCCGTTCTCGCGCTTGATGATGATGTTCTCGAACTGGTCCACGTCGGTGAGCCGGCCCTGCACGTTGACCGGCAGCTGGATCTCGACGTTGTCCTTGTACGGCGCGCCGCCGACCACGCCGGCCGCGACCTGGATGTTCTGCTTGCGGATGGCGGCCACCACCTCGTCGGGGTTCATGTTGCGCTGGGCGATCTTCTGCGGGTTGAGCCAGACCCGCATGGCGTAGTTGCCCGAGCCGAACATGTTGATCTGCCCGATGCCGGTGATCTTCGACAGCTCGTCCTTGACGTTGATGAGCGCGTAGTTGCGCAGGTACAGCATGTCGTACTGGTCGTTCGGCGAGACCAGGTGGACCACCATCGTCAGGTCGGGCGAGCTCTTGACCGTGCTCACGCCGAGCTGGCGCGTCACGTCCGGCAGGCGCGGCAGCGCCTCGTTGACGCGGTTCTGCACGAGCTGCGTGGCGAGGTCCGGGTCGGTGCCCAGCTTGAAGGTGACGGTCAGCGTCAGTACGCCGTCGCTGGCGGCCTGCGAGGACATATAGAGCATGTTCTCGACGCCGTTGATCTGCTCCTCCAGCGGCGTGGCCACGGTGGCGGCGATGACCTTGGGGTTGGCGCCCGGGAACTGCGCGCGCACCACCACCGAGGGCGGCACCACTTCGGGATACTCGGAGATCGGCAGGCGCGGGATCGCGATCAGGCCGGCGAGGAAGATGAGGATCGAGATGACCGCCGCGAAGTTGGGGCGGTCGACGAAGAATTTGGAGAGGTTCATCGCATCAGTCCGCCGTTTTCTTGGCCGGGTCCGCGTGGACCGCAGCGGTGGTCACGGGTTTGGGCGGCGCCGCGGCGGCTTCGGTGGGCGAGACCACCGCGTCCGGGCGGATGAACTGCAGCCCCTTGGTGACGACGCGGTCGCCGGGGTTGAGGCCGGCCAGCACGATGTGCCGGCCGTCTATGCCCGCGCCGAGCGTGACTTCGCGGTAGGCGACCTTGTTGTCGGGGCCGACCACGAAGACGAACTTCTTGCTCTGGTCGCTGCCCAGCGCCACGTCGGGCACCAGCAGCGCGCGGGTGTCGCTGCCGCTGGCCAGCCGCATCGAGACGAACATGCCCGGCACCAGCGCGCCGTCGGCGTTGGCGAACTTCGCGCGGGCGCGGATGGTGCCGCTGGCCGCGTCGATGCTGTTGTCGAAGGTGTAGATGGTGCCCTGGTAGGTGTGCCCGGCGTCGCCCAGCACCGTCATCTCCACCGGCAGCTTCTGTTCCTTGCTGTGCGTGTCGGCCTGGCCGCGGATGCTGCGGATGTAGCTCTGCTCGTCGACCTCGAAATCGGCGTAGATGCCGTCGCCGGAGACGATGCGCGTGAGCACCGGCGCGTTGGGCCCGGCCTGCACGAGGTTGCCCAGCGTGATCTCGGCGCGGCTGACGCGGCCCGCGATGGGCGCCTTGACGTAGGCGTAGTCCAGGTTGATGCTGGCCTGGCGCAGCGCCGCCTCGGCGGCGAGCACGGCGGCGCGGCCGACGCGGTCCTCGTTGCCGCGCTGGTCGTACAGGCTGCGCGGGATGGCCTCGGAGCCGATCAGGCCGCGGGCCCGCTCGTATTCCGTCGCGGCGAAGTCCGCGCGGGTGCGCGCCGCGGCGAGGTCCGCCTTGGCCCTGGCCACCGCGGCCTCGTAGGTGCGCGGGTCGATCACGAACATGACGTCGCCCGCGCGCACGGTCTGGCCGTCCTTGATGCGGACCTCGACGATCCGTCCGCTCACCTCCGGCCGCACCAGCGCCTCGTCCACGGCCTTGAGCCGCCCCGAGAAGCTCGACCAGACGCGCACGTTCTCCGGCGCCACCGACTGCACCTGGACCTCGGTCGGCGGCGGCGCCGACGACGGCGCGGCCCTGGTCTCGGTGCCGGCAAGGCCGGCAATAGCGGCTACCGCCGCGGCCACGGCCAGCGAAATGCCGGCCAGGACCGGCGGCTTGCGAAACAGGGATCTCTGACTGAGCATCTCACTACTCCTTAGTTGGATTCGGAAACCGGATTCGGGAACGGGTCGTCACGGCGCGGCGAGCCGCCGGCTGAAGAAGGCCGCGACGGCGGCCAGCGCGGCCGGGTCGGTGGCGATCGACCGGTGCGACGCCGCGGCATAGCGCGTCGTCTCGGTCGGCACGCCGGCGGCGATCAGCTCGCGGGCGTACGTCTCTCCTTCCACGTGCAGCAGGTCCTGCCCGGCGCTCACGATCAGCGCGGGCGGCAGCTGGGCGAGCCGGCGCGACTCGAGCGGCGCGGCATACGGATGCATGCGGTGCCGCACCTCGGGCAGGTAGCACCGGTAGCCGAGCGCGCATTCGCTGGCGGGCAGGTCCGGCGCCGCGATCTTGCTGGCGTCGGCCAGGCGGGTCATGCTCGGGTCCAGCAGCGGCGCCAGCAGCGCCTGCGCCCCCAGGCGGACCTCCTTGCGGTCGCGCGCCATCGCGGCGATGCCCGCGGCGATGCTGCCGCCGGCATCGTGTCCCGCCACGCCCATGCGCCCGGCATGGATGCCCAGCGTCCTGGCGTTGGCCAGCGCCCACGCGGCCGCGAGATGGCCGTCCTCGAGCGCGGCCGGAAACGGAAAGCGCGGCGAGAGCGAATACCCGACCGAGACGACCACGGCGGGCGTGAGGCCCGCGATGGCGCGCGCGGCGACGTCGGCGCTATCGAGGTCTCCGTGCATGAAGCCGCCGCCGTGGAAATACAGCACGACGGGCAGGCACCGGCTCGCCCGCACCGGGGTGTACGTGCGCAATTGAATGCGCTGGGCATGGCCACTGATTGTGGCGCTCTCGATGCTCAGGACCGGATTGCGGAGGGTCTTCATACATAGCCGGGCAATCCCTTTCGGTATATGCGCCCATGCCGACTGTTGCGATGCACGAATTCTGGTACATTGCCTTGCACGAATAAACGCCAATAACTTTCAACACAATTTGGCGAAACGGAACAGTGGCCGGCTTTTGCGCGGGTTTGCATGAAAGCGGCGTATTCCGGCATGACATCCCGGTGAGGAAAATGGATCGCCTGCAGGCAATGGAAGTATTTACGCGCGTAGTGGAAATGAGCAGCTTCGCGCGCGCGGCGGAATCGCTCGACCTGTCGCGCACATCGGCGACCACCATCATCAAGAACCTGGAGGCGCACCTGCACGTGCGCCTGCTGCACCGGACCACGCGCCAGCTCAAGCTGACCGCGGAGGGCGCCGAGTACTACGAGCACTGCATCCGCATCCTGGCCGAGGTGGCGGAGACGGAAGTCGCGTTATCGACGCTGGGAAAAGGCCCCAAAGGCAAGCTGCGCGTGGACATGCCGGGCACGCTGGGCCGGCTGGTGGTCACGCCGCAACTGCACCGGTTCCACCGCGGCTATCCCGACATCGACCTGATGGTCAGCCACAGCGACCGGATCGTCGACCTGATCCAGGACGGCGTGGACTGCGCCATCCGCGTCGGCGAGCTCGACGATTCCAGCCTGATTGCGCGCCGGCTGGGCGAAATGCGGTTTTCCACGGTGGCGTCGCCGGCTTATCTGGCGCAATACGGTATTCCGCGCACTTTGTCCGATTTGCAGCACCATACCGCCATTCACTATGTATCCAATAGAACCGGCCGGATAATCGACCTGGCTTTTATGGTGAACGGGGAAATGACGGAAATCCGCATGCCCGGAAAAGTCAGCTTCAACGATGCCGATTCCTACGTCACTTATGGATTGAGCGGCACCGGATTGCTGCAGGCGCCGCGCTTCATGCTCAAGGAATATCTGCAATCGGGCGCGCTGGTGGAGATCCTGCCGCAATGGCGCCCGCGCTCGCTGCCGATCTCGATCGTCTATCCGCAGAACCGGCACCTCGCGCCCAAGGTCCGGGTCTTCGTCGACTGGGTGGCGCTGGTGTTTGAGGAATGTCCGCTGGTGGGCGACGACTGCGCCACGGTGCCCGCGGACCCGACGCTGCTGGCGATGACCGAGCCGCGGCCCGCGTAGAGGCGGATGCGGTACGGGCCAATGCGGGCCGGCACCCGCCGCGCCGCTACTCCATCGCCGCGACGAGGTTGGCTCCCACGCCGGCGCCCTTGACCGGCGCCGTATCGGCCTCCCGCACCAGCGCGAACGCCAGCACGCCGGCAATGGCCGCCACCGCCGCGGCAACGAGGCTCGCCGCGGCGAAGCCGCCGGCGAACGCGCCGGCGGCCGCGGCATGCACCTGCGCCTGCAATCCGGCGGGCACGGCACCGAGGACGCCCGCCGTGTCGCCGGAAGCCACGCGCCTCGCGGCGGCCGCCGCCACGCCGGGATCCAGCCCCAGCGCCGCGCCGGCCGCCACGAAGCGCTGCGTGACGCCGTGCGACAGGACCGCGCCGAGGCCGGCCACGCCGAGCAGCAGTCCGACGAAGCGCGTGGTCGCCGACAGCCCCGACGCCATGCCGGCGCGCTGCACCGGCACCGCGCCCTGCATGACCTTGGCCGTTTCGCTGTTGAGCAGCCCGGCGCCCGCGCCGGCCACCAGCATGCCGGCGACGAACAGCGGATACGCCGCGTGCGCGGAGGCGAAAGCCCACAGCAGCAGGTCGCCGCCCACGGTGGTCGCCAGTCCGAGCGCAAGCAGCGTCCGGCCCGAATGGCGCGTCGCCAGCCCCGCGCCGAGCCGCGGCGTGAGGAACATCGGCAGCGCGAACGGCAGCATCGCCAGGCCCGCCGCCGCGGGCGCGAAACCGTAGGTGTTCTGCAGATACAGCGGCAGGAAGAAGATCAGCACCTGCGCGCCCGCGGCATAACCGAGCATGGCGAACGCGGCGCCGAGGAAGGTCGGCTGCCGGAACAGGCGGAAATCGACCATCGGCCGCGCCTGCCGCAGCTCGATCGCGACGAAGGCCGACAGCAGCGCGGCCGAGCCCGCGATCCGGCCCAGGATTGCCGCCGAGGTCCAGCCCGCGCCGGTGCCGTCGATCAGCGCCCAGATCAGCAGGAAAAGCCCGCTGCTGAAGGTCAGGATGCCGGCGAGGTCGAGCCGCTTGGCGTCCGGGTCGCGCGATTCGGTCAGCACCGCGGCGGCCGCGACAAAGAGCACCGTGCAGATCGGCAGGTTGATGAGGAAAGCCCAGCGCCAGCCGAACAGATCGGTGATCACGCCGCCCACGATGGGCCCGCCCGTGATGGCGATGCCCAGGCACGCGCCCCAGAACGCATAGGCCCGCGCGCGCTCGGCGCCGGCGAAGGCGTGGTTGATGATGGCCAGCGAGGCGGTCAGCAGCAGGCTCGCGCCGATGCCCTGCAGCGCGCGCGCCAGGTTCAGCATCAGGGCGGTCGACGCCAGCCCGCACAGGCCGGACGCCACCGTGAAGACGGCCAGCCCGATCAGCGTGGCGAGCTTGCGCCCGTGCCGGTCCGCATACGAGCCCGCCGCCAGCAGCAGCGCGGCGAAGGTGAGCACGTAGGCGCTCACCACCCATTCGATCTCGGTGAAGTTCGCCCCCAGCGTCTTCGCGATCGACGGCAGCGAGACCGCCACGATGTTGGAGTCCAGCATGATCAGCGAAGACACCAGTCCCGCCGTCAGCAGGACCAGGAATTTCTTCTTGTCTGCGGCCGCCTCGTCGGGCTCGGGCCGCTTTGCATCCGTGACCATGGCGGCCTTTTTCAATGTGGGGTGGGACCGTTCTAGGCCGGGTTGACGAGGGTCTCGTCGGCGGCGATGTCGAGCAGCACCGCGCGCAGCGCTGCCGCTTCCGCCACGCCGAAACGCTGCTCGAAGCGCTTCTGTACTGCCTGCCAGAGCCGCCGCGCTTCGGCGAGTCTGGCGCGTCCCTGCGCGGTAAGGACCACATGCTTGCTGCGGCGATCCGTCTCGCTGGCCGCCAGCGCGACCAGGCCGTCGCGCTCCAGCGGCCCCAGGTTGTGGCCCAGGGTGGAGCGGTCCATGACCATCGCGTCGGCCAGCTCGCGCATGGTCGGCGGCTCGCCGCGCCGCCTGATCTCGGCCAGGATGGAGTACTGGGTGGACTTCAGGCCGGTCGGCGCCAGCGCGTTGTCATACATCTGCGACAGCCGCCTGGAGGCCTTGCGCATGGCCGTGCAGTTGCACGGGCTGGCTTCCGGGGTGTCTGGGGAGCTTGTCATGTATCCGGTCGGGTGCGGTTAGGTGTATATGCACGTTTTAAGAGGGTATATGCCCGTATTGGGGGAGTCAAGGGATTTCGCCGGCGTGCCCGGTGCCGGCGGCGAGAACCGGCGCCGCATTTGTAGATGAGTGCGGTCCCGCAGGAAGCGTCAGTGGCCAGCCTGATTGGCGCAGCCAGCGCCGCGGCCGGACGCGCGGCGACACGGGCCAGCCCCCGGTCGGCGCTATACTTCCGCGTTTTCATTGTCGCCGCCAGGCCCAAGGATGACCCATGAGCACATTGCCCTCCTGCCCGAAATGCAACTCCGAGTTCACGTATGAGGACGGCGGCGTCTACATCTGCCCGGAATGCGCGCATGAATGGTCGGCGCAAGCCGCCGCGCCGGCCGAGACCGGCGAGCGGGTCTATCGCGACGCGGCCGGCAATGTCCTGCAGGACGGCGATACCGTCACCGTCATCAAGGACCTGAAGCTGAAGGGCTCGGCCGGCGTGGTCAAGATGGGCACCAAGGTGAAGAACATCCGGCTGGTGGACAGCGATCACGACATCGATTGCAAGATCGACGGCTTTGGCTCGATGAGCCTGAAGTCGGAGTTCGTCAGGAAGGCCTGATCGCGCTCGCGCGCATGGCGCGTGGCGGCTGCGGGGGCGGTCATTCCTGCCGGCGCAGGTCCGCCGGAAGGTCGATGCCGCCGATGCCCTGGCGCTCGCGCGCGAAACGGCCCGGCGGCTGGCCCACGTGCCGGCTGAACGCGGTGCTGAAGGTGCTGGCCGAGCCGTAGCCGACGCGCTCGGCGACCTCGGCGATGCCGCAGTCGTGGCGGCGCAGCAGGTCCTTGGCCACCGCCATGCGCCAGGCGAGCAGGTATTCCATCGGCGGCATGCCCACGGCGCGCAGGAAGCGCTCGAAGAATGCCGAGCGCGACAGCGCGGCTTTCCTGGCGAGCTGGGCCACCGTCCACGGGCGTGCGGGATCGGCGTGCATGTGGCGCAGCGCCTGGCCGAGCCGCGCGTCGGCCAGGCCGCGCAGCAATCCCGGCGGCGCGTCGTCGCCCGAGGTCGCGCGCAGCGCTTCGATGAGCAGCACTTCCACCAGGCGCGTGAGCACGAGCTCGCGGCCCGAGCGCCGTTCCCCCGCCTCCTCGCCGACCAGGCGCACCAGCACCGACAGCCGCGCGGCGCCGCGCACGTGCACGAGCGCCGGCAGCAGCGGCACCAGCAACTCCGCATCGGACGAATCGAAGATGAAATAGCCGCCGAGCAGCCGCACGTCGGGGCGCCCGCCGCGCGTGCCGTGGCGGACTTCGCCGGCCGGCGCGGGCTTTACCTTGGGGTCGATGCGCTCGGGCGTCACCGGCGCGAAGCCCGACAGCACGAAGCCCGGCGTTGCCGGCAGCAGCACGAAGTCGCCCGCCTCGAGCGTGAGGGGCGGCTGGCCGTCGACGGCGAGGCGGCAGCTTCCCTCGAGCACGGCGCAGAAGCTCGGCTGGCCGAAGTCGGCGTAGCGCACGCCCCAGCGGCCGGCGCCGCTGATGGACTTCGAGAACACGGCGCGCGGCTGAAGCAGCGAGATGACCTGCGAGAGAGGGTCGTTCATGGCTGGAATGGGCTGGAAGGATTGGACGATGGCAAACGAAAGCTGGACTTCCCATTGTAGGAAGTCCGCCGTGCCGACGCTATCGTGGCGGACATCGCAACCACCAAGGGATGTCTGATGAAAACCGTGCTGATCACCGGCTGTTCCTCCGGCTATGGCCTGGAGACCGCGCGCCATTTCCACGCGCAGGGCTGGAACGTCGTCGCCACCATGCGCACGCCGGACGAGGATGTCCTGCCGCGCTCGGACCGCCTGCGCGTGCTCGCGCTCGACGTGACGAAGCCGGCGAGCATCGCCGCCGCGCTGGAGGCGAGCGGCCCCGTCGACGTGCTCGTCAACAACGCGGGCATCGGCCTGTTCGGCGCGTTCGAGGCCACCCCGATGGCCACGGTGCGCGAGGTGTTCGAGACCAACACCTTCGGCGTGATGGCGATGACGCAGGCGGTGCTGCCCGGGTTCCGCGCGCGCGGCGCGGGCGTGGTGGTGAACGTGACTTCGAGCGCGACGCTGGCGCCGATGCCGATGGTGGCCGTCTACACCGCGAGCAAGACGGCCATCGAGGGGTTCACCGCGTCGCTGGCGTTCGAGCTCGAAGCGTTCGGCGTGCGCGTGAAGCTGGTCGAGCCGGGCTACGGGCCGGGCACGCGCTTCACCGCCAACGGCGGCGCGCGCATGGCCGGCCTCGTTCCCGAAGCCTACGCGCCCGCCGCGCAGCGCATCTTCGCCGCACTGGCGCAGCCGGCCGCGCTGACCACCGAGGCCGACGTGGCCGAGGCGGTGTGGCGCGCGGCGAACGACAAGTCCGGGCTGCTTCGGTTTCCGGCGGGCGCCGATGCGGTGGCACTGGCCAATTCGAGGTAGACGGCGGCAATTGCTCTCGAGAACGCGGCGCGTGGCGGTGGTGGCGGCATCCGGTCTCGGCGGGCTTGCCGGTCAATGCCGCGCTTCGTTCTCTGACCTTTCGCCGAGCGTCCAGCGATCCGGCTGGAAATTCACCTCGAACTGCGACAGGAACGACTGGCCCAGCAGGCCATCGATCTTCGGGCCGAACGGCGTGCCCTTGACGATCGCGACGGACACGTCGGCCGGCTCGGCGGTGCCCAGCGTCACCGTCTTCGACGTGGTCAGCATCGCGTCGGTCAGGCCATTCGCGGTCCGCAACTGTATGCGGCGCGCCTTTTCCGCCGACACGCCGGCCTGCTGCGCGAACGCTTCGCTGAACGACACGAAGCTGGCGCCGGTGTCCACCACGAACGTGCCCGGATGGCCGTTGACCGAGACGCGCGCCATCACCACCTCGCCGCGCTTGCGCGCGAATGTCTGGGGGCGCTTCGCCGTTGCCCGCTCGCACTGTCCCGCCTGTGCGTACTTCTCCGCCAGCGCGCGCGCCTGCGCGGTATTGCGCCGCGTCGGATCCCAGCCGATCCACATGCGGATCAGTCCGCTCGCCTCGCACGGCTGCCCGGTTTTCGCCCTTGCCTCGGCCGCTCCGGCAAACACATCGCCCGACACGCGGGCGGGCTGATCGGCGAGGGACAGCACCGCCATGTAGTCGTCGAGCGCTTCACTGTACCGGCCGGCGCCGCGCAGCACCTCGGCGCGCGCGAAGCGCGCCTGCGGGCTCGTGCCGTTCTCGGCCACCACGCGGGTTGCCGCCTCCAGCGCCGCCGGCAGGTCGCCGATCGACGACAGGATCGGGACGGCGCCGGGCAGGAGCGCCACGCCCTGCGGGCATTTGCCGGCGAACTTCACCAGCACGTTGGCGGCCTCGCGGCGATACCCGGCGTTGAGCAGTGCCCGCGCCAGCGAAGACGCGGCCTGCCTGTCGCAGGCCTCGCGGGTCAGCTCGTCGAGCGGCTTCCCGATCTCCGGGCGGGAAATCTGCCGCGCGGGCACGGCGTCGAGCTCGTAGTCGCCGATGGTCTTCGCGTAGCGGCTGGTCTCGTCCGAGCAGCCGGACAGGACGGCCTGGACGGCGAGGCCAGTGCAGGCGGAAAGCAGATATCGGGTAGTCCGGGTGGTCCGGGGATTCCGGGTAGTCGATGGCCTTGTCATGGTTCCGTGGTTCGCGCCTCAACCGGCGCCGCTTTCGATCGCCTGACACGCTACTGGAAACTTTGTTGCGTTGCTACCTCATGGGGCAACACGCATGGGGCAACGCGCATGCAGCCCGCGCCGGGCCGGCCGGACGATTGCCACGTCGTCTCGCGGCCGCGAGACCGCCGCGCGAGCCATGCCGGCAACGGCGCCGGCGCGGGAAACGGCGGCTTGCCCGCCGGACTTGGCCGCCGTTTGCGCTAGGCGGTCTTCGCCGCCCAGTAATGCGACTCGACTTCGCGCAGATGCTCCAGCATCGCGGTTTCCGCCGCGTCCGGCTGGTGCGCGGCGATGGCCGCGTGGATGCGCTCATGGGCGCGGAAGGCGGCCTGCTCGGCGCCGGCCGATTGCAGGGAGGTCGCGCGCTGTTCTTCGAGCCAGCGGGCCATCGCGGTATGCAGCGCCAGGAAAATGGGATTGTTCGGAATCCTGGCAATGGCCAGATGGAATTCGACGTCGGTCCTGGTGAATTCCGCGGCGTTGCCCAGCGCGTTCCGGTTGGCTTCGAGCGCCTGCCCGAGCGCCGCGATGTCGTCGGCCGAGGCGTGCTGCGCGGCGTAGCGCACCAGCGAAATCTCGTGCATGGTCCGCGCCTGCTGGAAGTCCCGCACGCCTTCCGCGGTCGACAGCAGATGGCGCACCGCGCCCGACAGCTCTCCCACGAGGGCGTCGGCGGACGGCCGCGTGACATAGGCGCGCTCGCCGTTGCGGATCACGACCAGCCCCATCTTTTGCAGCGCGAACAAGGCTTCCCGGATGGACGAGCGGCCTACCTCGAACGTGTCCATCAGCTCGCGCTCGGGGGGGAGGGTGTCTCCCGGGCGCAGCACGCCGCTGAGCATCATCGATTCGAGGCGCGACGCGACCTCTTCGTAGAGCTTCTTGCGGCGAATCGGCTGGTTGGGGATCGAAGATTGCATCTTGTGCGGTAACTAGGTCGGCTGTCTGCCTATTAGACCATAGGCCCAACCTTCTGTGGGCCTGCCCGGCGCCTTGGTTCCGCGCCGGGCCGCGCGCGCCGCCACGGCCATCCGGCGGACGATGCGCCACGCGAAACCGCTTCCTTTCCGTCCGCCCAAGGGTATACCCGGTTTTGCGCAAAGATCCCTGGCGTTTGGTCTGATAGGTGGATAGGATGTGGTCTGATAGGTCCGAACAAGTCCGATTAACAGACGCTCGAACGCATTGGAGACGGCATGAAAGCGCGGAAGAAACTGATCATCGAGGCACGCATCAACGAGTACATGCCCAGGTCCGAAAATCCGAACATCCCCTACACCCCGGAGGAGATCGGACGAGAGGCCGCCAAGGCGCGAGAGGCCGGGGCCAGCATCATCCATTTCCACGCGCGGCAGCCCGACGGCAAGCCGGCCCACGACGCGGAGACTTTTGCCGCCTGCATCCGCGCCATCCGCGCCAATTGCGACTGCCTGGTGTTCCCGACGCTCGGCCAGATTTCCAACGAAGGCGAGATGAGCCGGCTCGCCCATATCGAGGTGCTCGCGCAGTCGCCGGAAACGCAGCCCGACCTGGCGCCGATCGACTGCGGCAGCACCAACATCGACCGCTTCGACTACATCGCGAACCGCTACCTGACGGGCCATCTGACCTACAAGAACGAGACCAGGATCCTCGAGGCATTCGCGCGGCGCCTGCCCGAGCTCGGCGTCAAGCCGCAGTTCGTGAGCTGGACGGTGGCGTTTACGCGCTGCTTCAGCGCGCTGCGCGACATGGGGCTGGTGAAGGACACGCCGTACTTCATGTTCGAGCTGACCGACCACGGCATCCTGGGCGGCCACCCCGGCACCATCCAGGGCCTCTACGCGCATCTGCCGTTCCTGCCCAAGGCGCCGCTGGAATGGACCGTGTGCAACAAGATCGGCAATCCCACCGCGCCGGCGGTGGCGGCGATGGAGCTCGACGGCCACATCGCGATCGGCCTTGGCGACTACGGCTGGCCGGAACTCGGCACGCCCAACAACGGCGACGTGATCCACCATTTCGCGAAGATCGCCAGGATGATGGGACGCGAGATCGCCACGCCCGCCGAAACCCGCGAGATGTTCCGCATGGCATAGGCAGCAAATCAAAATAAAGGAGACAAGACAATGCAGAAGCATCAAAAGATACTGGCCGCGGTAACGCTGTCCTTCTTCAGTGTGGTCGCTGCCGCGCAGGATTACCCCACCAAGCCGATTTCGCTCATCGTCCCGTTCTCGCCCGGCGGTACCAACGACATCGTCGGCCGGCTCGTGGCCAAGGACATGTCCACCACGCTGAAGCAGTCGATCGTCCCGGAAAACCGTCCCGGCGCCAGCGGCACCATCGGGGCCAACTACGTGGCGAAGGCGCCCAACGACGGATACACGCTGCTGGTCACGGACCTGTCCTTTGCGATGGCGCCGGGCCTGTACAAGCACCTGCCCTTCGATCCGGTCAAGGATTTCTCGCACATCACGACGGTGGCGTCGGTGCCGTTCGTCATGGTCGTCAACCTCGGCGTGAAGGCCAGCACCGTCAAGGAGTTCGTGGCGCTGTCGAAGGCCGCGCCGGGCTCGATCAACTACGGCTCGGCCGGGCGCGGTACCAACACCCATCTGGGCGGCGAGCTGTTCCGGCTCAAGACCGGCGCCGATCTCACGCACATCCCGTACAAGGGCGCGTCGGCGGCGATGCAGGATCTGCTCGGCGGCCGCATCCAGGTCATCTTCACCGCGCTGCCGACCGCGCTGAACTTCATCCAGTCGGGCAAGGTGCGCGCGCTGATGGTCACGGGCGACAAGCGCGTGCCGATGCTGCCCAACGTGCCGACCGCCAGGGAGGCGGGCGTGCCCGACATGGCGCTCAAGTTCTGGGTCGGCATTGCCGCGCCGGCCAACACGCCGCCGGCGGTCGTGGAGAAGCTGAACAAGTCCGTGCTCGCGGGGCTTGCCGACCCGGAGGCCAAGAAGACCTTCGCCGACATCGGCATGGACGTGATCGGCGACAACCCGGCGCAGGCGACGAAGTTCGTGGAGACCGAAGTGAACAACTGGCGCCAGGTCATGAAGGCGGCAAACATCACCGCGGAATAACGCGCGCTTGAGGCCGTGCGGCCGCGCGCTCGCGCGCGCGGGCCGGTCATCGAAGGCGCTCCGGGCTGCCGGGGCGCCCTGGGGATAGTCAATTCGTGGAAGGAAGGGCGAAGCATGGAAGCCGCAAACACAGTTCGCGTGAGCGAATCGAGCTTGAAGACATACTGCGTGGAGATTCTCACGCGCGTGGGCGTGCCCGCCGGCGAGGCAGTTGAGATCACCGACAACCTCGTCGAGGCGGATCTGCGCGGCGTCGATTCGCACGGGGTCGTGCGTTTCCCGATCTACATCAAGCGGATCCTGGACGGGGGAACGAACGCCACGCCGAAGATCTCGCTGGTCCGCGACGGCCTGACCAGCGCGGTCATGGACGGAGACAACGGACTTGGCCATCTGGTCGGGATCCGCGCGATGGCGCTCGCCATCGAGAAAGGCAAGGGTGGAAACTGCGCGTTCGTGGCGGTGCGCAACAGCAACCACTTCGGCGCCGCGGCGTACTACTCGGAGATGGCCGCGCGCAACAACATGATCGGCTTCAGCTTCACCATCGGCGCGATCAACCACATGACGCCGTGGGGCGGCGCGGAAGCCGTGCTGGGCAACAACCCGTTCGCGGTCGCCTTCCCGACCCCGGGGGCATTTCCGATCGTGCTCGACATGGCGTGCAGCATCGCCGCGCGCGGAAAGATCATCGTCGCGGCCAAGGAGGGCACGCCGATTCCGGCGGAATGGGCCACCGGCCCCGACGGCCTGCCGACCACCGACGCGGTCGAGGCGCTCAAGGGCTTCGTGGTGCCGGTGGGCGGCCCCAAGGGATATGCGCTGACGCTGATCGTCGGCCTGCTCAGCACCATGCTGTCCGGCGCGTTCTTCGGCCGCGACGTGGGCGATCTCTACGAGAAGACCACCACCGCGCAGAACAGCGGCCACCTGTTCGGCGTGCTGCCGGTGGACGCCTTTGATGACGTCGATGCCTACATGCAGCGCATGCAGAAGGCCATGACCGACGTCACCGGCGCCCGGCGCGCGACCGGCGTGGAGCGCATCTACCTGCCCG
The DNA here is from genome assembly GCF_058789195.1 of Cupriavidus sp. FW216-B1. Lineage (NCBI taxonomy): Bacteria > Pseudomonadati > Pseudomonadota > Betaproteobacteria > Burkholderiales > Burkholderiaceae > Cupriavidus > Cupriavidus sp. FW216-B1. The sequence goes on along the minus strand of NZ_JBYTEL010000004.1, from coordinate 156,871 downwards.
GCGAGCGCGAGTACATTTCCCTGGGCGCGCGCCGCCGCGACGGCATTCCGCTCGGCAATTCCCTTCTCGGGGAACTGCAGGAGCTCGGCGCGCAATACGGCGTCCCGCTGCCGCTGGCCTGACCGTTCGACCCTGGCGCGCGCGCTCCGGACGGCCCGGGGCGCGCCGCCGCAAGCATGGCGATCCGCCTTTCTCCTGAACCTCCACCGACAACGAGGTTACGCATGCACGCAGTCGTCGTGACTATTGAGGTGCTCCCGGAAAAGCGCAATGCGTTCCGGGACGCGATCCTGACCAATGCCGCGCAGTCCCTTGCCATCGAGCCGGGCTGCTTCACCTTCGACGTTCTCGAGAGCCCCACGGAGCCGGCGTTCCTGCTGTACGAGATCTACCGGGATGCCGCGGCGTTCAAGGACCATCTGGCGATGCGCCATTTTCACGATTTCGATCGCGCCACCAGCGCATGGCTGGTGAGCAAGAAGGTCGCGGAATATGGCAGGCTCGAAAGCGAAAGGCTCGAGAGCAAGCCGTAGCCGCGGCCGGCCATTGCTGCCGATGAGAAAAAGATAGACCGCTGTTTTCGATTCGCCGAAAGCCCCCGCGATATTTCCATCCTCGTTCCCGCCCCGGGAACGGATGCGCCTTTCCCGTCCAATCCAATTGGCTGCCGGTCCGATGCCGGAGGACCCTGCTTTCCCGCGGGGCCCGGCATGCCGGCCGCCGCCGCGGTCTTGTCACCGGAGAAACACATGAGCTTGCGTCGTGAACGCCACACAAAGATCGTGGCGACACTCGGGCCCGCCTCGTCGACCCATGAGGCGATCCGGCAGTTGTTCCTGGCGGGCGCGGACACCTTCCGCCTGAACTTCAGCCACGGCACGCAGGAAGACCACGCGATGCGCCTGCGCCTGATCCGCGAGATCGAGTCCGAGGTGGGCCGGCCGATCGGCGCGCTGCTCGACCTGCAGGGGCCGAAGCTGCGGCTGGGCACCTTTGCCGCGGGGCCGGTGGCGCTCGCGGCCGGCCAGCCGTTCAGGCTGCAACTCGCGCCGGTGCCGGGCAGCCAGGAGGTGGTTCAACTGCCGCATCCGGAAATATTCGAAGCCCTGCAGCCCGGCAACGCGCTGCTCATCGACGACGGGCGGGTCCGCCTGCGCGTGACCCGCTGCGGCGCGGACTTCGCGGAGACGACCGTGGAGACCGGCGGCAAGGTCTCGGACCGCAAGGGCGTCAATGTGCCGGATTGCGCGCTGAAGCTGTCGGTGCTCACCGAGAAGGACCGCCGCGACCTGGCCTTCGGCCTGCAGCTCGGCGTCGACTGGATTGCGCTGTCGTTCGTGCAGTCGGCCCGGGACATCGCGGCGCTGCGGCAGCTCGTCGGCCCCGGCATCGGCATCATGGCGAAGATCGAGAAGCCCGCCGCCCTTGCCGACATCGGCGCCATCGTCGCCGCGGCCGACGCGATCATGGTGGCCCGCGGCGATCTCGGCGTGGAAATGCCGCCCGAGGAAGTGCCGGCCATCCAGAAGCGCCTGACGCGCCTGTGCCGCGAAGCCGGCAAGCCGGTGGTGGTGGCGACCCAGATGCTCGACTCGATGGTGAGCTCGCCCGCGCCCACCCGGGCGGAGGCGTCGGATGTCGCAACCGCCGTCTATGATGGTGTGGATGCGGTCATGCTGTCGGCCGAATCGGCAAGCGGCAGTTATCCGGTGGAGTCCGTCCAGATGATGGCGAGGATTATCCGCAACACCGAGAAGGACCGGCTCCAGCGGGACATCATGGGCGCCGTTGCCGCCACGCGGCACGCGGACGCCATCGATGCCATCGGGGCCGCCATCCGCACCGTCGCGGACGTGCTGCCGCTTTCCGCGTGCGTGACGTACACGCTCTCCGGCGCGAGTGCCTTGCGCGTGGCCCACGAGCGGCCGAACGTGCCGGTCATCGGCATGACGCCAAGCATCGAAACGGCGCGCAGGCTGGCGGTCGTCTGGGGCGTGCATGCCGTCCACGCGGCGGATGCCGGCAACGTGGAGGAAATGGTCAGCCAGGCGACCGACGTCGTGCGCGCCGAAGGGCTCGAGCCCGGGTCCCGCCCGTTCGCGATCGTCGCGGGCATGCCGTTCGGCACCCCGGGGTCGACGAACCTCCTGCGCATCGTTTTCCCTCCAACCGATTCCGCTCACTGAGGGTGGCACAGATGAATGCTCTCCAGACACATGCCGGGCTGGCGGCGCGCTTTCCGCGCCTCGAGGACATCCCGCCCGAATATCGCCTGCCCGGGCCGCTGCACCAGCGCACTATCCTGATCGGCGGCCAGCTGCGGGAGTGGGCGGGGCCCGCTCACACCGTGCTCTCGCCGGTGCGCGTGCGCGATCCGGACGGCGGCCTGCGGCCGTTCGAGCTCGGCAGCTATCCGATCACCACCGCGGCGGAAAGCCGCGAGGCGCTCGCGGCGGCCGTGGCGGCATATGCGTCCGGCACCGGCCTCTGGCCGACCATGTCCGTCGACCAGCGCATCGCCCACGTCCAGGACTTCACCTGCCGCCTGTGCGAGAAGCGCGAGCTGATCGTGAAGCTGATCATGTGGGAGATCGGCAAGTCGGCCGTCGATTCGGCCAAGGAGTTCGACCGCACCGTCGACTACATCCGCCAGACCATCGATGCGCTCAAGGAACTCGACAACAACAACTCGCGGTTCCAGGTCGCGGAAGGCACCATCGCGCAGATCCGGCGTGCCCCGCTGGGCGTGGTGCTCTGCATGGGGCCCTACAACTATCCGCTCAACGAGACGTTCACCACCCTGATCCCGGCGCTGATCATGGGCAACGTGGTGCTGTTCAAGCCGCCCAGGTTCGGCACGCTGCTGTTCGCGCCCATCCTGGAGGCTTTCCGGGACGCCTTTCCCACGGGGGTCGTGAATACCGTCTACGGCCGCGGCGAGGAGGTCGTGCCGCCTTTGATGGCGTCCGGGCAGGTCAACGTCCTGGCGCTGATCGGGTCGTCCCGCGTGGCCGACAAGCTCAAGAAGCTGCACCCGAAGACCAACCGCCTGCGCGCCGTGCTCGGACTGGACGCCAAGAATGCCGCCATCATCCTCGCCGACGCGGACCTCGACCTGGCCGTGCGCGAATGCGTGCTCGGCTCGCTCTCCTTCAACGGCCAGCGGTGCACGGCGCTGAAGACGATCATGGTCCATCGCTCGGTCGCCGAGGCATTCCTCGCCAGGTTCTGCGCCGCCATCGCGGCATTGCGCATGGGCATGCCGTGGGAGGAAGGCGTCTTCATCACGCCATTGCCCGACAGCAACAAGCCGGCCTACCTCGCCGGGTGCCTGGCCGACGCGCAGGCGAAGGGCGCGACGATTCGCAACGCCGACGGCGGCCAGAGCTGCGAATCCTTGTTCGTCCCCGCGGTGGTGTATCCCGTGGACGAGACCATGAAGCTGTACCGGGAGGAGCAGTTCGGCCCGGTGGTTCCGGTCGTGCCGTTCGACGACATCGGCACCGCGCTGTGCTACGTGGAGAGCTCCGACTACGGCCAGCAGGTCAGCATCTTCGGCTCCGACTCCGACACCATCGCCACGCTGGTCGATCCGCTGGTCAACCAGGTCTGCCGCGTGAACATCAATTGCCAGTGTCAGCGCGGGCCGGACATCTTTCCGTTTACCGGGCGCAAGGATTCGGCGGAGGGCACGCTCTCGGTGTCGGACGCGCTGCGGGCGTTCTCGATCCGCACCATGATCGCCGCCAAATCGACCGCCGCGTCCAAGGCGCTGCTCGACGAGATCGTGCTCGGCCACAAGTCCGCGTTCATCAACACGCGGTTCATTTTCTGAAGGCCGCCGCCGCGGCCGGACCTGCGGGATTTCACTGGGAAGGACTGGATAGTGTCGAGACCACTGCTGGGCTGCATCGCCGACGACTTCACCGGCGGCACCGATCTGGCGAGCATGCTCGTCAAGGGCGGCATGCGAACGATTCAGACCATCGGCATCCCGCAACGGCGGCTGACCGGGACGGATGCCATCGTGGTGGCGCTGAAGACGCGCACCATGCCCGCCGCGCAGGCGGTGCGCGAGTCGCTGGACGCCCTGCGCTGGCTCAGGCAGGAAGGCTGCAGGCAGTTCTACTTCAAGTACTGCTCGACGTTCGATTCGACGCCGCGCGGCAACATCGGGCCGGTGCTCGATGCATTGATGCGCGAGCTGGACACGCGCTTCACCATCGCGTGCCCGGCGCTGCCCGACAATGGCCGGACCGTCTACAAGGGCCATCTGTTCGTGGGCGACGAGCTGCTGAGCGAGTCCGGCATGAGGAACCATCCGCTGACGCCGATGACGGACGCGAGCCTGGTCAGGCTGCTCGCGCCGCAGACGGCGCATCGGGTGGCGCTGGTCGACCACGGCGTCGTGGCCAAAGGCCATGAGGCGATCCGGGCCGCGTTCGACCGGTGCCGGCAAGGCGACGCGCAGATTGCCATCGTCGACGCCATCGACAACGACGATCTCCATCGCATCGGCGCCGCGGCGGCGGACATGCCGCTGCTGAGCGGAGGCTCCGGCCTCGCGCTGGGCCTGCCCGAGAATTTCCGGCGGGCGGGGCTGCTCGCCGCCTCGACGCAGGCGGCGCGCCCGCGGGCGCGCCCTGGGCGGATGGTCCTGCTGTCGGGAAGCTGCTCGGTCGCCACCAACGTTCAGCTGGAGCAGTGGCTCAGGCACCGTCCGGGACTGAAGATCGACCCGCTGGCGCTGCATCGCGGCGAGGATGTGGTTGCCGGCGCCGTCGCATGGGTTCTCGGGCACGACGAACCGGTCCTCGTCTACGCGAGCGCGCGGCCCGACGAAGTCGCCAGGGTGCAGGCCGAACTCGGCGCGGGGCCGGCGGGCCTGCTGGTGGAGGCGGCGCTGTCGTCGATCGCGGCAAGGCTGCGGCAGGCGGGATTCGACAAGTTCGTCGTCGCCGGCGGCGAGACCTCCGGGGCCGTGGTCAAGGTGCTCGAAGTCACGGGCCTGCGCATCGGCGAGCCGATCGCGCCCGGCGTGCCGTGGACGCAATCGATCGACGCGGCGCCGCTTTCGCTCGCGCTCAAGTCGGGGAACTTCGGCACCGCCGATTTCTTCGCGGAGGCAATGCGGCAATGTCCGTAGGGGCGTGCCCGGCGCTTTGTCCGGGCGCCGGCCCGCATTGCCCGCACCGTCCCGTCACTCGCGCGGACGCGGCGTAAAGACAGTCCGCGCGAGGCGGTCCGCGTTTTCCCAGTAGCGGTCCAATGCCGCGAGCGGGACCGCTTCGGTCGCGATCTGGAGTCCGGCGGGTACGGCCGCGTCGAGCACCGCCTTCACCGCATGCAGCAGGCGCGGCAGGGCGATGCTGCCGATGCCGCTGCCCAGCAGGGTGATCGGGGCGGCGCGCAGCACCGCGCCCGGCAACTGGAGGTCGGCGCCGCCGATCGAGCCGATCTGGACGAAGCGGACCGGATCCGCCTCGGCGGCGGCTTTTGCCGCGGCGATCAGCAGCGCGCGCGCGCTGGCGCCCCACAGGTAGTCCAGCACCACGTCCACGCCCGCGCGGAAATGCGATTCGAAGGCCCGGCTCAGGCTGCTCTCGTCCTGCTCCAACAAATGCCATTCCATATCATCGACATGTTCCGCCGCGCTATGATCCGTTACCTTGCCGCGGCCACCGCGTTATCCCGATCCCGATGAACCACCGCCCTCCACCGCATCCGGCACAAGACCAGCCCACTGCCTACTTCTGGAGCGGCGACGCCATCCGCAGCCGGCGCGTGAGCGGCGTCGTGCTGGCCGGCACGGTCGACATACCCGCGCCGCCCGCGCGGCTGCTGGCGGACTGGACCAGGGAATTGTCGTCCCGCCTGATCCTGGAGCCCGGGGACGTCGAGGCCATGCCGCTGGCCCGGGCGCGGGCGCGCTGGCCGGACTACGCGCGCTGCGTGCAGGCGATGGCCGACTGGGCGGGCGCGCTCGGGCTGCCCGGCGTGCTCGCCGCCAGCGACGTCGCGCTCATGGCCTGCCGCGGCGCGCGGTATCACCATGACGGCACGCAATACGGCGGCGCGGCTTTCTGCAATCTCTTCGTGAGCGAGGACAAGGGCCAGGACGTACATTTTCCCGCGCTGGATCTGCGCATCCCGCTGACCCGCGGCACGGCCCTGATATTCGATACCTGCCAGCCTCATGGCGTCATCCGGCGCGGCGGCAGCGGCTTCCACGCGGCCGACTTCCCGGCCGAGCCGGACTGCACCCAGCTGTTCCTGACCTGGGAGCTTCCCATCGAAGACGCCCGCGTCGGGCAGGCGCTCGGGGTTGTCTTCGACGTGGCCTCCGCGACCGCGCCGCAGCCGCAAGAAGAACAGGTCTGGCTGAACGGCGCCAGCGCCGGCGTGTGCCCGGATTCCGGCCGGTGGCGCCCGGCTGACGAGGCATAGCTCTGGCGGTCCGACCGTGGTGTCCGGCGGCGCGCCGCTCACTTGCGCTGTCCGGCACGCCACGCCGTCGGGAAGACGCCCGCGATCCTCCTGAACATCTCCGAGAATCCCGTCGCCGATCCGAAGCCGCACAGGCGCGCGATCTCGGCGACCGAGTCATCTGCGGCGTCCTGAATAAGGCCGGGGCCACTATCCACCGGGATGGAGGATGTTTCCACCCGGCGGCATTTATCTCCATTGCCCGCTCACTTACACTGCGACGCAGTTGAAGCGTTGCCCGCCAGGCCGCGGGCGACGGGCGGCAATGCCGCGCGCGGGCGGCGCCCGGCGCTTTTTTTCGCCGGCGCGCCGAATACGCGCCGGCACCGACTCCCCAGGTCCGTCATCCGTCTCGTCCCCCGCAACTCCAGCGGGTCAGGGGCCGTGCCTCGCACGCCGCCCGTCTCCCGATTTTCCGCCGCAAGGTCCCGCAAAAAGGTGATTCACATGAAAGTACACGACATAACCGGTTTTCCCAATCCGGCACGCATCCGCATCGCATTGGCCGAGAAGGGAATGGAATCGCAGGTGGAATTCGTTCGCGTCAATCTCTACGGCGCGGAACATCAGCAGGGCGCGTTTCGGGAGAAGAATCCGACCTCGACCGTCCCCGTGCTCGAACTCGACGACGGCACGTTCATCTCGGAGTGCATCGCGATCACCGAATACCTCGACAATCTCGACGGCAATCCCATCCTCACCGGACGCACCGCGCGCGAGAAAGCCGTCATCCACATGATGCAGAAGCGCGCCGACGATCAGCTGATCAATGGGATAGGCGTATTCTTCCACCATTCGACGCCCGGCCTCGGCAAGGCCAACGAAGCGTTCAAGAGCGCCGACTGGGCTTTCAGGAAGCAGTGGGGCGACAAGCACGGAGAACGCGCGATGGCGGGCATGCGGTACTTCGACGGCGTGCTGCGCACGCAGCCCTACGTGGCCGGCGAGCAGTTCTCGGTCGCGGACATCACCGTATGGGCCGCGCTGATGCACGGCGACTACGCGGGGCTCGCGGTCCCGGCGGATCACACCGCGCTGCTCGAATGGCGCGCCCGCGTCGGCGAGCGTCCGAGCGTGAAGAACCGCAGCGGGCAGGACCTGATCGCCGAGGACCTGCCGTACCTGGAGCCGCTGATCGCCTACCTGAACGGCAAGGCGGAGCCGGCCGCGGCCGCCGGCTGAACGCCGGCGCGGGGGCGGTGACGCGATGACGCAATGATGAAAAGGGGACTGGATTGAACAACCTGATGGCGATCCGCGTGTTCGCACGCGTCGTCGAGACGGGCGGCTTCACCAAGGCGGCGGACTCGCTCGGCATTCCGCTGGCCACCGCCAGCAAGATCATCCAGGACCTCGAAGCCGAGCTCAAGGTCAAGCTCCTGCGGCGCACCACGCGCATGGTCGCCGTCACGCCGGAGGGCGCCGCCTACTACGATCGCACCTTGCCCCTGCTGCATGCGCTGGACGAGGTCAATGCGTCATTCGGCGTGGAAAACGCCAGCCCGGCCGGGAAGATCCGGATCGGCGTGAGCGCCTCGCTGGCCAGCAGCTTCCTGATTCCGGTGCTGCCGGCGTTTCACGCGCGCTACCCGGACGTGGAGGTGGAACTGTGCGTGCGCGACGGCTTCACCGACATGATCCAGGAAGGCATCGACTGCACGGTGCGGGGCGGCCCGATGCGCGACGAGTCTCTCGTGGCCCGGGAAGTCGGCCGTGCGAGCTGGACCACGTGCGCGACGCCGGAATACATCGCGCGCCACGGCATGCCTGCCGACATCGCGGACCTCGGCCGGAATCACATCCTGGTGGGGTATATCTCGCAACGCACCGGCCGCGTCGCGCCGTCGCCGTTCGGCGTCGGCAGCGCGGCCACCGAAGTGCAGCCGAACGCCTTCCTGAGCGTCAACGAAGGCAACGCGCACCTGGCGGCGGGCCTGGCCGGCATCGGCATCATCCACCTCTTTTCCTTCAAGGTCCGGCCGTATATCGAGAGCGGCCGGCTGGTCGCCTTTCTCGAAGACTGGCGGCCGCCGCCGTATCCGCTGCACGTGGTCTACCCGCAGAACCGGCACCTGAGCCAGCGGCTGAGGATATTCATCGACTGGCTCGTCGAGGTGTTCGACGAACTGGACCCCGGCCAGAAGCAGAAGGCGAAGGCGGGCGCGGCGAGCAGGAAGAGGGGGTGAGCGCATCATCCGGCGCGTCGTCCGGCCGCGGGTCAGGCTTCGTCGCGATGGTTTTTCTCGGCAGAGGCGACTTCCGTCCCGCGACCGGGCTGGCCGTCGTCGGACTCGATGCCGGCGCCAAGGCCGGCTTCCCATCCGGCACGGTGTTCCAGCGCGGCGAGCAGTTCCGGGCGCAGCCCGTCGCCGCGATGGGCCACGAGCGCATGCAGAGCATGATTGGACTTCCTCGGATCGGTGAACACGGGCCGGGAGCCGGAGCAGGATGCTTGAAGACGTATTCCGCGGCTCCCGGCGATTGCAGGCTATGGCAATCCGCCGGCGGGCGCTCGCCGTTTCTTGCTGTGAAATCCATTTGCCGCGCCGCGCCTTTTCGGTGGCGCCGCGCGCGCCGGAACCCGGCGCGGAATTCGACCGCAAGGAGCGGAGTTCGCGCAAACGGCGGGCTTTCTACACTGGCGTCATTGCAAGCGGGCAATGCCGTCCTGCTGCGAAGGAGGATCACATCATGCAACTGTTCCTGAGCAAGCTCGCGTCGCCGCTGGGCGAGATGCTGCTCGTCACCGATGCGCAGCAGGTCATCCGCGCGCTCGATTTTGCCGACCACAAGGCCCGTCTGCATCGCGGCCTGCGCGAGCACTATGGCGAGCCGGACCTGGTGGATGCCGCCGCGCCGGCGCAGATCGCCGGGGCCATCGCCAGCTATTTCGCCGGGCACCTCGACGCACTCGATGCCCTGCCGACGGCCACGGCCGGCTCCGGGCTGCAGCGCCAGGTCTGGGCCGCGCTGCGCCGCATTCCGGCCGGGACCACCACGACCTACGGCAAGCTGGCGAAAGACCTGGGCTTCGGCGATCCGCGCGCGGCCATCGACATCGGCGCGGCCAACGGCGCCAACCCGGTCGCCATCGTCGTGCCGTGCCACCGCGTGATCGCCAGCAACGGCGACCTCAAGGGCTATGCGTGGGGCCTGCACAGGAAGCGCTGGCTGCTCGAACACGAGAAGGCGATCCAGCCGCCGCCCGTGGTGCCCCGGACCCAGGCGCTGCCGGGGTTCTGACTTGAACGGCACGGTCGCGGCCGGTGCCCGGACCTGGACCCTGATCGGCCGGGACGGCAGGCCATATCGGAGCCGCACGCCGGGCACGCTCGGCGGCCATCGGCGCGGCCGGATCTATGGCCGCCTCGACTGCCGCACTGCCTTGCGGGCCGTCGCCCGCGGCGGCTATGTGAAGCACCGCGTGTTCTTCGCCGACGAAGCCACGGCGCTCGCCGCGGGCTACCGGCCCTGCGCCGTCTGCCTGCCCGAGCGGTATGCGCAGTGGAAGGCCAGCGCAACGGCTGGCGGGCGCGCGTGGCCGTGACTTCAGCGGCGCCGTTTCCGTGATGGCGATGGCGGCGATGCCAGCGTGTCCGCAAGCACCGCTTCGATCGTCGTGGCGGCAAGCGTCCTGCGAACGCTGTCGTCGATCGACGCATAGACGTGGCCCAGCGCCGGGCCGATGCCGCGTCCGATCGGGCACGCCTGGCTGGGCCTGGAAGGGTGCAGCGCGAAGTGCGCGCCTTCTTCCAGCGCATCGAAGACGTCGAGCAGGCTGATGGCGTCCGCGCCGCGGGCCAGGCGCCATCCCGCGTTGGCGCCGCGATAACTCTCGACCAGGCCGGCTTTCGCCAGCAGCCCGAGCGTGCGGCGGATCACCACCGGGTTGGTGTTGACGCTGGCGGCGATCCGGTCCGACGTGACCGGTTCAGGATGGTTCCGCGCGACGAGCGCCATCCACGCGAGGATGTGGGTCGCCACGGTCAGGCGGCTGTTGGCGCTCATGGCAGGCCTGTGATAGTCGGTTTGGTTGTAACCATATTCGTTACGGCATCGGTTGTCAATCCGGCTCGCCGGCAGCGAACGTTCACGACGAAAGACTTGTGCCGGCGGCGCGGATGGTTTATGTTGTAACTGACATTGTTACATCGAAGGCGGCGCGGCGATACCCGCGGGCCTTGCGACGTGCCATAGCCAGCCGAAACCGAGCCACCGCTCCTTTCTTCTTCCATGCCCTGTTCCATACCGAAACGAGAAACCCGCAGATGTCCTCACTCTTCGATCCCGTCCAGATCGGCGCGCTGAAGCTGCCGAACCGCATCGTCATGGCGCCGCTCACGCGCATGCGCGCGTTCGCCGAGCGCAGCCCGGGCCCCATCAACGCGCGGCACTACGCGCTGCGCGCGAGCGCCGGACTCGTCATTTCCGAAGCGACTTCGGTCACGCCCCAGGGCGTCGGTTATCCCAACACGCCGGGCATCTGGACCGAGAAGCAGATTGCCGGCTGGCAAGAGGTGACGGCGGCGGTGCACGCCGCGGGCGGCCTGATCGTCTCGCAGCTGTGGCACGTCGGGCGCGTCTCCGATCCGGTCTACCATGACGGCCAGCCGCCGGTCGCCCCGAGCGCCATCGCGCCGGAAGGCCACGTCAACCGCGTGCGCCCGCAGCGCCCGTACACCGTGCCGCGCGCGCTGGAGACCGAGGAGATTCCCGGCATCGTCGAGGACTTCCGGGTCGGCGCCGCAAACGCGAAGCGCGCGGGCTTCGACGGCGTCGAGCTGCACGCGGCAAACGGCTACCTGTTCGACCAGTTCCTGCACGACGGCTCCAACCAGCGCACCGACCGCTACGGCGGCACCATCGAGAACCGCGCGCGCTTCCTGCTGGAAGCCGTCGACGCGCTGCTCACGGTCTGGCCCGCGGACCGCGTCGGCGTGCACCTGAACCTGATGTCGAGCTCCTACTCCATGCGCGACTCGAACCCGCGCGCGCTGTTCACCTATGTCGCCGAGCAGCTCAACGCGCGCCACCTCGCCTTCATCTTCGCGCGCGAGTCGCTCGACCGCGGCGAGAACCGCATCGGCCGCGACGTGCGGCGCATCTTCAAGGGGGCCTACATCCTCAACGAAGGGCTGACGCGGGAAAGCGCGGAGGCCGCCATCGAACGCGGCGAGGCGGACGCGGCGGCGTTCGGGCGCCCGTTCATCGCCAACCCCGATCTGGTGGAGCGCTTCCGCCGCGGCGCGCCGCTCAACGCGGTCAACGCGGAGACGATCTACGCGGACGACGAAACGGGCTACAACGACTATCCGCTGCTGGACGAAGCGGTCTGAGCGGACGGCGTCCGCCGATGCCCCCGTGTTTCAGCAGACGCTCGCCGGACGCTCCTTGAACTTCGCCGCGGCGGCTTCGGCGCCGCGCGCGAGCATCACCATGTCGACCGCCACGGCGACGAACAGCGCGCCAAGCGCCAGGCATTCCCTGGCGCGCGCCTCGTCGACCATCAGGATGCCGGGCGCCTTTCCGCAGGCGGCAACGCGCCGGATGGCCCTGTCGATTTCGGCACGGACCGCGGGATGCGCCGGCTGGCCCGGATACCCCAGGCTCGCGGCGAGGTCCGCCGGGCCGATGAACACGCCGTCCACGCCGTCGACGCCGGCGATGGCTTCCAGGTTCTCCAGCGCCTGCGCGGTTTCCACCTGGACCAGCAGGCAGATCTCGTCGCCGCACTGCTGCATGTAGTCGCGGGTGCGCCCGAAGCGCGTGGCGCGCACCGTGGCGCCGCCGACGCCGCGAATGCCGAGCGGCGGATAGCGGACCGCCCGGACCGCGGCCGCCGCTTCCTCCGCCGTCTGCACATAGGGAACGAGCAGCGTCTGCGCGCCGATGTCGAGGAAGCGCTTGATCAGCACATGGTCGTTCCAGGCCGGCCTTACCACCGCGGCAGTCTTGCGGTCCGGATCGGCGGCCACGGCCTGGAGCTGTTGCAGCACCATCGGCACGTCGTTGGGCGCATGCTCGGTATCCAGCATGATCCAGTCGAATCCCGCGCCGGCGAGGATCTCCGCGGTATAGTGGTTCGCCAGCGCCGACCAGATGCCGATCTGCGGTCGTCCCGCGCGCAGCGCCTGCTTGAAATGATTGGCGGCAATCGCCATTGCGGTGCTCCCCGAAGTCAACTGAAGTAGCACGAGACCGTGCCGAAGTCGCCATAGTCGGCGATGATCGTGTCGCCCTTCGCGACCTCCAGCGGACGGATGAACGAGCCGGCGAGAATCACCTGGCCGGGCGCGAGCGCCACGCCGTAGCGGTGGAGCCGGTTGGCGAGCCACGCCACGCCATAGCCGGGATGATTGAGCACCCCGGCCGCCAGGCCGGTTTCCTCCACTTCGCCGTTCTTGCTGACGATGGCGCCGATGCGGCGCAGGTCGACGTCCTGCACGGCGGGGCGGAACGGGCGCCCGCCCAGCACGAGCGCCGCGTTGGCGGCGTTGTCGGAAATGGTGTCGAGCACGGTGCGCGTGCGCTGCGTCTGCGGGTCCACGCGCTGGATGCGCGCGTCCAGGATCTCCAGCGCCGGCGTGATGTAGGCGGTGGCGTCCAGCACGTCGAACAGCGTGCAGTCCGGGCCGGACAGCGGCTTGTCCAGCACGAACGCCAGCTCCGCCTCGATGCGCAGCTGCATGAAGCGCTCCGAAGGAATCGTCGCGCCGTCGCGGTAGAACATGTCGTCGAGAAGCACGCCGAAATCCGGCTCGCCGATGTTGACCGCCCGCTGCATGGCCTTGGAGGTCAGGCCGATCTTGTGTCCCTTGATGGTGCGGCCGTTCTCCTGCTTGAGGGCCATCCAGGCGTGCTGGATGGCGTAGGCGTCCTCTATGCGCATCTCGGGATAGTCGAGCGAGAACTGGCGGCAGGGCACGCGCGTGCGCTCCGCCTGTTCGAGCCGCAGCGCGGCGTCCTTGAGCTGCCCGGGCGTCATGGCCGCACCTCCTCGGCGCGCACGACGTTGGAGAGCACGCCGACGCCGGCGACCTCGACCTCGACCACGTCGCCCGCGACCAGGAAGCGCGGCGGGTCGAAGCGCACGCCGGCGCCGATCGGCGTGCCGGTGGCGATGATGTCGCCGGGATTGAGCGTGGCGAACTGCGACAGGTAGGCGATCAGCGCGTCGAACGGGAACATCAGGTTCGCCGTGGTGTCGTCCTGGCGCACTTCGCCGTTGACCCGGGTCGTCAGCCGGATGTCGCCGAAGTCCGGGAATTCGTCCGCGGTGACGATCCACGGGCCGATCGCGCCGGAAGCGTCGAAGTTCTTGCCCTGCGTCACGTTGAACTTGCCGTGATGCAGCCAGTCGCGGATGGTGCCTTCATTGATGCAGGTCAGGCCCGCGACATGGGCGCGCGCCTCCGGCCTGGCGATGCGGCGCCCGGTCTTGCCGATGACGATGCCGATCTCGCCTTCGTAGTCGAGCTGCTTCGATTCCGGCGGCAGCAGCAGGGATTGCCCGTGACCGGCGAGCGAGGCCGGCGCGCGCATGAAGACGCTCGGATACCTGGGCAGGTCGCTGTTGTCCTTGTACTCCGCGTTGCGGTGCGCGTAGTTGACGCCGATGCAGAAGATCTTCTCGGGGTCCGGCACCGGCGGCAGCAGCTGCACCGACGACAGCCGGTGGTCGATGCGCGCTTCGGCCGCGGCTTGCCTGGCCCGCGCGAGCAGGGGTTCGCCGCCCGCGAGCAGCGCCTTGACCGAGTGGATGCCGGGCAGGCGGCGCGCGAGGTCGACCACGCCCGCGGCGGCGCCTTCGCCGACCACGGCGCCCCAGGAAATGCCGGCGTCCACGCTGAACGTTGCGAGTTTCATGCTTCGAATCCGAAGAAGTTGGCGGGATTGTCCACAAGGATCTTGTGGCGCACGGCGGCGTCCGGCGCGAAGCGATACAGCAGCTCCAGCAGCTCGCCCTCGTTCGGCGGCTGCTTGACGGAAACCGGATGGGGCCAGTCGCTGCCCCAGACGCAGCGGTCGGGCGCGGCCTCGATCAGCCTCTGGGCGAGCGGCACCACGTCGTCCCAGGGCGCGCCTGCGCGCGAGATCTTCTCGCTGAGCGAGAGCATGACCCAGTAGTTGCCGCGCGCGAGCCGCTCCAGGACGGCGGCGAGCGTCGGGTCCGCATCGCCCCTGGCGGGATCGGCGCGCCCCATGTGGTCGAGCAGGATCGGCACGTCGAGCTTGTCGTAGGCGGCCAGTTGCGCGGCGATGCCATCGGGCTCCGGCTGGAGCTTGACGTACCAGCCCAGCTCCCTGATGCGCGCGAAGGCCTTGTCCTGTTCGGCCGCGCTCATGCTGATGCCGAGCCCGGCCCGCGTAAAGCGCGCGCCGCGCACGCCGGCGTCGTGCAGCCGCGCCAGATAGGCGTCGTCGCATTCGGTCAGCACGGCGGCGTTGGCGCATCCGAGGTAGGTGCGCGGTCCGGTGGCGGGGTTGAGATGCGCCAGCGCGTCCAGCACGACGGCGTGGTCGGCGCCGTAGGTGGTCGCCTGCACGATGACGCCGCGGCCGATGCCGAGCGTGCGATGCAGCCGCTGGGCAACCTGCCATGTCGCGCTCGGCATCTCGTAGGCCGCGCCGGGCCGCACCGGAAAGCGCTCGCGCGGGCCGAACACGTGGAACTGGCTGTCGCAACTGCGCGCGGGCGGCAAGGGCACGGGCGCGCGCGGATTCGGATCGAAGGGAAGATAGTCTGGCATGTCTGCTGGGTGGAAATGTGGGCCGGCTTCGGTGAAGAAGCCGTCTTCGTGGAACTGGCCTGGCGCGCGCCACGCGCTCACGTGGCCACGCGCTCATGTACTCATGCGCTCACGCGATGTAGGCCGTGAAGTCGCATTCGATCAGCTTTCCCATGTCGAGGTCGGCTTGCATCGTGTGCCGCGCCGGGCGCGATTCCGGATCGGGGAACATCTCCAGCCAGGGCTTGTTGAGCGCCGGGCGCTGGTTGCGGTCCTGCATCCAGACCGTGAGCTTGACGATGTCGCCGGTGGTGCCGCCGGCCGCCTCGACGATGCGCCTGACGTTGGCCAGCATGTACTCGCATTGCGCCTCGATGGTCTGCGCCGGTTTCCCCGTGGCCGGATCGTTGCCCTGGATGCTCCCGCTCATGAGCAGCGGGCCGATGCGGCAGCCGGCGGGAATCGGGTTCTTGTGGCTGAACCCGGCCACGTAGATGCTGGCGCGGCGCGCCGGGGAGGCCGGCGCTTCCGCACTCATTCCGCGGTGATGTTGGCTTGCTTGATCAGCGGTGTCCATCGCTTGTCCTCATTGGTCAGGAATTGCTTGAATTGCTCCGGCGTGCTGCCGCGCGCTTGCGCGCCCAGCGCTTCGAACTTGCCCTGCACGTCCTTGTCGGCAAGGATCTGCCGCAGCGCGCCGGACAGTTTCTGCACGATGTCCTGCGGCGTGCCGGCCGGCGCGAGCAGGCCGGTGAAGGTTTCCACCGTCATGTCGGGGAAGCCGGATTCCTGGAAGGTCGGCACGTTGGGCAACTGCGGCAGGCGCTTCGCGGAGCCCACGGCGAGGGCGCGCGTGCGGCCCTGCTGGATGAAAGGCAGCGCGACGGAAAGCTGGTCGAAGTTGAACTGGACCTGGCCGCCGAGCAGGTCGGTCGTCGCCGGCGCGTTGCCCTTGTAGTGCACGGTGATCCAGTGCGCGCCGGTCTTGTGCTGCAGGTATTCGCTCGCCAGGTGGTTCTGCGTGCCGGCGCCGGGCGAGGCCATCGTCAGGTCGTTGCCGGGCTTCCTGGCGGCGGCGATCAGCTCGCCGACGGTCTTGAACGGCACCGCGTTGTTGACCTGCAGGATCACGGGCGTGAACGACACCGAGCTGACGGGAATGAAGTCCTTCTTCCAGTCGTAGTTGTTCTTCCTGTAGATCATGGGCGAGAACAGGATCGGGCCGTTGGCGCCCAGGAACAGCGTATAGCCGTCGGGCCGCGCTCTCGCCACCGCTTCCGCGGCGATCATGCCACCGGCGCCGGGCTTGTTGTCGACCAGGAACGGCTGCTTGAAGATCTCCTGCAGTTTCGCGCCGATGATGCGGCCGGCCGAGTCCACGTTGCCGCCCGGCGGATAGGGCACCACCACGCGGACCGGCTTGTCCGGCCATGCCTGCGCCAGTATCGGTGAAGCGAGGGAAGCCAGGATTGCGGCAACGGCGGCCCTGGCCGCGCTGCGCGCAAATTGCGCTTTGGTCATAGTGTCTCCGTTATGTCATCTGTTCGCCGGACGCTTCGATCCGGCCTGTGACAGCCTCACTTTACAAATCGGAGCGGATCTGCTGCAATGCAAAAACACCCAGATAGTCCATAAAGTGGACTATCGACGCATTGCGGGTTTCCGGCGCCACGGCCGCGTGGGCAGAATGGCCCCATTCCAACCCGAATGCAGGAGACAAGATGCAAGTCCTCGCCGAATCGCTCTCGCCGGAAGCCACCTACCGATTGATGAGCGGGGTCGTCGTGCCCCGCCCCATTGCCTGGATCACCTCGCAATCGCCCGCGGGCGTGGTCAACCTCGCGCCTTTCTCGTGCTTCACGTTCGTCTCGAACAAGCCGCCGCTGATCGGCGTCAACATCGGGCGCAAGGCCGGCGTGCGCAAGGACACCGGAGCCAACATCCACGCGAGCGGCGAGTTCGTGATCAACATCGGCGATGCCACGCAACTGCAGGCGATCCACCTGAGCAGCGAGGAACATCCCGCCGACGTGAGCGAGGTCGAAGTCCTCGGCCTGGCCACCGCGGCGTCCACCCTCATTCGCACGCCGCGCCTGGCCGACGTTCCCGTCAGCATGGAATGCAGGCTGGAGCGCGTCATCGCGTTCGGCGAGACCGGCGCCGAATTCGTCGTCGGCGAGGTCCTGGCGTTTCATATCCGCGACGACCTGTACCAGGACGGCAAGGTCGACACGCGCGGGCTGAATCCGGTGTGCCGCATCGGCGGCCCCAACTACGCGAGCCTGGGCGAGATCGTGACGCTGCGCGCGGTGGCGCAGACGGCGAAGTCGGTCTTGAGCGGGAATGGCCAGGCGGGCTAGCGCGGCGGCATCGGCGGCCGTGGCAACCGGCGACGGCGGCAACCGGAACATGGAGATCGAGGTGGTCGACGTGGCGGAGAAGGGCAGGGGCTCCGAGGGAGCGCAGAGCATCCGCCGCGCGCTTGCCATCCTGCGGATCGTCGCCGCGGGGCAGGAACGCGGCGTGCGCCTGATCGACGTGGTGACGAGCACGGGACTGAGCCAGCCCACCGTCCACCGGATTCTGCGCGTGCTGATCGAAGAGGGCGCGGCCGAGCAGAATCCGAAGACACGCCGCTACGCGATCGGCAACGAAGTCACGCTGCTGGGGCTGGCCCGCGTGGCCCGCTTTCCGCTGCGCGCGGCGGCCGAGCCATACCTGCAATACCTGAGCGAGACCCTGGGCGACACCATCTTCCTGACGATCGCGAACGGCGACGATTCCGTCTGCATCGGACGCTGGCCGGGCAGCTATCCGGTCAAGGTGCTGTCGATCGACGTCGGCGCGCGGCGCCCGCTCGGCGCCGGCGTAAGCGGGCTGGTGCTGCTGTCGTCCCGGACGGACAGCGAGATTCAGGCCATCGTCCAGCGCAACGCGAGGCGACTGGCCGCCCTGAAGGTCGATCCCGCCGCGCTGATCGAGCGCGCGCACGAGGTCCGCAAACAGGGCTACAGCTATACCGCCAAGGGCGTGGTGCAAGGTTCGAGAGCGGTAGCCGTGCCGGTCTACGACGGCACCGGTGCCGTCGTCGCCGGGATCGCGCTGGCCACCATCACGGCGCGCCTGCCCGCCAGCCGGCTCTCGCCGGTGATTCAGGAAATGCAGAAGCAGGCGGAACTGCTGCGGCAACGCATCGCGGAGATCGGGCGCTCGCGCATCTGAGCCGCGCTCCGGCCACGGAAGATCACGGAAGATGCTGGCCGGCATCGCGGGCGGGCTGGCGGTCTCGACGGCGCGCGGCGGGGCTGGCGGCGACTGGTTTTCACGAGCCGCCGAACCAGTTGTAGCCCTGGTCCACCCAATACCCGCCCGGATAGGTATTGGTCACGAACAGTTCCATGATGTGCTTGGGGTTCTTGTAGCCGAGCTTGGTCGGCATCCGCAGCTTCATCGGGTAGCCATACTTGGGCGGCAGGCGCTCGCCGTCGTAGGTGAAGGTCAGCAGGGTCTGCGGATGCAGCGCCGTGGCCATGTCGATGCTTTCGTAATAGTCGTCCGCGCATCTGAAGCCCACGTATTTCGCCGTGGTGTCCGCGCCGATGCGCCGGAGAAAGCCCGCGAACGGCGTGCCGCCCCAGCGCCCGATGGCGCTCCAGCCCTCCACGCAGATATGCCGGGTGATCTGCTCGGCCTTGGGCAATGCGTAGAGCGCGTCGAGCGTCCAGTTGCGCTTGTCCTGCACCAGGCCGCCGACCTTGAGCCGGAAGTCGTCGCCGTTCACCACGGTCACTTCGTCGATGCCGTAGAACGCATTGAACGGAAACGGGCGCGTGATCTGCGCTTCGGTGTAGGTGGGCGCAAGCCGGTTCGGGTCGAACAGCCAGCCCTGCACCTTGTCGTTGACGCGCGAGACGCGCGTGAGGAAGGTCTCGACCGATGCCTCGTCGCTCAGGCTGCAGCCGGTGAGCATGGCGAGGCCGCCGAGCGTGAGCAGGCGCTTGCCGAACAGCCGGCGCGCGGGCTGGTCGAGTTCGCGGCGCACGTCGATGATCAGCGACGCGCGGTCGATCGCCGCGCGCTTCAGCCCTGGAGGTTTCGGGTTCACGGTTCGGGCTCCTGTGTCCTGGGTGGCGATGCGGTGATGGGGCGGCGGGGCGATGGGACGATGTGGCGATGGGGCGTCAGCGTCCGCGAATCATCGTCAGCAGGCTGCGCGGCACCAGCGCCACCATCACCAGATGCACGACGACGAAGGCGGCCAGCAGCGACATGGCGCAGAAATGGACCACGCGCGCGAAGTCGTAGCCGCCCATGAGCTCGCGCAGCAGCGGAAACTGCACCGGCTTCCAGATCGCGATGCCCGACAGCACCAGCACGAGCAGCACGGCCATCACGAACAGGTAGGCCAGTTTCTGCACCGCGTTGTACCGGCTCGGGTCGGCGTGGGAGAGATGGCCCTTCAGCGCGGCCGCCAGATCGCGCAGCACGGCACGCGGCGTCACCGGAAAGAACTTCCTGGCGAGCCGTCCCGTGACGATGTTCATGGCCAGGTAGAACAGCCCGTTGAAGAACAGCAGCCACATGGCCGCGAAGTGCCATTGCAGCGCGCCGCCTAGCCAGCCGCCCAGGGTGATGCCGTCTGCAAAGCGAAAGCCCGGAAAAACCGGCGAAGCGTTGTAGATGCGCCAGCCCGACAGCAGCATCACCACCGCGGCCAGCGCGTTGAGCCAGTGCGCAATGCGCACCCAGCCGGGCTGGATCACGTGCGGGGCGGAGGGCGGGGCGATCGCGTGAGGAGCGGTTTCCATCTCGGTCTCCAGAGTCCGGGCGCCGCGCGAGGCCTGTCCCCGCGGCACCCGGTCCAGCTTGTTGGTCCTGCCTTACTTGCCGGCGCCGCCGGACATGGCGTCGCCGTCCTTGCCCATCTTGTCGTGCGGCTTCGACTTGCCCATCTTGTCCTTGTGCATGGCGTCCTTCGACATCGCGTCCTTGGCCATGCCATCCTTCGACATGGCATCCTTGGACATCGCGTCCTTCGACATGCCTTCCTTGGACATCGCGTCCTTGGCCATCGAGCCGCCGGTCTGGGCGAATGCCGGGGCGCCGCCCATCAGGAAGGCGGCGGAAAACACGGCGATTGCGATCTTGTTCATTCGTAACTCCTCATTGTGGTGACATCGGCCGGGACTGCCCCGGCCTCCGGAACGTCGCGCCGGCCAAAGGGGGGGCCGGGGCCAGATTCACACGCTGTCGTGTGCGTCTGAAGGGGAATTCGCCGCCGGCGCGCGGGCGGTTACAGCCGGCGGAAATTTTTTCGCGGGCACGCCGTCCGGCCATTTCCTGGTGAAGCGCCTCGCACCACACACGACGGCAAGTGCGGCGTAGAATTCGGGCAAATCAACCGGCCCGGTGTAACCAACGCGAGCGATGGACCGAACTACAGACCAGGGAGCACTGCAAAGGCGCGAGGCGCACCTGCAGTCTCTCTTCGCGAACGGTCTGGCGGGAGATCAGGCCGCCTACGCGCGCTTCCTGGCCGAGCTGGCCACGTTGCTGCGCGGTTATCTGCGCAACCGGCTGCGGCGGCAGCCCGAAGACGTCGAGGATCTGACCCAGGAGGTCCTGCTGGCCGTGCACAACGCACGGCACACCTACCTGCCGGGCCAGCCGCTGACGGCGTGGGTGCACGCCATCGCGCGCTACAAGCTGGCGGACCACTTCCGCGCGCACGCGCGCCACGACGCGCTGAACGATCCGCTGGACGAAGCGCACGAACTGCTGGCCGCCCCCGATCTCGAGCCGGCGCAGGCCCGGCGGGACCTGAACGTGCTGCTCGACGCGCTGCCCGACAAGCAGCGCCTGCCGATCGTGCACGTCAAGCTGGAGGGGCTCTCGGTCAGCGAGGCCGCGCGCATGACCGGCTTGTCGGAGTCGGCGGTGAAGGTGGGGGTGCACCGCGGGCTGAAGGCGCTCGCGGCGAAGATGCGAGGAACGCGATGAAAACGGACGACCTGATTTCCATGCTCGCCACCGGCGCCACGCCGGTGGAGCGGCACCCGCTCGCGCGCCGCTTCGGTACCGCGATCGCCGCGGGCGCCGCGATGGCGGCCGTCCTGGTCGCCGCCACGCTCCACGTTCGCGCCGACCTTGCCGAGGTCGCGGCCACGCCGCTGTTCTGGGCGAAGGTGGCGCTGCCGTTCTCGCTGCTGCTGGGCGCGCTGTGGATGGCCACCCGGCTGGCGCGGCCCGGCGTGGCGCCAGGCGCCAGCTGGCTCGGCATCGGCGTGCCGTTCGCGTCGATCTGGCTGGCCGCGCTGTACGTGGCCGCGCGGACGCCGGACGGCGAGCGGATGGCGGCGGTATTGGGGCAGACCTGGCGGGTCTGCCCGTTCAACATCGTCATGCTGTCCGTGCCGGTGTTCATCGCCGTGTTCTGGGCGCTGCGCGGCCTGGCCCCGACGCGGCTGGCGCTGACCGGCGCCGTGGGCGGCCTGCTGTCCGGCGCGGTGGCCACGCTGGCCTACTGCCTGCACTGTCCCGAGATGGGCGTGGCGTTCTGGGGCGTCTGGTACGTGCTCGGCATGCTGCTGCCCACGGCGATCGGCGCGCTGCTCGGGCCGCGGTTGCTGCGCTGGTGAGCCGGCGGCGGCGCCGGCCGGGCGCTGTCGGGCTTTGCGCAGATCATGCGCATCGCATGACGGCCGCCGGCGTGGCGGGAAGCGGATACCGCTAAGATACGGATGTTCTTGGCAAGGTATCCGCACATGACTACGTTAGCCGGTCGCCCCAACACAGCAGTCATCGTCATCGGTCTCGGCGGGGTCGTCGAACCCGTCGACGCCGGTTTCGCGCTCCGCGCTTCCTGACGCGAAGGCGTGACGACCGCATGACGGCTTCCGATTCCACCACCCAACCTCCCGCCATCGGCCTCGGCAGCGCGGCGCGCGACCTCTATCGCGCGCTCTGGCGCCACGCGCACGGCGTCCGGGCCCACATGCTCGGCGCGGCCGGCCTGCTGTCGGCGGCGCAGTTGCTGCGGCTGACCATGCCGTGGCTGGCGGCGCAGGCGATCAACGCGCTGCAGCGGGACAGCATGGAGACGGCCGGGCGCTGGATCCTCTACCTCATCGGCATCTATCTGTTGTCGTGGCTGCTCCACGGCCCGGGCCGGGTGCTGGAGCGCAACGTCGGCGTGCGCGTGCGCGAGCGGCTGGCCGACCAGCTTTATGCGCGCATCGCGGCGGCGCCGCTGGCGTGGCGCGACGGCCGCCATTCGGGCGAGCTGCAGCACCGTGTGGTGCAGTCCAGCCGGGCGCTGTCCGACTTCGCGCAGAACCAGTTCGGCTACCTGCAGAGCGCCTTCAACTTCGTCGGTCCGCTGGTCGCGCTGGCCTTGCTGTCGCGCACCAGCGGCGTGATCGCGGTGAGCGGCTACATGGTCATCGCGCTCATCATCCTGCGCTTCGACCGCGCGCTGATGCAGCTAGCGCGCGCCGAGAACGACGCGGAGCGCCACTATGCCGCCGCGCTGCTCGACTTCATCGGCAATGCCGGCACCGTGATCGGCCTGCGGCTGCAAGCCGCCTCGCGCAAGCTGCTGGACCGCCGCATGGCGGCCGTGATGGCGCCGCTGCGGCGCGCGGTCATGGTCAACGAAGGCAAGTGGTTTACCGTGGACCTGCTCGGCATGGGGCTGACCTGGATCCTGGTGGTGGTCTACGTGCTGCAGTCGCGCCAGCCGGGGCAGGCGGTGCTGCTGGGCACGATCTTCATGATCTACCAGTACGCGCAGCAGGCCGCGTCGGTGGTCGGGGCGATGGCCTCGAACTTCCAGAGCTTCGCGCGCATGCACACCGACTACGGCAGCGCCGGGCCGATCTGGGAAGTGCGCTGCGATCCGGATGCGCCGGTGCCCGCCGTGGTGCCCGACGCGCCCTGGCACACGCTGGAGCTGCATGGCGCCACCTGGCGCCACGGCGACGACGCGCGCGGCGGCCTGCATGGCATCGACCTGCTGCTGCGGCGTGGCGCGCGCGTCGCGCTCATCGGCCCGAGCGGCGGCGGCAAGAGCACGCTGCTGCGTTTGCTCGCCGGCCTCTACCGCCCGCAGCACGGCGAACTCCGGCGCGACGGCGCGGCGCGGGACTGGACCGAACTGCGCACGCTCGCCACGCTGATCCCGCAGGAAGCCGAAGTGTTCGAGGCCAGCGTGCGGGAGAATCTCACCTTCGGCGAGCCGGCCGACGCGGCGGCGCTGGACGCCGCGGTACACACGGGCGTGTTCGACGAGGTGCTGCAGCGCCTTCCCGAGGGCCTCGCCAGCGCGCTCAGCGAGCGCGGCGCCAACCTCTCCGGCGGCCAGCGGCAGCGGCTGGCACTGGCCCGCGGCGCGCTGGCGGCGCAGGGAAGTTCGCTGCTACTGCTCGACGAGCCGACCAGCGCGCTCGACCCGCAGGCCGAAGGCCGGGTGTTCGACCGCATGTTCGCCGCGTTCCCGGCGGCATGCATCGTGGCTTCGGTGCATCGGCCGGGCTTGCTCGCGCGCTTCGACACGATTGTCGTGGTGGAGGCCGGGCGCGTGGTCGATGCGGGGCCGCGGGACGAGGTGCTTGCCAGGCGCGCGGGATGACTGGCGGGATGGCTGGCGGGACAAGCGGGATGCGCATTGGGCGCGGCCCGGTCATCCACACCGCATCAAGCGCGCATCTGGACATCCTGTACTGACATCACGTGGAGTGGCGGGGCCGCAATCCACGCCGGAACCGAACGTCCCCGCGTATGTTCCGCTCAGTAAGCCAGCCGCGCCTGGATGTACACCATGCGGGGCGCGCCGACCATGCGGCCGCCGTTGGTGTCGACATTGCGCGAGTAATAGCGCCGGTCGAACAGGTTGTTGATGCCGAAGGCGAGGTCGCTGCCTTTCCTGCCCGGGATCTTGTAGTTCACCTGCGCGTTCCACACGCTGAAGCCAGGCACCCGGCCATTGGTTGCGTCCGCCGATTCCTGCACGGTGTTGGCCGTGTCGGCGTATTGGCTGCTCTGCACCGTGGCAAACACGTTGAGCGCCCAGTTCTGCCTGGTGTAGCGTCCGCCCCATGTCGCCGTCTGGCGCGAGTAGAACGGCACGTCCTTGCCGTCGAAGTCGCCCGACTTCTGAATCGCGCGCACATAGGTGTAGTTGGCGTACAGGTTCAGGCCGGCGAGAAGACTCGCCTTGTCGAAGTCGTAGTCGATGGCGAATTCCACGCCGTTGTGGTTCGTCGCGCCCAGGTTGCGGAACACGGCGGGGTTGGTGCCGGGAATCGAGAGGATCTGGTTGTCGAAGCGCAGGTCGAAGGCCGTCAGTTCGGAGTGGACCTGTTCGCCGGCGAAGCGCGCGCCGACCTCCACCGTCTTGGCGACTTCCGGCTTCAGCGGATTCGCCGCCGACATCGAGTTCAACTGCGTGTACTGCACGGCGCCGAACGACGTGCTGTACGAGGTGTAGAGCGTGAGCTTG
Source organism: Cupriavidus sp. FW216-B1 (assembly GCF_058789195.1). Lineage (NCBI taxonomy): Bacteria > Pseudomonadati > Pseudomonadota > Betaproteobacteria > Burkholderiales > Burkholderiaceae > Cupriavidus > Cupriavidus sp. FW216-B1. The sequence continues at coordinate 132,157 of NZ_JBYTEL010000004.1, read as the reverse complement.
TCGTTGACCAGGTAGGCGACGTTCAACGAGGGCAGCCCACGGCTATTGCCGACGTCGAAGGGGGTGTCGTTGGTGGTCCCGCTCGGTTGCCGGTCGCTGCTGATTTTCTCGTAGCGGATGCCGGGCGTGACGCGCCAGCGCCCGTAGGCGATCCGGTCGTCCAGATAGACCGAGTGCGCGTTGGTCCCGTTGTCGAAGACCTGCGACGGACCGACCTGGAGCCCGGTGGCCAGCGACGTGGCGTAGCGCGTGTCGGTGCCGCTCTCGTGGACATAGCGGTAGCCGACCGTGAAGTCGTGCGTGGTGGGACCGAACTGCAGGCGCTGCGTGTAGCGCGGCTCGATGCCCAGCACCTGGTTGTCGCGCGGCTGGAAGTCGTTGCGGCCCTGGTCCGGGTTGATCAGGGAGCTCTTGCGCGAGCTCTCGTAGTAGTAGCTGCGGATCTCGAATTCCTGCGTGTCGGAGATCGAGTTGACGTAGCCGATGTCGACCTGGTCGCGCTTGCCCCGCCAGGAGTCGGTGGGGTGGGTATTCTGGAACGGATTCTGCCGGTACTGCGCCGCGGTCAGGCCGCCGGGCGTCATCGACTTGACGTCGTAGTGCGAGAGCTTGCCGTAGACCTCGGAGGTCGGGCTGATGGCGTAGCGCCATTTCAGTGCCACGTCGTTGTAGTTGTCGTGGCTGCCGTCCCGCCACTGCTCGCCGTCCAGGCCCGAATAGAGCAGGGCCACGCCGAAGCCGTTGTCCATCTGCGTGCCGGCGAACGCGCTGTACTGCTTGTTGGATCCGCCGTGGCTGTAGATGTTGTAGCGCGCGGACCCGTCCGCGGTCAGGCCCGGCGCGTTCGGAATCGCGCGGGTCTTGAAGTTGATGATGCCGCCGACGTTCTGCGGGCCGTAGCGCACGGCGCCGCCACCGCGGACGACGTCGATCGAGTCGAGATTCCCCATGCTGACCGGCGACATGACCAGGTTGGGCTGGCCGTAGGGCGCCATGGCCAGGGGAATGCCGTCGATCAGCATGGTGGAGCGGAACGAGTTGCGGGGGTTCAACCCGCGAATCCCGACGTGCAGGCCGACCGAGCTGCCGGTGGCGCTGGTGCTGCCGCTGATTTGCACGCCCGGGATGCGGCGCAGCACATCGGAGATGTTCGACGCGCCGCTGTTGACGATCTCATCGCGTTTCACCAGCGTGCGGGCGCCGCCGAACGTCTGCACGCTGTTTTCCAGGCCGGTGCCGAGCCAGTCGCCGCTGACGGTGATGGCTTCGAGGGTGGAGACATCGGATTGGGGATTGGCCTCGGCGGCCGCCTGCGCGCGGGCGGCTCCGTTTGCCGGAGCCTGGCCGGCCTGGATCACGAAGCCTTCGCGAGCTTGCGGTACGGCCCGCAGGCCGGTGCCCGCCAGCAGCGCCGCCAGGCCCTCGGCCGCCGTGTACCGGCCCTGCACGCCCTTCGTGGTCAAGCGCGCCGCGTCCTCGGGGCGGAAAGACACCGTGACGCCGGCGTCCCTGGCGAATGCCGAGAGCGCGTCCGCGAGCGGGCCGGCGGCAATCCGATAGTCCCGGGTTTCCTGCGCGGCGGCCTGCGCATGCGCCTGCGGCGCGTGCATCGCGGTACCGGCCGTGATGCAGGCTGCAATTGCCGTCAGCGCGAAACGCCCGACGGTCTTTTTCCTGACGCGGCGTGCTCCGGCTGCGCTCCCAATGGCTTCAAAATGCGACGGCACCACTTCGTTTCCTCTCTGTGTACTTCGTTGACGCCCTGTATGCCGAACGACCGGGGCAAAAGGGGACACGAAGTCGGGCAGGAAACGAAAAAAAATCCGGGCGTCCTCCCGCTCACCGGGTATTGGATGTCACCGTGACCCAGTACGCGGTGCGTCGGACGATCCGCACGGGAAGCGTCTCGCCGATGATGTCGAGGATGTGGTCGGTATCCCCGAGCACGAACATGCCGGAGACCCGGAGGCTCGCCACCTCCGGCTCGCAGCGCAGGATCCCCGGGCGGTAGCGCGCCAGCTCCCGCAGGAAGGCGTCGAGCCGCGCGTTGTCCGCCTGCAGCATGCCTTTGGTCCAGCTTGGCGCGGCGGCGGACGGCTGGCCGGGAGGCTGCCGCGGGGACTCCGCCGCTTCGAAGGCCTGGTCCGAGAAGACGACGGTTTCACCGGCGCCGACGATCCTGCGCGAGCCGCTCGACTTCAATGTGATTTCGACGCGATGCTCCAGCACGGTCAACGCGGTCACGTCCTTGTCGCCCTGCGCCAGTTCCCTCACCACGAACCGCGTGCCCAGCGCGCGCAGGCGGCCCTGCCTGGTTTCCACCAGAAACGGCCGTGACGGGCTCCGGAGATCGGCGGCGGTCTCTATATAGATCTCTCCTTGCCGCAATTGCAGCACGCGAGCCTCGTCGGAATAGCGCACCGCGATGTCGGTCGAGGTATTGAGCTGCACCAGGCTGCGATCGGCCAGGGCGACGCGCCGGTTCTCGCCCACGGCCGCGCGGTAGACGTCGCCGGTTTCGCCGCGCCACAGGCTGGCGCCCAGCCATCCGGCCGGCGCCACCACGCCCAGGATCGCGAGCGTCTTCACCACGGCACGCCGGTTGACCGTGCCCTGGCGCGTGAGGACGGGCACGCCGAGCGCGGGAGATACCGCCCCGAACTTCGCGCTCAGCTTTTCGGCGCGCTCCCAGGCCCGTTCGTGATCCGGGCTGGCGCGGCGCCAGCGTTCAAACGCTTCATGGTCCGCGGGACCCGCTTCCCCGGAATGGAGGCGCACCAGCCAGCCCGCGGCCTCGCGGATGACGGCAGGGTCCAGCGCGGTGGTGGAATCGGTGGTGGAATCGGGGGTGGGCACGGCAGGTCAGCGCATCAAGTCAGCACATCAGGGTCAGGCACAACGTGAAGCCCTGCGCCATGTAGCGCTTGACGGTGCGGTCGCTCAGCCTGGTGCGATCGGCGATCTGCTTGTAGGTGAGGCCCTCGAGCTGCGACAGCACGAAGACCTCGCGGGCCTTGGGGGCCAGCTCAGCGAGCATGGCGTCCAGATGCTGCAGCTCTTGCTGCATGGATACCAGATTCTCGGGGGACACGGCCATTTCGACGGGCAGCGCGGCCAGCGCTTCCAGCCAGGCTTCCTCGAGGGAGCGCCGGCGCCAGTGGTCGTTCAGCAAGCCGCGGGCGATGGTGGTCAGGAAGGCGCGCGGTTCGCCGATGCCGGGGACTTCGTCCGGCCGGCGGAGCAACCGCAGGAAGGTGTCGTGCGCCAGGTCCACGGCTTCGTCGCGGCAATCGAGCCGGCGGCGCAACCATTGGCAAAGCCAGTCATGGTTGTTCTCGTACAGAACTCGAATGGTGGTGGACATGGTCGTTGACCGGAGACACGGTGCTGAGCGCTGGATAATATCGAGAATTGTTCTTATTTGCAATACGGGACCGGGGCGATTTGCTGGGACGATTCGGAGCGCTGCCCCGTGCTGGCCGCTCCCCGGCATGGTCGGAGCGGCACTCACTCCATCTCATGATATTTACATATTGACATATATCAATATGTAAATTAGAGTGAAAACACAGCGCATATGGATGGCGCTAGCTTCCTGGGCCCGGAACGGCAGAGCAGTCGGGGCCCTGTTCTCAAACTTCTGGAGGTACGCAGTGCAAACCTTGAAAGACATTCCGCCGAGCTATGTTCCGGACCGCAGCTATGGCCTGTTCATCGACAATCAGTGGGTTGATGGTGCAACGGGCGAGACGCTGGATAGCATCAATCCTGCCAACGGTGAGTTCCTTACCCGGATTCCGAACGCGTCTGCGGAAGATGTGGATCGTGCCGTGAAGGCGGCCACCCGTGCATTCCGCACGTGGCGTACAACCACAGCGATCGAGCGTTCCACCGCGCTGCTGAAGATCGCCGACCTGCTCGAGGCGGATGCCGAGCGTTTCGCCACGCTCGAAACGCTCGATGTGGGCAAGCCCATCCGTGAAAGCCGGGCTATCGATGTGCCGCTCGCCATCGATCATTTCCGATACTTCGCTGGCGTCATCCGAAGCCATTCGGACGAAGCGGTGATGCTCGATGAGAAGACGCTCAGCATTGTGCTGAGCGAGCCGCTAGGCGTTGTAGGGCAAGTCATTCCATGGAACTTTCCCCTTCTGATGGCGGCCTGGAAGATTGCTCCGGCAATTGCGATGGGCAACACCGTTGTGATCAAGCCGTCCGAGATGACGCCCGTCACCATCCTCGAACTGGCAAAGATCTTTGCCAAGGTGCTACCCGCGGGCGTCGTGAACATCGTGACGGGTACGGGTGTTTCGGCCGGCCAGCCGCTGCTCGACCATCCCGACATCAGGAAGCTGGCGTTCACTGGCTCGACCCGTATCGGCGAGGCCGTTGCCGTCGCGGCTGCAAAGAAGATCATTCCCGCCACGCTGGAGCTGGGAGGGAAATCCGCCAACATCGTGTTCCCCGATGCGAACTGGGACAAGGCCGTGGAAGGCGCCGCGCTCGCGATTCTCTGGAACCAGGGCCAGGTCTGCGAATCTGGCGCCCGCCTGTTTGTTCATGCGTCGATCTACGAGCGGTTCCTCGAAGAACTGAAGGAGAAGTTCCGGGCAGTGCGTGTCGGCGATCCGATGTCGCCGGAGACGCAAATGGGTGCTCAGGTCAGCAAGACGCAGATGGAGCGAATTCTCGGCTACATCGATATCGCCCAGGCTGAAGGTGCCCGCGTGCTCGTTGGCGGCGGCCGGCTCGTCGGTGGCGACCATGACGCCGGATATTTCATTCAACCCACCATCCTGGTGGACGTGCGAAACGACATGCGCGTTGCGTACGAGGAGATCTTTGGACCGGTTCTTTGCGTCATCCCGTTCAAGGATGAAGCAGAAGTCATCGCCATGGCGAACGATTCCGAGTACGGGCTGGCGGGGGGTGTCTGGACACAAGACCTCAACCGTGCGCTGCGGGTTGCCCGCGCCGTGGAAACCGGGCGGATGTGGGTGAATACCTATCATGACATTCCTGCTCACGCGCCGTTCGGTGGCTACAAGAAGTCCGGTCTGGGGCGCGAGACGCACAAGTCCATGCTGGAGGCGTACAGCCAGAAGAAGAACATCCTCGTGAGTCTGAGCGAGACGCCGCACGGTCTGTTCTAGGCAACGATGCTTTTCGACCCTAAACATCTATTATTCTCAATATCTAGGAATGTGAAAATGAAAGCTACCTCACTGTTTTCCGCGACGAGACTGGGGCCATACACGCTGAAGAACCGGATCGTGCTCCCGCCGCTGACGCGCTCGCGGAGCACGCAACCGGGCAATATTCCCAACGATCTGATGGCGACCTACTACCGTCAGCGCGCCGGGGCTGGTTTCATGGTCACGGAGGGTACGCAGATCGAACCTCGCGGCCAGGGCTATGCCTGGACGCCAGGCATCCATAGTCCCGCGCAGGTTGAGGGATGGCGGAAGGTCACCAAGGCGGTTCACGACGAGGGCGGCGTCATTTTTGCGCAGCTGTGGCACGTCGGACGGGTTTCGCACACCTCGCTGCAGCCGGGCGGCGAAGCGCCTGTGGCGCCATCGGCCATTCCGGCCCAACAGGTCAGTGTTTTCATCGAAACCGCCCCCGGGGCAGGCACGCTGGCGCCGCCTTCCGAGCCGCGTGCCCTGACCACCGCGGAAGTCAGGGAGCTAGTCCAGCTCTATGCGCAAGCCGCCCGCAATGCCCTGGCGGCGGGGTTTGACGGTGTCGAACTCCATTGCGCCAATGGATATCTGGTCAACCAGTTCATCTCCGCGCATAGCAACAAGCGTGATGATGAATATGGCGGCTCGCTGGAGAACCGTCTGCGGTTCCTGCGCGAGATCGTGACGGCCGTTGCGGAAGTGGTCGGCAAGAATCGACTGGGCGTGCGGTTCGCGCCGTTGTTCGAAAGCACGGACGAAGATCGCGTTTACCTGGGTCTTGTCGAAGCGGATCCGCATACCACGTACATCGAAGCCATCAAGCTCCTGGAGCAATCGGGCATTGCCTATCTGTCGATTGCCGAGGCCGATTGGAACAACGCTCCTGACCTGCCAGAAGACTTTCGGCGAGCAGTCCGCGAGACGTTCAGCGGTCGCATCTTCTACGCGGGCCGATATACCGCCGAACGCGGTGTGCGCCTGTTGGATGCCGGTCTCGCGGATCTCATCGCTTTCGGTCGCCCATTCATCGCCAATCCGGACCTGCCGGCACGCATCGCGAACAACTGGCCGCTGAATCCGGTAGATCCCGGCACCATGTACGGAGGCACGGAGAAGGGCTACACGAGCTATCCGACCTATCAGGAGTAAGAGCCGGGTCCTTGCCCTGCATCAGGGCAAGGACCCGATTGGGTTCGGGTCGGACCTCGAGCCATAGCCGCTTTTCGTGGAGACGTGGCGCCAAGAAGTTCGTAAGCAATCTGGTGAGGCGTACAAGTCTTTCCTGCAATCGTTCGACATCGATCTTGATACTTCGCCATCGTTGCCGCCGTTACCGATGCATTTGGGATATAGGGCCGGAGTGGAATATGTTTTCGAGTTGCCGGAGGCGTTTCGGAGCGTCGGCGTGGATCGTATTATCTTGAATCTAAAGTACGGTCGCCGGCCCGCGGATGAGGTCATGGAAAAAATGGTGCAAAAATCCTGCCCCGATTCCATAAGTCATTTTGAAATTGTTAATGATGACAGGATGTGATGCATCGTTTGCGCGGGCAAGGAGCTTGGCATTCTCATCCCGTTAGGCGGTTGCAGGTTGCTATCGCATTGCGATCATCAGCCGACATCGGGGCCGACAACGCGAGCATTGGGTAACGGTCGCTTCTGGTGAGGCCTGGCGCGGGGTTGCTGTCGTAATGGCACGCAGGCCGTCGTTGCCGTCCTCGGCGCGATGGTAGCGATGCCTGATACTATACAGTCCGGAGGGATGGTATCGATCCCAGGTTTATTTTTCTCAAGCTAATGTGCAACTTATGAGCATCGATGTCGGCGAGGTACTGAAGGCTCTGGATAATCCAACTCGTCTGGCGATATTGGGTTGGTTGAAAGACCCGGGGAAGAGTTTTCCAGACCAAGAGTTTGACGCGGACAAATATGGGGTCTGCGTGAGCAGCATTCAGGAGCGGGCAGGACTGTCCCAGTCCACGGTGTCCCTGTATCTCGCATCGTTGCAGCGGGCTCAACTGGTCACTTCGCAACGCATGGGCCCGTGGACCTACTATAAGCGGGAGGAGAAGAATATCGCCGCGTTTCTGAAGAAGCTCGGGGGATTAATCTGATGCCTAAGGGGCTTGCGAGCAGATGAGGCTGGCTGTCCGACATTGCCTGGGCGGAAAGAGAGCGCCATTCCAGGCGCCAGGCAAGCTGGCGAACTCCGACGACTTACCCATGACCAGTAGCCGGCTGCAAGAATGCCATTCGGAAAATGCCGTGTTGCTTACTCGGCTGTGACGCCTGAGCTTCGGATCACCGCGGCCCATTTGGTGACTTCCTGCCCCAGATGCTTGCGCATTGCCTCGGGCATCCCGCCTTCAGGGGACGCACCCAGGGCAGCCAGATTGCTGCGCACGGAAGCTTCCTGCAAGGCGGCATTGATCTGCTGATTCAGCGCGTTCACGATCGCCGGCGGCGTGCGGGCCGGGGCAAACAGCCCATACCACGACTTCACCTCGTAGCCCGGCAGCGCCGCACCGCTTACCGTTGGCACCTGCGGCGCAAATGCCTGCGGCTGGCTGCTGGTAACGGCAAGCGCGCGCAGTTTGCCACTGCGGATGAACGGCAGCACCGACGGTGCGTTGTCGAACATCACCTGAACCTGGCCGGCCATGAGGTCGGTAAGGGCCGGCGCACTACCTTTGTACTGGACATGCTCCATCTTGATGCCAGCCATCGACTTGAACATCTCCGCTGCCAGGTGCGTGGACGAGCCGATTCCCGAGGACCCGTAGTTCACGCCGTCCGGGTGCGACTTCGCGTAGGCGATGAACTCGCCAACAGTCTTCACAGGCAGTGCGGGATTGACCACCATGACGTTCGGGAAACTTGTCACCAGAGCGACGGGAGCGAAATCCTTCTGAATGTCGAAGGTAAGCTTCTTGTAGAGCGTGGTATTGATGGCATTCGCGTTGGACCCAAGGAACAGCGTGTACCCATCGGCAGGCGAGCGTGCGACGCCGCTGGCGGCGATGCTGCTAGCTGCTCCGGGGCGGTTCTCGACCACGAACGATTGTCCCATCTGGATCGAGAGCCGGTTGGCGAGCAGGCGCGCGACCGTATCCGCCGATCCGCCGGGTGCGTAACCCACTATGATCTTGACAGGTTTGGACGGGTAGGCGGGTTCGGCGCTTACGAGAGCCGTCGTGGTTGCGGCCAATACAGCCAATGCAATGCGGGAAACGTGCTTCATGGCGGGACGATGGATCTGATGTTGCAGGGGATGGGATGGAATGCGCGGCTCACGCCACAGGCAGGTATCGCTCGACCAGCCGGGCCCAGAAGGCGGCGCCAATCGGGAGGTTCGCGTCGTTGAAGTCGTAACGCGGGTTGTGGACCATGCAGCCTCCCTCGCCCATGCCCTGGCCGATGCCGTTGCCGAGTCGCAGGAAACACCCGGGGCGCTGCTGCAGCATGAACGCAAAGTCCTCGCTGGCCATGACCGGCTCGAAGGCCGCGTCGACTTCGGCATCGCCCACAAGCTCACGCGCCACTTCGATGGCGAAGGCAGTCTCGGCGTCGCTGTTGACGACGACCGGGTAGCCGAGGACATAGTCAATCTCGACCGTGGCGCCGTAGCTGTGAGCCTGGGCATTGGCCAGCGCTTCGATGCGCTGGCGCAGCAGTTCACGAACCCGCGGGTCAAATGCACGAACACTCAGTTCCAGCCTGGCCGAAGCGGGAATCACGTTGTTCGCGGTACCGGCCTGGAGCACGCCTACCGTGACCACCGCCGCGGCGCCCGGATCGACATTGCGGGCCACGACCGTCTGCAATGCCATGACGATGCTCGACGCCACGACAACCGGGTCCACGCTCAGGTGCGGGCGTGCCGCGTGGCTCCCTTTCCCGCGCACCGTGATGGTGACCTTGTCTCCGGAGGCCATGAACGGCCCGCTCCGAAACAGGAATCTGCCGGCAGGCTGGCCGGGGTGGTTATGCAGGCCGAACACCGCATCGCAATGGAAGCGCTCGAACAGTCCTTCGGCGATCATCCGCTCGGCGCCGCTGTTCACGCCGGCTTCTTCGGCCGGCTGGAAATAGAGACGCAGCGTGCCGTCGAAGCGACGATGCGTGGCGAGGTACTGCGCCGCACCCAAAAGGATGGTGGTATGGCCGTCGTGTCCACACGCGTGCATAACGCCGGAAACCGTACTCGCATAAGGCAGGCCAGTGGCCTCCTGAATCGGCAGTGCATCCATGTCCGCACGTATGCCGATGCTGCGGCCACCGTGGCCGGCTGTCAGGGTTGCCACCACGCCTGTGCCACCGATGCCGGTTGCTACGTCATAGCCCCATCGGCCGAGCAATTCGCCAACGAGCGAAGCGGTCGCGTGTTCCCGATAGGCGAGCTCGGGGCGTTCATGGATGTACCTGCGGAGACTCGTCAGAGCCTCCGCCTGCGACATGAGATCTTCCACCTGACATAGGTGCGCGTCGGGCATGGCATTTCCTTCTGCATTCGATGGCCGCTGTTGTGTACAGCATCATCGGTGCAACGGACCGTGCGATCAATGTATGATTTCGGTGAGTTTTGTTGCTCTAAAGTCAACAGTAGAGGTCGGCGCAATGACTGCGGGAACGCTGAATGAAAAGCGGCTGGGATATTTCTACGAAGCCGCCATGTGCGGATCGGTGCGGGGCGCTGCGGACAGGCTCAACGTTGAGCCGTCCGTGGTCAGCCGGCAGATCCAGTTGCTGGAACAGGATCTGGGGGTGGCGCTGTTTGAGCGCAAAGGCCGAGGGATCATTGCCACCGAGGCGGCTGCGCTGGTCATCGCGCATTGCCGCAATCGCATGGCGAGCGAAGAGGCGCTGCGGGAGCATATCGACGACCTTGCCGGGCTGCGGCGTGGCACGTTGAACGTGGTGGCCGGAGAGGGGTATATGGATCTGCTGATGAACGGCATCGTCGATGCGTTCGGCCAGCAGTATCCCGGGGTGCAGGTCAACGTCGAACTGGCGAGCGCAGCGGAGGCAGTGCGGAAAGTCGCCAGCGACGAAGCGCACCTGGGTATCGCCATGAATCCGCCAGCGCATCCGGAGGTTCAGATCGTGCGGGAGCAAAGCCAGCCGGTCTGCATCATTGCCTGGCCCGACCATCCGCTGGCACGGCGTCGTGCAACCCCGTCATTGCAGGACGCGAGCCGCTACTCGCTGGCGACGATGGGCCCGGGCTTTGGCTTGCATCAGTTGATCCGGTTGGCCGAGTTCGCGGAGAATCTTCAGCTTGCGCCGACGCTCACCAGCAGTTCGATCGAGTTGCTGAAGCGGTTCGTGATGAAGCGGCTGGGCTTGACCTTTCTGTCCGCGGGAGCCGCGGCCAGCGAAATCGCACGCGGCGACCTCGTTGCGATTCGCACCACCAACGCCGCGCTCGAATCCGCCAAGATGCGCGTGATCGTGCGAGCCGAGCGGATCCAGACCGCGGCAGCTCGCTGCATGCAGGAGCTCGTTGGGGCTGCGCTGGATGCACCGGCTGTCGCAAGGTCCGCGAGGAGAGTCAGGACCTGAGGAGGCGCTTATCGATGAGGTCGACGAGCAGCGTGCAGATGGTCCCGATGGCTTCTCTGTCCAGCCTCCCGTCGTCGTCTCGCGCATTGCGCTGCAAACCACCGGGCAGAAGATCGGCCATCCGATCGGCTGCCTCGAGCAGCGCGGTGACTTCCCGCTGGTACACCGCTGGAACAAGTTCGTCGCGCGTCGGGACGTGGCGGCAGGGCGTGGCGAGCTGACGTCCGCATCGCGTGTCTTCGAGGCCGACCCCCGAGCTTTCTTACGCTCGGGACGACTTGCGCGCCGTGGATCGTCCGCGCCCGCGCGGCGCCGGGGCCGCGAACATCGACATGTCGCGCAGGATGTGGTCCAGCAGCGTGTCCGCTGCCATGCCCAGCGGCCTTCCCGTTTTCACCAGCAACCGTGCCTTGGCAGCCTCGAACAGCGGATGGGCAATCGGTAGTGTCACCAGTTCGCCCGAGGCCAGTTCGCGATAGGCGGCAAACGCGCCGATCAGCGTGATGCCGTGATGGCGCTTGACGAAGTGCCGCAGCACGGCCAGTGAATTGGTGGTCAGCGTGGGACGGATCTGGATGTTCTCGGCATACGCCAGCATCTGCACGATCTGCCCGAGCCCGAACGCCGGCGGCATCATCGCCAGCGGATAGTCGGCCAGTTCCCGCACATCGACATTCGTGCCGCGCAGTGCCAGTGGATGTTCGGCATGGACCAGCAGTACCACCGGCTGCGACGACGTGGCCACCCAGCGCACGTCGGCATGCGAGGGCGGGTTGTAGGCCAGGCCGAGATGCGCCCGGCTTTCCGCCACCTCCTGCAGCACGTTGTTGACGGGCAGGACATCCACCGTGACATCGAGCCGCGGATACTGCGCGCAGAAGTCGGTCAGCACTTCGTCCATCAAGCCATCGACGTAGCCTTCGCTCGTGGCAATGCGTACCTGGCCGTGCTGCAGGCCGCGCAATGCCTGCAGGCGGTCTTCGAACAGCTCCTGCTGCGCGCGGCACCCCCGCCAGTATTCGAGCAGATGCAGAGCCACTTCGGTAGGCTGCACGCCGCGTGCGTGGCGGTCGAATAGTGGCGCGCCCACTTCCTCTTCCAGCAGGCGAATCTGGCGCGTGACGACCGATGGCGACGTGTTGATGCTGTCGGCCGCGCCCCGGATCGATCCGTGTGTGAGCACCTCGTGGAAATAACGCAGCCTGCGTTGGTTCAGTTCTCGCATATCGACGTCCGCCTGATGCATCGTGTTGCTGAATGGGCAACGATAACCGACTTAAGTTGCTCTTGCCATGTCGTTTTGTCTAACTCACGATGCTTGAAAACTAAAACACAGCGCCAGCACAACGTTCATCGCATCCACGAACGACCACGGGAAAAATCGTATGACTGCCACACTGCCCCCACGCACCACGCCGGCGCACGACAGCGCCGCGCAGCAGGCTCTGTACCGCAAGCTGAACTGGCGCCTGCTGCCATTCCTGCTGCTTTGCTACACCTTTGCCTACCTGGACCGCGTCAACATCGGGTTCGCCAAGCTGCAGATGCAGGGCGACCTGGGCTTTTCCGACGCCGTGTACGGGCTGGGCGCCGGCATTTTCTTCTTCGGCTACGTGCTGTTCGAAATCCCCAGCAACCTGCTGCTTCCCCGTATTGGTGCGCGCAAGACCATCAGCCGCATTCTGGTGCTCTGGGGCCTGACGTCGGCCTGCATGTTGTTCGTCCGCGACGAAACCACGTTCTACGTGATGCGCTTTCTGCTCGGCGTGTTCGAGGCCGGCTTCGCGCCCGGCATGATTTTCTACCTGACGTACTGGTACGGGCAGCAGCGCATGGCGCGCGTGATGGCCATCGTGATGCTGGCCGGGCCGCTCGGCGGCATCTTCGGCTCGCCGTTGTCGACGTGGCTGATGACCGGGCTGTCCGGCACGCATGGCCTGGAAGGCTGGCAATGGATGTTCCTGGTGGAAGGGCTTCCGTGCGTGCTGCTGGGCGTGTTGGCCCTGCGCGTGCTGGCAGATCGCCCGGCCGATGCCAGATGGCTGACCGACGAGGAAAAGCGCATGCTTGCCGCCGAGCTGCATACGCCCGGCGCAGGCCACCACTCGTTCGGCCAGGTGGCGCGCGACCCGCGCGTCTACCTGCTGGCCTTCGCCTACTTCACGATGATCTGCGGCATCTACGCGGTGAGCTTCTGGCTGCCTTCCATTCTCAAGGCAGATGGCGTTACCGACACGATGAAGATCGGCCTGTATTCGATGATCCCGTATATCGCGGCCGCCATTGCCATGGTCGTCATCGGCCGGCGCTCGGACCGGCGCGGCGAGCGTCGCCTGCATAGCGCGGTGCCCGCATTCATCGGCGCCGTGGCGCTGGCCGTGGCCACGCTGTCCAGTGGCAACCTGGCGGTGTCGCTGTCCTGCATGACGATTGCCACGGCGATGATGTGGGCGGCCTACACGGTGTTCTGGGCCATTCCGTCCCAGTACCTGAAGGGCGACGCCGCGGCCGGCGGCATCGCGCTCATCAACACGATAGGCCTGATCGGCGGCTTCCTGAGCCCGACCATCATCGGCTGGGTGCGCACGGCCACGGGCAGCATGCAGGCCGGCCTGCTGGTGATGGTGGCCCTGCTGGTGGCCGGCGCGGTGACGTTGGTGGCCAACCGCATGCCCGCGCCGCAAGGCAGCCCGGCGACGGCCTGAAGATAACCATGAAGATGGAGAGTCCTGTGGTACCCCAGATCCTGATTGCCGGTTTCCAACACGAAACCAATACGTTCGCGCCGTCCAAGGCCACCTACGCCAGCTTCGAGCGCGGCGAGGGCTTTCCGGCCTTGGTGCGCGGCAACGATGTGCTGGCGCTGCGCGATGTGAATATCCCCGCCGGTGGATTCATCCAGGCCGCGCAGCGCAATGGCTGGTCCCTGAGCCCGGTGATCTGGGCCGGCGCAAGTCCGTCGGCGCACGTGACCGAGGATGCGTTCGAGCGCATCGCGGGCGAGATCGTCGCGGCCGCCCGCGCGGGCGGCTTCGATGCCATTTACCTGGACCTGCATGGCGCGATGGTGGCCGAGCATGCCGACGATGGCGAAGGCGAACTGCTGGCACGGCTGCGCGACGTGATCGGGCCGGACGTGCCGCTGGTGGCGTCGCTCGACCTCCACGCCAACGTCACGCAACGCATGCTCGATGCCGCGGATGCGCTGGTGGCCTACCGCACGTATCCGCACGTCGACATGGCGGAAACCGGCGGGCGCGCCGCGGCACTGCTGAAGACCTTGCTGGCCGGCCCGCGCCGCTGGCGCGCTGCCGCCCGCCGCCTGCCGTTCCTGATTCCCATCAACGGCATGTGCACGATGCTGGAGCCGGCGCGCGGCTTGTACGCGGCGCTGGCCGAACTGGAGTCCGGCGCAGTGGCGTCGCTGTCGTTCACGCCAGGCTTCCCGGCGGCCGACTTTCCCGAGTGCGGACCTGTGATCTGGGGCTATGGCGAGGATGACGCCGCCGCCGAAGCCGCCGTGCAGGCGCTCTACGACAGGATGCTGGCCGAGGAGTCTGCCTGGGAGGTACCGTTCCTCTCGCCTGACGACGCGGTGCGCGAAGCCATGCGCATGGCGGAGGGGGCCACGCGTCCGGTGGTCATCGCCGATACCCAGGATAACCCCGGTGCCGGCGGCGATTCCAACACGATGGGCATGCTGCGCGCGCTGCTGCGCAACGGCGCGCGGGGCGCGGCCATCGGGCTGATCTGGGATCCGGCGGTGGCAGCGGCCGCGCATCGCGCAGGCGTGGGTGCGATGGTCGACGCGGCGCTTGGTGGCGTGTCGGGCGTGCCCGGCGACGAGCCGCTGCAGGCGCGCTTCGAGGTGCTGAGGCTGTCGGACGGCGTGTGCCGTTTTGGCGGCCCGATGATGCACGGCATGCAGGCCGATGTCGGGCCCGTGGCGCTGCTGGGCATCGAAGGCGTGCAGGTCGTGGTCAGCGGCGGCAAGGCACAGATGCTCGACCGCAATCTCTATCGCGTTGGCGGCGTCGAGCCCGAGGCGATGAAGATCCTGGTGAACAAGAGCTCGGTCCATTTTCGCGCGGACTTCCAGGGCATCGCGCACGCGGTGCTGGTGGCAAAGGCCCCCGGGCCGATGACCGCCGATCCGGCTGATCTGCCCTGGACGCGCCTGGCGCCCGGCATCCGCCTCAGGCCAATGGGCCAGCCGTTCGGCGGCTGACGTCCGGCGCAATTCCGATTGCACGCTCGCCCGGCCGATGCCGGATCGCTGGCCGGCGGAGCCCCCGGTGGCTCCGCCGGCATTGCGCCGTCGCCGGCCCGTGCCCAACGGTACTCCGGGAATGTCGTGCCGCTGTTGACCTCGTCATACGTCGCGGAGCCAGTCGCATAGACGAGGCTGCCGCCATGTTCGCGGCCGAGCTTGCTGCTGCCTCGTCGTGATGACAGACGTGGCAAGGCACCTCTGGAGGTCGGCACCTGTTCTGCATACTATGACCTCACTTTCAGAGGAAAAAATCATGCAGCGGACGACCTTGGAGAAGCAACTGAATTTTCTGAGAGAGATCGATCGGTTGAAGTCCGTCATGCGGCAATCACCGCTACTCGACAAAAGTCGAAAGGAGAATTCCGCCGAGCACTCATGGCACCTGGCAATGTACGCACTGGTGTTGAGCGAGTATGCCAATGGGCCTGTGAACGCGTACCGCGTGATACAGATGCTCCTGCTGCATGACGTCGTCGAAGTTGACGTCGGCGACTTCCCGATTCACGGGAAGGTGTGTGGAGAATTGCAGGCTGAACAAGAATTCAAGGCCGCGGTACGGCTGTTCGGGCTTTTGCCGCTGTCGCAACGAGACATGTTTCTCGATCTGTGGCAGGAATTTGAGCGTGCTGAGACTGAGGACGCGAAGTTCGCGAAGGCGCTTGATCGCTTTCAGCCGCTGCTCATCAACATATTCACCGGCGGCGGGACCTGGACGGAGAATGGCGTCTCGCTTGAGCAGGTTATCTCCCGATATGGTCCTGTCATCAAAAGGGGGGCACCCGAGCTATGGGACATTTGCGAGCGGTGGGTAACGCAACATTTTGCCGGACGTGGGGCGGGGAAAGTCGATGCGCTGCCCGGCGACGGAACCTGACATCGCAAAGCCACGTCCCGGAGGCCGCGTGACGTCATTCCGGTCGGGATGGATCAACAACGGCCATCCGAAGGATTGACACGGAACCGACCAACTAGTAGATTGGCTGGGTTGGTTGGGATAGCAAGCGCGCATGACACATTCCATGCGTGCATTATAAGTAACTCGGATGAGTGTCCATGAGCGTTGATCTGTCCCCCCGGGCGACCGAAATTGCAGAGCACACGAAGCAACTGCTTGTCGCAGGCGGCTATCACGGGTTCAGTTATGCGGATCTGTCCAAACTGGTGCACATCGGAAAGCCCAGCATCCATCATCATTTCCCGAGCAAAGCGGACTTGGTGCTGACGGTGGTCACGCGGCACCGGCAGCAGGCTCGGGAAGGATTGGCAGCTCTCGACCGGAACATCGAGGATCCCTTGGCACGATTGATGGCCTACGCCAATTATTGGGCCGAATGCATCCGCGATGGCACATCATCAATGTGCATTTGCGTCATGCTTGCTACAGAATTGCCCATGATCCCGCAAGAGATTGCGGACCAGGTCAGGGGTTATTTCAACGACTTGACGACCTGGATCGCCACGGTTCTGGACAGTGGTGTGGCAAGGTCTCAGTTCAAATTGTGCGACAGCGCGTTTGTTGAGGCTCAGACCTTCATGTCCACGATACATGGCGCGATGCTGACGGCAAGAGCCTTGGGCAATGCGGAGTCGTTTCAGGCCATTTCGAGAGTAGCAATAAGTCGCTTAAGCGCGGTCAGTTGAACATCCACCACCCATGCGGGCGCTACGGCGCCTAATTTTTGAATTGCTGTATCGACCAACTAGTTGGTTGTTTGTTTTGTAAGTCGTCATTGTCGCCCGTGCATTCATCCATGCTGTCGCCCGCGTTGCGGCGATCGGGGGGCCTTTCTTACCTTCAGAAGGAGTCATTGTCCTATGCCTCATCCCATCTCCGCGTTGGGCGCGAGTCACACCATTCTCAGCCTGGCGACTTTCGCAGCGGGTCTCTATAGCTTCGCCCGATATCAGAAAATGGATAGCACCAACCTGTCCACCAGGATCTACTTGTCCGGCATGGTGGTCTCGGTACTCACCTCGTTTGGCTTGTCCAGCACAGGCGGTTTCAATGTCGGCCACGCACTGGGCATCGTTGCGCTGGTTGCGATATTGGGCGGCGTATTCGTTCCGCGGATAGGAATCCTGGGGCATGCGCGGCGATACCTGTCCCAGTTCGCATTCACGTTCAGTTTCTTTCTGTTGTTAGTCCCCGGGATCAATGAGACGCTGACGCGGTTGCCTGTCAGCCATCCCCTGGCGAGTGGTCCTGAGTCCCCCGTCGTGCGTGGCGCGCTTGCCGCGTGGCTGGGAATTTTCTTGCTGGGATCGTTATTGCAGTTCCTGTTGCTTCGTTCGTATCGCGGCCGTGCATAAGCGGAGTCTTGCGCCAACGACATTTCCCGACACGATCTTGTCGGGAAATGAAGTGCGATCCATCGATCCTCTGGACTTCACGCTGCATCGATGCGGAGGCATGAATCTGGGAGCGAACCATGCATGCTGACAATGGCATAGTAGAGAACAACGGGAATCTGGAGAGCATGAAAATCATGCTTGACGATGACGAAGCTTTGGAGGGCGTGGAGGCGTGGCTGAATGGGCAAGGATTGACCATCAAACTAAGCGCAGGATACCCGGGGCGAAAAGCTGACGAGTACGTGGAGTCGTGCGCGGGTTGGTTGCTGCGCCTGGTACAACATGCGCGCGCGGCAAACAACAAATAGCTGGCTGGCGGCCCGGGCAACTACGTGTATTTCCGTATCTTGTATCAGGGTATTGGCTGTTTCCGATGCCGACAAAACGCCACTGGCGCGAGAATCGAATGCGCGCGTCTGGTCCACCGGAAAGACATGGAGTCTTTATGGAAGAATCGTCGGCACACGGGGCCTTGCGGGACGCCTCTGAGAGAGCCATATCGTACTTGCAGTCAGTAAAAAATCGGTCGGTAATCGCCTCGCCCGAGGCCATGCGCCGTCTCGACGAACTGAGGCATGCGCTACCGCAAAAGGGCGTTGATTCGATCGAAGTCCTGCGACGCCTCGACGAGATCGGATCTCCTGCGACTGTCGCCACCGTAGGTGGACGTTATTTCGGTCTGGTGATGGGTGGCGCTTTGCCAGTTACCGTCGCGGCGAGCTGGCTGGCGACGGCGTGGGACCAGAATGCCTGCTTCCGATGGACTTCTCCGATTGCGGCGACGCTGGAAGATGTATCGCTGCAATGGCTTCGCGACTTGTTCGGCATGCCGGAAGGCGTCGCAGGGGCGTTTGTCAGTGGCGCATCCATGGCCAGCCTGACCGGGCTGGCATCCGCGCGCCACGCGCTTCTTTCGCGTCTGGGTTGGGACGTGGAAGCCAAAGGCATTTATGGGGCGCCCGAACTCCGCGTTGTTGTCAGTGAAGAGGTTCACGTGACGGTGTTGAAGGCGCTCTCGTTACTCGGCCTCGGACGCGAGCGCGTTATCCTGGTCCCGACCGACCGCCGCGGGCGGCTCAAAGTCGATAGCATGCCGGCGCTCGATGGCCGCACAATTGTCTGCATCCAGGCTGGTAATGTGAACACCGGTGATTTCGATCCGGCGGCGGAAATCTGCCTTCGTGCAAGGCAGGCCGGCGCCTGGGTCCATGTCGATGGTGCTTTCGGTCTCTGGGCACTTGCGAATCGGAATTTCGATGCGTTGACGGCTGGCCTGGCCGAGGCGGATTCCTGGGCGACGGACGGCCATAAGTGGCTCAACGTTCCTTATGATAGCGGCATCGTCCTTGTTCGGAACGCAGCGGATCTACGGGCAGCAATGTCGGCGAATGCGGCGTACCTGGCCGAGGGTGCCGAGGAGGGACGTGAGCCTTCCCACTACACACCGGAATCGTCCAGGCGGGCGCGTGGCGTCGAGATATGGGCCGCGTTGCTGCATCTCGGCCGCGACGGTATTGCCGAGCTCGTCGGGCAATTCTGCAGCCTTGCACGTCAGTTCGCTGACGGCCTTTCGAGCCACGGATACGAAATACTCAATGATGTCGTGCTTAACCAGGTGCTCGTATCATTCGGATCGTCCGAGGCAACGCGAGCCGTCATCGATTCGCTCCAGGCAGAGGGCGTCTGCTGGTGTGGCGGAACATCATGGCAAGGCCGCACTGCAATGCGCATCAGCGTTGCGAATTGGGCAACGACCGAGACAGACGTCGACCTCAGCATTCAAGCCATGGTAAGGGCCGCGACAGGTTCCCCGCGCGTGTGAGTGCTTGGAGCCTGTTTCGAGATTCGAGGATGGGCGATTCTGCGCAGCGGCACACCGCCCATCGCGATGTAGCGCGTCGCCTCGGATACATCCGGGCGTCGCTCGCGGTTCCTCACGAGACGACGCCAACGCACCGTCTGCCAAGGCCAGAATTCCCCGGCAACATGCGCCAGCCGCAACCGGAGCGCACCAGGTAGCACGGTGCATTGATCACCTCGCACAGATAAGGCGAGTGTTTCGGGCGTTCTCATCAAATCGATCGTTGTCGTGCGCGCCCGGTGCGCCCTGGCGGGCCAAGACTTGCCTCGTCGACGACGCCGGCGATGCTGGACTCGTGGGAGTCGCTGGTTTCGAGCGGCATCCGGCCCCGATCCGCCGCCGCCAGTCCTGCGTCTGGCTCTCTTCCATGACGATGTCGCCGTGCGGCCGGCGACCGATCCCTCCCCGCGGGTCCCGGCCGCGATCAGGGCGTGCGGCGTGGCCGACGCCAACCTCTTCCTTGGGGAACGACTGCCGCCGGTGTGCTTCCACAAGCACAAGTGTCGCCATTCATGGGAAACGTTTCCTCAAAATGGTAGATGTCACTCAATTGGCCGCCATGCTGACTGGCGGAAGATCAGCACATACCCACGGAAATCGGCAATAAATAGGGGTAATCCCGGGCATCGTATGGTTTGACTTCCATGCCCGATGCGGCGAATATGAGAAAACGTTTTCTCAACAGGCTTTCCCCAGCCCAAAAAAGTCCCGATGCGTACCTCCCGCTTTCCCGCCGACACCCTTCCCCCCACTGGTAATCTGATCAACGGCAACTGGGTCGACTCCGGCGACCGCTTCGACGTGGACGACAAGTTCACCGGCGAGACCATTGCCACGCTGTCCTCCGCCACGCGCGAGCAGGTCTCGCAGGCCGTGCGCATTGCCAAAGAGGCGGTCGATGCCGGCCCGCAGGCGCCCTACGACCGCAGCTTGGTGCTGCGGCGCGCGGCGGATCTGCTGGAAGCGTGGCGCAGCCGCTTTGTCGATGCGATGACCACCGAAGCCGGCTTTACGCTGGTCGACGCCAACAACGAGGTCGACCGCGCCAAGGTCACGCTGACCCTGTGCGCCAACGAATCCACGCAGTTGACCGGGGAAGTGGTGCCGTTCGCCGCCAGCCCCGGCGCGCACAAGCGCATCGGCTTCACGCAGCGTTTCCCGGTGGGCGTGGTGTGCGCCATCACCCCGTTCAATTCGCCGCTCAATACCGTGCTGCACAAGGTGGGGCCCGCGTACGCGGCAGGCAACGCGGTCGTCCTCAAGCCGTCGGCCTTCACGCCGCTGACCAGCGCGCTGCTGGGCCAGGTGCTGCTGGAGGCCGGCATGCCGGCGCCGTTCCTGTCGATCCTGCAAGGCGAGGGCGACACGGTGGGGGCGTGGCTGCTGGAAGAGCAGGACGTGGCCTTCTACACGTTCACCGGCAGCACGCGCGTCGGCCGCATCATCCAGCGCGCGGCCGGCCTGCGCCGTACGCAGATGGAGCTGGGCAGCATTGCCAGCACGTTCGTCGCGGCCGATGCCGATCTGGATCGCGCCATTCCCAGGATCGCCAATGCCGGCCTGCGCAAGGCCGGGCAGGTCTGCACGTCCGTGCAGCGCCTGTATGTGGACCGCCGCATTGCCGACGAGGTCGCGCAGCGCCTGGTCGCGTTCGCCGGGACGCTGGTCGCCGGCGATCCGCGCGATCCGGCCACGCGCGTAGGGCCGCTGATCAGCGAACAGGCGGCGATCCGCGCCGAGACGTGGATCGGCGAGGCCGCCGCCGCGGGCGCGCGCGTGCTGTGCGGCGGCGCGCGCCGGCGCTCGGTCATCGATCCGGTGGTCATGACCGACGTGCCCGACGAAGGCCGCGTGTGGTGCCAGGAAGCGTTCGCGCCGCTGATCGCGCTGCGGCCGTTCGACGATTTCGACGCGGCGCTGGCCAGCGCCAACAGCACGCCGTTCGGGCTGGCGGCGGGCATTTTCACGCAGGACATCGATCGCGCCATGAAGGCGGCGGCAACGCTGCGCTTCGGCACGGTGCAGATCAACGAGACGTCGAGCGCGCGCTCGGACGTGATGCCGTTCGGCGGCGTCAAGGACAGCGGCTTCGGCAAGGAAGGGCCGCACTACGCCATGCGCGAGATGACCGAAGAGCGTCTCGTCGTCTTCAATCCTTGATGAGGCCCGCCATGACATCGCGCGCATCCGGCCGCCGCATGGTCCTCAAGGCGGGCGGCGCGGCGGCGCTCGCCTTGCTCTCGGGCGGCGCCTTCGCACAGACGTATCCCGCCAGGCCGCTGACGCTGATCGTGCCGTTCGCGGCGGGCGGGCCCACCGACATTCTCGGGCGCGTCATCGCCGAGGGCATGGCGCGCGATCTCGGCCAGCCCGTGGTCGTCGAGAACCTGCCCGGCGCGGGCGGCACGCTCGGCACGGCCCGCGCGGTACGCGCCGCGCCGGACGGCTACACGCTGGTGATCGGCAATGTCGGCACGCTGGCCGCCAACGCCACGCTGTACAAGTCGCTGTCCTACAACGTGCTGAAAGACCTGATCCCGCTGGCCTCGGTCGGCGACGCACCGCAGGTCATTACGGCGCGCAAGGATTTTCCGGCGATGGGGCTAGATCAGTTCGCCGCCTATGCGCGCCAGAACGCCGGCAAGATGAACGCGGGCGCGGCCGGCGTGGGCTCCGGCTCGTTCCTTGGCAGCGTGCTGGTGAATGCCAGGCTTGGCGTCAACGTCAATATCGCCAACTACCGCGGCGCGGGCCTGGCGCTCAACGATGTGGCCGCCGGCCACATCGACTACCTGGTCGACAGCACCACCACGTCCACCAGCTTCATCAAGTCGGGCATGGTCAAGGGCGTCGTCGTGCTGCGCCCCAGGCGGATCAGTGCGCTGCCCGACGTGCCGGCCGCCGGCGAGTCGGGCATCAAGGACCTGAACTACGACATCTGGAACATGGTCCTCGCGCCGAAGGGCACGCCGGCCCCGGTGGTGGCGCGACTCAACAAGGCACTGCGCAGCGCGGTGCGCGATCCGCAGACCCAGGCGCGGCTCGCGCCGGCCGGCGTGGAAGTGCCGGCCGAGCGCCAGCAGACGCCGGAAGGCGCGGCCGAGCTGCTGGCCGGCTCGGTGGCCACCTGGCGCACGCTGCTGTCCGGGCTCAACGTCACACTCGATTAGCATCCCCGGCCACAGGCCGAAACATAAGAAATTCTGGAGACAGACCATGATGCATTCCCTCAAGAAGATCGCGCGCACGGCAGGCGCATTCGTTGCGCTGGCCGCTGCGGCAGGTGTCGTGGCAGGTGTCGCGGCAAGTCCGGCCGTCGCCGCCGACTGGCCGACCAAGCCCATCACCATCGTGGCGCCGTTCACGCCCGGCGGCACCACCGACATCGTGGCGCGCGCGATCGCGGCGCAGCTGCAGCGCGAACTCGGACAAGCGGTGATGGTGGACAACCGCCCCGGCGCGGGCGGCACGCTCGGCGCCGCGATGGTGGCGCGCGCGCAGCCCGACGGCTACACGCTGCTGCTGGCGAACGTGGGCCACGCGGCGGCGCCGGCGCTCTACAAGAACCTGCCTTACGACTTCGAAAAGGACATGACGCAGATCACGACCGTCGCGGTCGTGCCGAACGTGCTGATCGTGCGCAAGTCGCTGCCGGTCAACAACGTCAAGGAACTGATCGCCTACATGAAGGAGCATCACGCCGAGGCGACGTACGGCTCGGCCGGCATCGGCACCACGCAGCACCTGTCCGCCGAGCTGCTGAAGAAGCAGGCGTCGTTCGATGCCGTGCACGTACCGTACAAGGGCGCCTCGCCGATGATGACCGACATCATCGGCGGCCGCGTGACCTTCGCGCTCGATTCCGCCGCCTCGGCCAACGCCCAGCTTGCCGGCGGCAACATCAAGGCGCTGGCGGTGACCACCGCGCAGCGCACGCGCTTCCTGCCGAACGTGCCGACGCTGAGCGAATCCGGCGTGCCGGGCTATCAGATGAGCACGTGGTACAGCCTCGCCGCGCCGCGCAACCTGGCCGCGCCGATCCGCGACCGCATTTACCAGGCCGTGGTGGCCAGCATGAAGGATCCCGCCATGCAAAGCACGCTGCAAGGCATGGCGGCGGAGCCGGGCGGCATGGCGCCGGCCGCGCTGACCACGTTCGTGCATGCGGAAACCAAGCGCTGGACGACCATCGCCGCCGGCTTCTCCGCGGCCGACTGATCGATCCCCATCGATTCCCTGTCGATTCGACTATCTTTTCATGTCCATTACCGATATCTCCACCTTCTTTTGCCCGACTCGCATCTACATGGGCGCCGGGTCCCATGAAAAAATCGCCACCATCGTGCGCGATCGTGGCTGCAAGCGCGTGTTCATCGCGGTGGATGCCGCGCTGCTCGCCAGCGATTTCTACGGGCGCGTGGCCGCGCTGCTGGAGCGCGAGGGCGTGGCCATCGCCACCTACTCGGAGATCGAACCCGACCCGAGCGCGCATACCGTGGCGCGTGCGCTCGAGGTCTGCCGCGCGCACGAGGCCACGGCCATCATCGCCATCGGCGGCGGCAGCACCATCGACGTGGCCAAGGCGGTCGGCATCGTGCTCGCCAACGGCGGCCGCATCCACGACTACGAGGGCATCGAGGCATTCTCGATCGCGCCGCCGCCGCTGATCGCGATTCCGACCACGGCGGGCACGGGCTCGGAGGTATCGGGCTCCTGCGTCATCACGGATACGGAAAAGAACCTCAAGATGTCGATCCGCCATGCCGCGCTCAACCCGGCGGCATTCGCGATCCTCGATCCGCTGGCACTGCGCACCGTGCCGGGCCACGTGGCGGCGCACTCCGGCATCGATGCCTTCGTCCATGCGTTCGAGTCGTACATCTCGCGCCAGTCCAACCTGATCACCGACGCCATCAATATCCAGGCGATCGAACTGCTGGCGGGGAACATCCGCCAGTTCGTGGCCGACCGGGAGAACCTGGAGGCCGCCACCAACATGCTGTGCGGCTCGGCGCTGGCCGGCATCACGTTCGGGCAGACCGGCCTGGGGAACGTGCACTGCATGGCGCGTTTCGTCGGTGCGGAGTTCCACCTGTCGCACGGGCTGTCCAATGCGCTGTGCCTGCCGGCGGTGGCGCGCTTCAACCTGATCGCCAATCCCGCCAAGTATGCGAAGGTGGCGGCGGCAATGGGACGGCCCGTGCAAGGGCTGCCGGTGCTCGACGCCGCGCGCATGGCGGTGGAAGCCATCGAGGCGCTTTGCGCGGACCTTGGCATCCCGCGCCGCCTGCGCGACGCGGGCGTGACCGGGGACAAGCTGGAGGGGATGGCGGAGTTGTGCGTGCAGGCCAACTATAATCGCTGGAATCCCCGGAAGACGACCCTTGCCGATTTCCGGAATCTGTTCCAAGAAGCCTTTTGATTCTGATCCGGAAGCCGATTTGACCAAGCGCGTGACTGTCCATGACGTCGCCCGCGCGGCGGGCGTCGCGATAGCGACCGTCTCGCGCGTGGCGAACGGGGTGCCTACCGTGGCGGAGGATGTGCGCGTGCGCGTCCAGGCCGCCATCGACGAACTGGGATGGAAGCCCAGCGTGGCGGCGCAGAGCATGCGGGGCGTGTCCGCGCGCATGATCGGCTTCATCTTCTCCGACATCCGCAACCCGATCTATTCGGCGATGGTCAAGGGTGCCGAAGGCATCCTCAGCGAACACGGCTACATGATCATGGTGGCCAGCAGCGACGGCAGCAGCGAGCGCGAACTCGCGCTGCTCGACCTGTTCCGGCAGCGCGGCGCCGACGGCGTCATCTTCGCGGTGCAGGACGAATCCAACGGCAAGGTGCTGGCCAACATCCGCTCCGGCAACCTGCCCGTGGTGCTGCTCGAGCGCGAACTCGACGCCCCGGTCAATGCCGTGGGCGCCGATCACCTCAGCGGCACCCGGCGCGCCGCCGAATACCTGATCAGCCTGGGGCACCGCCGCATCGCCATGATCACCGGCGGCAGCGGCACGCGCGTGGCGCGCGACCGCCTGCTGGGTTTGCAGCAGGCCCACGACCAGGCCGGCCTGGTCGTGGATCCGCAACTGCTGCGGCTCGACAGCTTCTCGACCGAATACGCATACCGGGAAATGCAGATGCTGCTGAGCCTGCCGGAGCCGCCCACCGCGGCGATCGTGCTCGGCATGCCGCTTCTGTCCGGCGTGCTCCCGGCCATCCGCATCAGCAATCGCCGCATTCCCGAGGATATTTCGCTGATCGCCTCGAACGACAGCGAACTCGCCCAACTGGCCACCCCGCCAGTCTCCGTGATCCGCTATGACGCCCACGCGCTCGGCAACGAAGCCGCGCGCATACTGCTGCGGCAGTTGAAGGGCGAGGTGCCGCCTGACCGGATCCGCATCCAGATTCCGACGGAGCTGGTCCTGCGCGGGTCGTGCGCGCCGCCGGGGGGATGATTCGGGTCTGTTTCGTGCGCATGATGACTCGGCAGCCGTTGGCGCATCTCTGGGAATGGCTTCGTGACCGGCTTACGCCACGTATCTTCTACGATGATCCGAAATCTTTGTGCGTGCGCGCTTCTTGTCACTGCGGTGATGATCCATTAG
Organism: Cupriavidus sp. FW216-B1; assembly: GCF_058789195.1. Lineage (NCBI taxonomy): Bacteria > Pseudomonadati > Pseudomonadota > Betaproteobacteria > Burkholderiales > Burkholderiaceae > Cupriavidus > Cupriavidus sp. FW216-B1. The sequence continues at coordinate 106,315 of NZ_JBYTEL010000004.1, read as the reverse complement.
CAGGAATATAGGTTTCCGCGAAACGCTCGCTTTTTTCGGCCTTATTGCCGGGAATGCCGATGCTGACGCCCTGCTTATGCTTGTGCAACCCATTACTAATAGCCTTTTAAAGATAATTTTTTAGGCTTTATAAGTTATGTAAAAATCTGATTTAAGAAATTTTCAGATCAGGGCGGCAGGGGACTATGGAATGCATCGCTCCTGGATCAAATCCATTCACTTTCCTTATCCAGCGCGGCAGTGCGGGCGATCTCGGTTGCGGGCGCAACAAATTTGTGAGGATTCTCAGAGTTTACCTAGTTATAAAGGGGGGTATCAGCGCTTTGTACCGTACATTAAGCTGCGCGCAGTTTTTTGTTGTTACAAAAGGTTACAGCTGTAGTTGCGCGCGGTAGGACGGTGTTTGCCCCTAGGTTGCTGCGGATCTCAGCGCGTTGCCGCTAGACACGCCAGCTTCCCGGGTTGCCATGAATCGTCTTTGTTACCGCATTGTCTTCAATCGCACACGCGCCATGCTCATGGCCGTGGCGGAAACCGCTTGCAGCACCGGGACCGGCAGGGCCGCCGCCTCGCCGGCGGGAGGAACAGCGAAGACGAACTCCGGCGCAACCCGGATTGGTATCCCGGCGATCCAGCTTGCGGTGTGGGCCTGCATGGGACTGCCGATGGTGGCCGGGGCGCAGATCGTGGCCGACCCGAGCGCCGGCGCCAATCGCCCGGGCGTGATCCAGACCGCCAATGGTCTCCCGCAGGTCAATATCACGCGGCCCTCTTCGGCAGGGGTGTCGGTGAACCACTACACGCAGTTCGACGTCAACCGGCCCGGGGCGATCCTCAACAACTCGCCGGTGATCACAACCACGCAGCAGGCTGGCTACATCAACGGCAACCCCAATCTGCTGCCTGGGGGCTCGGCACGGATCATCGTCAACCAGGTCAACAGCACGTCACCGAGCCAGCTGCGCGGCTACCTCGAAGTGGCCGGGGGACGGGCCGATGTGGTGATTGCCAATCCAAACGGACTGCTGGTCGACGGCGCAGGCTTCATCAACACCAGCCGCGTGACGCTGACCACCGGCACGCCCGTCTACGGCGGCAGTGGCAGCCTGGATGCCTTCCGTGTGACCAGCGGCCAGATCAGCGTCGAGGGCGCCGGCCTCAATGCTGCGAGCACCGACCAGGTGGACCTGATCGCGCGTGCGGTCAAGGCCAATGCCGCGATCTATGCGAACAGGCTCAACGTGGTGGCTGGCGCGAACCAGGTCGACTACAACGCGCTGTCAGCTGGCGCGATCGCTGGCAACGGACCGGCCCCGGCGGTCGGCATCGACGTGAGCGAACTGGGCGGCATGTACGCCAACAAGATCCTGCTGGCGTCAACGGAGCTTGGTGTCGGGGTCTCGAATCGGGGTGTGCTGGCGGCGCAGGCCGGCGAGCTGACGCTGACCGCGCAAGGCAAGCTCGTACTGGCCGGCCAGACGAACACCACCGGCAATCTCGCGGTCTCGGCACGCGACGGCATCGACAATGGCGGCACGACGTATTCGGCCGGTGCTGCCTCGCTTCGCACCGACGGTGCATTCTCCAACGGTGGCACGCTGGCGGCGCAGCAGTCGCTTGGCATCCATGCGCAGAGTGTGGTATCGACGGGCACGCTCGCGGCTGGTTTGAACCCGGATGGCACGCCGGGCCCGGCAGCCGACCTGACGGTGAGCGCAACCGGGGTCGTGTCTGCCACAGGCCGGAACCTGGCAAGCGGGAACGCCACAATCCAGGGCGCCAGTGTCAGCCTGGCAGGCAGCCAGACCGCGACAAATGGCAATCTGGGCCTCACCGCAAGCGCCGGCAATCTCGATCTGACGGGGGCGACGGCTGCCGCGGGCGCGGCCCTGGTCGTCAATGCGCAGGGGGCGCTCGTCAACGACCGGGGCCAGATGTCCAGTGGCGCGGCCACCAGCCTGAGCGCCGGCAGCCTGTCCAACCAGGGTGGCCAGATCGTGTCGCAGGGCGCCACGACGATTCAATCGGCGGGCGCAGTCAACAATATGCAGGGCACGGTCCAGGCGGGCGGTGCGCTCACGGCCACGGCCGCATCGGTGGACAACACGGCCGGGCGCATGGTGTCGCTCAATGCGGATGGCCTGTCGATCCAGACGGCCGGCATGCTCATCAATACGGCTGGCACCACTGCCAGCGGCGCCCAAGGCGGCGTCATTGGCGGCAACGGGAACCTGCGATTGACCGCCGGTGGCCTGATCAATCACGGCCAGGTCAACGCGCAGGGCGATGCCACGGTGCATGCCGCCTCGCTCAACAACGACACCGGGACGCTCAGCGCGGGTGGCGCGCTCACGGCAACCGCCGCTGGCGGCATGAGCAGCCGTCAAGGCGTGGTATCGGGGAGCAGCGTCGCCGTCGCCGCCCAGTCGCTCGACAATACTGCTGGCCAGATCGAAGGCGGTCAGCTTGCCATCCAGGCGACGGGCGACCTGATCAACCAGGGCGGCAGTCTGAAGCAGTACGGTCAGGCCGATACCAGCATCACCGCAGGCGGCAAGCTGGACAACACGGGAGGCACCATTGCCGCCAATGGCCAGAACCTGACGGTCAATGCGGGCAGCCTGACCAACGACGGTGGCCAGGTCTCCCACGCCGGTGCAGGGACGCTGGCGATGGCCAGTCAAGGTCCAGTCATCAACGCGGGCGGTGTCATCCAGACCAACGGCGCGTTGACCGCACAGCTCGGATCGCTTGACGGCGCTGGCGGCACCGTATCGGCTCAGAAGGCGCTGGCGCTCACGGTACAAGGCGCGGTGGACAATACCAGCGCGACCCTGCATGCGGGCGATGGACTCACCCTGCAAGCTGCGGGCGCACTGACCAACGCGGGCGGGCGCATCGAGTCCGCCAGTGCGGATGGAGCGTTGTCCGTGTCGGCCGCAAGCGTTGACAACACCGGCGGACGCATCGCCAATGCGGGCGATGGCCTGACCCAGGTCACGGCGCGGCAGCAGATCCTGAATGCACCCGGTGCAACATCTGCGGCGGGGCTCATTGGCGGCAATGGCGCGCTGGCGCTGAATGCAGGCACATCCATCGTCAATCAGGGGGTGATATCCGCCCGGGATGACGCAACCCTCAACGCTCAAACCATCGCCAACGACACCGGCAGCTTGACCGCCGGTGGGGTGCTGTCGTTGGCCAGCACCGGGACAACGAGCAATCGTGGCGGTTTCATCTCGGCGGCGACCACGACGCTGGGCGCGGCTTCCCTGGACAACACAGATGGCTGGCTCGATGGCGACAGCGTCAACGTCACGACCGCAGGAGACCTGTCCAACCGTGGGGGCACGATCAAGCAGTACGGTCAGAATGACACAATCGTTACCGCCGGCGCCAAGCTCGACAACACGGGCGGCATCATCGCGGCCAATGGCGCCAATTTGACCATTGGCGCCGGCACCCTGGTCAATGACAGCGGGTCGGTGGCGCACGCGGGCACCGGTACGCTGGCAGTGGCAAGCCAGGGAACCCTCGCCAATGCCGCGGGCGCGATCCAGACCAACGGTAGCCTGCAGGCGCAGGCCACGACGCTCGACAACAGTCAGGGCACGATCACCGCCCAGGGTACGGCGACTGCAATCACGAGCGGCAATCTCGGCAACCGGCAAGGCAGCATATACGGCCAGACCGGACTCACACTAGCCAGCGGTGGCACCGTGGACAATACCGCCGGCTCGGCACAGACCGCCGGCAACCTCGCCGCGGTCGCGACCGGGGCCGTGGTCAACCAGGGCGGCAAGCTGGCGGCCAATGGCCTTCATGGGGAGGTCAACATCTCGGCCACCAGCGTTGACAATACTCGGGGCCTGCTGGTCAATGCCGGCGATGGCGTGACGACCGTGACGGCGACGAATGCATTCACCAACACCGCGGGCAAGCTCGGCGGCAACGGTGATGTCACCATCGGTGCGCAGGCGCTGGCCAACAACACCGATGGCACCGCGGGTGGGCTGGTGGCGGCAGGTGGCGCACTCGCCCTGAACATCACGTCGCAGCTCGACAATCGTGGTGGCACGCTATATGGCCAGAGCCTGACGCTCAACCAGGCTGGCGCGACGTTCAACAACGCCGGTGGCCAGGTATTGGGTAGCACGGACGTGAGGCTCAATGTGGCATCCCTGTCCAACCTGGGCGGCGCGGTGAAGGCGAACCAGGATGTCGTCGTGGGCGGTGCCGTGTCCGGCAGCGGGACAATGATCGCCGGGCGCGACCTGACGCTGAACGTGGCCGGGGATTACACCAACGATGCGAGCAATCTGCTGCGCGCCAACAGGGATATGCGGGTCGCCGCCAGCGGCACGCTCGCCAATACCGCGACCTTGGCGGCGGCAGGCGCCCTGACTGTCTCCGGGGCCAATGTGGTAAATGCAGCCGGCGCCGATATCAACTCTGCCAATACCACCGTCACGGCCAGCAACGTCGTGTCGAATGCCGGACGCATCGAGGGTGACGCAGTCCTGATCGGCAGCCCGACGGTGGTCAACACCGGCACGGTGATCGGCAACAACGTCCAGGCACAGGGAACGGACATCGTCAACAATGGTGCGGCGGCGCTGATGGCGGCGGTCCAGAACCTGAAGCTCTACGCGACCAACTCCGTCCAAAACCTCGAGGGGGCTACGCTCTACAGCGCGGGCAACCTGCAAATCGCCCGCGATGGCACGCGCGACTCCAACACGGGACTGCTGGCCAACCAGGTCAATACGCTCATCAATCGCTCGGCCAACATCGAGGCCGATGGCGATATCGACATCGCCGCCAATCAGGTCAGCAACACGCGAACGAGCATCGTGACCACGCCTGGCACGCCCGTGCAGACTGCGGTCCAGACACTCACGCTCTGGCAAGCGGGACTCATTGACATCGACCTGAACTCGCATTCCAGCGTCACCTTCCCGGGCTGGAACTGGAGTGCGCAGAACGCGCAGATCAGCACACCGCAAACCAACGCGCTGCGCGCGCCAGTCACGGTGACCGTGGACAAGTCGACGGTGACGAGCCTGAACACCACCAGCCAGACGCTGTCCTTCACGCAATCCCCGATCGAGGAATACAACGGCATGCCGACGGGGGCGAACTGTGATCCGAGTACGCTGATCTGCACGCGCCCGCTGACAGTCAATCCGACACAGTACTACCAGTCGATCACGGACAACGGTACGACCTACAGCATTACGTTCTGGCCTGACTGGGACCCGAACGTCAATATCCGCCCGGATCTGGTGCGGCAGGCGAACTTCGGGCACGACTACAACGAGATCTCCCGCACCACCGTCACCATGACGGCAACGGACCAGCTCGTCAGCGCCACTGACCCGGCGAAGATCCAGGCGGGCGGCAGCATCCGCATCAATAGCAATGGCGGCAATATCCTGAACCAGTCCTCGACCATGGCGGCGGGCGGGAATCTGGTCCGGGTGGCAGCCAATGGCGGGGTTCAGGATGTCGGTACGGTGCTTCAGCAGACGGTGACGACCGAGGACACCTCGACTTTCTACTGGCACCAGCGTACCGGCGGCAGCCAGGACATACAAGTTGTGGCGCTCCCCGGCGAGCCGCAGGCGCCAACTACGGTGATGGCGCTGCCCGCCATTGCCACGGCCAATCAGACGGTGCAGACCACGGCTCAGAACGTGACCGTGGCGTCGGTCAATGCCGTGGGTGCGGCCGTCACCGGTAGCAGTGTCACGGGGGGAGGTGCAAGCGGCACGCAGCTGGCAGGCGTCTCTGGTAGCGCAGGCGGCGCGGCTGCGGTCAGTGCGGGCGGGGCTAGCGCGGTGACAGGTGTGACCGGGCAAGCCCGGCCCGCGCAGACGCTCGGGACGGCCCGGGGCGGGATCCCGAACCTGAGACTGCCGACCAACGGCCTCTATACCATCCGCACGACGCCGGGCGACACGTACCTCGTCGCCACGGACCCGCGCTTCACGCAGTACACGAACTTCATCTCCAGCGACTATATGCTCAACGCGCTGGGGCTCGATCCGCAGAAGGCGCAGAAGCGCCTCGGCGATGGCTTCTACGAGGAGAAGCTGATCCGCGATCAGGTCACGCAGTTGACGGGCAGGACGTTCCTGGCGGGCTACACCGACCAGCTCGAAGAGTACAAGGCGCTGATGAACAATGGCGTCACCTATGCCAAGACCTTCAACCTGACGCCGGGTGTGGGCCTGACCGACGAGCAGATGCGCCAGCTCACCACCGATATGGTGTGGATGGTGTCGCAGGACGTGACGTTGCCCGATGGCACGACACAATCAGTGCTGGTGCCGAAGGTGTATCTGGCACAAGGCAACGGTGTGGACCTGCAGTCAACGGGCGCGCTGGTCGCCGGCAATGCCGTGTCAATCAATGCTGCCGGCAACGTGGAGAACAGCGGAACGATCGTCGGTGACATCGCCACGCAGGTGGTGGGTACCGATATCGTCAATCGGGGCAGCATCGGAGGCACCGGTACGACCGTGGTGAGCGCGACGCAGGACGTGCGCAACCTGGGCGGCCGCATTGGCGGACAGGATGTGGTGGTCGCCGCCGGCCGCGATGTCGTCAATGAATCGCAGACGATCACGAATACCACCGTGCTTGCCAACGGCAATAGCGCGAGCGCCACCGGGATTGGCGCGGTGGCGTCGATCTCGGGGACGAACAATGTGGCCGTGATGGCCGGGCGCGACCTGACGTCGACGGGCGCCACGCTCGGCGCCGGCAACGACCTCGCGCTGGGCGCGGGCCGGGACATGCGCTTCGGTACCGTGGCGACGGGCACCACCCAGGATGCCACCGCGCATGGCGGACAGGACTATCTGCACGACCAGACCGTCGTCAATCAGGGCAGTACCGTACAGGCCGGCCAAAGCGTCACCGCCGTCGCCGGCCGAGACATGACGCTGACGAACACCAACGTCCAGTCGGGTGCCAACGCGGCGCTGGTTGCCGGGCAGAACGTTGCCATCGTCAATGCGACCGATGCGCATACGCACAGCGAAGCGGCGCAATCGAACCGGCAGCAATCGAGCTACACCCAATCGTCGTATGACGAAACGGTGCAGGGCAGCAACGTCCAGGCGGGCCGCAATGTCTCGATCGGCGCGGGGCAATCCACGCTGGCCGCCACGGCTCTCGCCGCGAACGGCATTACTGCGGCGTCGACGACCGGGTCGGGCAGCGTCGCGATCACGGGTAGCGCCGTGTCCGCAGGTAATGACGGCAAGGGCGGCGGCACGCTGGCGGTTGTGGCAACGGACGGCGTGACAGTGAGCGAAGCCCGCGAGGTACACGATGCCGCGTCGGAGAGCCGCACCCGCAGCAGCGGTTTCCTTTCGCGCAGCTCCACGCACGACCAGAGCAGCAGCCATGAGGACCTGGGCGTGGGTAGCACGCTCGCGGGCGATAGCGTTGGGTTGAAGGCCAACAACGACGTCACGATCCGTCAGAGTGCGGTCATTGGCTCGGATGCGGTGAATCTCCAGTCCACCCAGGGCAACGTGGTCATCACGGCGGGCCAGAACGTGCGGGAATCCAGCGTCTCGCACGAGGAATCGAAGTCTGGCGTGTCCGCCTTCGCGGGAGCCGGCGGCATCGGCGTGTCGGTGGGCAGCAGCGGCGGCAGCGCAAGCGGCCATGTGCTGGCGGTGACGCAGAGCGACGCGCGCTCGACGGTCGGGGCGACCGATGGCAACGTGACCATTAACGCTGGCAAGAGCGTGGCCATTATCGGCAGCGATGTGATCGCCGGGGCGACGCCCGGCAATTCTGTCGCCGGCAATATCGATATTCAGGCGCAGAACATCAACGTGACGGCCGGAGTGGATCACGTCAGCGAGCAGACCAGCCAGAGCAGCCATTCCAGCGGCTTCGGCGTGGCGCTGGTGGGCACGCCACTGGACACCGCGCGGAATCTGTCGGCCGCACAGAAGAGTGCTAGTGGGGTGACGCGCGCCAAGCAGACCCTGAATGAGATCGGTGCCTCGGCGGCAACAATGCCGCAGCTTGCGATCACGGCAGGCAGCAGCCACAGTGACAACTCGGCCAGCACGGATTCGGTGACGCACCAGGGCAGCAGCCTGTCCGGCGCGGGGAACGTGACGCTGCGCGCGACTGGAGATGGCCAGACCGATACCGACGGCAAGGCGCTAAGCGGTGACATTCTGCTCTCCGGCAGCTCCGTCACGGCGGGCGGGACAGCCACGCTCGACGCGCAGCGCAACGTCAATATTGCGACTTCGATAGATACCTTCCAGTCGTCATCGGCCTCCAGCAGTGGCGGTTGGCATGCCAGCACGGCCGTACCGAGCCTGGGCGATATCGGGCGGAACATTGGTGGCGGGCCGAACAACAGCGGCGTGGGTCTGTTCCCCTATGGCTCGCAGTCGGCCAATGGCAGTGGCGATTCGTCCGCGACCAGGCAGAACGCCAGCCTGGTGACGGGCAAGGATGTCACAGTGACCAGCCGCACCGGCGATATACAGATTACCGGCAGCGGCATTGCGGGTACCAACGATGTCTCGCTATCGGCCACGCAGGGCAAGATCGACATCCTGTCCGGCCAGGACAGCCAGAGCCAGCGGCAGGACAGCTCCAGCCGTCAGATCGGGGATCTGGGCGGTAGCGGCTACGCCGGCACGGTAGGCGTGCAGACGAGCTCGCATCACCTGGATACCGCGCAGACCAGCCAGAACACGATCCGCAGCCAGATCGCCAGCAATGGCGGTAGCGTCTCCATCGTCGCGAGGGACGATATTACGGCCAAGGGTGCGGACATCTCGGCTGGGCAGAACGTGACGATGGTCGGCAAGAATGTCGTGCTCGATCCGGGCACCGATACCAGCGCCACCAACCAGCGGGACAAATCCAGCCAATATGGTGTGACGCTGGCGCTCTCGGGCTACAGCGTGCAGGCAGCCCAGGCGGCGGAGAATGCCGCACGCGCGGTAGAAGATGGCAAGAGCGACAAGGTCGCTGCGCTGTATGCCACGCAGGCTGCCATAGCAGGGCTGAATACGTATAACGCAGCCTCAGGTGCGAAACCGGTCGGGGTAGACAAGACCGGCAATCCCGGCAACAGCAACGGCGGCAGCGCGCTCATCAAGGCAACGGTGAGTATTGGTGGCGGCAGCCAGCAAAGCGAGTCACATACCCAGAGCAGCAGCGTGCAGGGGACGACGGTGACCGGGGGCAATAACGTCACCATTGTGGCGACCGGTTCGGGGGGCACGGGCACGGATGGCTACGCCACCGATGGCGATATCACCGGTCACGGGGCGCAGATCGAGGGCAAGAACGTTACCCTGTCGGCAGCGCGCGACGTGAATCTGCAGAGCGCGCAAGACGCCTCCAGCCAGAACAGTTCCAGCAGCGGATCGAGTGCGAGCATCGGGGTGGGTTTTGGGCTGGGCGGTCAGCAGAACGGCTTCACCATTGAGGCGGCCGCGAGCCAGAACCACGGCAATGCCAACGGCGATTCGGTCACGCATCAGAATAGCCACGTGACGGCCGGCGATACGCTGACGGTATCGAGCGGGCGCGATACCAACCTGCAGGGCGCACAGGCCATCGGCCAGACGGTCGTGGCCGACGTGGGCCGCAACCTGAATATTGCGAGCCAGCAGGACACCGACAACTACCATAGCCAGCAATCCTCTTCCGGAGCCCAGGTCAGCCTCTGCGTGCCGCCGCTGTGTGCCGGCACGACCGTCAGCGGCAGCGCCAGCACGAGCAAGGGCAATACCGACAGCACGTACACATCGGTGGTGGAGCAAAGCGGCATCTACGCGGGTAACGGCGGCTTCAATGTGAACGTCAAGGGCAACACGGATCTCAAGGGGGCCGTGATTGCCAGTACTGCCGATCAGACGAAAAACCAACTCATCACCGGCACGCTCACGACCAGCGACCTGCAGAATGCTGCCGATTACAGGAGCGACAGTTCGACGATTGGGGGGAGCTTCGATAGCAGTTCGACCTTAACCCAGAACCTGACGAATTCCGCCATGACGACGGTACTGGGTCAAGCGGTTGCGCCCAGCACCGGATCGGCTTCCGGCGTGACGCGAAGTGCCATCGCGTCGGGTACTGTGACCATTACGGACAACGCTGGCCAGGAAGCCATGACCGGCAAGACGGCAGACCAGACGGTTGCCAGCCTGGACCGGGACACGGCCAACGCCAACCAGAGCATCGGCAAGATCTTTGATGCACAGAAGGTGGCGGACCAACAGGCCGAGCGCCAACTGGCAGCGCAGACGATCCAGCAGGCGATGCCGCTCCTGGATAAGGCGGTTGGCGATCTGCTCAAGAACCAGTCTGAACCGATCAAGGTGGCAGTGCACGGGCTGATCGGTGGGCTGCTAACGTCGCTGGTGGGTGGGGATTTTGCGAAGGGTGCAGCGGCGACCGCAGCGGGGACTGCGGCCATCGCCGTGCTCGATGAGAGCCTGGGCACGCTTGGTCTTGACAAGCCGACTCGCGATGCCGTGTTGCAGGCTGTTGGGATGGTGGCGGCAGGGGCGGTAGGTGGTGGTGGTGCGAACGGCGCGGCTGCTGCGGGGGCGACTGGTCTGGCGGATGCCTACAATCGGCAGTTGCACAATGTGAGCGATGCGGACCTGCGTATCAAGGCGGCCGAGCTTGCCAAGGATCCAAAGTACGCAGAGATGACGCAGGACGAGATCTACTACGCGATTCGCGTCGTGTATCGAAATGACCAGGTTGGTACGGGAGACCTGAAAAGCTTTGATACGCAGGCACAAGCCAATGCGGCCGGGGTGCCGGTGTCCTATGATCAGACGACAGGCAAATGGCTGGAAGACCCCGAAGTTGCCACGGCGCGGCTCAATGGTACACAGCGCACCCAACTGGACAGTCGGCTACGCGAGGACCTGTGGAACACCGGCGGGGCCTTCCGGGCGGAACTGATTGAGGCGAGTAAGCCGAGTATGGCAGCTGGAGCGGATGCTGTTTTTGGTGCAGCAATGACAGGGTTGGCTGGCAGACTCGGAAACGTACGCGTTGACGGCAGTAACTCTGTGCCGGCAGGATCTGTGAAAGACGTGAATCCTACTGGCTCGACGCAGAACTGCACCAATTGCGTATATGTTGTTGACAATCAGCTTGCGACCGGAGCAAAGGCAAGTGCGCTACCGCGTTCCGAACCTCTTCCATTTAATGAGTTGAACGGCCTATACAACACCAAAATGAGTGGCTGGACGACAAGGACAAACGTTGAAGACACTCTGCTTGGCGCAGGAGAAGGGACCCGGGCGGTGGTCTATGGGATGGATACCCAAAGAGCAACGGCTCATGTCTGGAATGCAGTAGTTCAAGGCGGCAAGGTAAACTATATAGATGGGCAAACAGGTGGTTCGGGCGCAGCTAACTTTAGCAGGTTCCCGAATATCCGCTTTGGGGTCATCAACTAGGGGAATTATTATGGGTGTTGCAGAAGCCAGGAAGATCGCTGAGAAATATCTGCAGGAAAAGATGACTCCTCCCAAGGATGATCTGTATGTGATCGTCGACGCCGGGATTCGGGAGGCCGATGGGGGATGGTACTTTCCATATCAGACACGTCGCTTCATCGAAACAGGTGATATTGATTACTCTGTTGTCGGGAATTGGCCCATCTTTGTTAGCCATGATGGAATCTGCCATGGCGCGAGACTGCCCACATAGATTTGCACACGGCGTACTGTGCCGCTTGGTAAAGAGCGAGGATGGTGGAGACCTGTGGAACTCCGGTGGGGCTTTCCGGGCGGAACTGATTGAGGCGAGTAAGCAGAGTGTCGCGGCTGTAGCAGATGCTGCTCTTGGCGCTGCGATGTCAGGAATGGCCGGGAAGAACATCGGGAATGCCGCGCAAAAGCCGAGTGCAAGTGCTCCAGGAAAGCTGATCGGTTCGGTTGATGGGCTAACGGCGGCAGAACAGAGCTTTGCAGGCAAATTGGTTGCAGGTGGCCGAACGGTTCAGGTGACACCTTCGTCCAATGCTGGAAGGGCGGCGGGTTTCCTCATTGAGGGAACGACGTATGAGTTGAAGACGATGACGGGTGTTGTAAGTCAGACATCTGACGGGTTGTCGAAGGCGATATCCAGTACAGCAATGGATGCACGCGGGCAGTCTCCGGATATTATTTTGACGCACGAAATCAGCCAGGCATGACGGCTGATATTGCCTAGTGCAGAGTAAATCGTGCATATTCTGCGGATTCCAGATCCGGCGCCAAGATTCAGAGCGTTACGATCATTACTCATCAGGGGGAAATATACGTTTGAGGTTACCACAATGACAGCTATGATTAATGGATATCCAACGGAAATCGAGTTGCGTGAAAGGATAGAACGTCAACATGCAAGGCGGCGAGCAACCGAGACCGTTGTACTGATCTGGCACGGCTATCTATCCGGCTTGCTAGAATAGGGGCTAATTGAAATAGACGTATTTGATCGGCTTTGCGAATTGCTTCCAAAAACCTGACGAATTCCGCCATGACGACGGTAATGGGCCAAGCGGTTGCGCCCAGCACCGGATCGGCTTCCGGCGTGACGCGAAGTGCCATCGCGTCGGGTACTGTGACCATACGGACAACGCTGGCCAGGAAGCCATGACGGGCAAGACGGCAGACCAGACGGTTGCCAGCCTGGACCGGGACACGGCCAACGCCAACCAGAGCATCGGCAAGATCTTTGATGCACAGAAGGTGGCAGACCAACAGGCCGAGCGCCAACTGGCAGCGCAGACGATCCAGCAGGCGATGCCGCTCCTGGATGGCGGTGGTGCGAACGGCGCGGCTGCTGCGGGGGCGACTGGTCTGGCGGATGCCTACAATCGGCAGTTGCATAAGGATACCAAGCCGGCAAAAGACGAAGAAAAGGAATCAGAATGAATTCGGTGGTTTGATCACGACGCAACAGCAGTTTGCTGATCAGATTGAAAATATACTCAATAACCCTTCGGCGAAGAAGCAACTGAGCAACGGTCGTTCTGCATATTGGGACGATGTTTTCGGTATGGTTGTCATTCGGAACCCTAATGCGGCGGATGGCGGAACCGCATTTAAGCCGACGAATGGGAAGGCGTATTTTAATAACTTGAGATAACTATGAAGATAAAACGAATTTCCGACGATGTCGAGGTCGAGCTTAGCCAAGATGAATTGCTTGTTCTCAATGCGGCTCTTAACGAGGCTTGCAACGGCATTGACGTATTTGAGTTCGAAACACGGATCGGTGCTTCGAGAGCCAATGTAGAGCGTCTGTTGGCGGAGATTCAAGCGGCGCTTGATCAGATCGACGAGAGACAGAGGATTCGTAAGCTGTCGGTGGAGGCGTTCGCACACAGTCAAAACTTGTCGCTACAAACGGTGCCAGCGGGATGAGTCCCAAGGTTTGTTGTCGCCACGCAGGATGTACTCTGCGAGCTTAAGAAGGCGGTCAAAGGATTCGAGGCGCGAAGCGGTGATGGCAAACCTTTCGACGACGATGACCTCGTCACCGATATAAGATCAGTTCGAGATACGTACTTGGCGAAAGTTTGATCCTCTGTAGATTGATTTATTTGTTGTCCCCCTGCCGTGAGTCAAGGATGTTCCCGCAGGGTGTCCATCCCATTCTGGAAACCGCGCGTCTATTCTACGTGCCACGGCATTGGCGGTGCAGAAATTAATTATCCGAGGAATTTTGAAAAAATCGGGCGGAATAATTAGTCCAACGGCGATACAGTTCAAAACGCAATGAGAAAAATTGGATTTCATGGAGGTCATTCGATCTATGAACTCGGACCTGCTCCGGATGTGGCACTGTTCTTTGGTTGCTTGAAGACCTACGCAGAAAATGACCACCAGGAACAGGACTGGAGTCTCCTCACAGATCGGCTGTATCGCCGCTATCTTCGGCGAGAGGAGCTTGACGAGACGTTGGTGCTGATGGAACAGGTGCGGCAGATTTTTGCGCAGGTTCCTGCCAAATCGGGCGTCAAGTGGGATTCGAAGATGATAGGTGATCCCCAAAAGAGCTGGTTAGATCCTTATCAGCCGACCTTGGCGGAAGTATTCAGCAGATTCTTCGAGAATTTCGTGAAAGCATGTGGTTCGGCAAAATCTTTTGTCGAAGTCTTTAATATTTATCAACCAGTGAGGGTGGTCATCTCCGACCTACCAGGATTCGCTCGTGACAAGAGTAAGCCTCTGGAAGATTACGACGCCCTAGAAGGCGAGCCGTTCTGGCTACGGTAACTGCAAGACATAGCGCCTAATCGCACCGCACGCGGATGCGTGGAAATCTTCCTCACGACCTACGGCAAGGCAAGGTGCTGAGCCGGCAGGACATGCTGGACCGTGGCCTGTTGACCGGCCAGTTCCAGCCTAGGTTTGGTGGTCAAGAGAGCCTTGTCAACCAAGCGCAGAGCCAAATTAACCAGTCCAATGGGTTGTTGCAGAGCCTGCTGCTGCCACGGCTATGCAGCACCTATTCGAACGCAACGGTGTGAATGGCATCAAAATCGTCATTCAGCCACTACAGTAAAGGATACGACGAAAGTGGAATCTTTTTACTCCGCAGCGTATTGGGGCGCACGGCAAGAGAGCGTGGAATCCTGCGCGGCCAGAACCCAGAGGCTTCTGGCCGCGATTGAGATCGTATCACCCGACTTTAGTTGTTGGCGAAAGAGAGGGCAAAGCAAGAAAGATGCACTGGCTTCTGAGCGCATCACGGCAGATTCGCTAGAAGCGTTAGTGTCCTTGCTTTCAAAGGGAGGAAATCGGAGGGATATCGGCGGCGACGTTATTGATGAGCTTGGATATTCCATGTCGGCTTGGAATGGAGGAGATAAAGAGAATGTTTCTGGCCTATCAATCAAATGTGGCCTGTATTCTTCCGTAGGTGGCTGCCGAATGCTGTGATACTTGATCTTCCACAACGATTCGATGGTGGTTCGAATGAGAAAGTCTGCAATCTCTTGCGCGCATTTGCCGAAGCTTGGGAGTCAGATTGGGCAATTGTCACATCGCATTCCGCGCGGGCTAGGCGGACCGAGCATGGTCCATACCTGGATTGTGCACTGTACATCAGTACCACCACGCCAGCGCCGTCCGATCTTCCTGTTGCGGCCACCCAGCACGTGCTGCTCGGCGGCACCTTATACATCGCATAGTTCGAGTAATACCGCAAGTGTCCCTGGCCGTGCGGAACATGAAGACTGAACGCACTGCGCGCGAATGTGCAGAGATCGTTCTGGCTGCTCTTCGTCAGAGCAAGGCGTTAGGTCGTCAGAATATTTTGGTACGGGGTTGCCGATCGCTCGCGACGCCGACCGTGTTTTCTTTCGTTCGAGTTCAGCAGTTGGTACATCAGGGGCATAGGCGAGATGGACAGTAGAAATGATCAACACCCCTTCGATATAATCCGTGGTGCTTACGATCGTGCATGGAAATAAAGTTCCAATAGGAGTGTGTCGATGCTGTCCAATGCTCAGTATGAGTTCATCGCGGAGGGGTGCGAGGATATGGAGCTAGATTCCATCTGGGATTATTTTTCGTCTCCGTTCGGGAGCAAATTCTTGCCGCACCGTTTGCAGTCATTTGAAGAAAGGCGCGATGGCTTTCTTTGGGTTTTGAATAGGTTACTTTCTGAAAAACGTATAATTTTGATGGATCTGACGACGCATGCTTCTCTTCTGGGCAGCACTGAAGCGCAAGTTTATTTGTTTCGGAAAGCATTCCCATCGAATGACGCGGAAATGGACGGAGGGCTGTGGTTCTTCTCACCAGCCTGTCCTGGCGGTGCATCTTGGCAACGGTAGCATACCCACATCCCAGGCGCGCTTTCATGAGACGATGCACGCTAGTCGAATCATTTCTTGCTGCTGCATACTGGGGCACTCGAAAAGAAGGCATGGAGTCTTGTGCCACGAGAGTTCAGCGCTTCTTGAGTGAAGTTGCGACTTTGTCGCCTGACTTCACTGGTTGGCGAAAGAGGAGACATTCCCGAAAGTAGGTACTTAGTGCTGATCGGCTTGCGGGAAGCTCCCTTGATCACTGGTTGCCCTGCTGCCGAAAGGAAGGCATAGGAAAGACGTTGGTGGCGACGTCATTGAGGAACTGGGGTACTCCGTATCCGCCTGGAACGGAGGAACCAGCGAGCCGGTCTCTTTCGTGTCTATTTCATGCGGCATGTATTCCCCAAGTAGCTGGCTTGTCCAATGCTGTGGTGTTGCATTTGCCGAAACGATTTGAGATTGACTCGAACGATCAAGTGTGTCGTCTTCTTGGCGAATTTGTAGAAGCGTGGGAGCCGCGGTGAGCAATTTAGATATCCAAGGCAACTGAGTCGCCACAAGCCAGCTTCGCCTGCGTCACGTTCTAGAGAAGCGTATCCGTTCTGGCTCCTTGTTGATCAAATCCATTTTCCGTTGTTTGAGCGGGTGCAAAGGCATCCGCCGGGTCTTCATTACTCCGATGTCTTTCAAACCGCTGCACATTGCAACTGCTGCATCACTCGCGATGGGTCTTTCGAGTATCCCGTCGCATGTGATGGCTCAGGTTCCACCCAGCCCAGGACAGGCCGCCGCGCTGTCTAATGCCGAACAAGATCAACGCACTCGCCAGCAGCAGGAAGCGCGCGAGCGCGCAGCGCTCGTGCAAAAGCCGACGGTCCGAGCCGAAGCGATTGCCCGCGCGGAGTTTCCTGAGCTGCCGACGGAGACGCCGTGCTTCCGCATCAGCCAGTTCTTGCTCGAAGTCCCACGGGATCTGCCCACAGATCTTCAGGCGCGCGGTGCGTCGGCGCTGCCGATGGACCCGTTTGCGTTTGCGCTGCAATGGCTCAATCACTATCAGGGCGAATGTGTCGGCCAGCAGGGCGTGGAGATGCTGGTCAAGGGTCTATCGCAGACGATCCTGTCGAGGGGGTATGTCACCACGCGGGTACTGGTGCCTCAGCAGGACCTGTCCTCCGGTGCGCTCAAACTGGCGTTGATTCCGGGGGTGATCGGAGAAATTCGCTTTGCGGAGCCGGATATCTGGGGCACGTGGAAGACCGCGTTCCCGACCTCCCGGGGTGAGCTGCTGAACCTGCGCGATCTTGAGCAGGGGCTCGAGCAGATGAAGCGCGTGGCGAACCAGGACGTCGATATGCGGATCGTGCCCACCTCTGTGCCGGGCCGCAGCGATGTCGTGATCGCGGTGAAACGCAACAAGCCCTGGACGCTGGTGGCCTCGGTCGATAACTCGGGCTCGCGTTCCACCGGAAAGTGGCAGGGCAACCTCAGCGTCGGTATCGACAATCCCCTGGGCCTGAACGACATGTTCAACGTCGGCTACAACCAGGATCTGATGTTCAGCAACAAGGCGCACGGCACGCGGGGCTGGAATGGTTTCTATTCTGTGCCGTGGGGGTACTGGACGGCCACGCTGTCCGCCTATAGCAGCAATTACTTTCAGCAGATTGCCGGCGTCAATACGACGTTCGTTTCCAGCGGGCAATCAGAGACCGTCGACCTGAAGCTGCATCGCGTGCTGAGCCGGGGCCAGAACGATGTGTTCGGCATGCAGGTGCGCCTGACGCGTCGTTTCGGAAAGAGCTTCATCGAGGATACGGAGATCCCGCAGCAGCACCGGAACAACACGATGCTGGAATTTGGCGTCACGGATCGCCATTACTTCGGCCAGTCGCAGCTCGACGCCACGCTGGCATTCCGCCAGGGCATCGGCGCATTCGGTGCACAATCCGATGCGCTGGCCGCCGACGATGGTCCGACGTGGCGCTTCCGCATGATGGTGCTCGATGCCAACCTGTCCGTGCCGTTCAAGGTGGCCGACCAGCCGTTCCGGTATGTGACCACGCTGCGCGGCCAGTTCACCAACGACCGACTCTATTACATCGATGACTTGACCATCGGCAGTCGCTATACCGTGCGTGGCTTCGATGGCGAAAACCAGCTCGCGGGCGAACGCGGGTTCTACTGGCGCAACGAACTGCAGGCGCCGCTCGGTGGAAGCGGGCAAGCATTCTATGTCGGGTTGGACTACGGAAGGGTGCACGGACCTTCCACGCAGGGCCTGGTTGGCACGCAACTGGCAGGCGCGGTCATCGGCATGCGGGGCGCTATCGGAACGCGGAAACTCGGAGGGGCTTCGTATGACGTGTTCTTGGGCACGCCCGTGTACAAGCCTGCTGCTTTCCATACAGCGGGTGTCACGGCTGGCGTCCAACTGACGTACCAATATTGAGTTGGACAATGGAGACGCACGAACCAGGAGAGAACGGCGGAACGCGCGAGAGAGAACGGGTCCGGCTGCTCGCCAAGCAGCCGTCCGGAGCAAGCAGATCGCTTTGGCCGGGTCCGAGCGTGACGACTGCTTCCTGCCTCCAGGCACCCGTTGGCGCAGCCGTGCGGCCAGACTATCCGCCAGCTTCCCGGAGCACCTCCCTGCTTCATCCTGTCTCCAGCCCGGCATGCCGTTCTCCGCAAAGGTGATTTTCCCGACGAGCGCTTCTGGCGAAGGGCGCGGATTCTTATAGTGGCTACCAGACGCTGGCGATGGCCGGCGGACTGTCCGGGGATGCCGGTTGTCGTTTCCCCGGACCTTTTTGGGAGCTACTCATGTTGGACCGTACCGCAATTTCTACCTTGAACCTCGACGCGCCGGCGACTACCGAAGACGCCCGGTATTTCGAATACACGTCCTCGGCCAACCCGATCGGCGCGAAGCTCATTTCGCGCGTGCCCTACCGCTCGTTCCCGGCGTCGCTGTATGACGGCGGGCCGACCCGCGTCGTGCCGCTCGACCTCGCGGCCGAGCTCGGCTGCGAGGGCCCGGCGACGGGCCCCGGCCTCTGCGCGAACTTCGTGCGGGTGCTGGCGGGCGAGAAGGTTTCGCTTGAGCCGAACGCAACGTCGCTCGTCTTCTATGTCGTCGACGGTTCCGGCATCGCGTCGCAAGACAGCACGGGCCTGCGCTTTTCCAAAGGCGACTTCTTTACCTTTCCGGGCGGACAACGCGTGGAACTGGCCGCCGATTCGACGGCGCGTCTTTACTACGTCAACGACGCGCCGCTGCTCGCCTATCTTGGCGCGAGCGCGACCGCGCGGCGCTTCGTCCCGACCCTCTATCCGGCCACCCGTGCCGAGGAAGAGCTGCGCAAGGTGTTGAAGGCGCCGGGCGCCGGCCAGCGCAACCGCGTGAGCATCCTGCTCGGCAACGCCAACTTCCCGCAGACGCGCACCGTGACCCATACGATGTGGGCGATGTTCGGCGTGGTCGCGCCGAAGACGATGCAGAAGCCGCACCGCCACCAGTCGATCGCGCTGGACTTCATCTCGGAATGCCAGCCGGGCTGCTATACGCTGGTGGGCACGGAACTGGACGACCACGGTAATATCCGCAACCCGCAGCGGGTGGACTGGGAGCCCGGCATGGTGTTCGTCACGCCGCCGGGATACTGGCATGCGCACTTCAACGAGTCGTCCGAGAACGGCTACGTGATCCCCATCCAGGATGCCGGGCTGCAGACGTACCTGCGCGCGCTCGATATTCGATTCGCGCATTGATGCGCCGCCGGGCCAGCGCCGCCGGGCCGGGCGCGCGGCCCGGCGCGCAGCGACGCGCCACCAGCGACAGGCGCGGGCCTGCCGCGCGGCAAGCCCGCATCGTGCATCGGTCCCGCGGGAGCGGGCTGGCTAGCTGCCGCCCCGGCCGTTCGGCGGGGCGTCTTCGTCTTCATCCTTCAAGCGCTCGGCGAAGAAGTCCACGAAAGCGCGCACCTTGGAGGAAACCACCTTCTTGGGCGGATAGACCGCCCAGATCGCCGGCGCGGGCTGGCCTGCTCCGGCCTGCCAGCCGGGGAGCAGGTGAACGAGCTCGCCGCGGGCGAGCTCCGTGCCGATACTCCATGCGGGCAGGAGCGCGACGCCGCACCCGGCTACCGCCAGGGCAATCAGGGCGTCGGTGTCGTCGGCCCTGACCTGGCCGACGACCGGAACCGCGCATTCCCTGGGTGTCTTGCCATCGGCACGGGCGAGAGTCCACTTGTCGTCGTGGGCGCGGGAAAAGCGCAGCGCCGTGTGCCGGGTCAGGTCGCCGGGTTCCGAAGGCTCGCCATGCGCGGCGATGTATGCCGGGCTCGCGCAGACGATGCGCCGGTGCGAAGCGAGCCGCCGCGCGACCAGCCGGGAATCGGGCAGCACGCCGATTCTCAATGCGAGATCGATCTCTTCGTCGATAAGATTGATGACGTCATCCGTGAAGACGAGATCGACGCTGATGCGGGGGTACTGCCCGATGAAGGCGGGCAGATGTCTGACCACGTGCTTGCGGCCGAACGACGTGGGCACGGTGACGCGCAGCGTGCCTTGCGGCGAGGCGTTCAGGGACGACGCCATGCTGCGGGCTTCCTCCATCGCTTCCATCGCCACCATCGCGCGCTCGCGGAACACGCGCCCGCCCTCGGTCAGCACCAGGCCGCGCGTGGAGCGATTGAACAGGGCAATGCCGAGATCCGCCTCGAGCTCGGACACGTACCGGGAGACGGTCGATGTCTTCAGCGACATCTGCTGCGCGGTCTTGCTGAAGCTCTGGAGATCGCCGGCGAGGAGAAAGGCGCGGACGGCCGAGAAGTAATCCATGAGTCGGGGGCGGTGGTATCGGGCGCCGGTGTCGGGGGCTTGTATCGGGCGCATCACGTGGCCCAATGTTACCCGCATCCGCTCGCCTCGGGCCCGTCGGAATTCCTCCAGTCGGTTGCCGCGGCGCCGCCAGTTTCGCATTTGGACTGGTTCCCGCGGCGTTCCATTAGAATCACAGGCGCCGACTACATCGCGACGCGAATCACGCAACATGAACAAGAGGCTTACCAGTATCGATATCGCTCGCCTGGCCGGTGTGTCCCAGACCACCGTGTCCCGCGTGCTGCAGGATCTGCCGTCGGTAAAGCCCGCGACGAAGGCGCGCGTCCTGAAGGTGATCCAGGACCACGAATATTCGCCGAGCGCGGCCGCGCGGCAGATGAAGACGCGCCGCAGCGGCACCGTCGCGGTGGTGGTCGCCAGCCTGTCGAATCCGCTGTACCCGCTGCTCCTGCAGCTCCTGGTCGAGCGGCTCGCCAGCCGGGATTTTCGCACCACCGTCTGGGAGGTTGACGGAAAGATGGACGATGCGACCGTGCGCGCGCTTGCGGAAAGCGCGACGGACGGCGTGATCTTCGCCGCCGCGCTGGACGAATCCCGGGAGATGCTGAGCCGCGTCGCCGCCGAGAAGCCGATCATCCTGATCAACCGCTCGGTGGGGACGGACCTCTTCGACACCATCGTCAGCGACAACCATGCCGGCGGCCGGCGGGTCGCCGAGTACTTCCTGTCGGCGGGCCGGAGGTGCATCGGGCTGATTTCCGCCGATTCGGGCCGGGGCTCCAAGGCGAGCACGATTCGCGAGCGGGAGAGGGGGTTCATCGAGGGGCTGGGCGGCCAGTTCAACAGCCGCGCTTTCGTGCGTGCCGATGCCACCGACTTCGGCTACGAGTATGGATTGCGGGCGATGCAGACATTGCTCGCCGAGCGCCCCGAGCTTGATGCCGTGTTCTGCACCAACGACATCGTGGCGATCGGCGTCCTCGATGCTGCCAGGCGAACCGGGAAGCAGGTCCCCGACGATCTCTGGATCGTCGGATATGACGACATCCCGATGGCGCGATGGGATTGCATCAGCCTGAGCACCGTGCAGCAGCCGCTGCCCGCGATGGTCGAGCAGGTGGTGGAGCGGCTGGAGCAGCGCATGGCGGCACCGGACCTTCCGCCGCACACGTTTGTGCTGCCGAACGACCTTGTGCTGCGCCGCACAACATCTTGAGGTTGGCAACCGTTTTTTTTTCTATAAAATGACTACGTAACCATATGGGTTCAGGGCGCGATCGAACCAGCATCATCTGGGATCGCGCATTTCTTTGGAGATAAAATGACTACGTATTCATTTGGCGTGGTATCCGAGCCAGCCCGGTCCACGCCAGTGTTCCGCACCGCCGACGTCTGCGTGGTGGGCGGCGGTGCCGCCGGCGTGGCGGCCGCCGTCTCGGCGGCACGCGCGGGCGCCAGGGTGCTGCTGCTCGAGCGCGAGGGTTTCCTGGGCGGCACGCTGACATCGGTCAGCCTGGGCAGCATCTGCGGCCTGTACGCCGTCACCGAAACGCAGGTCCGGCAGATCGTGGGCGGCTTCTGCAACGAAGTCATCGAGCGGCTGCGGGGGCTCGACGGCCTCGGGGCGCCGACCCGGTGGCTGGAGACGGCATCGCTGCCCTACGACCTGTTCGCCATGAAGATCGCCCTCGACCAGCTTGTCCAGGAGGCAAAGGTCGAGGTGCTGTTTCACGCGATGGTGGCCGGCGTGGCGATGAACGGCCGCGAGGTCGATGCCGTGCTGATCGAGACCAAGGAAGGGCGCCTGGCCATCCGCGCAAAGGCGTTCGTCGACTGCTCGGGAGACGCCGACCTGGTGAACTTCGCGGGCGCGCCGTGCGAGGTATCGGCGGGCGATCTCCAGTTTCCGACCACCATGATGCGGTTCGGCGGGGTGGACACCGACGCGCTGGCCGGCTTGAGCCGCCCCGCGCTGCGCGAGCGGCTGGAACAGGCCGTCGCCGACGGCTATGACCTGCCCCGCACCGCCGGCGGGGTGTTCGCGGAGCGTCCCGGGCTCGCGCACCTGAACATCACGAAAGTGGCGGTGGACGGCAAGTCGCCCGATCCGTTCGACCTGAGCGTCATGTCGCGCGCGGAAATCGCCGGGCGGGAACAGGTCTGCACCTACCTGAAGGCATTCCGCAAGTACGTGCCCGGATTCGAGTCCGCCTTTGTCATGGATACGGGCGCGGTCATTGGCATCCGGGAAAGCCGGCGCACCATCGGCAGCTATGTCCTCACCGACCGGGACGTGCTGGAGGGCGCGCGCTTTGACGACGCCATCGCCTGCTGCGCGTGGCCGATGGAGGATCACGCCGCCGGCAGGGCCACCAAGTGGATCTGGCTGCCGCCCGGCACGTATTTCCAGATTCCCTTGCGCTCGCTGCTGCTGGAAGGCTTCGACAACCTGATGGTGGCGGGCCGGTGCGCGTCGGCCACCCACGGCGCGCAGGCCTCGATCCGCGTGACCGCGCAATGCTTCGCGATGGGCGAGGCGGCCGGCCACACCGCCGCGGCTGCCGCGGCGCGCGGCACCAGCTTCCATCGCGTGCCGGTATCCGATATCCAGCAGGTGCTGGAAAACAATGGTGCCTTCCTTGGAGCCCCGCAATGACTTCCCCGAAATACCGTAGCAATTTCGACCCGGGCACCACCCGATGGGCGCTGCGCAAGGCCCAGTGGCAGGCGCTGGGCCTGAGCGACGCGGACCTGGACAAGCCGAAGATCGCGGTAGTCAACACGTCCTCGGAGCTCTCGAGCTGCTTCAGCCATCTCGACGGCGTGTCCGCGCAGGTCAAGGCGGCAATCCGCGCGGCGGGGGGCGTGCCCTTCGAGATCCGCACGGCCGCGCCCAGCGACTTCATCACCAGCGCGGGCAAGCAGGGGCGCTACATCCTGCCGTCGCGCGACCTGATCGTCAACGACATCGAAGTGCAGGTCGAGGGCGCGCAACTCGACGGCATGGTCTGCCTGGCGTCCTGCGACAAAACCACGCCGGGGCAGATGATGGCGGCGGCGCGGCTCGACATACCGACGCTCATGGTGATCTGCGGCTACCAGGCCAGCGGCCAGTACAAGGGCGAGCATGTCGACATCGAAGACGTCTTCGAGAAGGTGGGCATGCACGTGACGGGCCAGCTTTCCTTCGAGGACCTGGACGGGATGTGCAAGCGCGCCGTGCGCAGCCCTGGGGTGTGCGCCGGTCTCGGCACGGCGAATTCGATGCACATCGTCTGCGAGGCCCTGGGTCTGACGCTGCCGGGTGCCAGCCCGGTGCTGGCGAACTCGCCCGCGATGGTCGACCAGGCCCGGGCAGCCGGCGCGCGCATCGTCGAGATGGTCAATGAGGGGCTGACCCCGCGCAGCATCCTGACTCCGGCGGCGTTCCGCAACGCCGTGCGGGTCGCGCTGGCGCTGTCGACGTCGATCAATGTGCTGCGCCACCTGCAGGGCGTCGCGGAAGAGGCCGGAACGGAGGTCGATCTCTACGAGCTGTTCGATCGCCTCGGGCGCGAAGTCCCGCTGCTGGCAACGGTCAAGCCCAATGGCCCGCACCGCACCGAGGCGCTCGAAGCGGCGGGCGGCACGCTGGCGACGATCAAGCGGCTGGCGCCGATGATCGAGCAGACCTGCCTGACGGTCTCGGGCAAGACGTGGCAAGCGATTCTCGATGCGTACGAGGCGCCGTCGCCGTCCATTCTCCGGACGCTGGACGATCCGGTCTCGACCAAGCCGTCGCTGGTCATCCTCAAGGGCTCGCTGGCGCCGGAGGGCAGCATTCTCAAACTTGGCAATGCCGGCGAGAAGGCGGAGAGCTTCCGCGGCAAGGCCGTGGTCTTCCACTCGCAGGAAGAAGCGCTTGCTGCGCTGGCCGATGGCCGGATCACGGCCGGAACCGTGGCGTGCCTGCGCGGCATGGGGCCCATCGGCGGCCCGGGCGTCGCCCTGGCCTCGTCGTTCGTCGCCGCTGTCGAAGGCGCCGGCTTCAACGGCAAGGTCGCGGTGGTGACCGATGGGCAGTTGTCGGGCCTGAACCGGGGCGTCGCCGTGGGACAGGTCTGCCCCGAGGCCGCCGCGGGCGGTCCGCTGGCGCTGGTCAAGGACGGCGACGACATCGAGATCGACATTCCCGGCCGGCAGATCAACCTGCTGGTCGACGAGAGCGAGATGGCCGCGCGCCGCGCCGTGGCGACGCCGATTCTGGGCGCCGCCGAGCAGGGCTGGCTGAACATCTACAGCAAGACGGTCAAGCCGCTCGCAAGAGGCGCAGTACTGATACCCATCCAACCTCGATAATCAAAACCTGGAGGAGACACCCATGAAAACACGAATCCACATTTCCTGGCGCCTGGCGATCGGCGCGGCAGTTCTGGTCTCGGGCGCGGCGGCGGCGGCGGCCTATCCGGACAAGCCCGTGCGCATTGTCGTGCCATACCCCCCGGGCGGTGCATCCGATACCACCGCGCGTGTCCTGAGCGAAAAGCTGAAGGATGTCACGGGCGGCACATTCGTCGTGGAAAACCGGCCTGGCGCCAACGGCAACATCGCGGCGGAGTTCGTCGCCAAGTCGCCCGCCGACGGCTACACGCTCCTGATGGCGAACGTCGGCCCCAACGCCATCAGCCAGACGATCTATCCGCGCCTCAACTACGACGTCAACAAGAGCTTCGCGCCCATCGGCCAGACCACCACCGTGCCCATCGTGCTGGTGGCCGGACCCAAGGTTCAGGCCGCGGACATCAGCGGGCTGGTGGCGGAGGTCAGGGCGAATCCGGGCAAATACACGTTCGCTTCCGCCGGCAACGGCTCCTCCAACCACCTCGTCGGCGAGATGTTCAAGTCCGGGCTGAAGCTGGACATGATGCACGTGCCCTACAAGGGCGATGGTCCGGCGATGACGGATGTCATGGCCGGGCAGGTGTCCATGATGTTCACCACCGCCGTCGCCGCGCGCCCGTTCGTGACGGGCGGCAAGCTCAAGCTGATCGCGGTGGCAAGCAAGAAGCGCGTGCCGGCGTTCCCGAATGCGCCAACCATCGACGAATCGGTGCTGAAGGGCTTCGACGCATCCTCGTGGGGCGGTCTCGTCGCGCCCGCCGGCACCTCGCCGGAGATCGTCAGGCAGTTGAACGCGGCCCTGACCAAGGTGCTCGCCATGCCGGAGGTGAAGGGCAAGCTGGCGACACTCGGCGCGGAAGTGGTGGCGACCAGGCCGGAAGAGTTTGCCGGCTACATCAGGAGCGAAACGGACAAGTGGGGCGCCGTCGCCAGGTCGGCGAATGTCGTGGCTGAATAAGGCCTCTCCACCTTGCACCGTTGAGGCAGGCTTCGGCCTGCCTTTTTTGTCGGGGTTGGCGGCGACGGGCGGCGTTCTTCGTGTTCCCGGATTCTGGTATTGCGCATTCTTCTGAGCGACCCTATACTTAGCTTTATGGATAAGTATTTACCGCCGATCAGCGAGGTCTTCCAGGCACTGTCGGATCCGACACGTATCGCCATCGTTTGCGCGCTGGTCGGCGGTGCGCAAACCGTTTCCGCATTGGCAGCGCCTTTCGACATGGCGCTGCCGTCCTTCATGAAGCACCTGACAGTGCTTGAACGCAGCGGCCTTATCCATACGCAGAAGGCCGGCCGCACGCGCACCTGCGAGCTGAGGCCGGAGACACTTTCGATGGCCGAAAAGTGGATAGCGGAACAAAGGGCCATGTGGGAAGCCAGATCGGATCGCATGGTCCGGTTCGTTGAACGACTTCATCAAGCGGAGCAAAAGAAATGACCCAGAACGTAGCCGATAGCGCTGATTCCCGTGATCTCGTCATCACCCGCGTCCTGCGCGCCCCGCGCGCCGCGTTGTGGCGCGCCTGGTCGGAGCCCGAGTTGTTGAAAGAATGGTGGTGTCCGAGACCTTGGCAGACTGAGGTTGTCGCCTTCGACCTGCGGCCGGGCGGTGCCTTTCATACCTTCATGAAGGGTCCGGACGGGGGTAGCAGCGACAACCCGGGCAGCTTTCTCGAAGTTGTTCCGCAATCGCGCCTGGTCTTCACCTCGCTGCTTACCGCGGGCTGGCGTCCGACCAGGCCCATGCTGGGCTTCACGGCGGTGATCACGATGGAAGACGAAGGCGAGGGAAGCCGCTATACCGCCCGCGTAATGCACCAGGACGAAGAGGGCCGCGCCACGCACGAACAGTATGGCTTCTTCGACGGCTGGAACAGCGCCATCACGCAGCTCGACGAATTCGCGTACTCGCTTCGTTGAGTGCTTTCCGCTACCGAAGGCGCGGCAGCCCGTGGCGAGCCCGGGGAGATCGCGCGCCGCCCGCCAGACTATGCCCGGCCGATGCCTGTCACGTCGCCAGCGATTGTTCCGCGATCGACCTGACATCGATGCGCTTCGGAATGATGTTCCAGGCGGACGCCGCGTCGGACACCTTCTGCAGCGTGGCCACGTCATCGTCGGTAAAGCGGCGGATGTTGATGAACGACCGGTTCGTGATGAGCTTGGCCGCTTCCGGCGGCACGCGCGTCAGCTCGCCGTAGATGCGTGTGTAGGCTTCCGCGTTGTTCTTCGCCCAGGCGCCGGCTTGCTGCAGGCGGCGAAGGTACTCAGCCAGCGCGGCGCGCTTGGCCGGGTCGGCCAGCGACGTCTGCGGCGCGGTGACGAAGAACAGCCCGCTGTTGATCCGGCTGCCGTCGCGCAGGATGCGGCCGCCGCGCTGCTGCGCCACGCCGAAATACGGGTCGAAGGTGCCCCACACTTCGATCTGCCGCGACGCGAACGCGGCCGCCGCATCGGTCGGCAGCACAAAGCGGACCTGGACGTCGTCGGGTTTCAGGCCGGCCTCCGCCAGCGCGCCATACAACTGGTATTGCGCCACGCTGCCACGCGCGGACGAAATCACCACGGTCTTGCCCTTCAGGTCGGCAACCGACCGGATTTTGGAGTCGTCCTGCACCAGCAGGCCCAGCGACGATGCCTGCCCGCCCAGCGTCGTCACGATCTTGAAGGTGGGGTCGCCGACCGATGCGGCGAGGATCGGCAGGTCGCCGCCCCAGGCAACGTCCACCGCGCTCGCGCGCTGCGCCTCGAACAACGGCGCCGCGCCCTGGAAGCTGGCCCAGCGATACTTGAAGCCCGCGTCCTTGAGTACGCCGGACGCCTCCACCAGGCCACGCAGCAACCCGGCCTGATCGCCGAGCACAAGCGTAGTGTCGGCGCTGGCGGCGCGCGAAGGCAGGCTGACGCCCAGGCCCGCCGCGGCGGCCGTGGCAAGCGCCGGCGTGGCGATGAGGAATTTGCGGCGGGACAGCGAAACGTGACGACTCATGACTTACCTCTTTGGAATGGTTGAGAGACGGGGGATTCGATAAAAAATGCGCGGCTGGCCGCTCCCTCACTGGTTGTCCCACCATTGAGGTCCGATCGGTGATGCGTCGCGCGACGCCGATGCGTCAGCGCACGCGGTATTTTTCGACGATGGCCGGATCCGGATCGAGGCCAAGGCCCGGGCCTGTCGGCACCCGGATATTGCCGGCCACCGGATTGGCGCGGCCGCCGTAGAGGTCTTCGTCGAAGTCGCAGTACAGCCGCTCCACGACCGGCATGGACCGGGTTGCCGCATTGATGTGGAACGTCGCCACCTGCCCCGGCCCGAACAACGCGCAGTGCGGCACGAAATCGACACCGGTGGCTTCGCACAGCGCGCGGATTCTCAGCAGCTCCGTCACGCCGCCCGTCTTGGCCACGTCGGGCTGCGCGATGTCGATGGCGCCGGCGGCAATCATCGCGGCAATATCGAACAGGCTGCCCTGATTCTCGCCGGCGGCGATCGGAAACGGCCCCGCGGCCCGCACCTGCGCCAGGCCGCTGTAGTTCTCCGGCGGCCACACCGGCTCCTCGAACCAGATCAGGTCGACATCCGACAGCGACTTCGCCTGGCGGATGGCTTCGGAGACCGGCCACGGGCAATTGGTGTCGAGCATGAAGCGCGCACGTCCCGCGCCCAGGTTCACGGCAAAGCGGATCAGGCCAGGATCGATCTCGTGCAGCTTGATATACCGGTAGCCGCGCCCGATCGCCTGCTCGATGGCATCGCCGAGATGCGTTTCGTCGGCGTAGCGCAGCAGGCTCGCATATGCCGGCAAGGTGTCGGCGAACGCGCCACCGATCAGGTCCACCAGCGGGCGGTTCACGGACTTTCCCAGGATGTCCCACAGCGCGATATCCACGGCCGAGATGCCGTTCATGACGCCGCTCACCCGCCCGAAGTTGTGCAGGTTGAATTCGAGATCGTGCTTGATCCGGCCGATGGCCGACGCCTCCTTGCCGATGACGAGCGGCAGGATCTTCGTGCGGATGGTCTCGGCCAGCGCCCGGTCCTTGTTGCGCGAGAACGCCTCGCCCCAGCCGACGATGCCGGTGTCCGTCTCGATGCGGACCAGCAGCGTGTCGAAGCAGTTTTCCGCCTTGTCTCCCCAGCTCCACGGGGGAATGCCGATGGGCTGGAACGGGATCGAAACGAGGATGGCGTCGGCGTTGACGATTTTCATGATGAAGAGGGTGAGGGGGAAGGCAAGGGATGCGGTTACAGGGTGGACGCGGGCGCGCTGGCCAGCATGTCGGCGATCATCGCGCCGGCGACGCGGCTATGGTCGCGTGCGGCGCCTTCCGCGTCGGCGGCGTGGCCGGCCAGGAGCGCGTCCTTCATCGCGTCGTGGTCATGCACGATGTCGCGGAAGCGCCCCCGGATGCGGTTGGCGGTGGCCACGTAGATCTTGATGTGCTGCTGCACGAGCTGATACTGGTCGACCAGCCTGGGATTGCCCGACTCCAGCACGATCTGCGTATGAAAGGCGTGGTCGGACGCACTCATCCGCTGCATGACGCCTTCGGTCGCGGCGGCCTGCATCGCCTCGTATTGCATGGCGATGCGCGCCAGGCTGGCCGGATCCGCGCGCTGCGCCACCGTGGCGGCCGCGACCCCCTCCAGCGCGCCGCGCAGCATGTAGAGGTCGAGCGCATCCTGCGCGGTAGGCGTAAAGATCCGCCAGCCTTTGTACTGCTGCTGGACCACCAGCCCCTCCAGTTCGAGCAGCCTCAGCGCGGTGCGCGCCGTGCTCCGCGAGATGCCCAGCATGGTGCCGAGCGCCGTCTCATTGACCGCCCGGCCGGGATGCAGCGCGCCGTCGATGATGGCTTGCCGGATGGCGGTGGCGCCCTGGACGTCGAGAGAGACGCGGCCGGGCAAGGGCGGTACGAGGAGAGTGGAATCGGAAGGCATCGGACAAGCGAAAGCGTCGTTTTCCTAGAGTGTTAACACTTAACACTTCGGCGTCCAAGACTCATTTCGTCGTTCGATAGCCACCGGATGCATATGGAGGCGGAGCGTTCCTGCATCCCGGCGGGGCCGGATCCCGCCGCGCCGGATGCCTGGCGGGCCAACCGCTACGTGCAGGGAGAAGCTGGCGACAGCGCGAAACCGGCCTGAATGCTCTACGCTCGCCGCGCTCGGTGTTCTGCTTTCCACATCCCAGCCGTAAGACACCGCCGCGCATCCGCGCGGATTTTCCCACGGGCGCCTGTTTGCCTGTCTCAGGCTGACATGACCACCTTCGCCACCATGCCGATGGCAATCAGCCCTGCCACCACGGCAAAGCCTTGCTGAAGCCTGGCGCCGCTCAGCCGGCTCGCGACCAGCCGGCCGCCCAGCATGGCCAGCACGGCGCCCGCGGCGAACGGCATGCCCACCTGCCAGTTCATGTGCCCGGCAATGGCGGTCGAAACCACGCCTGATGCGGATACCAAGGTGATGACTGCGAGCGATGTCGCCATGATGGTGTGCAGCGGCGCGTTGGTGGCCTTCTTCAACGCGGGAACGATGACAAATCCGCCGCCCACGCCCAGCAAGCCGGAGAGAAACCCCGCGCTCACCCCCGAGAGCGCCAGCGCGCGGCTGCACGAGGCGGTCCAGACAAAGCGCCCCGAGCGGTTGTCCAGTTGGCAGGGCTGGACGGACTGGCCTGCGTCCGCCACGCGCGCCGTCCCGCTGCCGGCGGCCTGCCTGAACATGCGCAATGCCACGAACGCCAGCACCGCGGCGAAGAGCAGCGTCAACGGTCCGTTCGGCAGGCGATGCGCGAACCATAGGCCGATGGGCGAGAACAGCGTGCCGGACACGGCCATCAGCAAGGCGGCGCGGTAGCGCACAATGCCGGCGCGCAGTCCGAGCAAGGCCCCGACGGCTGCGGACAGGCCCACCGCGAGCAAGGCAACCGGCGCGGCCTGGGCCACGCTCAGATGCAGGACGAAAAGCAGCAGAGGGACGGCGAGAATGGCGCCGCCCGCGCCGGTAAGCGCCAGGATGAGGCCGACGACGGCACCTAGTGCCGCACTGTTGGCAACGACGTTTTCCATCTGTTCAAGGTCGGGATCGAGGGGGACGGGATCGGGGACACGATCGGGGCCGGGAGACTACACGAAGCGCGCGGCAAGGCAGCCGGCCAGCGCCGCCGCGCTCGCCCAGGCGGAGAGCAGCCAGCGTCCCGCCGGGTGCGCCGGGACAAAGCCGACACCGCGCACCAGTGCCGCGCTCATGGCCCAGCACAGCAGGGCCGCGGCAAGATGCGTGCGGCCGGGACTCGCCGAAATCAGCGCGCGGGGATCGACGCTGACGACCAGCATGACG
Organism: Cupriavidus sp. FW216-B1; assembly: GCF_058789195.1. Taxonomy (NCBI): domain Bacteria; kingdom Pseudomonadati; phylum Pseudomonadota; class Betaproteobacteria; order Burkholderiales; family Burkholderiaceae; genus Cupriavidus; species Cupriavidus sp. FW216-B1. The sequence goes on along the minus strand of NZ_JBYTEL010000004.1, from coordinate 74,906 downwards.
GCGACGCCCGCCAGCAATGCCGGCCAGTGCATGCCGGGCCGCTGCGCTTTCGCCCGCGGGCTCATACGTCCTCTTCCCGGCTGGCGCGGCGCGCCTCCTCGTTCTCGCCCCACATGGCGTTCATGATGGCGAGCAGGACAGCAAAGCCCACGCCGAGAACCCAGCTGAAGTACCACATTCGCAAACTCCGTTGATGTCAGTAGGCGCTATGCTCGTTGGCTTTGACGTATTCCACGGTCACCTTGCCGCGCATGACGCGATAAGCCCAGGACGTGTATCCGATCACCAGCGGCATGAACAGGACGGTCGCGCCCAGCATGATCGTCAGCGTCAGCTGGCTGGACACGCTGTCCCAGACCGTCAGGCTGTGGGCCGGCACGCTGCTGGATGGCATGACGAACGGGAACATGCTCGCCCCCGCCGTGCCGATCACGCCGGTCATGCTCAGGCCGGTGGCCACGAACGCGGCCAGCGTGCGCCGCGCGCGCTGGAGCCAGGCGCCGGCCAGCGCGCCCGCCACGCCCAGCACGGGCAGCAGCCACAGCGCGGGCACGCGCGCATAGTTGGCCAGCCAGCCGCCGGCCTCGCGCACGACGGCCTTGGCGGTCGGATCCGCGACGGCGGCCGTATCGAGCGCCGAGACGATCCGGTATCCGTCGAGCTTGCCGACCCACAGCCCCGCGGCGACAAAGGCCACGCACATGACCAGGGCCGCCCAGCCGTTGGCGCGCACCGCGCGCGCCTGCAGCCGTCCCTGCGTGCGGTGGGCAAGGTACGCGGCGCCGTGCATGGTGATCATGGCGCTGCTGACCACGCCGGCGAGCAGGGCGAAGGGGTTGAGCAGGCCCCAGAAGCTGCCGGTGTAGGTGGAGACCATGTACGCGTCGAAATGGAACGGCACGCCCAGCAGCAGGTTGCCGAACGCCACGCCGAAGATCAGCGGTGGCACGGCGCCGCCGATGAACAGGCCCCAGTCCCATGTGCGGCGCCAGCGCGGATCATGGATCTTGCTGCGATAGTCGAAGCCGACCGGGCGGAAGAACAATGCCCACAGCACGGCAAGCATGGCCCAGTAGAAACCGCTGAACGCCGTGGCATAGACCAGCGGCCAGGCCGCGAAGATGGCGCCGCCCCCGGTGATGAACCAGACCTGGTTGCCGTCCCAGTGCGGGCCGACCGTGTTGATGACGACGCGCCGTTCTTCGTCGCCGTGGCCGACGAAGGGCAGCAGCGTGCCGACGCCCATGTCGTGCCCGTCCATGATGGCGAAGCCGACGAGCAGCACGCCGACGAGCAGCCACCAGACCAGCTTCAGGGTGGTGTAGTCGAACATCCGGTTCTCCTTATGCGTGCGCGTGGACGTGGACGGGCTCGCGCTCGTAGCGCCCGGTGCCGAGACTGCCCGGCCCCTGCCGCGCAAACTTGACCATCAGATAGACCTCGACGACCAGCAGCACGGTGTAGAAGCCGACGAAGCCCGCCAGCGAGCCATACAGGCTGGCCGCGCTCAGGGTGGAGACGCTCAGGTGCGTGGGCAGCACGCCATAGATGGTCCACGGCTGGCGGCCGTACTCGGCGACGAACCAGCCCAGCTCGCAAGCCAGCCACGGCGCCGGCAGCATCCAGATCGCCCAGCGCAGCAGCCACGGGCGCGAGCGGAACCGGCCCTTCAGGGTCGTCCAGAACGACAGGGCGAACAGCGCCAGCATGGCAAAGCCCAGGCCCACCATGACGCGGAACGCCCAGAACATCGGCGTGACGCGGGGAATGGTGTCGCGCACGGCGCGCTCGATCATGGCCGGCGTGGCCTGGCGCACGTCCGTCGCATAGCGCTTGAGCAGCAGGCCGAAGCCAAGGTCGGCCTGATGCCGCTTCAAGGTCGCCAGCGCACGCGCATCGTCGCGATGGCTGCGCAGCGTCTCCAGCGCGCTCACCGCTTCGATGCCGTTGCGGATCCGCTCGCGGTTGCGCGCCTGGATCTCGTGAATGCCCGGGATCTCCCTGGTGGCCGACCGGGTGCCGATCAGGCCCATGACCCAGGGAATCCGCACCGCCCAGTCATTGCGCTGCGCGGCCTCGTTGATGCCGGCCACCACGTTGAACGACGCGGGCGCGGGCTCCGTCTCCCACATGGCCTCGATCGCGGCCATCTTGGTCTGCTGCGCCTCGCCGACCGTGTAGCCGCTTTCATCGCCCAGCACGATGACCGAGCAGACGCTGGCCAGCCCGAACGCCGCCGCCACGCGGAAGCTGCGCTTGGCGAACTCCACGTCGCGCCCGCGCAGAAGGTACCAGGCCGACACCGACAGCACGAACATCGCCCCGGTCACATAGCCGGCCGACACCGTGTGCACGAACTTGGCCTGCGCGTCGGGATTGAAGACGATGGCCCAGAAGTCGGTCATCTCCATGCGCATCGTCTGCCAGTTGAATTCGGCGCCGACGGGGTTCTGCATCCACCCGTTGGCGATCAGGATCCACAACGCCGACAGGTTGGTGCCGAGCGCCATCAGGCTGGTCACGACGAGGTGCTCGACGCGCGAGAGGCGGTCCCAGCCGAAGAAGAACAGGCCGATGAACGTGGATTCGAGGAAGAACGCCATCAGCCCCTCGATCGCCAGCGGCGCGCCGAAGATGTCGCCTACGTAGTGCGAGTAGTAGGCCCAGTTCGTGCCGAACTGGAATTCGAGCGTGATGCCCGTGGTCACGCCCAGCGCGAAGTTGATGCCGAACAGCTTGCCCCAGAAGCGGGTCATGTCCTTCCAGACCACCTTGCCGGTCATGACATAGACGGTCTCCATGATGACGAGGAGCCATACCATGCCCAGCGTGAGCGGGACGAACAGAAAATGATAGAGAGCGGTGGCGGCGAACTGCAGCCGGGAAAGGTCCACCAGTTGTTCCGAAATCACGGACGGGCTCCTTGCAGGCGTGTGTGGCTGGACACGATGGGCGCGGAGCGCAGGTGCGCGGAAGCGGCGGCGGCGTCGACCGGCACGCGCTGCCCGGCGACGAAGGCCAGCCAGAGGCTCGCCAGCAGCAGCATCTTGATCGCCAGGATCCAGCACAGGTGACGTAACAGGTTTTGATCGGGATCGTTCATGACGGCATATGAACAAGTTCCGTGCCATCCCGGCGCGTGGGCCGAAAGGGCAGACAAAACAATCACTTGCGCGGAAATGGCGTGGCAACGCCGGCACGGCGGGGCTGTCAGCCGGGTGTCAGTGCTGCCAGCGGTGGCAGTGAATGGCAGTGCGCTGGCAGGGAAATGCCAGCTGCCTAGGAAGCGCGGCTCAGCCGATGCCCAGTTCCTTGAGCCGGCGATACAGGCTGCGCTCGCTCATGCCCAGCGCGTGGGCAAGCGCGCGCCGTGTGCCCTTGAAACTGCGCACCCGTTCGCGCAATGCCTCGTCGTCGTTTTCCCGGGCGCCCGGCATGTGGCGCCTGGCCACCGGCGCCAGAACCGGCTCGCCCAGCCCCGGTGGCAGGTCCTTCACGCGGATGACGCCGTCATCGGCGTAAAGGCGCGCGCGGTCCAGCACGTTGCGCAGTTCGCGGATGTTGCCAGGCCAGTGGTACGCACGCATCCACGCCAGCGCCTCCGCACTCAGGTGAAGCTGGTCCCGCAGCCCGCCGCCGCGCTGCAGGATCGATTCAGCCAGCAGCGCGATGTCGCCAAGCCGCTCGCGCAGCGCCGGCAGGTGGATCGGGAAGGCGGCGATCCGGAAGAAAAGGTCCTGCCGGAACAGGCCCTGGCTGACCATCTGCTCGAGCGGCTTGTGCGTGGCCGCGACCAGCCGGAAGTCCGCCCGCCGCGTTTCCACGCTCCCCACGCGCCGGTAGGTGCCTGATTCGATCAGCCGCAGCAGCTTGACCTGCATCGACAGCGGCACGTCGCCCATTTCGTCGAGGAACAGCGTGCCGCCCTCGGCCGTCTCGACCAGGCCCGGCTTGCGCGTGAGCGCCCCCGTAAATGCCCCCTTTTCGTAGCCGAACAACTCGCTCTCGAACAGGGACTCGGTCAGGCCCGAGCAGTCCACCACGACGAACGGCCCGCCGGCGCGGGCGCTGGCCTCGTGCACCGCGTGCGCGAACATCTCCTTGCCGGTGCCAGATTCGCCCAGCAGCAGCACCGGCAGCGAAGACGGCGCCACGCGCTGCACGGCCTCCAGCGCCGCGTTGAACGCCTCCGAGCGGCCCACCAGCCCTTCCGCGCTCGGCCGGGCCGATGCGCTGCGCACGGTGCTCAGCCGCTCGACGTAGGCAACGATCTGCTGGTCCTCGTCGAGGATCGGGCGCAGCTCGACGTTCACGTGCTCCGGCCCGCGCGGCGTGTGGTGGATGTGCAGGACGCGGTCCGGGCCGCGCGTCTCGAAGGCCTTGCGCATCGGGCAGTGCTCGCCGGCCTGGTCGCACGGCACGTCGTAGCCATGCGAAATCCGATAGCAGGGCTGGCCCAGGTAGGGGCGCTGGACGGCGCCGAACTGCCTCCGGTAGGCGGTGTTGGCGGCCAGGATGCGGTAGTCGGTGTCGAGGACGATCATCGGCTGGCTTTCCTGCTCCAGATAGGAGAGGAGAGCCTGGAGACTGGCTTGGGGATCCATTGGGGGGGAGCCTGGGGCTGGCGGCGGGCCGGCATCATGCCGGCATCGGGAAGGTGCCATTCTGCCAAATCCTGCCATCACTGCCAAGTGGCAGCGCCGCCTGGCGCCCGGCAGCGCGCAATCCGGCATGGCGCACATGGAAATCACAAGAAAATCAGCACCTTGCGGCACACCTCGCCGTTGGCACGAGTCTTGAGACAGGGGAGCCGATCCCGTCTCAACCCCAAATCGACAACGCATGACGCCGACCGAGCCCCGTACCTCGCAAATGGAGATCGAAGCCTTCTTCGATCCCGACACCTCGACCCTCAGCTACCTCGTGCTGGACCGCACCAGCCTGCAATGCGCGCTGATCGACAGCGTGCTGGACTATGACCCGAAGTCGGGGCGCACCCGCACCGCCAGCGCAGACCGCATCGTCGGGCGCGTGCGGGAACTGGGCGCGACCGTGCGCTGGATCCTGGAGACCCACGTACACGCCGACCACCTCTCGGCCGCCCCGTACCTCAAAGAGCGGCTGGGCGGGCAGACCGCCATCGGCAGCCACATCACCACCGTGCAGCAGGTGTTCGGCGAGCTGTTCAACAGCGGCGCCGACTTCGCGCGCGACGGCCACCAGTTCGACCTGCTGCTGCACGACGGCGACGCCTTCCGCATCGGCGAACTGCAGGCACTCGCCATGCACACGCCGGGGCATACGCCGGCCTGCATGACCTATGTGATCGGCGATGGCGCGGACACCGCCGCCTTCGTCGGCGACACGCTGTTCATGCCCGACTACGGCACCGCTCGCTGCGACTTCCCCGGCGGCGACGCGCGCACGCTGTACCGCTCCATCAACAAGGTGCTGAGCCTGCCGCCGGACACCCGCCTGTACATGTGCCACGACTACCAGCCGGGCGGACGGGAAATGCAATATGCGACCACGATCGCGGACGAGCGCGCGCACAACATCCACGTGCGCGACGGCATCAGCGAAGAAGAGTTCGTCGCCATGCGCCAGGCGCGCGACGCCACCCTCTCGATGCCCGTGCTGATCCTGCCCTCGGTCCAGGTCAACATGCGCGCCGGCGAATTGCCGCCGCCGGAGGACAACGGCGTGCGCTACCTGAAGATACCCCTCAACTTGCTCTGAGCCACCCGCCCCAGAAGGAACAGACAGACCATGCAACCCCGCGCCCTCACCAGTGAACTGTCGGTCAGCCCGCAGATTCTTCCCGACGACGTGCATACCCTCGCCGCCAGCGGCTTTCGTTCGCTGATCTGCAACCGCCCCGACGGCGAAGGCCCCGACCAGCCCGGCTTCCAGGAAATCGAGCGCAATGCCTCCCTGCTCGGCCTCCAGGCGCACTACCTGCCGGTGGAGTCGGGCAAGGTCGGCGACGAACAGGCGCAGGCGTTCGGCAAGCTCATGGACAGCCTGCCGAAGCCGGTGCTGGCCTACTGCCGCACCGGCATGCGCTCGGCCACGCTGTGGGCCTTGTCGCAAGCCACGCACCGGCCCCTGCCGGACATCATCGAGCGCGCCGCGGCCGCCGGCTACCAGCTCAAGGGCGTGGTCAGGCGCATTGCCAATGGCGGCCGCACGCCAACGGACATTGCCGACGCCAGCCATGCCGTCGTCGTCATCGGCGGCGGCGCCGCGGGAATCGCGGTGGCATCGAGCCTGCTGGCACGCAGGCCCGGGCTCGACGTCGCCATCATCGACCCCGCGGATATCCACTACTACCAGCCCGGCTGGACGCTGGTGGGTGGCGGGGTCTTCGAGCCGGCCCATACGGCTCGCACCATGGCTTCGGTGCTGCCGCGCGGCGTGGCCTGGATCAAGGCGGCCGTGGCGGCCTTCGAGCCCGAGCACAATACCGTCATCCTCGACGGTTGCCGCGTGGTGAAGTACGACCAGCTCGTGGTGTGCCCCGGACTCAAGCTGGACTGGGAGGCGATCGAAGGCCTGCCCGAAACGCTGGGCCGCAACGGCGTGACCTCCAACTACCGCTATGACCTCGCTCCCTACACCTGGCATCTCGTGCGCGAGCTGACCCGCAAGGGCGGCGGCAAGGCGCTGTTCACGCAGCCGCCCATGCCGATCAAGTGCGCGGGCGCGCCGCAGAAGGCCATGTACCTGTCCGCGGACGCGTGGCGCCGCGCCGGCATGCTTGACCGCGTGGACATGGATTTCTGCAACGCCGGCAACGTGCTGTTCGGCGTAGCCGACTACGTGCCGGCGCTGATGCAGTACGTGGAGCGCTACGGCATCGCCCTGAACTTCGGCGAGACGCTGGTGAAGGTAGACGGCGCCGCGCGGCGGGCGACGTTCCGGCGCGCCGTGGCCAACGGCGCGCCGGAGATGGTGGAGCGCGAATTCGACATGCTGCACGCCGTGCCGCCACAAAAGGCGCCGGATTTCATCCGGGTCAGCCCGCTGGCGGATGCCGCCGGCTGGGTCGACGTCGATCCGGCAACGCTGCGCCACAAGCGGTTCGACAATATTTTCGGGCTGGGCGATGCTGGCAACATGTCGAATGCCAAGACGGCCGCCGCCGCGCGCAAACAAGCCCCGGTGGTCGCGCACAACGTGCTGGCCACGCGCGGCGAGGCCAGGGGCGAAGCGCGCTACGACGGCTACGGCTCCTGCCCGTTGACGGTGGAACGCGGCAAGATCGTCCTGGCCGAGTTCACCTACGGCGGCAAGGTCGCGCCGAGCTTTCCGCGCTGGTTCATCGATGGCACGCGGCCCTCGCGGCTGGCGTGGTGGCTCAAGGAACGCATCCTGCCGCCGCTCTACTGGCAGGGCATGCTCAAGGGACGCGAATGGCTTGCAACGCCTGAACTGCAAGGGTGACGCCAGGGATTTCCAGCGTTCACACGCCCGCCCTGGCGCCCGGGCAGCAGCCCGTCTTGTCGAGAGGCGTCGGCATCGCAACCTGCTGCGGAACGAACGGCTGGTGGCGATTGCCGGGCGCCACGGTTCAGAACCGGTGGTCGACGCGCACGTGCACCGACTGCGCCGACACGTGGCCGGTATTGAGCACCGCATCCACCCCCAGCGCCACGGTAGTCGCCTTCGACGCCAGCAGGCTGACGCTGGCGCCAGTGGTCAGGAACGAGCGCGGCAGGTCCGTCCCCGGGGCGGCGAACACGGTGCCATCCTGGCTTTGCACCAGCGCAACGCGGCTCCCGCCCAACGCTTCGTGCGCATAGCCCAGGCGCAGCTGCACGTTGACGGGGCGCGCGGCATCGCCAAAGGCTTTGTCGAGCGCCACGCCGACGTAGGGCTGCAGGCTGCGCGCGTTGTCCGCATCCACTTGCAGGTTCTGGCCGCCGGCACCGCTCTCGCCGAAGCCATTGGCGCGGATGTAGGCATAGCGCAGGCCCGCTTGCGGCGTCAGCACGAATCCGCCGGCCTGCATGGGCAGGCTCGCCTGCATCGCCGCCGTGAATTCGTGGCCGATATGGTCGCCCTCGGCCGTGCCCAGCCCGGCAAACGGCCGCTTCTGCGACAGAAAATCCAGCCCATAACCCAACGTGGCCGACAGGTTGACCACGCCCACGGGCTGGTTGCCATAAAGCGCCAGCCGCAGCGTATCGATGTCGCCGGACGAGCCGGTGCCATCCTCGCCGATGGACGTATGCGTGTAGCCGCCGGCAGCGCCGACCGTGGCACTGCCGAGCTGCCCGTCGGCGCCGGCCAGGAAACCGTAGGCGTGTGTCTGGAACCCCGGCGCGCTGCCGGTGCCGCCCACCTTGTTGCGGGTGCCGTTGGCCTTGATCCACACGTCCCTGGACGTCTCCAGGCCGTGCTGCACATTGGCCAGCCGCTCGAGCAGCGTCGCGCTGGCGCCCTGCGCCTGCGAGAGCGCCGTCGTGCCAAGCGCCGTGTAGATCGATGTGTTGGCAGGCGCCACCACCAACGGGTCTGTCGGCGAGGCCGCCGCCAAGGTCAGGGCAACGTCGCCAAGACCATAGGTGACGGACGGCTGCAGCGTGCCGAGGCTGGCTCCGGCGGTTGCCGTGGTGACGTTGGCAAAGCGGCCCGTCACGCCATTTGCCGCGCTCAATACCGTGTACTGTCGCGCCGAGTAGGTACCCGGCGTGAACACCACAGCCAACGTGCCACCCAGCGCGGCGGAACCGCTCACGCGCAGTTGCGACGCGTCCGTCGGACTGACTTCGATCGACAGGGTGCCACTCGCCGCCTGGGCATAGTTGCCACCGACCGACAGCGTGCCGATGGAGCCGCCCGGCGCCACGAAGCCGCTGTTGTCGACATTGCCCAACACTGTGCCGTGGCCGCGCAGCGTGCCAGGCGCGTTGACCAGCACGTTGCCGCCGAGCGTCGCATTGGCGTTGGCCGCGTCACCCACGGCCAGCGCGCCGCCCGCCACGGTCGTGGTGCCGGCGAAGGCGCTGTTGGTGCCGTTGAGCGTGAGCGTGCCGCTGCCTTGCTTGATCAGGCCACCGGTACCGGCCAGGCTGCCGCTGAACGCTTGCGAGGTGTTGTCGGTCAGCGTGAGCGTATTGGCGCCCAGCGCCACCTGGCTTCCCCCCACGCCCGAGAGATGTCCCACGGACTGGCTGCCGCCGGCGGACAGGTCCAGCCTCGCGCCGGTACCCGCCAGCGCCACGCCGGTATCCACGGCCAGGCGGCCCGCGCCGGCCAGGGCCAGCGTGCCGGCATTGATGGTGGTGGCGCCGGTGTAGGTGTTCACGCCGGACAGCGTCTGCGTGCCGCCATCGAGCGTGAGGCCGCCAGTGCCGCCAATCGCGCCGCTGAATGTGCCCGCGGCATTGTTGACCGTCAGCGTCTGGCTGCCCAATGCCACGGTGCCGCTGCCCGACAGTGCGCGCACCGCCGCGCCGCCCGTCGTGCCGGAGATGTCGAAGCTGCCGTTGTTGATCAGTCCGCCGGAGCTTGCAATGCTGCCCGCGCCCGTCAATGCCAGGGTGCCGGCGTTGATCGTGGTGGTGCCGGCATAGGTATTCAGGCCGGACAAGGTCTGCGTGCCACCGCCAAGCGTCAGGCCACCCATGCCGCCGATCACGCCGCTGAATGTGCCGCCGCCCGTGCCGCCGCCCGTGCTCACCGTCAGCGTCTGGCCGCCCAGCGCGACGGCACCGGTGCCGGACAACGCAGCGATGGTCGCACCGCCGGACTTGCCGGAAATATCGAAAGTGCCGTTGTTGACGAGGCCACTGGAACTGGCAATGCTGCCCGTGCCGGTCAGCGCCAGCGTGCCGCCGCTGATGGTGGTGACGCCCGCATAGGTATTCAGGTTTGTCAGCGTCAGCGTGCCGGCGCCCGCCTTCGTCAAGCCGCCCGCGCCGGCGAGGGCGCTTGCCACGGTCACATCGTTGCCATTGGTGTCGAACGTGCCGCCAGCCGTGCCCAGCGCATTCAGCCGGCCGGAAATATCCGTCGTGTTCCCCGAGGCCCATTGCAGGCCCCCGCCATTCAGCGTGATGTTGCCCGATCCCAGGTTGCCGCCATTGCTGAAGCTGATCAGGCCGGCGTTGACGGTCGTGCCACCCGAGTAGGTATTCGCGCCGGTCAGGAAGGTCGTGCCGCTGCCGTTCTGCGTCACCGTGCCGGTGCCGGAGATCGCCGTGGAAAACGTATATGCCGCGTCGGACTGGTTGAAGTGGATCGCGCCGGCATTGTTGATGCTGCCGGCCAGCCCGTTGATCGTACCGGCGCTCGCCCCATTGGCCGTGGCGTTGCCGATGTTCAGCGTACCGTTGCCGGTGATGGTGAAGGTGGCGCCCGCCAGGTTCAGCGTGCTGCCATCGCCGAGGTTGAACACGCCCGCGCCACCGGCGCCGCCGTTGCCGGAGCAGCCGCAGTTGCCGCCCGCGCCGCCCAGGCCGCCAATGTATAACTGAGTGCCGACCGTGATGGCCGTGCCGCCCGTGGCCGTCAGCGTTCCACTGCCGCCCGTGCCGCCATTGCCGCCGCGAGTCTCACCGGCGCCCCCCGAGCCGCCACCGCCACCGGCGCCTCCGATGAGCAGCGCGTTGGCAACGTTCAGTGTCGCCCCGTTGAGGTCCAGCACCCCGTCGCCGCCGTTGCCGCCATTGATGCCGCCCAGGTTGGCGCCGTCCCCGCCGCCGGCGCCACCTCCGATGCCGACGTAATCGTAAGTCGGCAGGAGGCTACCGCCATTGGCGGTGCCGGGAATCGTCTGCGTTGGAGCGGGAACGCCGCCGGCACCGCCGGGGCCCGGAAGGAAAAAGTCCGCCCCGCCGCCACCGCCGCTGATGCCGCCATTGCCGCCGTCGCCGCCACCCACGCCCCCGGTACCCACGAGAAGCACATCGACCGCGCGCGCCATCGGCGCGGCCAGGCTCAGCGAGAGCGCCACTACCGCACTCGCTCCGGCACGCCGCCGGAGATGGCGCCTCCCTCCCTTGCCGGATCCCTTTGCGCGCGGCGCAGCCAGTTCCGATACAGCCTGCCAGACACCCAACGCCCCGTTCCACACCAGCCGGTAAATGCAATTCATCCCGATAACCCCTCGTCTTTTTTTGGACTACGTGGTCATAGCCGCGTTTGTTCCGCGTGACACAGGCGCGGCAAGCACATCAAGGCGCGCTAATGTAAGATTTGCCGCAGAAAAATGCCATTACCCGAACGAGTAGTCATGCACACCGACCCCATCCTGCTGCAGGAAATCGTGCGTCTGTATGAAACCGAGCCTGACCTGCTGACGTTGCCAGGCGTTCTGTTCGATGGGGTAATCAGGTTGACCGACGCCGACGTCGTCGCCTGGACGGAGATTCACCATCGAAGCGGAGAACTGCGCGCGCTGCTGTCGATCGAAGACGCCCCCGGCCGGCGCGAGCAGGCCTTCGCGGCCTACGCGCGCCATGCCGGCAGCCATCCTTTCTGGCAGAAAGACCCGGCCTTCTATGGCGAGCGGGCCATTCGCGAGTCGGACATCTTCAGCGACGATGAATTCATGGCGCTGCCGATGGCGCAGGAAGTGTTCCTGCCATCCGGCGCCCGCCGCATCATGGGCGTGCTGATCCAGCACGGCGAATACTCGCTGGATCTGAGCGCGCATCGCATCGTTGGCCGGTCGGCGTACAGCGATGCCGAGCGCGACCGGCTACAGACCTACCGCGCGCACGTGCTGCGCGTCTATCGCCAGGCACAGCAGCGCACGGTCGACAAGCTCTCCGCCGCGGACCGCCTTCACTTTGCCTTTCCCGGCCTGACGCAACGGCAGATCGAAGCGGCCGTATGGCTGGCCCAGGGCAAATCCAACGAAGCCATCGCCGCCGCAATGAACGTCGGCCTCGATACCGTCAAGGCGCACCTGAAGGCCATCTTCAGCAAGATCGGCACGGACAGCCGCCTTGCACTGGCCAGGCTGGTCCATACCGTGCCGCCGTTTTCGCAGATGCCGCCGTTGTGGAAGCTGCCGACGGAGTCGTGGAAAACGCAGACGGTGCCGGTTGTTGTGGATGCGAAGTAGGCGCGAGTCCTGCCGAACCTCGACGCGATGCTACCCGCTTGCTAGCCTCGCGCTTCCACCGGATATTGCATTTCCGTCGGCATCCGCGTGCTGCAGAACGGAGGGCCTTAGCCTTAACCGGCTGTAGCCGCCGCGGTTGCCCGTGCCGAGTGCAATTTTCTGTAGCTGTCAATCAGGCGGTGGTGTCTGTCGAGGCCCTCCAATTTCATACTGGTTGGCGTCAAACCAAAGAAACGCACGCTGCCGTCCACTGAACCCAGCACCGCGTCCATCCGCGCATCGCCATACATCCGACGGAAGTTGACCGCGTAGTCGTCCAGGTTCAGGTCGTCATCCAGCAGCACCTCCAGCACCACATTCAAGGCCTGGTAAAACAGTCCGCGCTCGACCGTGTTGTCGTTGTACTGCAAGAAGGCGCCCACCAGTTCGTGCGCCGCCTCAAACTGCTGCAAGGCGAGCTGAATGAGCAGCTTCAGCTCCAACACCGTCAACTGTCCCCAATCCGTATTCTCGTCAAATTCGATGCCGATCAGCGTGGCGATGTCGGCGTACTCATCGAGTTCGCTGTTGTCCAGACGCTCAAGCAGAGCCTCCAGGCTTGCGTCGTCCAGGCAATGCAGGTTCAGGATATCCGCGCGGAACGACAGTGCCTTGTTGGTGTTATCCCAGATCAAATCTTCTACAGGATAGACTTCCGAATAACCCGGCACCAGAATCCGGCAAGCAACGGCGCCAAGTTGGTCATACACCGCCATGTACACCTCTTTGCCCATGTCCTCAAGAATGCCGAGCAAGGTCGCTGCTTCCTCGGCATTGGCGTTCTCGCCCCGGGCGGAAAAATCCCACTCGACAAAATCGAAATTCGCCTTGGCGCTGAAAAAGCGCCACGACACCACGCCGCTGGAATCAATGAAGTGTTCAACAAAATTGTTTGGCTCAGTCACGGCGTTAGTGACAAAGGTGGGCTGCGGCAAATCGTTCAGGCCTTCAAAACTGCGACCCTGTAGCAATTCTGTCAGGCTCCGTTCCAGCGCCACTTCGAAGCTGGGATGCGCGCCGAACGAAGCAAAGACACCGCCGGTTCGCGGGTTCATCAAGGTGACGCACATCACCGGATAAATTCCGCCCAACGAAGCGTCCTTCACCAATATCGGAAAGCCTTGCTCTTCCAGCCCCTGAATGCCAGCCAGAATGCCAGGGTATTTCGCCAGCACCTCGCGGGGCACATCGGGCAGTGCCATTTCGCCTTCCAGAATTTCGCGCTTTACCGCCCGTTCGAAAATTTCCGACAAGCATTGCACCTGCGCTTCGGCCAGTGTATTACCGGCACTCATGCCATTGCTGGCGTAGAGGTTTTCGATCAGATTGGACGGGAAATACACCACATCGCCGTCCGACTGCCGTATATACGGCAGCGAACAGATACCGCGCTGCGAATTTCCCGAGTTGGTTTCGTACAGGTGCGAGCCGCGTAACTCGCCATCGGGATTGTAAATGGGCAGGCAGTATGCATCGAGAATTTCAGCCGGCAGCGCATCTTTAGGCCCAGGCTTGAACCAGCGCTCGTTCGGGTAATGTAAAAATGCGGCATTGGCGAAGTCTTCGCCCCAAAACGTACCTGCATAAAAATGATTGCAACTCAGGCGCTCGATAAATTCCCCCAGCGCCGATGCCAGCGCGCTTTCCTTGGTCGCTCCCTTGCCATTGGTAAAGCACATTGGCGAGTGCGCATCACGGATATGCAGCGACCAGACATTGGGAACGATATTACGCCATGAAGCGATTTCTATCTTCATCCCCAGGCCCGCCAGAATGCCTGACATATTGGCGATGGTCTGCTCCAATGGCAGATCCTTGCCCGCAATATAGGTGCGGGCGTCGGTTGCCGGCTTCAACGTCAGCAACGACTGGGCATCGGCATCCAGGTTCTCTACCTCTTCGATCACGAACTCGGGTCCGGTTTGCACCACTTTTTTTACCGTACAGCGATCGATGGAACGCAAGATGCCCTGGCGGTCCTTGGCGGAAATATCCGTCGGCAGCTCGACCTGAATCTTGAAAATCTGCTGATATCGGTTTTCCGGGTCGATAATATTATTCTGCGACAGGCGGATGTTTTCGGTCGAAATGTTGCGGGTTACGCAGTACAACTTAACAAAGTAAGCCGCGCACAAGGCCGACGAGGCCAGAAAATAATCGAACGGACCCGGTGCGGAGCCATCGCCCTTGTAGCGGATGGGCTGGTCGGCCACTACCGTGAAGTCATCGAACTTGGCTTCAAGACGTAGCTTGTCGAGAAAGTTGACCTTGATTTCCATGGGGGAATTCCAAAAAAAATGGTGCTAAAAATGATGCGACCGCTATTGTCCGGCTCCGTGCCGGAGCTGCCTTATTCGTCGTGGGGACGGAATGTGATGGTGATGCTGTCCGGCCCTTTGCCGTGACACCACCGCGCTCGGGTCCTCCGCGATGTCCTCGGTGACTGCGATGTTCGCCTTGCCGCCCGGCTCGAGTCTGGAACGACGTTCAAACCGCGATTGAAACACTTTTCGCCACAAGGCGAATGTCCCTTCAGGCCGATTCCTGCGCTGGAGCGCGCTTGTCCGCACGATAGCTGAAATGGTTGAAGGTGGCGGACGCGCGGTCGAGTACGACATTGACGCCGCCGCGCAGCGTGACCGCGGCGCAGCGTGACCAGCGTGACATTACGGACGGAGATCATGGGGGCCACTTCGGAGAGGATTGGCATCATAGCCGACCGGACGTGCGGGGCCGTCTCTTTTCCGAGCCGCTGCGCCCGCCGGCCGGTCGCGGTCCCTGGCAGGCAGGTCAGCGTCCGGCCGCCGTCATGACCTGGGATTGCCGCCACCGTGCGCGACCCGGGTGAACTTACAACGATCCCTTGGTCGGCAGACTTACAATTAGTTACTATCCCGTCTCCCATCACAAGACACCAACCCGACGCTGATCGTCGAGATCCCCCAATGAACCCTGCACGGCAATTCGTAGTTGCGTTGATCGCGTCATTGTTCGCTATCGGCATAGCCGAAAATAGCGCATATTCGGCGGAGCCGGCTTCGGATGCCAGCCCCGACGCGGAAGTGGATATCTCCAAAGACGGCGAAACCCCGGCGAACGATCTTCACGGCGACCTCGGCGAATTCTGCTTCTTCGCGCACCTCCCTCCCGCCAGCCAGAAATACAAGATCATCAAGAACATCAAGATCGGCAAGGGAACCTACGGCAGCGTGCAGGACATTCTGCCGAAAATGGCGGAGTACGCCCAATTGCGCGGAGCGGACGCAATCGTCCAGTACACCGGATCACAGCGGTTTGGCTTCTGGCCGTGGCGCATGGTCCGGCCGGTCGTTCGCGGCGTCGCGGTCCAATGGACTGATACGAAGCCTTCCAGTTGCGAATCCATTGGCGGCACAAAACTGAAGACGATACTTTCCTCGGGGCAGCCGCCCGCGCAGTAAGAGGGCGGCACTCACCGCCCGGCGCGCCCGGCGATCCTCGATCTCAGTTCGTCGAGCCGGGACAGGAACAGCCGCAGCGTAGGCGCGGTATTGCTCGGGCTATACCCGACGACGAGATCGATGGTCGGGATTTCACCGGTCAGCGGCCGGCTGACCACCGACCACGGCATCAGGTTCTCCACATAGGCGGGGATCAGCGTCACGCCCCGGGTCGATGCAATCAGCGACATCACCATGGCCGGATTGTCGACGCTCTGCGCGATCTCGACGTCTACGCCCGAACTGGCCAGATAGGCGTCGACGACCTGCCGCAGCACTCTCGCCTTGTCTCCCATCGCGATGAACGGCTCGTTCCGGAGATCCTCCGCGCGCAGCGCGTCGCGCGCGGTCAATGCATGGTCGCTCGGCATCAGCACGACCAGCGGTTCCCTGGCAACGACCTGGTATTCGAGGTCGTATCCGGGCTCGGCGCGCATGAAGGCGACGTCCAGCTTGCCGTGGGCCACCGCGGCGGCTAGCTCCGTGGAGTAGTCGCTCGACACGCTCACCTCGATATTCGGCAGCTCCGCGCGCAGCAAGTGCATGGCGTCCGTCAGCCATGTCATCTCCTGGCCGGTCAGAAAGCCGAGTGCGAAGCGCGGCTTGGCGGGTTGTGCCGCGCGGCGGGCCGCTTCCACCGCGGCGTCGACCTGCGCCATGGCCAGCCGCGCATGGTCGATGAAGGCCCGGCCTGCGTCCGTCAGCGTCACGCCGTGCGCGCTGCGGCGCAGTAGTTCCACGCCGACCTGTTCCTCCAGATTGCGGATCTGCCGGCTTAGCGAGGGCTGTGACGTATGAAGCCGATTGGCCGCGGCCTCGGTCAGGCTGCCCGCTTCCGCCACCGCGATGAAATATCGAAGATGTCTCAGTTCCATCCGTGTGCCATCCGCCTCATGCCTGACAGGCATGCCTACAGGCTTACAAAGTCTTTTTCGCGGGTGCTGAAAGCCCCTAGATTGGCTCCTGTAGCGACCGTGTTCCGCTATCCGCGCAACGCCAACCCATGCGTGGCAGCGATACTTTACAGGAGTTTCCCATGAGCAATCCCGTCGTTCTCATCACTGGCGCACTGACCGGCATCGGCCGCGCCACCGCCGTCGCATTCGCCCGCACCGGCGCGAAGCTCGTCGTCTCGGGCCGCCGGCCCGCCGAAGGCGCCGCGCTCGAAGCCGAGCTGCGCGAGCTCGGCGCTGATGCCTTCTTCGTGCAGGCCGACGTGCGCCACGACCAGGACGTCCGCCATCTCGTCGATCAGGCCGTGACGCGCTTCGGCCGGCTGGATGTCGCCGTCAACAATGCCGGCACCGAGGGCAGGCCAGGTCCGGTGACCGAGCAGACCGCCGACAGCTATGCGGCCACGTTCGACACCAATGTGCTGGGCACATTGCTCAGCCTCAAGCACGAGCTTCGCGTCATGACGGCGCAGCGTTCCGGTGTCGTGATCAACATCTCGTCCACCTACGGCCACGAAGGCGCGGCCTATGCCTCGGTCTACGCGGGCAGCAAGCATGCGGTGGAAGGCATCACGAAGTCGGCGGCGCTCGAAGTCGCCGGCACCGGGGTGCGCGTCAACGCGGTAGCGCCGGGACCCACCGAAACCGGCATGCTCGACCGCTTCACGGGGACGCCGGAGAACAAGGCCGCGCTGGCCGGCGGCGTACCGCTGGCCCGCCTCGGCAAGCCCGAGGACATCGCGGCGGCCGTGATCTATCTCGCGTCCGCGGGCGCGGCGTTTGTCACGGGCCAGATCCTCACCGTCGACGGCGGCAAGACCGCCGGTTGATACGCGCCACCTCATTCTGGAAAGAACCATCATGTCCAACACCAACACACTGTTCAGCTCGCTGGAGCTGGGCGAGATCCGGCTGGATCATCGCGTCGTCATGGCGCCGCTGACCCGGCTGCGTGCCGACCGGGACGGCGACGTGCCCAATGCCCTGATGCGCGACTACTACGCGCAGCGCGCGTCGGCGGGCGGCCTGATCATCGGCGAAGCCACCACGGTCTCGGCCACGGGCCGGGGCTACCTCGGGGCGCCCGGGCTGTACACCGATGCCCAGATGGCAGCCTGGAAGCCGATCGTGGCCGCCGTGCATGCGCGCGGCGCGCGTATCGTCGCGCAACTGTGGCATGTCGGCCGGACCTCGCACGCGAGCCTGACCGGCGGCGCGGCGCCGGTCACGGCCTCGGTCGTGCCCTACGAGGGCGTCGCCTTCACGGCGGACGGGTGGACGCCGGTCTCGCCGGCGCGGGCGCTCGAAACCACGGAGATTCCCGCTGTCGTCGACGACTATGCCAGCGCCGCCAGACGTGCCCTGCAGGCCGGGTTCGATGGCGTGGAGATCCACGCCGCCAATGGCTATCTGCTCGACCAGTTCCTGCAGGACGGCAGCAACCGGCGTACCGATCGCTACGGTGGCCCGATCGAAAACCGCGCGCGCCTGCTGATCGAGGTGGTGGATGCCGTCCGCACGATCTGGGGCGCGGGACGTGTCGGCGTGCGGCTGTCGCCGAGCAGCGGGTTCAACGGCATGTCCAACAGCGATTCCGAGTCGGATTTCCGCTATGTGGCGCAGGCGCTGTCGGGCCGGCAACTGGCCTACCTGCACGTCGTGGAACCGCGCGTGGTGGGCTCGGAAGAGATCGCCGCCGGCCTGCATGCCGTTGCGGCGCGTGACCTGCGCGCGCACTTCGGCGGACCGGTGATCGCCGCGGGCGGGTTCGACGGCACGGAGGCGCAGGCCGAAATCACGCGCGGCCATGTCGACGCGGTGGCCTTCGGGCGGCACTTCATCGCCAATCCGGACCTGCCGTCGCGCCTGCGCACGGGCTTGCCGCTGAATCCCTACGATCGCGCCACCTTCTACGGCGGCGACGCGCGGGGCTACACCGATTACCCGGTCTGGAAAGCGGCATGAAAGCGGCATGAAATCGGCACAAACGAGGGAACCATCGATCATGAACACATTGACTGGTAAGACCGCGCTCGTGACGGGCGCATCGCGGGGCATCGGCCGCGCCAGCGCGCTCGCGCTGGCCAGGGCTGGCGCGCAGGTGCTGGTTCACTACGGAAAGGCGGCGCGCGACGCGGATGCGGTCGTGGCCGAGATCCGCGCACTCGGCGGCAAGGCCGAGAAGATCGCCGCCGATCTGCGCGCTCCCGATGGTCCCCACGCGCTGGCAAAGCAGGCGCGCGCCATCATCGGCGGCCGGCTCGACGTCCTCGTGGCCAATGCCGGCATCTCGCGCGCGGCGACCATCGAGGACACCACGGTGGAAGACTTCGACGACCTGTTCGCCGTGAACGTAAGGGCGCCGTTCTTCCTCGTCCAGCAATTGCTGCCGGTCATGTGCAAGGGCAGCAGCGTGGTGCTGCTGTCGTCGCTCGCGGCGCATGCCGCCGTGGGCACACTGCCGGCGTACTCGGCAACCAAGGGCGCCATCGACACGCTCGTCAGGCACTTCGCCTCCGCACTTGGCGAGCGCGGCATCCGCGTCAACGCCGTGGCGCCCGGCGTGGTGCCGACCGAGATGTCCAGCTTCGCCAGGAGCGAGGAGGGCAGGGCCTTCACGCTTGGCATGCAGGCACTCAAGCGCATGGCCGAACCCGACGACATCGGCGCGGCGGTCGAGTTTCTCGCCTCCGACCGGGCGCGATGGATTACCGGCGAGACGCTGCGCGTCGACGGCGGCTCGAAACTCTGAAACTTTGAAATTCCGAAACGCCAAGTGGAGAAAACAATGAAGCTTTATCATGCCAACGGCTCGCCAAACTCGCGCCGTGTCAGGATGCTGATTGCGGAAAAGGGGCTGGAAGTGGAACGCGTGCCGGTCGATCTCGGCACGCGGGAGCAGCTCTCGGAAGCCTATCGCGCGATCAATCCGCGCGGCGTCGTGCCGACCCTGGTGCTCGACGACGGCACGGTCATCGGCGAAGCATCAACGATCATGCGCTATCTCGACGATGCCCACGCGCCGCCATCGCTGTATGGCAAGACCGCGGCAGACAAGGCCGTGGTCGCGATGTGGGAACGGCGCATGGAGATCGAGGGGTTCGCCGCAGTGATGGAAGGCGTTCGCAATGCCGTCGCGGGACTCAAGGGGCGCGCCATTTCGGGGCCGCACGGGTACGACCAGATCCCGGCGCTGGTCGAGCGGAGCAAGCAGCGGGTCGCGAATTTCTACGACGATCTGGAGACGCAGCTGGGCCGTGCCGCGTTCATTGCGGGGGACAGCTTTTCCGCGGCGGACATCACCGGACTCGCTGCCGTTGACTTCGCGACGAAGGCGTTCGCGATGCCGATTCCCGAGACGCACGTCGCGGTGAAGCGGTGGCATGAGGTTGTTTCCGCACGACCTAGCGCCGCAGCGTAGGGGGGGCGGTACGAGCGTGGGGCTGTGTTGCTGAGAGGCATTGGCTGGCGGCATGGGATATGCGGGATGCCGCGGCCGTTGCCGACCCTGAGCGGTCTCTCGACAGACTCAAAAGCAGTCAGCCATCTGTGCACGATTCGAGCAGCGATCGCGCGCGGATTTCCTTCGTAGGAACAGTCATCACTCACGCGACTGTGCGCGAACCCCGTGATGCCTGTCCCTGTCTCGGATTGTCCGCCTGCTGTCAGGCTATTTCGCTGGCAGCTTCGCCAGCCAGCGCGACTTCCGTCTCGTTGGTCACCGTACTTTTCGCTATCGCATTGTCGACTTCGGAAACCATGTCGCCCAGACCGATGGCGACCGTGATATTCGGTGTCCAGTTCTTGCGGTCGGTGCTGACCTCGGCAAACGTGGTCACCGTTGCGGTGTAGCCCTGCGCTCTGAGGTCGTCGGCTAGCCGTTGCGCGCGCGGTTCTAGCGCTGCTTGCGGATTGTCTTCATTGATGTCAAGTACCAGTCTGGTCTCGAATTCTTCCTTGCCCTTCTGGATTGCCGTTTGCATTGCCTTGAGTTGCTTGTTCGCGAGCGCGACGAGCTTGCTGTACCTGGATTCTTCCTGGCTGGCGCGCAGGGCCTTGGCGGCGTTGATGATTTCGGTGCGGTCCACGAACATGATTGCCTTTCGAGGTGGGGAGAGAAAGCACGGGCGCCGCACGAGCTTGACTTCAGGAGTCAACCTATCCGGGATGCGGCGAGTACTGTACAAATATACAGTACTCGCCGGCTAACCGGCAAGAGGTAAGCGAAAGTCCCTCGTAGCAGAAGGTATGGCGAATCGCGCTACCGTTGACGCGTCGATCCCGACTCCTGCAAGAAATGGCGATTTGACTGGTCCGTGGCCACACGGCGGGCAATCAGAGGGGCGCGGACAGAGCCTGTTCGACAGCCGTGCGAAAATCCGCATATGTATTCCCATGTCAGTCGACTGATGAAGACACCCCATATCTTCCTCGCCGCATTGCTGGTCGCCATCGTTTCCATGGCCGGATGCTCGGATCGCGACTCGTCCTCTCAGAAGAATGCGGAAAACATGCCGGCTACCGCCAGCGCACCGCGCACTGATGAATGGCTCGGCAAGTGGACCGGACCGGAAGGCACGTTCCTTGAGCTGGCCGGTGGCCATGGTAAGTACGATGTCACCGTGCAGAATCTCGATGGTCTGCGCAAGTTCGAGGGCAGGTATGCCGATGGCGGAATCGAATTCGACCGCGACGGGACCAGGGAGGTCATTCGCGCCACCGACGGCGCCGAGACCGGAATGAAATGGCTCGCCGACAAGAAGAACTGTTTGACGGTCCGGACGGGCGAAGGCTACTGCAGGGACTGAGCACGCGAAGCATGACCGCTTCCAACCGCAGCCGGGTACTGAGCCTGTACGTTTAGGGTGATGGGCGGTCGCTTCAATCGTAAATGTCACGAACACGGTCGCAGTCGGAGTTCCGTCGCTGAGCCATATCGGCGCCACAACGTTTACGCGAAGTCGCTCGCCAATGTTCGCAGATGGCCGGTAAGTGCCCGATTGCCCAGGGCGGCTGGTGAACCCAGCGGCGACGGGCTGTGGTCGACCCTTGGCGGACCGTCGCCGCAGGAAGCCTAAAGGACGAACGAGAGAAGGACTCGGCGCTACTTTTTGTCGGACCACCCAGTTGCAACGCCATTATGGCCAATGACAACGAAACCACGGAAATCCCGGTCGGCTATGTGGATCTCGCCTTCACCCCAGTGAGCGGCAGTAAATTTAATAGCCTCATCTCTGGCAATATAGCCGCCAAGCTTTCGATGTACTTCGATGAGAACAAAGTCTGCTGGGATAAATCTCTCTAGTAGATGCAGTAGTTCTGGTTCGCGAAGACCATCAGGAGCGATGATATGAATCCATTCTCTTGATGCCGCGTCCACAGATGGAAAATGCTGACGCATAAGTTCGTGAACGCGTCGTGGATTCATGAAGCCCCCCCAGGGTAGGCGCGTAGATCTCAGGACCAAGCTTACATTTTAGACTGCTTCTACATAGGAAAATCGATTGAGGCGCTGTAAAACCAAGTGGACAGCAAACCGTCGATGACCGCTCCTGGCCGTTGGCGGTCATATCGGTTAGGGGGCATGGCGGCCTCATCGGGGCAATCATCAAGCCCGCTTTCGCTTTGGTTGGCTGAAATGATATGCGGCTACGTCCCAGACGGCGCAGGGTATATCCTGTGGCCCAGAAAGCATAGGCCAAGCCAATTTTGTCGTCTATACTTGACAAAATTGGAGGACAAGATGAACGCAGCAACGCTAGGTACTGCCGTCCAGAGCAAGCGGATCGCTTTGGGCCTCACGCAGCAACAATTGGCGGAGATGGCTAATGTATCGCGTCAGTCACTCAATGGGATAGAGCAGGGTCACGTCAATGCCACACTCGATACCCTGGGGCGACTGCTGGATGTGCTTGGTTTGTCGCTGGAGGTGGGCGATCCGGAATCCAAACGGCGAGCCGAGGGAAGGCCAACCAGGGCGCTGTGGATGGCCGCGAAAGGGGCCAGTGTCAGCTATGTCGGAGAACTGACGCCCGAGGAACTTGAGCAGGCGTTGGTCACTGGCCAGGTGCCGCCGGCCTTCCGTCCGCATCTCGCCCAGGTCCTCGACGAAGCCCCGCTCCAGCTAGTCACCAAGGTCGTGGCGGAAGTCGCCACCAGGCAGCAGCGCAAACCATCTGAGATCTGGAAGAACTTGCGCAAGTTGGCGCAGGCGTTGACGGCCACGCGCGGAGGTCTGTGGGCATGAAGGTGAAACTGAGAGGCGACACCTGGGAAAGCCTGTTTCCGCATGCCTTTACCTTGATGGACGAGGTGCGTAAGTATGGTGGGATCGAGCCGTTCTGGACATTTGGCGGTGGCACCGTTCTGATGCTTCGCTATGACCATCGGCTGTCCCGCGATATCGATCTGTTTGTGCCAGACCCGCAATATATTGGCTATGTGACGCCCCGTCTAAGCGATGTGGCGGAAGCGATTTCGGCCGACTATCTGGAGCAAGCAAACTTTGTCAAGCTGGTCCTCGATGCGGGCGAGATCGATATCGTCGCCGCTCAGAACCTCACCGAAAACCCCTTCGAGGTCTGGGAAATCATGGGACAGCCTGTCAAGGTCGAAACCGCGGCGGAAATCGTGGCCAAGAAGCTCTACCATCGGGGCGACCGTGCGACGGCGCGGGACTTGTTCGATCTGGCTATGGTGATCGAGCGGGAGCCACAAGCGTTGAGTGCCGCCGCGCAGTATCTGAGTCGGCATGCACGGGCTTTTGTCGAGCAAGTAAGGGCTGGCGTGCCGATCATGCGGGAGCAGTTCAACAGCATCCGGCGGCTAGGGTTTCAATTGAGTTTTGATTCGTGTGTGGAACTGGCAGGTGATTTTCTGTTGGGGCTTGGCGGGGACGAGTTAGGTGGATCCAATGGAGGAGGGGGCTTTGATTCACCTAGCCACTAACGGGTGTCTTGTGCCAAAGGCTCACCTGATACGAACGGCTGCCGCGGTCTTTCAATAGTGCCAAGAGCGACTATCCATCCACGGCATTGCCCCAGCACACCCGGAAGATGGCGAACATCAATGTCAACTGCGGTGAATCTGAACGTTGAAGTTGCCCTGCTGGACGCTTTCATTTTCTGACGAAATCGAGACTGCGACTGTTGGCTCGTCGACGGAGGCGACGTCAACAATATGATTTAGACAGAGCGCGGCCCAATGCCTGTATGGGCCGGGGTAGTCCGCACAGGCCCAAGAAGCCTGCTTGAGATAGTCCAGGTAGGTGGACGACGTATATTCGACAAAGAGATGACCAATGCGGATAGAAGTCTCCGGCTCTGGTAGCGCGAAGCTTTCGTTGAGCACAGAATATCCAACATAGCTCGTCCACGTAATTTCGAAGATACGGCAACCCGCACAATGCTCAATGGTCTTCGCGTTGCCGAGATGCTCCTTCAGGGGCTTCAACGGTTCGGCGTCCAGAAGTGAGGGTGGGATCGGACCATTTCCCCTAGCCTCGAGGATTCGCATCGTCAATTGATTCTCGGTCGGTTCGAACAACCTGTCGAGATAGAGGTACTTGCAGTCTGCAAAGATATCGGTTAAGTGTGTCATGACTGGTGCTTTTCAGTTGGCGTCTTGTGAGGAGCAATTACCGTCAATTCTCGATCAAGGTCACTGCTCGTGGGTTCCGAGAGTCTTGGCTTCCCAATCGAGCAGAAATTCAGCGGGATGCCGCGGCCGTTATCGACCCTGAACTGCCCTTCGAACCAAAACCATCTCAACGACCGCTTTCAAGCTCGAACAGCCACAGGAAATTCCGCGGCGAACGGCAGACGATCGGCCAAACCGGTCCTCAAAAACTTGGACAACAAAGGCCGCTTTACACAGTCTTCCGGACAGACTCAGCTTCGTTCCCGGCCTCGGCCAATGCCGACGTTAAGAAGGCTGACCGGCGCTGCGCATCTTCTGCTGGTGAAAGTGTTCAAGAAGTACATTTAAGGTCGAGTACGTCATGGGGATGGATAGCCTCTTCCTCACCTCGGTCAGCGATTGCACGCTCTCCAATAGAATGTCGAGTTGGGCCACGCTCGCGGAGCCGGCATTGAGCGGATGCGCGTTGATGTGTTGGCCTGCCGCCTCAAGCAGGCGTGTCTCCTTCTGAAACAAGCGTAGATGCGTGTTGAATTCCTCGACTTGCTTTTTTTTCGTATAGCCAGAATCGCAGGTGAATTGGGCCGACAACAAAGCGTTATAAACGTTCCTAAGCATCCACCGATCCTGGAGCGCGCCGTGGTCCAACAGGGTCACCGTGAGGCGCGTGATGTGCCGGTCTCGAAGCTCGAGACTCGTCCCGTCGCAGAAATGTATCGCGCCCACACTTCGCAAAATACGCTCATGCCTGAGAGCCTGAGCTTGAGAAGCAAACAAGCCACCTGCAAAATCAAGTAGCGCATCGCCCTGCATGCCAGTCATGGCGCCCCGCGTTAGCGCCTTCGCTTTGCACTCGACAAGGATGATATTTTCCTCATCCTCGAAAACGAGATCGCACTCGCCGGCACCTTGTTCACCCAGATTGTAGATCGCGCTCTCGAAGCTCGGTTGAAAGTCGTGCTTGGCGAATATGTATTTCGTTAGTCGCTCTGCCGCATCGCCTCTCAGACGGGCGATTTCCTGATCGGTCTTGTTGGTTCTCCAAGCTGCGAATGTGGCTTCGAACAGGGCTGGGCCCAGTACCGAGGCCGCCGGCAGAACAACGCTGTTTCCCTTGAGCAGAATGAGCGGCTTGAAGATTACGTCAGGACCCGCGGCCCCGAAGGGGGAGCGATAGTGCTTGTTGGCCTCTCCCTCTTTGTGCGCAAAGAACGGCAACATGGATTTAAAGATCCCCAGGTCGAAGCCGGTTTCAACCAACCTGGAGATCGGTACGACCTGAGTGCCAGGTGCGGCGTGCGCTTTAAGAACCTGGGCCAGCTCTATTGCATCCGCAACGTTCCAGCCGAGCCGCTGCTTCATATCGCCATCGAAGCTTTCACCGAAAAAAATGGCGAGAAACTGAGGCGTGAAGCTGAGGTGCCACTGACGAAGAGAGAAGCAGTGGTCGTAGTGAGCGACCTCTCGCAGTCCATCCTCCAAGGTTTCGGCGTTCAATCCTAAGAAAGCAAATTGTGAGTAGGGTTCGAGATCGAGCATCGCCACGAGATCGCGCGCTAGGCAGACGGCCTTGTCCCAGAAGGACCTGGCATTGCGTTCGTTGGATCCCAGGGCCGGCAGCTTGACGGCAATGTTATAGAGCAGACCGATCGGCAATCCCGGGGGCCGATAGCCAAGGCCGCCGGCATATTTCCTGCCGAATAGAATTTGCTCGTAGGCGTAGTCTTGGGTCTCTAGGGCCACCCGCATGATATTCGAGAGCGCGTTGAGAGAGCCTACGCGCTGGAGCCATTTCCAAATTTGGCCGACGATATTTTCGATACCCTCAGGGCTGATCTGGTATCGGCCTGAGCGGATTGAAAAGGCGTAGCCGAACCGTTTGATCCGAGTCGCTGCGTCCGCAACCGCCTTGGTGCGAGCGTTGGAAAAAGGAAATCGCTTCAGGACCGTGAAGGCGCGGCCTATGAGCATGGCTTCCAGCCAAGCCGACTCATTGTCGAGTGCTTTCACGAAGGCAGTGACTTGCGGGGAAGGAGATGCGCCTGGTTGAACGGGCCCAGATGGAATCCTCGTTCCGTCGGGCTGAGCAATTCCGGGCAGGCAAGCCGCAATGTTGTTGAGCGCCTCGGCGATCGGTTCGCTCACGTTATCCAGCACATTGGCCAAAAAGAAATGATTGGCTAGAGAACGCACGGTGCCAACTGTTTGGTCAGTATTCTCCAAGACGATCAATAAATCGAAGAGTCGGTCCGTTGCGTGCTGCAGGCTCTGATAGGCTTCCAAAGCCTTATTCGCAGCAGTTTCATCTTTCATCGGCACGGCTGTGGCGGAATTCAGATAAATCGCTCTTAGCTTTTGCACCTGATCGTCCAGGTCCTGCATCCGGGTCTCCTTAAGGCGAAATGTTTGATGAAGAGCAATGCCGTGAATTTAAACGCGCATCGCACGCTGGCTATAGCGGGGCATATTCAACCAGCTACTCAACAAATTGGCTCTCCCAGCGGCATAATATATAGTAGTCGTCCTGTCACGATCAGAAAATTTGATTGATTCGGCCGAAGAGGTGAGCTGTGCACTCACCCTGGGATGACCGCTATTTGAGGGGAACGGTCGTCCGAACGTCTACAGCGAGCTTTCGGATAATGACCGTAGATGGCCGATATCAGCCATCCTCACCAAACAAATATCCCCCATCCCTCACCCCCGCCTAACCCCCACCACCTTCCCATCCTTAACATCCAACGTCCGCCGCTGCGGGTTGTAGTCCATCGTTCCAGGCATATGCTGGCCTTCCCGATTACCGAAGCGCCACGCGCAGCCTTGGAGCAGGGCGATGGCATCAGCTTCGGTCTTGCCAATCAGGGCGTCGTCGCCGAGCTTGTCGGCTTGGCAGCCTTCGGGGGTGCCGCGGGCACCTTGTGGGCCGGGATTGGGGATTGGGGTCATGGGGGATTGGGTGGCGCAGCCTGCGAGGAGGGTGGCGAGTGCGATGGCGCCGGCGGCGGTGTGTCGGGTCCAGGGGTGTGGTTGCTTGGGCATGTGTGTCCTTGCCGCGTGGTTCGAGCCTCTAAATTAGCAGGCCGGCACTGGAGGAGGTATGGGCGACCCTCGGTATGTTGTAAGCGGCCAACTGGATGGCGGTGTACCTCCCACGTAGTGCATGATGTTGTCGCTGGCGGATCGGAATCAAAAGTTTACACATCCGTTCCCTGGCGCGGCTTCCAGCCTAGTGCGGCCAAAGGTATACTTCGTGGGTCGCTGAAACAACGGCGACGGGGTTTGACAGCCCGAACACAGGCGGATGGCCGCCGATTTCCTGGCGGCTTTTTTTCGTCCGTTATGCCTTCGCACGCCCCTACGGGCGGGCCTGGGTGGGGGAGCCTTCGGGCTCGCCGGTCCTGTGTCGGTCTGTCAACCCTGCCTTGCGCCCGCCCACCTCGATTGACAGCGGGGTGCGGGATTGAAGTCCCGTTCACAGGAGGCACTCATGCCGAAGTCTTCATTCGCCCATTCCGGGCACTCATCTCTCTTCATCGTCCGTATCTCCGCCCACCCGCCCATCCCCCAAGCGGAGGCCGCCCATGCCTAAGCACACCCGCCAGGGCATCACCGTCGAGCACACAGGCGCCGACATGTTCGTGACCGCCCACATGCCGTGCGAGACGCCGCTGAGCGTGGCTGCCGAGAAGGCGGCGCAGTTGCATGCGCTGTTGTCGGTGGCAAGCGATTACGCCGCGTCGGGCGGGAACAATCCGGCGGCGGAGCTGCACGGGCGGCTGTTGTCGCTGGCGGCCGGGCTGGCGCAGGAGACGCTGGTGCTGAGCGAGATGGTCGCGCCGGACGCGCGGCAGGCGCTGCCTTGACCGGCCGCTGAGCCGTACCGCGGGCGGCCGGGGCTTACCCGTGCCGCCTGTCGGGATACAGCGCTTCGAGCCGGGCGCGCACGGCGGAGATGTGGTCGCCCACGCTGGCCACGGCTTCCTGCAGTTCGGCGGGCGAGCAGTTGAGCTCCGCGCACCAGTATTGCAGTTCCACGCTGTCCATGGTGTTCACGCGGCCGGGGTCCAGGGGCCTGAAGTGCTTCGGGTCGTGGGGCATGCGGTTCTCCGGGCGGTTGCGGGCCTCGCCGGAGGCGCCGTCGCGCTTTGCATTGTAGCCGCCCGCGCGCGGCGGATATCGCCGAAGTGCTTCCCTGATGTGCACTGGCCACCGCGCGTGGCGCTCTCTTCGCTCGTACCCGGGAAAACCATAAATTGAGTCACTATCAAAATTAATCTACATTAATTGCCATGATGGCAATATGAGGGGTGGGATGTAGCGGTAGAGGTAGATGGCGGCGGTGTAGACAAAACATAAATCAAAGGAGGAGACCAGACATGAAGTGCAGACAGTACGGGCGGCATGGGCAGTACGGGCGGTATGGGCGATACGGACGGATCGCGTTGGCTTGCCTGCTCGCCGGTTCGGGCGCGGCGTGGGCGCAGTCGGGGGTGACGCTGTATGGCGTGGCGGACATGAACCTGGAGTTCGTCAATCACGCGGGCGTGGTGCCGACGGCGGCCAACGGCTTCAATCCGGGGGCGTCTAACAATGTCTACCGGCTGAGTTCCGGCGGCTTGTCCGGCTCGCGCTGGGGCTTGCGCGGCGTGGAGGATCTGGGTGGCGGGCTGAAATCGCTGTTCGTGCTGGAGACGGGGTTCAACCTGGATACGGGCACCACGCAGCAGAGCGGCCGGTTGTTCGGCCGCCAGGCCTATGTGGGCTTGCAGAGCGCGCGGTATGGGCAGATCACGCTGGGGCGGCAGTACACCTCGCTGTTCGACAACATCGCCAACTTCGTGCCGGCATACTTTGCGACGCAGTACGAGCCGATCGTGATGCTCACGGGCGCGAACTTCCGCGAGGACAACGTGGTGAAGTACACGGGCACGTTCGGCCCGCTCACGGCGGTGGCGCACTGGTCGTTCGGCACCGGGCTGGCGTTGCCGCAGGTGGCGGCCGCGGGCACGGCGATCGGCGGCAATGGCGAGGTGCCGGGGCAGTTCCGGCGCGACAGCGCTTATGGCGTGGCGGCAGCGTATTCCGCCGGGCCGTTGAGCATGACGCTGGGCTATGACCAGTTCAACCCGACCATCGGCGCGGGCAGCGGCACGGTCAAGAAGGCGGTGGCGGCGGCAAGCTATGCGTTCGGGCAGGCGCGGATCATGGGCGGCTACCGCTGGGGGCAGAACCGGGACCAGAACGGCACGCTGACCGGGCGCGACGATTTCTACTGGGTGGGCGCCATCTACCAGGTCACGCCGGCTTTCGGGCTGACCGTGGAGTACGACTACGACAATCTCAAGAACCTGTACGGCAGCAGCCAGGTGGCCAATCCGTGGCAGGTCTCGCTGATCGCGGACTACAACCTGTCCAAGCGCACCGATGTCTACGTGACCACGGCCTATGCGCGCAATGCCGGGCTGATGCTGGATTCCGCGTCGATCGGGTTCGCCAACAGCCTGTCGCTGGGCAACAGCTATGCGCTGGCCAACGGCAGGAACGCGATGCTGGGCGTTGCGCTGGGCATCCGCCACAAGTTCTGAGGCATGCGGTTCGCCGGCCAGTGGCGCGTTATTAATTGACAGTATATCAAATTAAGTCTAGATTATTGAGATGATGGCATTTAAACGAGAAGAAACGAAAGGGGACGTCGTGACGGACAACGGCAAGGCGCAGGTGACTGCGGGCATGCGGGGCGCGTCGTGGGACGCAAGGCTGATGACGCGCCCTTATCAGATGGTGCCTTACGCGCTGGGCACCGCGGACGGCCAGCGCACGCTGGGCTTCCTGTTCACGGTGACGGGCGCGGAGAAGACCGTGGTCTGCCTGATGCATCCGCGCGAGATGGCGATCACGCATTACCTCGTGCCGTTCATCCTGGACGCCGGCTGCGCGTGCTGGGTGCAGGGGCCGCGCTCCATCGGCAACGACCTGCGGCTGGAGCACGAGATTGCGCTGTTCGACGTGACGGCGGGCATGTCGCACCTGCGCGAGCTGGGCTACGCGCGCATCGTCCTGCTCGGCAACTCGGGCGGCGCCGGGCTCTACACCTTCTACAACCAGCAGGCGCTGACGCCGCGCGAGCTGCGCATCGCCCGCACGCCGGGCGGCCGCCCGACCAACCTGGGCGAGCTGCACATGCCGGAGGCCGACGGCATCATCCTGGTGTCGCCGCACCCGGGGCAGGGCAAGCTGCTGATGAGCGGGCTCGACCCGTCGGTTGTCGACGAGGACGATCCCATGCGGACGGACCCGTCGCTCGATCCGTTCTCCGCGGCCAACGGCTTCGATGCCGCCAGCGGGCGCGGGCAGTATGCGCCGGCGTTCGTGCAGCGCTACCGGCAGGCGCAGGCCGAGCGCGTGGCGCGCATCGACGCGCGCGCGCGGCAGATGCTGCGCGCCAAGCACGAGGCGCGGCAGCGCCTCAAGGCGGGCAGCGGCGCGGACGAAGACCGCCGCCTCGCCGCGCACGCGCCGGTGTTCGAGGTCTGGCGCACCGATGCGGACCTGCGCTCGTGGGACATCTCGCTCGATCCGTCCGACCGCAAGACCGGCTCGCTGTGGGGCAAGGACCCGTTCGTCTCCAACTGGGGCAGCGTGGGTTTTGCGCGCGTGGTGACGCCGGAGTCGTGGCTGTCGACGTGGTCCGGGCTGGCGTCCAACGCGGCGCTGGACAAGACGCTCGGCGCGGTCCACCAGCCCACGTTGCTGCTGGAATACACGGGCGACCAGTGCACCTTCCCGGCGGACATCGAGGCGATTTACCGGCAGATCCCCAGCGGGCACAAGCGCCACATCCGCGTGCGCGGCAACCACCACGGCATGGCGCTGGGCCGCGACGAGGAACCGGGCCAGCAGATCGCGGGCCGGCACATCGTGGCGTGGTTGCGCGAAACGATGGTGTAGGCGCAACAATGCGGACAACGCGGCGCGCCCTCGCCGGCGGCCCGTGAAAAAAACAGACGAGGTAGACAAAACATGCAGCAGATTTCAACCGTGCGCCCCGCCGAGCCCCTGGCGGGCGTGAGATACCCGGACGAGCAGCGCCTGCGGCGCTACGTCGCCGAGGGCGTGCTGACGCAGGAGACGCTCACCGGCGGCTTCCAGGCGTCGTTCCGGCAGTATGCCGGCCGCGTGGCGCTGGCCGGCCCGGAGGGCGACATCACCTATGGCGAGCTGGACGAGCGCACCGACCGCCTCGGCGCGGCGCTGCTGGCGCTGGGCATGAAGCCGCTGGACCGCGCGGTGTTCCAGTGCGGCAACTGCAACGAGCTGCTGCTGGCTTTCTTCGGCTGCCTCAAGGCGGGCATCATCCCGCTGTGCTCGCTGCAGGCGTTCCGCAAGCTGGAGATCGGCTACCTGGGCAACCTGTGCGCGGCGCGCCTGCACTTCGTGCAGGGCGACGACCCGAAGTTCGACGACGTGGCTTTTGCCGAGGAGATGCAGGCCGAAGTGCCGAGCCTGGCCTACATCCTCCAGGCGCGCGGCGAGCGCCGCGGGCGCGCCGTGCTGCTGGCGGACCTGATCGACGGCATGCCGCTGGAACGCGCCCGCGCCATGCTGGCGGACGTCACGCATGACCCGTTCCAGGCCGCCGTGTTCCAGCTCTCGGGCGGCACCACCGGCGTGCCCAAGATCATCCCGCGCTTTCACAACGAGTATCTCTACAACATGCGGGCCGTGGTCGCCTGCAACGGCTACACGGCGCAGGACGTGCTGTTCTTCCCCACGCCGTACATGCACAACCTGAACATGGGCTGCTTCTTCGGGCCGTTCCTGCTGATTGGCGCCACCGTCACCGTGACGCCCGACATCGGCGAAGAAAGCCTGCAGGCGCTGGTGCGCAACTACCAGCCGACGTGGTTCGGCGTGGCCGGCCCGATCCTCACGCGCATTGCGCCAGAGCTGGCCCGCGCGGACGCGGCGGGCCGCGCGCGCCGGAATTTCGTCGCGCCGAAGAATGCCGCTGGCCTGACGCGGCTGACCGGCTCGCCGGCGCACCACATCTTCGGCATGACCGAGGGCGTGATCATGTTCGCGCGCCGCGACGATCCGCAGGAGATCCGCGATACCTCCGTCGGCAGCCCGGTTTGCGCCCACGACGAGGTCAAGATCGTCCACCCCGGCACCGAGGACCCGGTGGCCGACGGCGAGGTGGGCGAGGCGCTGTTCCGCGGCCCATACACCATCCGCGGCTATTACAAGTCGGAGCAGGAGGACGTCACGCGCTTTACCGCGGACGGGTTCTACCGCTCGGGCGACCTGATGTCGTCGCGCGTGGTCGAGGGCAAGCGCTATTACTTCTTCTGCGGACGCATCAAGGACGTGGTGGACCGCGGCGGCGAGAAGATCAACGCCGAGGAGCTGGAGAACGTCATCAACCTGCACCCGCTGGTGCTGGCCTGCGCCGTGGTGGGCATGCCCGACCGCGTGTACGGCGAGCGCGTCTGCGCCTTCGTCATCCCCAAGCCGCCGGCCACCGACCTCACGCTGGCGCAGCTCACGGCGTACCTGCAGGAGGCCGGACTGGCCAAGTTCAAGTGGCCGGAGCGGCTGGAAGTCGTCCGCGAGTTTCCGCTCACGGCCTCGGGCAAGTTGAGCAAGGCGCTGCTGCGCGAGCGGATCGTCGGAATGCTGGTGGCCGAGGCGGCCAGCGGCACCACAAGCACCACCATCAGCACCACAACCGAAGGGAAGTGACATGACAGAAGCGAAAAACCTTGGCGCGGCGCCGTCCGTGCAACTGCATGGCGTGCACCACACCGCGCGCCCGACCTGGAAGCTGGGCGAGACCGTGCACTTCTACCGCGACCTGCTCGGCCTGCCGCTGGTGCACGCGATCTCGGCGAAGGGCTGGGGCCCGGACAACCATGCCGATTTCCTGCACTTCTTCTTCGACAGCGGCAACGGCAGCACCATCGCCTTCTTCTACTACATCGGCACCGAGCGGCCGGACTGGCTGACCGTGCGCGAGCACTACCAGGACCGCGCCACCCACACCGCCTGGCGCGTGCGCGACGAGACCGAGCTGCTGCAATGGCGCCAGCGCGTGGAGGCGGTGGGCATTGCGCTGCGCTACCAGATCCGCCACGAGGTCATCGAGTCGATCTACTTCAACGACCCCAACGGCTACCCGATCGAGATCACCTGGCAGGTGCGCCCGTTCAGCGCGGCGGACGCGCGCGACGCGCAGCTCACCATCGACGCCGCCATCGAGCTGGAGGAAGAGGGCGCGGGCTTCGGCTCCATCGAGCCCGTGTGGCAGCGCAAGGCCGCGCGCATCGGCGCCGCGCCGCGGCCGGGCGGCAAGGCCTCGGTCTACGTGCTGGACGTGCCGGAGTTCGCCGCGCTGATCGACGTGGCGCGCGGCACCGAGGGCTACGCCGCCACGGCGCTGGGCAATGGCTATGTGCGCATCGATGGCAACCCTCGCATCGCGCTGCGGCGCAAGGCGCTCGGCTTCAAGCCGGCGGTCTGGTATGGCGCGCTGACCGGCGGCCTGGCGGGGCGCATCGAGCAGTTCGACATGGATGCCTTGCTGATTTCGCCGGAGGATGCGTGATGAAGGGCGTGATGAAGGTCGCGATCATCGGCGGCGGCCCGTCGGGGCTGTTTCTTGCCATCCTGCTCAAGGAGCGCCTGGCGGCGGTGGAGATCGACATCTACGAGCAGAACCCGGAGGATGCCACCTTCGGCTTCGGCGTGGTGCTGGCGGACACCGGCCTGTCCAGCCTGCGGGCGGCGTCGCCCTCGGTGGTGGACGCGCTGGCCGGCGCCATGCGCTTCAGCGACCGGCATTCCATCGTCAGCCACGAGCACCCCATCACCATGAAGCGCCCGGGCGCGGGCGGCGGCGCGATTCCGCGCATCCGGCTGCTGGCGATCCTGCAGGCGCGCGCGTGCGAGCTGGGCGTGCGCATTGCCTACCACACGCGCATCACGGATTTCTCCGCGCTCGATGCCGACCTCGTGGTGGGCGCCGACGGCGTGAATTCGCTGCTGCGCGCGGCCAACGAGGCGGGCTTCGGCACCACGCGGCGCAACCTGACCAACCATTTCGCGTGGTACGGCGTGGAGAAGGCGTTCGCCAACCCGGCGCTGGTGTTCCGCAAGTACGAGGGCGGCTACTTTATCGCGCACTATTACCCGTACTCCGACACCATGAGCACCTTCGTGGCCGAATGCGATCACCAGACCTGGACCGACTTCGGCATGGAGGCCATGCCGCAGGAGGCGCGCCAGGCGCTGTTCGAGCGGATCTTCGCCGCCGAGCTGGGCGGCTACAGGCTGGTGTCCAACAATTCGGTGTGGCGCCAGTTCCCGGTGATCGTCAACCAGACCTGGCACTGCGGCAACCAGGTGCTGATCGGCGACGCGCTGACCAGCGCGCATTTCTCGATCGGCTCGGGCACGCGCATCGCGATGGAGGACGCCATCGCGCTGGCCGACGCCGTGGTCGCGTTCCCCGGCGACGTGCCGGCGGCGCTGCGGCGCTACGACGCGGTGCGCCGCCCGGAGAAGGCCAAGCTGATCAGCGCGTCGGAAGCCTCGTACAACTGGTACGAGCGCATCCGCGAATGGATGGATCTGCCCACGCCGCACGAGTTCGTGTTTCGCTTCATGACGCGCACCGGCCGCGTGGACCTCAACCGCCTGCGCGAGCAGTATCCCAACCTGATGGCCGAGCTGGCCGCGGGCGGGGTGGGTGGCATGGGCGGCATGGGCGGGTCCGCCGCGACGCAGCCATGATGCGCGCCACCGAGTACGTGCTCGGCGAACAGCCCTTCGTGGTGCGCCGCGTGGTCCGCTGGGGCGACTGCGACCCGGCCGGCGTGGTCTACACCGGCCGCTTCACCGACTACCTGCTCGGCGCGGTCGGCCTGTTCTCCGACCACCTCGCCGGCGGCGCCGGGCGGCTCGGCGCCGTGCATGGCGTGGGCACGCCGTGCAAGGGCATGCGCTTCGAATTCATCGGCACGCTGTGGCCGGACGACGTGATCGACATCGAGTGCTGGGTGGAGGCCATCCGCACGCGCTCCTACGACATCCGCTGCGTGGCGCGCCGGCCGGACGGCACGCCGGTGTTCGACGCCATGTTCTCGCCGATCTGCGTGCGGCTGGACGAACGCGTGGGCACGCCGATTCCGGATTCGCTGCGCGCGGCGCTCGCCGCCTTCCAGCGCACCGCGGGCCACGCGGCAGAAAGCGCGTAGGCGCATAAGCGCATAAGCGCATAAGCGCATAAGCGCATAAGCGCATAAGCGTGCATAAGCGCGCATCACATTCACGACATCATGCAATACAGAATCGGACAGATCGTTCCCAGCTCCAACATCACGATGGAGCGCGAGGTGCCGGCCATCTTCGCCGGCCGCATGCAGGCGCTTCCCGAGCGCTTCTCGTTCCACGCCAGCCGCGTGCGCATGCACCGCGTGGTGGCGGAGGAACTGGCGCGGATGAACCAGGACATGGGCCGCTGCGCGCTGGAGCTGGCCGACGCACGCGTGGACGTCATGAGCACCGCATGCCTGGTGGCCACCATGTGCATGGGCAAGGGCTATCACCGCCGCGTGGTCGAGGACCTGCTCGCCGCGCTCGAGGACGTGCCGTACCAGCCGGCCATCATGACCTCCGCCGGCGCGCTGGTGGAGGAGCTCAAGGACTTCGGCGCGCGCCGCATCTCGCTGCTGGCGCCATACAGCGACGCGCTCACGCGCACGGTGGTGGAGTACGTGGAGAGCGAGGGCATCGAGGTCAAGGACGTGCTGAACTTCTCGATTCTCGACAACCTCGCGGTTGGCGAGCGCGATCCCATGCAACTGCTGGAGGACGTCAAGCGGCTCGACACCGCCGGCGTGGATACGGTGGTGCTCTCCGCCTGCGTGCAGATGCCGTCGCTGCCGGCGATCGAGCCCGCGCAGCGCGCGCTCGGCATCCCGGTCACGTCCACGGCGGTCTGCACGGCGCGCCAGATGATGCGTCGGCTCGGCATCGAAGCGGTGGCGCCGAATGCGGGCGCCTACCTTGGCAGCAGAACGGGCCTCGCATAACGGCCACGGTTTCATCGGCATCACCTCATCGCAGCCGCCCGCAGAGGCGGCTTCACCCGAAACGGAGACAAGCACCATGCAGCATTCCCGCCAACCGGCCGGCGCCCCCGGCCGATGGACCTATATCGCCGTGATCTTCGGCGCCGCGCTCGGCATGCTGGCCGGCTACGCGCCCTTGTTCAACGCCACCGCCGGCGTGTTCGTGCGGCCGCTGGCCACCGAGTTCGGCTGGGGCCGCTCCGAGGCGTCGCTGTCGTACGCGGCGTCGATGTTCGGGCTGGCGGTGGTCAGCCCGCTGGTGGGCACGCTGATGGACCGCTTCGGCATCCGCCGCGTGATCGCGGTGTCGGCGCTGGTGTTCGGCGCCGCCACCGCCTGCATGGCGCTGCAGAACGGCAGCAAGGCGTTGTGGATCGGCTTGTCCGCCGTGGTGGGCGTGTTCGGCGCGGCCACCTCGGTGCTGGGCTATCTGGCGGTGCTGCCGCAATGGTTCGACCGGCGCCTGGGGCTGGCGCTGGGCATCGCCATGTGCGGGCTGGGCGCGGGCACCGTGCTGATGCCGGCGGCCGCGCAGTACCTGGTGACGGGTTTCGGCTGGCGCACGGCCTATGTGGTGCTGGGCATCGGCTCCGTCGTGCTGTCGCTGGCGGCCTGCGCGCTGCTGCGCGAGCGCAGGGCGCCCGGCAAGGGCACGGCGAAGGCGCCGGCCGGCGAGGGCGTATCGTTCGGCCAGGCGCTGCGCAGCTACCGCCTGTGGGCGATCTGGGCGGTCTTCGTGCTGGCCTCGTCGGCCACGCTGTCGCTCGGACCGCACCTGCCGGCGATGTTCGCCGACCGCGGCTTCAGCCCGGCCGATGCCGCGCGCAGCGCGTCGATGGTGGGCGTAGGCCTGCTGGCGGGCCGCATCCTGACCGGCATCCTGATCGACCGCATCCACGCGCCGTTCGTGGCCTGCGTGTTCTTCGTCGGCGGCGCGCTGGGCATCTTCCTGCTGCGCGCGTCGCACGACTACCAGATGCTGCTGCTGGCCACCACGCTGATCGGCCTGACCATCGGCGCGGAGGGCGATCTCATCTCCTACCTGGTGCGCTCCTACTTCGGGCTGCGCGCGTTCGGCGCGCTGTTCGGCATCGCGTTCTCCGGCTATGGCTTCGGCGCGGTCATCGGGCCGGTGAGCCTGGGCGCGTGGTTCGACCGGCACGGTAGCTACGACGTGCCGCTGCTGGCGCTGCCGTGCATGCTGCTGGTGGCCGGCTTGCTGACGTTGTCGCTGGGCCGCTACCTGCGCCCGGGCGGCCACGCTGCGGCGGTGCCGGAGCCCGCCGGCGCCTGACTCGCCATCGCCGGGGCGGGCGGGTAGAATTAGCAGGGGCGCAATTTCGCCGCGCCCGGCGTCCGAGGACGTCCACTGCGCGTTCACCGCGCATCCACTGAGCTGCCGATTCCCATGCCCGCCGCCCGTACTGCTGCCCGTAAGCCCGCCGCCGAGCCTGACCACAAGACGCCGACCGCGAGGAATGCGCCGAATGCGCCGAACGTGCCCGGCGTACCGGAGGCACCGAACCCGCCGCGCCGCCGCGGCCGCCCGTCCAAGGCGGATTCCGCCATCGGCGCGGAGCCGATGCTCAGCCGCGTGGCGATCCTCCAGCACGCGATCCAGCTTACCAAGTCGGTGCCGCTGGACCAGATCTCGATGGTCCAGCTGGCGAAGGACTTCGGCGTGGCGCCGGGCCTGATCCACTATTACCTGGGCGGCCGGGACCAGCTGGTGTCGGGCGTGCTGAACGACTACTACCGTCAGCGGCTGACGCGCATCCCCTCGCTGACCGGCGACTGGCGTGCCGACGTGGAAGCCATCGCGCGCCTGAGCTTCGAGGTGGCGGTGGAAAATCCCGGCGTCAGCATCTACGTGGCCTCGCACAACCGCTTCCGCCTGTTCCAGGACGTCGAGCCGGGCGAGATCGATTACGGCATGGAATTCTTCAACCGCATGACCTCCGCGTTCATGCAGGGCGGCTTCACCGCTGAGCAGGTCGCGCTGGCCTACCACCTGCTCGCGCAATACCTGGTCTCCGCCAGCATGGCCGAAGCCTCGCGCCAGTTGCCGGCCCATCACCAGGCGTTCATCGAAAAGAAGCTCGGCTCGGTCTCCGCGCTGCAATATCCCGGCGCGCGCTACGTCAGCAAGGCGTTTTCGCGGCTGTCTTCCGACACGGCGTTCGAGGAAGGGCTGCGCATCACGCTGGACGGCATCGCGGCATGGCAGCGGGAGCCCCGGCCGGCGCGCAAGCCGCGGGCCCGGGCAGCCTGAGGGCGCGGTTCAGCCGCCGGCGCGTTCTGCGCTGCCCAGTTCGTCGGGCAGGATCAGCGCGGCTGGCGCCATGCCGGCCCGGCAAGCCACGTAGTACAGCGCCGCCGGCACGGCCAGCCCGATGATCCACGAGATGTCCACGCCGCCCAGCGGCGCCACCAACGCGCCGGTATAGAACGGCGTGGCGATGAACGGCAACTGCACCAGCACGCCAAGCGCGTAGATGGCGATGCCGGCCAGGTTCCAGCGCCCGTAGCGCCCGTCCGGGTCGAACAGAGCGGGCACGTCGTAGCGCTCGCGCGTGACGAAATAGTAGTCGACCAGGTTGATCGCGCTCCACGGCGTGAAGAACGCGAGCAGGAACAGCAGGAAGGCCGAGAACTCCCTGAGGAAGGCGCGCTCGCCGGCCAGCGCCAGCGCGGTCGAGAGGCCCACCATCAACAGGATGCAGCACAGCCGCGTCCGCCCGGAGATGGCGCGCCGGCCGCTGAAGCCGGTCAGGATGGCAGCCACGGACATCACGCTGCCGTAGGCGTTGAGCGTGGTGATGGTGAGCTTGCCCAGCGCAATCGTGAAATAGAGCAGGGCGGCGACCGCGCCGCTGGCGCCCAGGCCGACGATGAACGCCACTTCGTGCCCGGCGAAGCGGTCGCCGGCCAGCGCGGCGGCGAACACCCCGAACGTCATGGAGATCTGCGCGCCCGCCACCGAGCCCACGCCGACGGCGAGGAAGGTTCCGAGTGCCGGTGTGGCGCGCGGCAGATAGCGCGAATAGTCGGCCACGTAGGGGCCGTAGGCGATCTGCCAGGAAGCGGACAGCGACATCGCGAGCAGGAAAGAGGCCATCGTGAAATGCCGCCGCTGCAGCAGCGCGCCGATGTCGTTGCCGTGCAGCAGGCTGGCGAACAGGTACAGGAATGCCAGCACGCCGACGAGGCTGGAGATGCGCCCCATCGCATGGATGGTGCGGTAGCCCAGCGCCGCCAGCATCACCACCAGCGCCGCGAAGAGCAGGATGGCGCTGCCGTTGGCAATGCGCAGCAACTGGCCCAGCGCCTGCCCGGCCAGCATCATGCCGCCGGCGGAGAAGCCGACGTACATCACGCATGCGAGCGCCAGCGGCAGGATGGCGCCGTACACGCCGAACTGCACGCGGCTGGAGATCATCTGCGGCAGGCCGAGCCGCGGGCCCTGCGCGCCATGCAGCGCCATCACCGTGCCGCCGGCGAGCTGGCCCGCGAACAGCCCGACGAGGGACCAGAACACGTCGCCGCCCAGCACCACCGCCAGCGCGCCGGTTACCACCGCCGTGACCTGCAGGTTGGCGCCGAGCCACAACGTGAACTGGCTGGACAGGCTGCCGTGGCGTTCGGCGTCGGGGATATAGTCGATCGAGCGGCGCTCCATCAGTGTGGGCGCGGACGTGTGTGCGGCGCGCGTGCGCGCGTTCTGGTCTGCTGTCATGTGTGTCTCCTGCACGGGAATGCGCCGCCGTGCGGCGTTGCCGCCGGCGGTCGCGTCATGGAAGGTCAGCTCAGGCGAATGCCGCGCGCGCGATCACGAGGCGCTGGATTTCCGACGAGCCTTCATAGATGCGCAGGATGCGCGCGTCGCGCACCAGGCGCTCCAGCGGCATCTCGCGCGTGAAGCCGTAGCCGCCGTGGATCTGCAGCGCGGCATCGGTAACGAAGCCGACCATCTCGGAGGCGTAGAGCTTGGCCATCGAGGCGTGGTCGGTAAATGGCTGGCCCGCCCCGCGCCGCACCGCGGCCTGCAGCGTCAGCAGCCACGCCGCTTCCAGGCGCGTGCGCATGTCGGCGACCATCCATTGCAGGCCCTGCTTGCGCGCCAGCGGCTCGCCGCCCACGTGGCGCTGCCGGGCCCAGCCGGTGGCGGCTTCGAGCGCGGCCTCGGCAATGCCCAGGCTGGTGGCGGCCACGTCGAGCCGGCTGTTGTCGAGCACCTTCATCGCCGTGCGGAAGCCGCTGCCCTCGGCGCCCAGGCGGTTGGCGGCGGGCACGAAGCAGTCGAGCGCCACCTCATGCGCGGGCGCGCCGCGGATGCCCATCAGCTTTTCCGCCGGGGCCACTTCCACGCCGGCGCTGCGGCGGTCCACCACGAAGGCGCTGATGCCGCGCGTGCCGGCCGAGGGGTCGGTCTTGGCGTAGATCACGATGAAGTCCGCCGCGTTGGCGTTGGAGATGAAGTGCTTCACGCCGCGCAGGCGGTAGCCGTCGCCCTCGCGCGTGGCGCGCGTGGCCATGTCGGCTGGATTGGAGCCGGCGCGCGGCTCGGTCAGCGCGAAGGCGCCGAGCCGGGTGCCGGCGGCGGCGTCCGGCAGGTAGCGCGCGCGCAGCTCGTCGTCGCCGCCGATCAGGATGGAGTCCGTGGCCAGATAGTGCGCGCCGACCATGGACGAGGTGGACGCGCAGGCCCTGGCGATCTCCGCCAGCGCGAGGATCAGTGCCACCGGCGTGGCACCGATGCCGCCCCAGCGCTCGGGCAGGTTCATGCCCATCACGCCGAGTTCGGCCAGTTGCGGCACGTAGCGCGTGGCGGGGATTTCGTCGCGGTCGACCTCGGCGGCGTTCGGCGCCAGCTCGGCGCGCGCAAAGCGGCCGATGGCGTCGGACATTTCCAGGTCGGCCGGCTGCACGCCCAGTCGTTCAAGCATGATGGTTCTCCAGTTCGGGTTTGTCGTGTGGGGCGAGGGCGGTGTCCGGGCCGAGCGCGCCGCCGGCGCGCAGCGCCTGGACCTGCAGCGGGCCCAGGCCGAGCGCGCGCAGGATGGTGTCGGTATCCTGGCCGAGCGCGGGCGCGGGGCGCAACGGCGCGGCGTGCTGGCCGGAGAACTTCACCGGCTGGGTGGGCACGCGGGCGAGGCTGCCGTGCTTGCCGGCCACCTCGGCGAGCAGGCCGCGGTGCGCGGCGAGCTCGCTTTCCAGCGCCTGCCTGACGTTGCGGATCGGCGCCACCGGGATGCCGGCCGCGCCCAGCACGCGGTTGACCTGCGCGACCGTGCGCGTGGCGGACCAGTGCTCGATGCAGGCGCGCAGGTCGGCCTCGTGGGCGCAGCGCGCCGGATCGTCGGCGAAGCGCGGATCGGCCGCCAGCGCGGGCTGGCCGATGGCGCCGGCCAGCGCCTGGAACAGCTTGTTGTTCAGCACCGCCACCACGTAGAAGCCGTCCGCCGCGCGGAAGGCGCCGAACGGCGCGGACGAGGGATGGCGGTTGCCCACGCGCCGCGGCGCCTCGCCGGTGGCGGCGTAGCGGGCCACCAGCGTGGCGCTCAGGCCGAGCGTGGCATCGAACATGGAGACGTCCACGTGCGTGCCCTTGCCGCTGCGTTGCCGCGCCAGCAGCGCAGCGAGGATGCCCCACGAGGCAAAGAGGCCGCTCACCACGTCGGAGACCGCCTCGCCCAGCACCGTGGGTGGGCCGTCCGGCGCGCCGGTGGCGTCCATCAGGCCGCACATGGCCTGCAGGATGATGTCGTAAGCCGGGCGGTGCGATTCCGGACCGGTCTGGCCGAAGCCCGACACGCTGGCGTACACCAGTCCCGGATTGTCCGCCTGCAGCGTGGCGTAGCCGATGCCGAGCTTGTCCGCCACGCCGGGGCGGAAATTCTCCACCACCACGTCGGCGCGCGCGCACAGCGAGCGCGCCAGCGCCCGCCCGGCCTCGGTCTTGAGGTCGATGACGATGCTCTGCTTGTTGCGGTTCATGGCGCGGAACAGGCCGCTCTCGCCATCGGCGAACGGGCCGATCGCGCGGTAGTCGTCGCCGCCGGGCGGCTCGACCTTGATGACCTCGGCGCCGAGGTCGGCCAGCAGCGCGGTGCAGTACGGGCCGGCCAGCACACGCGAGAAATCGATCACGCGGATGCCGGCCAGCATGCCGGGCGGCGCGTCGGGATGGGGCACTGGATAGGCGGCTTGCACTTGTCGTTCCTCCTGGTTTTGTTGCGGGCGCCGGCCTGGGACACCCGGATCAGTGGATTCTGTGCATCCGTGGCTATCAAGTAAAATATTGAAATCCACTATGACCTATAAGATTTCTTGATGCGTGTCTCCTTGCGCCTGCTGCGCTACTTCGCCGCGGCGGCCGACACCGGCAGCACCACGGCCGCGGCGCGGCAGCTCAACGTGTCCCAGCCGTCGGTCTCGGTGGCCATCCGCGAGCTGGAAACGCTGTTCGGCGCGGCGTTGTTCGCGCGCGACGCCGGCGCCAGGATGACGCTCACGCGCTTCGGCGTGCGCAAGCTGGCCGAAGCGCGCGAGATCCTGCGCGCGGCCACCGCGTTCGAGGCCGGCGGGCCCGGCGACGGCGCCGCCGGCGAGGTGCAGATCGGCGTGTTCAGCACGTTGGCGCCGGTCTACCTGCCGGTGCTGCTGCGCCTGGCACGCGAGCGCTACCCGGCGCTGACCGTGCGCTTCGTGGAAGGCGACCTCGCGCAGATGGAGGAGGGCTTGCGCAGCGGCTATATCGAGTTCGCGCTGACCTATGACGTGGGCCTGCCCGCCGAGATCGACCGCGAATGCCTGGCCGAGCTGCCGCCCTACGGGCTGGTGCCTGCGGCATCGAAGCTGGCCAGGGGGCGCGGCGGCGTGTCATTGCACGCGCTGGCGCGCGAGCCGCTGATCCTGGTGGACCTGCCGCACAGCCGCGAATTCCTGATGGCGCCGTTCTGGCAATATGGGTTGCACCCGGAAGTGCGCTACCGTGTTGCCTCGCTGGAACTGGCGCGCGGCATGGTGGCCAACGGGCTGGGCGTGGCGCTGCTGATCACGCAGGCGCCGCCCGCCACCGTGGCCGGCGGCGTGGCGCAGCGGCCGATCCGCGAGCAGACGCTGCGCCAGCCGCTGGTGATCGCGCGCCTGGCGGGCGCGCAGCGCAGCGCGGCATCGGAACTGCTGGCCGGGTGCGCGCGCGACGCGGTGCGGGAGGCGATGGCGGCCTCGTGAGTCCCGTGAACCTGTGTCGAACCTGTCGGCCCCTCTTGCGCATGGGCCGCCGCGGGGATGGCGGCTAAAGAAATTGTCCCGCTTGCCGTAGAGCAGGCGGCGGCCTCCGCGCGTGGGAGGCAGGCTGGAAAACAACGTCCCGAAAACATGAAAAACCAAAAAGAAACCATCCGCAAGATCGTCGGCTACCTTAACAACCCGGACGAGGACGGCGGCTTCTGGCTGCCGAACATCCAGCGCCCGTTCGTATGGGGAGAGGAGCAGATCTGCCGCCTGTTCGACTCGATCCTGCGCGAATACCCGATCAGCACGCTGCTGGTGTGGAAGACCACCAGCGGT
The DNA here is from genome assembly GCF_058789195.1 of Cupriavidus sp. FW216-B1. Taxonomy (NCBI): domain Bacteria; kingdom Pseudomonadati; phylum Pseudomonadota; class Betaproteobacteria; order Burkholderiales; family Burkholderiaceae; genus Cupriavidus; species Cupriavidus sp. FW216-B1. Next base: position 31,012 of record NZ_JBYTEL010000004.1, on the reverse strand, counting down.
ATCCGCCGCCGCAAGTTCATCGACAACTGGACCGATTCGCTCAAGCTGAGCACGTTCTTCGTGCCCGAGGACGAGAAGAGAAAGTGCCTGGTCCTCGACGGGCAGCAGCGGCTGCAGAGCCTGTACATCGGCTTGTGTGGCAGCTTTGCCGGCAGGGAGCTTTGCTTCGACGTGCTCAGCGGGACCGCGACGCTGCCCGACGACATCAAGTTCCGCTTCGCCTTCCGCGTGGCCAGGGAGTCGGCCTTTCCGTGGGTGAAGTTCAAGGACCTGGTCATGACCAGCCGCCGCAAGCGCGACCTGCTCCGGGAGATCGAGGCCAGCGCGGGCCGCGAGCTGACGGCCGAGGAGGAGGACCGGATCGACAACAACCTCGACCTCGTGGACCGCACCTTCAAGATGGACGAGTCGATCACGTACCAGGAGCTGGACAGCATCGACAATCCCACGCTCTATACCGAGGACGACGTGGTCGAGGTCTTCATCCGCGCCAACTCCGGCGGCACCAAGCTGGAGAAGTCGGACCTGCTGTTCTCGCTGCTGAACGCGACCTGGGACGTGGCGGACAACCGCATGGAGGAACTGCTGGACGACCTGAACCGCTACGGCTTTGCCTTCGACCGCGATTTCGTCCTGAAGACCTGTCTCGTGCTGCTGGACCAGGGCGCGCAATACGAAGTGTCGAAGTTCAGGAAACCGGGCGTGCGCGAGGCGATCGAGGCGGACTGGGAGTCGTTGTCCGACTCCATTCGCGCGGTGGCCGACTTCGTCCGCAGCAAGACGTACATCCAGGGCGACAAGGCGCTGCCTTCCTACATCGCGCTGATTCCGCTGATCTACGTCCGCCATCATTTTCCGCAGGCCTGGAAGGAGGCGCGGCACATGGACGTGTTCCTCGTGCGCACGCTGCTGGCCGGCGCGTTCAGCGGCCAGTCGGACCGCATCGTGGATGCGCTGGTCAAGCGCTTCCGGGAACTGGGGCGCTTCGACGCGGAGGAGGGCTACGGCGTGATCCGCTCGCAGAACCGGAGCCTGGAGCTGACCCGCGAGCGTTTCTTCGAGATGGGCTATGGCTCCAAGACCATCCACCTCATTCTCAATTTGTGGTATCCGGCGTTCACCTATGCGCCGGCCTACGACAACAACCTGCCGCAGGTCGACCACGTGTTCGCGCAGAGCCGCCTGAGGGCGGTCAAGGTCGTCAACGAGCAGAGCGGCCGGCAGGTCATGAAGTACCGCGATGCCGCGCGCAACCAGTTGGCCAACTGCATGCTGCTGACGCGGGCCGAGAACGGCGCGGGCGGCAAGGGCGACGCGCTTGCCGCGGAGTGGTTCGCCGACAAGTCGCCGGACTATCTCGCGCTCCACCTGATTCCCGCCGATCCGGCGCTCTGGCAACTGGAGCGGTACGAGGATTTCATCGAGGCCCGCAAGGCGTTGATCGCCGACAAGTTCAGTTGGCTGCTGGTCTGACCTTGCCATTCGCATCGGCGGGCGCGGGACGGCGCCCGGAGCGTCTCGCATACCGTCGCGGCGCAGGGACCGTCCGCGGGGGCTAGGGCGTTCCGCGCCACCGCTTCAGGGAAACCCCGGGGTTCGTCGCGCCGCCAGTCTTCCTACAATGAGTCCATATTATAAGTTTCAATTCCATAATATGGACTAATGGACCTCCGATGCCACTAGACACCCCCGACACCGAACCCCTCACGCCCTACCAATATCCCAATCCGCCGCACGCGCTGCCCGAGATCGTGGTGCCGCACGCCATTCCCACGGACGAGCGGCTGTGGGTGCCGCAGGCGGAGAACGTGTGGTTCCGGCCGCTGTGCCTGAACGCCAGCCAGGGCTACTGGATGAACCTGCTGCGCGTGCGCAAGTCCGGCGTGCTGAGCCGGCACCGCCATCCGCAGGCCGTGCACGGCTTCGTGCTCAAGGGCCGCTGGCGGTATCTCGAGCATGACTGGGAGGCCACCGAGGGCAGCTACGTCTTCGAGCCGCCGGGCGAGACCCATACGCTGTACGTGCCGCCCGACGTGGAGGAGATGATCACCTATTTCCAGGTGAACGGCGTCATGTACTACACCGACCCGTGGGGTAAGGGCATGGGCTACGAGGACGTGTTCACCAAGATCGAGATGTGCAAGGCGCATTTCGCGGCGGTGGGCCTGGGCGCGGAATACGTGGACCAGTTCATCCGCTGAGTGCCGCGCGGCGCATGGCGCCGGGAAATATGAGCCGGCCAGCGAGCCGGCCGGAGAAGCCGCGCCAGATGCGCAGTCGCGGCAGCCAACAGCAAGACGCGACAAGACAAGACCACAAGAGGAGACAACATGACAAGGCAGCCCCGTTTTGCCCCGATGCGCGTGCGCGCCATGCTGGCCGTGGCGGGCGCGTTGCTCGCCGTCGCCAGCGCGCCGGCGATGGCGCAGGCCACCGCGCAGGCAACCCCGCAGGCAACCCCGTTCCCCACGCATGGCATGGAACTGGTGGTGCCGTTCCAGGCCGGCGGCGGCACCGACGCGCTGGCGCGCGCGTTCGCGGAGTCGTCGCGCAAGCACCTGCCGCAGAGCATCGTAGTGGTCAACAAGCCGGGCGCCAGCGGCGCGATCGGCTGGGCCGACGTGGCCAACGCGCACCCGGACGGCTACAAGCTCTCGCTGCTCACGGCGGACCTGACCATCGTGCCGCACCTGGGCCTGACCAAGCTGACCTACGAGAACTTCGTGCCGATCGCGCGGCTCAACGCCGATCCGTCGGCCATCACGGTGCGCAGCGATTCGCCGTACACCACGGTGGAGGCGTTCCTGGAGGCCGCGCGCAAGGATCCGGGCGCCATGCGCGTGGGCAATGCCGGCAACGGCTCGATCTGGCACCTGGCCGCCGCCGCGCTGGAGGACAAGACCGGCACCAGGTTCAACCACATCCCGTTCCAGGGCGGCAACCCGGCCGTGCTGGCGCTGCTGGGCGGGCATATCGACGCGGTCACGGTCAGCCCGGCCGAGGTGTCGGTCTACGTGGCGGCCGGCAAGCTCAAGACATTGGCGGTGATGGCGGACCAGCGCGTCAAGGGCTTCGAGTCGGTGCCGACGCTCAAGGAGCGCAACATCGACCTGTCGATCGGCACCTGGCGCGGCATCGGGGGGGGGGGGGGGGGGCCGACCGAGGTGGTGGCGGGAGTGTGTACGGCGGCCGCCAAGACCGCGGAGGAGCACGCGCTGCGCG
>NZ_JBYTEL010000004.1:0-27780 GCF_058789195.1 Cupriavidus sp. FW216-B1 | reverse complement strand
AAACATACCCCTCTGGCTCGGCACCTGCCGCTCCTCACCCTCCCCCCGCCACACGCCGCCCGAGGTGGTGGCGGTGCTGCGCACGGCGGCCGCCAGGACCGCGGCGGAGCCCGCGCTGCGCGAGACGATGGACAAGCAGAACCTGGGCTTCGCCTATGCGGACCAGGACGAGTTCCGCAACGCGATGGCGAAGGACAACGCCTACTTCAAGTCGCTGATCGCCAAGGTCGGCCTCGGCCACTGACGGCGCGGCCGCGCGCGCTGGCCGGGCGCGCGGTCTTCATCCTTCCCCGTTCTTCCCTGTTCTTCCCCATTCCCGCTTCGCAGGATTTTCCCGCCACCATGACTTTCCAGACCGACCTCTTTCGCGGCAAGCGCGCGCTTGTCTCGGGCGCCACCCAGGGCATCGGCGCCGCGGTGGCCAACCGCCTCGCGCGGCTCGGCGCCCACGTCACCGCCACCGGCATCGACGCCGGCGACGGCTCGCTCGACGCCGGCGTCGCGGTCAGGCTGATCGACGTGACCGACACGCAGGCCGTGGACGCGCTGGTGTCCGGCTTCGACGCGCTCGACATCGTGGTGAACTGCGCCGGCATCATCCGCCGCGGCGACGAGCACGACGTGGACGTGTTCGCGCAGGTGCTCGACGTCAACCTGACCGGCACCATGCGCGTATGCGGCGCCGCGCGCTCGCGGCTGGCGGCGCGGCGCGGGGTGATCGTCAACACGGCGTCGATGCTGAGCTTCTTCGGCGGCGCGCTGGTGCCGGGCTACGCCGCCAGCAAGGGCGGGGTGGCGCAGCTGACCAAGTCGCTGGCGCTGGCCTACGCGGCCGACGGCATCCGCGTCAACGCGGTGGCGCCGGGCTGGATCGCCACGCCGCTGACGCAGGCCTTGCAGGACGACCCGGCGCGCGCGGGCCCGATCCTGCAGCGCACGCCGCTGGCGCGCTGGGGCGAGCCCGACGACGTGGCGGACGCGGTGGCCTTCCTGTGCGCGCCGGCCGCGCGCTTCGTCACTGGCGTGATCCTGCCGGTCGACGGCGGCTACCTCGTGGCATAAGGCGCGACGCACTACAGATCGCGCGACGACGACAGCGCCGGACTCTCCGCGATGCGCCTGCCGATCTCGCGGCAGGCCGCCAGCAGCGGCTCGACGTAGGCGGCGAGCGGATCGTCCTTCTGCATGAAGCGCAGCGTGCTGACGCTGACCGCCGCCACCGGCTGGCCGCGCGTGTCGAGGACCGGCGCGCCGAAGCAATAGATGCCGGCCTCGTTTTCCTCGTCGTCCACCGACCAGCCCTGCGCGCGGAAGGTGTCCAGTTGCCGGCGCAGCGCATCGGCTTGCGTCATGGTGTTGGGCTGGTAGCGCGGCATCGGCAACTGCGCCAGGATCGCGTCCCGCTCCCCGGGCGCCAGCATCGACAGGTAGGCCTTGCCGACCGCGGTCGAATGCAGCGCCACCGCCGCGCCGATGCGCGAGGCCATGCGCACCGCCGCCAGGCTTTCCAGCTTCTCGATGTAGATCATGGTGTTGCCGTTGGGCACGGCGAGGTGCACCGTCTCGCCGGTCACGTCGCGCAGCGTCTTCAGCGCTTCCACCGCGGCCAGGCGCAGGTCCGAGCGCGACCAACTGCGGCTGGCCAGCTGCATCAGCCGCGGGCCGAGCACCAGCGCGCCATCGCGCCCGTCCTCGCGCAGCATGCCTTCGGCCACCAGCGCCGCCACGATGCGGTAGACCGTGGGCTTGGGATAGCCGCTTTGCTTCACCAGCGCGGCCATGCTGGCCGGCCCCTCCGCGTCGGCCACCAGTTGCAGCACGTGCATGAACTTGGAGAACGCGGCCGTGCCCGCCACCTTGGCGACGGGCGCGGTTTCATGCGTGGTGGAATCGGTCATGAAGCGAGGGCGTGGGGAAGGCCGGAGGGAAGCAAATTATCGCCGATCGCGGTGGCCGGGGGTACTTCCTGCGATGGCGCCGGAGGGCGCCTCTCAGTGGGATACCGGGGATCCGCTCGAACTGGCGCTGATGTGCTGAGTTAAGCAGGCGCTGGATCTGCGGGGATCGTGAATCAGGGGAGGGTGTTTGGTTAGAATTGGCGCGGGGAGGGCTTGGTGGGCTGGCCAACGCCCGGGCTGCGTCTGCTATCTATCACGGTTTCGGTGGCACCAATCCCGAGGAACCCGGAGCGCTATTGGCGTTGCCGGGGATTTCTCGGACGTGTCCAATGGACAGGCTATTTCCCAGATGATATTCATTCGATTCCACTGTCCATGGAATATGCATAACATCTGGAGGTCCTACACATGCTGCAATGTACTTTTGAATTGAACGAGCAACCGATGAGCGAGTTCAAGGTCGGCGCTCTGTCGTTTGCGGCGTTTTCCGGCAGGGAGGAATATATGAATAGACGCTCCCTCATGTGTACTCCGCGATATGGAGCCATCCCTGTCGGCCGATACTACATCTTTGATCGACAGTCTGGTGGCATAACCGGAACGCTGAGGAATTGGCTCGATTTGAATGGAAACAAGAAGAACGACTGGTATGCACTTTATGCTATTGATGAAAATATAGATGATGATAAAGTGCTTTGCGAGAAAATCGTCAGGTCCCATTTGCGATTGCATCCTAAGGGCCGTCTTGGCATCAGCGAAGGATGCGTGACGATTGACGAGATGTCTGACTGGATGAGCATTCGATCGATATTTACGAGTTCGCCAAAATACGCGGTGCCTGGGTCAGGACTCAAGGCATACGGGGTACTGACAGTGCGGTGATGACGATGCCGAAAATGGTTCTGGTAGTGCTATGGCTGGCGGCAGCGATCACCGCGAATGCTTTCTGGTGGGCCACGCATCCCGACGTCGCCCCTAATCTCTCGGGACCGCTGTGGCGGGGATGGCTGTCGGTCTATGGGGCGAAGAATGCCTCCCAGGAGGACGACGCGGCGTTTGCGGCATCGTCGCTCTGCCTTGTCCTGCTGACGGTCATGGTCCTGTGGTGGCGGCACCGGGCCCGGACAAAATGATTCGACGTGGATGGCGGCCGTCATCGCGGGGGCGGGAGGCGACGGCGGCATCCGTCCACTGCCGCCTTCCGCGCTTTGGCCCTAGCGACTTCCTAGCGCGGCGCCCGGATTTCCACCACTTCCCAGCCCTCCTTCCGGCTGGTCACGAATCGCGTGATTGAGTCGACGGTGACGGTGCGAATCCGGTCGGAGAAACGCAAGTTGTCGGGATGGTCGTCGAAGGCGACATTGGCCTTGAACATGCGGCCGCCCAGGCGCTTGAAGGTACCGATCTTCATCTCGGAGGGCTGGTAGTCCGCCAGTTGCAGCCAGGCCTGCGCCTGGGCGCGGCTGCCGATCTTCGCGTCGCGCGCTTCGGCCGCGGCCAGCGTTTCCAGCACCCAGACGTTCGAATTCTGGTAGCGCGTGGAGAACGGGTAGGCCACTAGGTTGTAGTTGGCGTCGTGGACGGCGCGCAGTGCCGGCGGGTCCTGCAGGCGTGGCAGCAGTCGCTCGGCAACGGGCTTGGGCGGGATGGCCAGCAACGCGTCGAACGAGAACATGTCGTCGAGGAAGAAGTTGCCCACGCCCTCGTACCACAGATCGGAATGGGCAGTGCCGCAGGTATTGAGCAGATGGGCGATGCGCCAGGGCGCGTCCGGCGCGCTGCGATAGACGAAACCGGCATGGCTGTATTTCAGGCCGTATTCGGACAGGTCTTGCCCGACCCGACCGAGCAGGGCAACGTTGTCGCCGCGCTTCTCGAGCGTGGCGATCACGTTCTGCGCCGTGCGCATCGCCATGCGCAGGGTGTTCTCGGTGAGCGGCGTTTCCTCGCAACTCTGTCCGGCAGAGGCCAGTGCCGGCACGAGCAGCAGGAGCAGCGCCGCGGCGCGGCATATCTGGTTCCGGATCATGTCTGTCCTTTATTGTGCCGGCGTGCCGGGCACACGCTCGTGATGCAGCAAGGCCTCGCCCAGCGTGTTGGGAACGAACGCCAGTACCTTGCCCGACACCACCAGCATGGTGCCAGTCGACTCGGCGACCGCCCGCACGGTGGCGCCCGCCGAGACGCCTAGCGTTTCGAAGGCCGACTTGCCCAGCTTGACGGAGAGCTTCCCCGCGCCGCTGGCGGCATCGAGGATGACTTCGACCACATCCTGGCCACCCTGCGCGATGCCCGAAACCACGAACACACTGCCCATGCCCGCGAGCGCGGACGCCTCTACTGGACCGCCACCGCCGCCGGCCAGGCTCACCAGGGGCGCTGCCAGGATCGAAGCGGCGCCGGCGGAAACCTGCACGGAAGCGTTGGCGTTGCCCATGGATTGCGCGTGAGCCGGCGCCACGCATAAAAGGGCGCCGGCCAGCGCCAGCGAAGTCGATATGACGGATAGCTTGTTGTTCGGCAATCTCATGGTTCATGCGTCCTTAAAGAGTCGCTCTCATTCCGTTTGAGCCAAGGCTCGGAGCACGTGTGGTGCGCGTCGCCGGAGGTCCGTGACGAGGCTACCCGATCGAGGGCGCGCTTCATATGCGTTGGACGCACAATCAGAAATTTCGGCAGGCATTTGCAGATACGGGTGTTGCGGTCGGACCTGAAAACTGGCCACCGCAGCGCATATCAGCGCTGAATCACCTCGATGCTGTGGCTGCTGCCCACTTCGGTTTCGGCGCTGACCGACAGCGCTTCGGCGGGCAGGCTGGCTTCGACGTCGAGCTGCATTGCGTATTGCTGTCCCATGCCGGGTTGGCTGCCCGCCATCAGGGCGACGCCCCTGCCCGGGAGCAGCGGCAGGCTGGCGCCGGTCTGCGCGGGCAGTTGCGTGGCCTGCTCGACGCTGCCCAGTGTCAGCGCGCGGCCGTCCACGCGCGCTTGCGAGAGGGTCAAGGCCAGGCGGCCGCGCGGGCCGAAGCTGTAGTTGCCGTCGCCGGTTGCCGCGCCGCCCACGAACAGGGTCAGCGCCGCCGGCCGGGTGCAGGTTACGTTGAGCGTCAGTTGCCGCTTGCCGAGCGAGTAGCCGCCGCTGGGTTGCCGCGCTTCCAGGATGGCCGCGCGATGGAGGCGGCCGTAGTCGGCCTGGCCGGGGCTGAGGTACAGGCGGCAGTTGTCGTCCGCGAGCGCGGTTCCCGGCCAGCCGATGCCGCCGGCGAGAAGCAGGGGGGCAAGCCGCAGGAGCCGCGAGTAACGGGCGGTGTCTTGCATGGGCAGGCTGATCGAGGATGGCAGACTGCATCGGCGGTCTCGAAGAAGGCGGCGGTGGCGGGGTCGCCGGCAGCGTGTAGCGCAGCACGCATTGCCGGCCGCCCGGCAGCGCCACCGAGAGCGCGGTGTCCGCCGCGCCATTGCCGAGGAAGATCTGGCCGCGGTCGAGCACGGTGCTGACGAACTGGTTGTTGCCGTCGAGCACGAAGGCGCCGGCCGGCAGTGCCTTGCCGTCAGCGCCGCGGGCGTTGAGCAGCAGGCGCCGCACGCGCAGCAGCTCGAAGTCCACGAAGTTCACCGAGCCGCGCCCCGCGTCCACCATGCGAAAGCCATTGCGGATATCGACATTGCGCGGCAGGGTGCTGGTGCTGACTTCGATTCGGCTGCTGCCGTAGGGCGAAAGCTGCGGGATGACGGCGCCCCCCACGGGTCGGTCCAGACCGGTCCTTGCGGCGTGCCCACCTTGACGCCCGGCGTGCCGCTCGCGGAGAGGATGCCGAAGGTGTCCTGCACGGGATAGGGCGATGCCGTCAGGCCGCTGGCATGCAGCACGAGGCCGCCCGTGGCGCCGCCGTAGTACGAGCGGTTGCGCGTGCCAAGGCCGGAGGCGCCGAGGTTGACCTGCGCATAGCGCGGCAGCGCGGACATCTGGGCGGTGAAGTTGTTGTCGTGGTCGCGCGCGTCGTGCTCGGCGCTGACGAATAGTTGAGGCTGTCGCTCACGCGCTCGGTGTAGGCGGTGCCCAGCCGGGTGTAGCCGCTCTTGTCGAAGCGCTTGCGTGACGGGGGCAGTTCGCAAGCCCGATGCCGGGACGCACACTATGATCTGCGTGTCTTGAGGGGAAGCGTTCCGCGAGATTCGAGCAGTCGCCGTGTGTTTTCCAATTCTTTCTGCAGCAATTCGGCATCCGGTAGCACCGTGCGGTAATTGGCCGCCATGACCTTACTTGGCAGCCCATCCAGCGCATACCGAGCCAGGGCCTGCCCCTTGTCAGCGCAAAGAATCAGTCCCACGGGCGGATTCTCATCCGAGTACGCCCAGTGCTCCTTGGCATAGTTGCAGTACATGTGCATCTGGCCCACGTCAGCCTGCCGAGCTTCAGGTCGATGATGACTAGGCAACGCAACTTGCGATGGAAGAACAGCAGATCCACCCGATACCAGGTCTGATCGATGTGCAATCGGCGCTGTCGCCCGATGAAGGTGAACCCTTCGCCCAGTTCGAGCAGGAAGTCTTCCAGCCGCCGGATCAAGGCGGCTTCAAGGTCGGACTCCGAATACTCGTCCTTGAGATCGAGGAACTCCAACACGTATGGGTCTTTGATCGCATCGTCGGGCGTGACGGCATCCTCTGGCTTCGGCACCGCGCCTTTGACCAGCATTGCGGCCTTGCCCTTGGACAGGGCTGTACGCTCATAGAACTGGCTGCCGATCTGCCGGTCGAGCTGGCGTACGCTCCATCCTCCACGCAGCGCCTCGGCTTCATAGAACTGCCGGGCGTGGACATCCTTGACTACCAGCAGACGAACATAGGCGGACCACGGCAGTGCGAAGACCTGTGCCAACTCGGAAAGGTCGAAATTCCGAGACGCTGTCTCGGAACTTTCGGCAGACATCCCGTTTCCAGACTTCCGAGACAGCATCTCGGAAATCACAGACCAGGGGTAGGCGAGAAAGAACTCGCGCATGTTCTCCAGGTTGTCCGGGCTGAACCCACGCCCAAACCGGGAGGTCAGGTCGCCAGACAGCCGCGCGATCAACTGCTCGCCGTAGCCGGCACGCCGCTTGCCTTTCTGCTCGGCTTCGACGATCCGGCGGCCGATTTCCCAGTAGCTCGCCGTCATCAGGGCATTGACGCTATGCGCCGCCGCATGGCGCGCGCCGTCGAGCAGTTCCACGATGCCGCCATGGATGCCGGCATAACCGGCTGGCACGGCCGCCGGCTTTGCCGCCGCCGTGGAGATCCTCCCGTTCATCCGACTACCTCCGTGGAACGCATGCGCCCCTGCATGGCGCCTTGGCACAATCCAGCGAACTACGGTACTGGCATCATGCCGAAACAAAAAAACCCACCACGTCAAGACGCGGTGGGCGCAAGGCTCCCGTTTCAGGCGGAGAGCGTCGATATGCGTTGGCGCCTCAGAAACGATGCCGCACGCCGGCGACCACGCCGGTCTGGTTCCTGCCCGGGATGACGCTGTTGGGCGCGCCGGTGGTGGCGTTGAAGCCGTTCAGGCCGAGTTCGGAGCCGTTCTTGTTGCGCGCGAAGGCGGCGTTGAAATAGACGTCGGTGCGCTTGGAGAGGACGTAGCTGGCCGAGGCGGCGAACATCATCGGGTCGGCGTTGCTGTTCCTGAAGTCCGTGTAGTAGGCCGCGCCGGAGAACGAGAGCGCGGGCGTGGCCTTGTAGCGCAGGCCGAGCCAGTAGAGGTTGGAGCGGACTTCGCCGCCCACGTCGCCGTTGAGCCAGCGGTAGCCGGCGTAGGGGCTGAGCGAGCCGAATGCGTAGCTGGCGCCGAGCGCCACGCGGCGGTCTTTCTGGTTGCGGGCGGCGACGGAGGTGCCCTGGTATTCGTCGTAGACGAGGCCGGCGGCGAAGGTGTCGTTCTCGTAGTACAGGCTGCCGCCAAGGCTGCGGTCGACCTTGTTGTCGCCGGGCACTTCGCCGGCGCCGGTGCGGCCGAAGCTGTACAGCGCCGTGACCGTGAGGCCGGAGACGCTGCGGCGATACTTGATGGCGTTGTCGGCGCGCCCGGCCAGCACCGCGTCGCTGCGGAACAACGAGTAGCGCGGCGCGAAGCCCATCGGGTCGAGCCGGATGGTGGTGTCGTACAGCGGGGTGGTCTGCCGCCCGAGCGTGACCTGTCCGAAGTCGCCGGCCAGGCCGACCACCGCGCTGCGGTCGAACAGCCGGTTGCCGCCTTGCCCGCCGTCGTCGAGGTTGAAGCCGCTTTCCAGGTCGAACACCGCCTTCAGGCCGCCGCCGAGGTCTTCGATGCCGCGCAGGCCCCAGCGCGAGGTGGACATGTTGCCGGACGAGAGCCGGTACGCGCTGCCCTTGCTGCCCTTGGCGGCCGCGTTGGACAGGTATTCGACGCCGACGTCGGCCACGCCGTACAGCGTGACGCCCGATTGCGCCAGCGCGGTGCCCGCAGCGGTGCACAGCAGCGCCGCCAGCTTGATGCGGGCGGATTTTGTCTTCCTCATTCTTGTTCTCCGGCTTGTAATTTATCGAAATAAAAAAATAGAAACCGGAGTCTATTGGGGCACGCATTACGCCTGGATTGCGCCAGCATGACAACTGGCGCTGGTCCTTGCCACAGGCGGGATACGGGGCGAAGCGGGGTTTGCGGTGCCGATTTCGGAAAGCGGCACGGAGTGTCATGTCTAGTGATTTTCTACAACATTGTCTTGCAATAGATAAACCGGAGAGTCGGAATTATCGGATAATCGCAAAGTACAATAATGATCCCGGATTTCATGATGCGGGTTTGCCGGAGGCGCGGCGAGGATCCGGTGCGCGGGCACCCCCGGCGAGGTGGACGATCAAGGGGGCTATGCTGACGCATCGGAGCCGGTTTCCGTTCCCGGGACCGGCCTGCATCGACGCTGGAGAGTGCTCATGTCATATCGAACATATCGAACATATCGAATCACCCGATGGATCGCCGCGCTGGCGGCGGCGGCCGCGCTGTCCGCCTGCGCGTCGCTGGAACCCGTCCAGACCGCGCAGAAGATGATCGGCAGCCCGGAAAGTGCCGTGCGCGATACGTTCGGCGCGCCCACGGAGACCTACCGGCTTGCCGGCGGCACCAGCCGCTGGATCTACTCGCGGCAGCCGCTCGGGCACGAGGTCTACGCGGCGGACTTCGACGCCGGCGGCAGGCTGACGAACTTCCGCCAGATGCTGACCGAGAAGGAGATCTACGAAGCCAAGCCCGGCGTCTGGACCAAGCAGGACGTGGTCGAGCGCTTCGGCATGCCGCGCGAGCCGGTGGAGTATTACCCGCTGATGAAGCGCGAGGCATGGTCGTACCGGATGTACACGAACGGCTATCTGCAGGCGCATTTCAGCATCTACTTCGACGACCGCGGCGTGCTCGACCGCACCATGATCATCGTCGACCCGATGGGCGGGGACCGCCACGACCACAGCAGGTGATCCACGGCAAGTGATGGCGATGGCCGGCGCCCCGGGGGGCGTTCCGTCGCGTTGGACCGGACCGGTCCCGGCAACAAGGAGTGACACATGAAGGTTTGTATCTACGGCGCCGGCGCGATCGGCGGTTGGATCGGCGTGAAGCTGGCCGAGGCGGGGGCGCAGGTCAGCGTCGTCGCGCGCGGCGCCACGCTCGATGCGCTGGCCAGCCGCGGGCTGCGGCTGGTGGAGGGCGAGGGCCAGGAGGCCGAGCCCCGCGCGGTGGCGGTGCGCGCCAGCGACGATCCGGCGGCGCTCGGCCCGCAGGATCTCGTCGTGGTCGCGGTGAAGGCGCCGGCGCTGGCGTCCGTGGCCGGCCGCATCGCGCCGCTGCTGGGTCCGGACACGACCGTCCTGACCGCGATGAACGGCGTGCCGTGGTGGTTCTGTGACGGCCTGGGCCCGGCGTTCGCCGGCAAGCGGCTGGCCTCGGTCGACCCGGACGGCGCGATCGCGGCGGCCATTCCGGCGCGGCAGACCGTCGGCTGCGTGGTGCACGCGAGCTGCATGCTGGACGCGCCGGGCGTGGTGCGCAACCGCCAGGGCCGGGGCCTGATCCTGGGCGAGGCGAGCGGGCAGCCGAGCGAGCGCGTCAGGGCGCTGGCGGCGATGTTCGCCGGCGCCGGGTTCGACGCGAAGGCGTCGGACCGCATCCAGCAGGATGTCTGGTACAAGCTGTGGGGCAACATGACCATGAACCCGATCAGCGCGCTGACCGGCGCCACCTCGGACCGCATCCTCGGCGACGAGCTGGTGCGCGATTTCGTCACCGCCGTGATGCTGGAGGCCAAGGCCATCGGCGAGCGCTGCGGCATCACGATCGACCAGGCGCCGGCCGACCGCCTCGCGGTCACGCTGCGGCTCGGCGCGATGAAGACCTCGATGCTGCAGGACGTGGAGGCCGGCAGGCCGGTCGAGCTCGACGCGCTGGTGGCCGCCGTGCGCGAACTGGGCCAGATCACGGCCGTGCCGACGCCGTTCACCAATGCGCTGCTGGGCCTGGCCCGGGTGCAGGCGCAGCGGCTGGGACTGTATCCGCGGGCCTGAACGCCTCCCGCCGCCCGCCGCGCGGGCGCCGCTTCGGTCAGCCGCGCGTCCCCGGCCGCGCGTCCCGCGACAGCAGGTTGCCACCGCCGGCGGCGGCGCCATCTTCCCATCCCCCTCCGAGCGCGCGGAACAGCCCCACGCTGGCCTGCAGCTGCGCCAGGTGCAGTTGCACCGCGTTGTCCTGCGCGGCGTAGAGCGTGCGCTGGGCGTCGAGCACGGTCAGCAGCGTCTCGGCGCCGGCGCGGTAGCGCGACTCGGCCAGCCGCGCGGCTTCCCGCGCCTGCGCCAGCGCCTCGGCCTGCGCGTCGCGCTGGCGCGTCAGCCCGTCGACGGCGTTGAGCGCGTTTTCCACGTCGCCGAAGGCGTTGACGATGGCGCCGCGGTAGGCGGCCAGCAGTTCCTCGCGCCGGGCGATGGCGAAGTCGCGCCCGGCGGCCAGGCGGCCGGCGTTGAAAATCGGCGCGGCGAGGCCGGCGGCGAGGCTGTACAGCGAGGTGTCGAGCAGGTCGTGCAGCCGGTCCGCGCCCACGCCGGCGCCCGCGGTCAGGGTCAGCGAGGGCAGCATGGCGGCGCGCGCGGCCACGATGTCGGCGTCGGCCGCGGCGAGCGCGCGCTCGGCCTGGGCGAGGTCGGGCCGGTGCACGATCAGGCTGGCCGGCACGCCGGCGGCGACGGTGGGCATGGCGATGCCGTCGAGCGTGCTGGCGGCGATGTCGAAGCCCGGCGCCGGGCGGCCCAGCAGGATCGCCAGCGCGGTCAGGCTGCCGCGCGCTTCCTGCCGGCGCTGCTCCAGGTCCTGCCGCTGGGTGGCGACCAGCCCGCGCTGCTGCGCCAGCTCCAGCGGCGTGGCGGCGCCGGCGCGGGCGCGCGAGGCCACCAGCGCCAGGATGCGCTCGGCGGTGGCGAGGTTGCGCTGCGCGATGTCCACGCGCTCGCGCAGCGCCGCGGCCTGCAGGTAGCTGGCGGCCACCGACGCCGTCAGTGTCAGCGCCACGGTGTCGCGCGCGCGGGCGGTGCCTTGCAGCGTGGCCAGCGCCGAATCGCGCGCGGCGGCGTTGCCGCCCCACAGGTCGATCTCGTAGGTGGCGAACAGCTCGGCCGTGTAGTAGCCGGTAACGCTGGCCTGCGGCTCGCGCAGCCGCTGCGCGGTGGCGCTCAGGCTCACCTCCGGCAACAGCGGCGCGCCGGCGATGCGGGCCTGGGCCTGCGCCTGGCGCACGCGCGCGGCGGCCGCGGCGAGGTCGAAGCTGCCGCCGCGCGCCTGCTCGATCAGCGCGGCCAGCTCGCCGCTGCCGAAGCGCCGCCACCAGCCGGGGCCGGCGGGGTCGCCGGCGGCGCCCGCGTCATGGCGCCACGCAGCGGGCACGTCCAGCGGCGGCACGTCGCCGGGCGGCGCGCCGGCGCAGCCGGCCAGCGCCAGCGCCAGCAGCCAGGCCGGCGCGCGCGCAAGAGAAGGGCGCGGGGCAGAGCGCCGCGGGGCGGGCATGGGAGATGGCATCGGGCGCCTCATTCGCTGGCCAGCGCTTCGACCGGGTCCAGCCGCGCGGCCTGGCGCGCCGGCATGAAGCCGAACACCAGCCCGGTGGCCAGCGCGCAGCCGAACGCGCCGAGGATGGCGCGCACCGAGAAGACCACCGGCACCTCCCAGTGGATCAGCGCGGCGCCCACGGCCAGCCCGGCGATCACGCCGGCCACGCCGCCGACCAGCGTCACGGTGATGGCCTCGGTCAGGAACTGGCGCTGGATGTCGCGCTGGCGCGCCCCGGTGGCCATGCGGATGCCGATCTCGCGCGTGCGCTCCTTGACCGTCACCAGCATGATGTTCATCACGCCGATGCCGCCCACCAGCAGCGAGATCGCCGCCACCAGCCCGAGCATCATCGTCATGGTCTGCTGCGTTTCTTCCTGCGCCTTGACCGAGGCCGCGCGGTTGTACACGCGGAAGTCGCGCACGCGATGGCTGGCCTCGAGCGCCTCGGTGATGCCGCGCGCGGCATCGTCGGCGTTCTCCAGCTTGTCCACCAGCACCGAGATCCACGACAACTGCGTGGTGCCGAGCAGGCGCCGGCTGCCGGTGGAGTAGGGCATCAATATCACGTCGTCGTCATCCGAGTCGCCCGAGGTGGCGCCTTTTTCCTCCAGCTCGCCGATGACCTGGAACGGCACGTTGTTGACCAGCACGTAGGCGCCCAGCGGGCTCTGGTCGCCGAACATGCGCTCGCGCGTCTTCTTGCCCAGCAGCAGCACGGTGGCCAGGCTGCGCTCGTCGTTCTGGCTGAAGAACAGGCCGCGCGCGGCCTTCCAGTTCATGATGCGCTGCGCGTCGGTGGTGACGGCCCACACGTTGACGAAGCTGTCCAGGTTGCCGGCGCGCAGCGTGACCTTGCCGCGCAGCATCGGCATGGCCGCCGCCACGTGGGGCGCCTGCCGCACGGTCGGCACGTCGGCTTCGGTGAGCACGCCGCCCGGCCCGCGCGCGTTGTCGCCGCCGGGCACCACGTACATGCGGTTGGTGCCGAAACTCGCCATCTTGGCGATGACCTTCTCCTGGGTGCCGGCGCCCACCGCCAGCATCACGATGACCGAGGCCACGCCGATGATGATGCCGAGCAGCGTGAGCGCGGTGCGGAAGCGGTTGGCCCACATCACGCTCCATGCCGCCGCGTAGGCTTCGCGCATCTCGGTCCACGGGCGCGCGGTGTGGGCCACGCCCGCGGCCATCGCGGCGGGGAAGCGGCGCGCGTCGAGCGAGGGCGGCACGGGTGGCATAGGCGGGGCGGGCGGGGCGCCGGCTTCCGCGAGCGGCGCGGCATTGCCGGTGTCGGACACGATCTGCCCGTCGCGGATCTCGATGATGCGCCGCGCCTGCGCGGCCACCGCGCGGTCGTGCGTGATGAGGACCACGGTGTGGCCGGCGTCGGCCAGCTCGCGCAGCAGCGCCACGACCTCGGCGCCGCTCTTGCTGTCGAGCGCGCCGGTGGGCTCGTCGGCCAGGATGATGTGCCCGCCGTTCATCAGCGCGCGCGCGATCGACACGCGCTGCTGCTGGCCGCCGGACAGCTGCGCGGGCCGGTGCGCGGCGCGCTCGGCCAGCCCCAGCCGGCCCAGCAGCGTGCGCGCGCGGTGCTCGCGCGCGTCCGCCCCCGCGCCGGCGTAGACCGCCGGCATCTCCACGTTGCGCAGCGCGTCGAGCGTGCGGATCAGGTGGTAGCCCTGGAATACGAAGCCGAAGGCCTCGCGGCGCAGCCAGGCCAGCTCGTCGGCGTCGAAGCGCGCGATGTCCTGGCCGGCGAAGCGGTATTGCCCGGAACTGGGCCGGTCCAGGCAGCCGAGGATATGCATCAGCGTGGACTTGCCCGAGCCCGAGGCGCCGACGATGGCGACGAACTCGCCCGCGCCGATGTCGAGCGAGACGCCGCGCAGCACCTCGGTGGCCGGACCGCCGTCGGTGCCCGCGTAGGAGCGCCGCACGTCGCGCAGCGCGATCAGCGGCGGCGCGGCGCCGGCCGGGGCGGAGGACGCGGAAGCGGGCGCGGATGCGGGGGCGCCGGCCGCCGCGGGCCGCGCCTCCGCCAGCAGGTCTACCATCGGAACCTCCCGTCGGCGGCGCGCTCGTAGCGCACGCCGGTGACGAGGCGCTCGCCTTCCTTGAGGCCGGACAGCACCTCCGCGCTCAGGCGGTCGCGCACGCCGGTGGCCACCTCGCGCACCAGGATCTTGCCCTGGGCGTCGAGCACGCGCGCGGTGTAGCGCCCGGGCTGGCCGCTCACCGCCTGCAGCGCCGGCAGCGGCGCCACCAGCACGTTGCGCGCGCTGGCGGCCACGAAGAACACCTGCGCGCTCATCTGCGGCATCAGCTCGCGGTCGGCGTTGTCCACGTCGAACAGCACCGTATAGAGCACCACCTTGCCGGCGGGCGTGGCTGGCGCGCCGGCGGTGGTGGCGGCGGGCGCGGCGCCGGCCGGCGTGGGCGGCGCTGGCAGGATCTGGCGCACCTGGCCGCGCCAGCGCCGCGCGCTGCCCTGCTCGTCCTGCACGCCCAGCGTGGTGAAGTACACCGGCATGCCCGGGCGCACGCGGCGCACGTCGGCCTCGGACACCTCGGTCCAGACCGTCATGGCGGACAGGTCGGCGATGCGCAGGATGTTGGGGGTCTGGTAGGTGGCGTTGAGGGTCTGGCCCTCGCGCGCGTCGAGCGTGACCACGGTACCGCTCATGGGCGCGTAGATGCGGGTGAAGCCGAGTTGGGCCTCGTCGCCCTTGAGCGCGGACGAGGCGCCGTCGATCTGGGCGCGCAGGTTGTCGATGCGCGCCAGCGCCACGCGCAGCGCGGCCTGCGCGGACTGCACGTCTTCGTCGCGGGTGGAGCCATCGGCCGCCATGTGGCGCTGGCGCTCCCACTGCTGGCGGGCGAGGTCGCGCTGGGCGTACTGCTCGTCGAGCTGGGCGCGCAGGCTGGCCAGCGTGGCGCGGTCGGCGTCCACGCGCGACTGCTGCACGGCGGGATCGATCTCCACCAGCAACTGGTTCTTCTTGACGGCGTCGCCGGGCTGGACGTGGATGCGGCGGATGGCGCCGGACGCCTGCGCGCCCACGTCGACGTAGCTGCGCGGCTGCAGCAGGCCGAGCGCGGTCACGCTCGATTCGATGTCGCCGCGGCCTACCGGTGTGGTCTCGATCACCTCGGTGGGGCGCAGCAGCCACCACCACAGCAACAGCCCAAGACACGCCAGCAAGACCACGAGCGTGGCGGGACGCTGCACAACAGACGGGATTCTCATCGATCGGATTTGACGCGGTTCTTGTGCACCGCAAATCATACCGCGAGCGCGGCGGCCGGCGGCGGCCGGGCCATGTCAGCCCGGATGCGCGGCAGCGGGCCGGCGCTCTTCGTGGCGCGGCGCGGGCAGCGGGCCGGCCGCCACGGCGCCGGGCAGCACCGCATCCCGCTTGCTGCGCAGGTGGTCGCGCAGTATCCGCGCCAGCCTCGCGCCATCGCGCGCTTCGAGCGCGAGCAGCATCTCGTGGTGGTCGTGGATCGCGCTGTCCCACTTCGGCGCCTGGTGGTTGGAGCGGAACCGCAAGGCCTGCAACCGCCGGTTGACCGCCGCGTAGGCCTCGCTCAGCTCGCCGTTGCGCGCCGCCGCGTTGATGCGGTCGTGGATCTGCTGGTTGCGGTCGTAGTAGCCGGCGAGGTCGTTGCGCGCCCGGCAGGCCAGCATGCCGCCGTGCAGCGCGCGGATCTCCGCCAGTTCGGCGGCGGTGATGCGCTCGCACGCCAGCTCGCCGGCAAACGCTTCGAGCCCGCCGAGCAGCTCGAACGCATCGCCGATCTCGTCTTCCGACATGGTGGCGACCGAGGCGCCGCGGTTCTGCGAAAGCTCGACCAGCCCTTCCGCCGACAGCACCTTCAGCGCCTCGCGCAGCGGCGTGCGGGACACGCCGATGACCTCGCACAGCTCGCGCTCGTTGAGCTTCTGGCCCGGCGCGAGCGCGCCCTCGACGATGCACCGGCGCAGGTGCGCCACCACGCTGTCGTGCAGGATGGCGCGCGTCAGCTTGCTCGGCGGCGGCATGGTTGCGCGGGTGAAAAAGACGATGCCGTGGGCATGGCGGTGTTCTCCGGTTTCATGAAAAAAATTCTACCGGAAACAGGCCGGAATCCGCGTTCAAGCGAGATTGAGAAAACTTCAAGGGAAGTTGCCGGATTTTAAGGGAGGGGTCTGCTAGATTGTATTCAAAATTCATTTCGCTTCATCGGAGCGATTTACCAGAGCGATTCCATCAGAGAGGAGAACGCAATGCTCAAGCTGGACTTCCATCCCGCCGGCCGCCACTACCTGCAGATTCCCGGCCCCAGCCCCGTGCCCGACCGCATCCTGCGCGCCATCAGTTATCCGACCATCGATCACCGCGGGCCGGAATTCGGCGCGCTTGGCCTGAAGGTGCTCGAAGGCATCAAGACCATCTTCAAGACCCGGCACCCGGTCATCATCTATCCCGCCTCCGGCACCGGCGCGTGGGAAGCGGCGCTGACCAACACGCTCAGCCCCGGCGACAAGGTGCTGATGTACGAGACCGGCCACTTCGCCACGCTGTGGGACAAGATGGCGCGCAACCTCGGCCTGCAACCCGAGTTCCTGGGCCTGCCCGGCATCGAGGGCTGGCGGCGCGGCGTGAACGCGCAGATGATCCAGGCGCGCCTGGAAGCGGACAGCGGCCACGAGATCAAGGCCGTGTGCGTGGTCCACAACGAAACCTCCACCGGCGTGACCTCGAACATCGCGGCCGTGCGCCAGGCGATCGACGCCGCGCGCCACCCCGCGCTGCTCATGGTCGACACCATCAGCAGCCTGGCTTCGGCCGACTACCGCCATGACGAGTGGGGCGTGGACGTGACCATCTCCGGCTCGCAGAAGGGCCTGATGCTGCCGCCCGGCATCAGCTTCAACGCGCTGTCGCCGAAGGCCATCGAAGCCAGCAGGCAATCGAAGCTGCCCAAGGCGTTCTTCGGCTGGGCGGAGATCCTGGAGATGAACAAGACCGGCTACTGGCCGTACACGCCGAACACCAACCTGCTGTACGGCCTGTCCGAGGCCATCGACATGATCCTGGCCGAGGGCCTCGACAACGTCTTCGCGCGCCACCAGCGGCTCGGCGAAGCCGCGCGCCGCGCGGTGCGCGCGTGGGGCCTGGAGATCCAGTGCGTGGACCCGGAGGTCTACAGCCCGGTGCTGACCGGCGTGATGATGCCGCCCGGCGTGGACGCCGACATGGTACGGCGCGTCACCTACGAGCGCTTCGACATCTCGCTCGGCGCGGGCCTGGGCAAGCTGCGCGGGCTGATGTTCCGCATCGGGCATCTGGGCGACTGCAACGACCTGACGCTGATGGCGGCGCTGTCCGGCTGCGAGATGGGCCTGAAGATCGCCGGCGTGAAGCTCGAAGGCAGCGGCGTGGCCGCGGCGCTCGACTATCTCGCCGGCCAGACCGTGCCGGCGCTCGCCAAGGGCTGACCGGGACGGCGGGCGGGCAGCGCTGCCGCCCGCGACAAGAGCGCGCGCACGTGGCCGGCCGTGCCGGCAGTATCGCCGCCGCCGCGGCGCGCGCGCATTCCTACAGGAGACAACCGCGCAGCCGGGCGCCGGGATTCCGCGCGGCATGGCTGCGCGGGGCCCGCGCCGCACGGCGCCGGGCCCAGGAACGATCATGAAAACCGAATACCTGCCTCCCTTAGTCAAGCCCGTCCACCTCGTGCCGTCGGCCGTGGGCTCCGGCAGTCCGCTGGCGCGCCGCCTGCGCAAGGAACTCCGGGGAGACGTCCTGTTCGACCGCGCCAGCCGCGCGCGTTATGCCACCGACGCCTCCATCTACCAGATCCTGCCGGTCGGCGTGGTGGTGCCGCGCGACCAGGCCGACCTCGCGCTCGCGCTGAACATCGCGCGCGACGCCGGCGCGCCGCTGCTGGCGCGCGGCGCCGGCACCAGCCAGTGCGGCCAGACCGTGGGCGAGGCGCTGGTGATCGACAACAGCAAGTGGCTCAACGACGTGGTGGACTTCGACGCCGCCGCGCGCACCGTCACGGTGGAGCCGGGCATCGTGCTGGACCATCTCAATGCGTGGCTCAAGCCGCACGGCTTGTGGTTCCCGGTGGACGTTTCCACCGGGGCGCAGTGCACCATCGGCGGCATGGCCGGCAACAACTCGTGCGGCTCGCGCTCGATCGAGTACGGCAACATGGTCCACAACGTGCTGGCCATCGACGCCATCCTGCCCGACGACACCCAGTTGCGCTTCGGCCCGGTCGCGCGCGCGCCGCAGGACGGGCGCGCCGCGCAGATCTACGCCGGCCTGCGCGAGATCGCCACGCGCGAGCGCGCCGAGATCGCCGAGCGCATGCCCCGCGTGCTGCGCCGCGTGGGCGGCTACAACATCGACATCTTCGATTGCCAGAACCCGCGCGCCTACAGCGACGACGGCCTGCCCAACCTCGCCCACGTGCTGGTCGGTTCCGAGGGCACGCTCGCCTACAGCCGCCAGCTCACGCTCAAGCTGTCGCCGCTGCCGGCGCACAAGGTGCTGGGCGTGGTGAACTTCCCCACGTTCTACCAGGCGATGGACATGACCCGGCACATCGTCAAGCTCGGGCCGGTGGCGGTGGAACTGGTGGACCGCACCATGATCGGCCTGTCGATGAGCAATCCGGCCTTCCGGCCGGTCATCGAGCGGGCGCTGGTCGGCAACCCGGAGGCGATCCTGCTGGTGGAATTCGCCGGCGACGAGCACAACGCGCTGCTGCGCCGGCTCGACGACCTCGTCTCGCTGATGGGCGACCTCGGCCTGCCCGACGCGGTCGTGCGCATGGCCGACGCGGGCGCGCAGAAAGCGCTGTGGGACGTGCGCAAGGCGGGCCTGAACATCATGATGAGCATGAAGGGCGACGGCAAGCCGGTCTCCTTCATCGAGGACTGCGCGGTGCCGCTGGAGCACCTCGCCGAATACACCAGCCAGCTGACCGAGGTCTTCCACCGCAACGGCACCGAAGGCACCTGGTACGCGCACGCCAGCGTGGGCACGCTGCACGTGCGCCCGATCCTGGACATGCGCCGCGACGGCGCCGCCAGGATGCGGGCGATCGCCGAGGAGGCCGCCGAACTCGTGCGCAAGTACAAGGGCGCGTTCTCCGGCGAGCACGGCGACGGCCTGTGCCGCGGCGAATGGGTGGCGTGGCAGTACGGGCCGAAGATCCACCAGGCCTTCCGCGACATCAAGGCGCTGTTCGATCCGGGCAACCGCTTCAGCCCGGACCGCATCGTGCAGCCGCCGCGCATGGACGACAGCGCCAACTTCCGCTTCCCGCCCGCGTACCGCGCCATCGACCTGACCCCCAGCCTGGACTGGTCCGGCTGGAACGTGCTGCGCGACCCGCTCACCGGCATCGAGACCGCGCCGGGCACCGGCGGCGACCCCGCGCACGGGCTGGCCAAGGCGGTGGAGATGTGCAACAACAACGGCCATTGCCGCAAGTTCGACGCCGGCACCATGTGCCCGAGCTACCGCGTCACCAAGGACGAGAAGCACGTCACGCGCGGGCGCGCCAACACGCTGCGCCTGGCGCTGTCCGGCCAGCTCGGCGACGACGGCCTGGCCAGCGCCGAGGTCAAGGAGGTACTCGACCTGTGCGTGTCGTGCAAGGGCTGCAAGCGCGACTGCCCGACCGGCGTCGACATGGCCAAGATCAAGATCGAGGCGCGCGCGGCCTGGACCCGGCGCCACGGCATCGGCCTGCGCGAGCGCATGGTGGCGTACATGCCGCGCTACGCGCCGGCGGCCAGCCTGCTGGCGCCGCTGGTCAACGCGCTGGACCGCGTGCCGCTGCTGTCGCCGCTGGTCAAGCGCTGGCTCGGCTTTGCCGGCGAGCGCTCGCTGCCGCGCTTCGGCAGCGCCTTCCTCGACGGCAGCCGCAAGGCCGCCGGCGGGCCGCTCGGGCCCCGCTCGGTGCTGCTGTTCGTGGATACCTTCAACAACTACATGGAGCCGGGCAACGCGCGCGCGGCGGAGATGGTGCTGCGCGCCGCCGGCTACGACGTGCACTACAGCGCGCAGCCCGGCGGCAAGCCGCTGTGCTGCGGCCGCACCTTCCTCGCGGCCGGCCTCGTCGACGAAGCCCGCGCCGAGGCCAGGCGCGCGCTCGACGCGCTCAAGCCCTACGTCGACGCCGGCGTGCCGGTGGTCGGGCTGGAGCCGTCGTGCCTGCTGTCGCTGCGCGACGAGTTCCTGAATTACGGGTTTGGTGACGAGGCGCGCAAGCTGGCGGACTCGGCCCTGCTGTTCGAGGAATTCCTCGTGCGCGAGCAGCAGGCCGGGCGCTGCGAGCTCAAGCTCAAGGCGCTGCCCGGCGGCAAGGCGCTCGTGCACGGCCACTGCCACCAGAAGGCGTTCGATGTGTTCCGGCCGGTGCAGGCCGTGCTCAAGTGGATCCCGGGGCTGCAGCTCGACGTGGTCGAGTCGTCCTGCTGCGGCATGGCCGGCAGCTTCGGCTATGAGGCCGAGCACTACGAGGCCTCCCGGGCGATGGCGGAGCTGTCGCTGCTGCCGGCGGTGCGCCAGGCCGGGGCCGGCACCATCGTGGTGGCCGACGGCACGAGCTGCCGCCACCAGATCCACGACGGCGCCGGCGCCGACGCGGTGCATGTGGCCTGCGTGCTGGCGGCGGCGCTCGATTTCGGCGCCGAGGCCATGCTCGGCGGCGGCTGAGCGCGCGGCAAGGCGGCGCGGGTTTGCGCCGCCTTGCGCCCGATAGCGATCCTGTATCATCGATGCCGGAGACCCGGCCGAGGCATCGGGCCGTCGAAAAAGAGTATCGCGCATGGCTTACAGAGTTCCCCCATTGCAGTGCCTGATGGCGTTCGAGGCGGTGGCGCGGCTGCGCAGCGGGACCCTGGCCGCGCAGGAGCTGTGCGTGACGCCGAGCGCGATCAGCCACCGCATCCGCCAGCTCGAAGACATCATGGGCATCGAGCTGTTCAACTCCGCGCAAGGCGGCTTCACCCTGACGGCCAGGGGATCGGAATATCTCGAAGTCGTCAAGGAAGCGCTGTCCGCGCTCAGCCACTATGGCGCGCGGCCCCGCTTCGCCGGCGAGGTCCGGCAACTGCGCGTGGCCGCGCCGCCGACCTTCGCGCGGCAGGTGCTGGTGCCGCATCTGGCCACCTTCCAGGCCGACCATCCCGACATCGAACTGATCCTGCAGCTCTCCGTGCCGCTGGTGGGCCTGAAGTCCGAGAACGCGGACGTCGAGATCCGCTTCGGCAACGGCAACTACCCCGGGCTGGAAGCGGTCAAGATCCTGGACGAGCCGGTCTTCCCGGTGTGCAGCCCGGCCTATCTGCGCGAGGTCGGGCCGTTCGCGTCGCCGGCCGCGCTGTCCGCCGCGCGCCTGCTGCGCTGCCCGCTGGAACCGTGGCGCCCGTGGCTGGTGGCGGCCGGGCTGGACTGGCCGGAGCCCGCCACCGGCGTGCAGTTCGTCGACCTGGGGCTGATGCTGGAAGCCGCCGTGAACGGCCAGGGCGTGGCGCTGGCGCGCCGGCGCATGGCGCAGAGCTGGCTCAGTTCCGGCGTGCTGGTGCCGCTGTTCGAGATCGAGGTGCGCTCGATCTACGCCTACTACATCATCTATCCGCCGGACTGCGAGGACGACGGCGACGCCATGACCTTCGTGCGCTGGATGACGGAGATCCTCGGCAAGCCGCCGGAATAGACGAAGCCCCGCCGCATCGCTGCGGCGGGGCGGCTTTGCCGCGTCAGTGGATCACCATGTGGACGAACGGCGGAACGTAGGCCTGCAGCGTGATGAACAGGCCGACCAGCACCGCCAGCGCCAGCGAATGGAAGAACACGTAGCGCAGGATGTCGCCTTCGTGCCCGTACCACTTGGTCGCCGTGGACGCCACCACGATCGACTGCGCGTCGATCATCTTGCCCATCACGCCGCCCGAGCTGTTCGCCGCCGCCATCAGATACGGCGACAGGCCGAGCTGCTCGGCGGTGGTCTTCTGCAAGCCGCCGAACAGCACGTTGGCCGCGGTGTCGGAGCCGGTCAGCGCCACGCCGAGCCAGCCGAGCATGGTGCCGAACAGCGGGTAGAGCACGCCGGTATGCGCGAACGCCAGGCCCAGCGTGGCATCGAGCCCGGAATACTTGGTCAGGTAGCCCACGCCGAACATCGCGCAGATGGTCAGCAGCGAGTAGCGCACCAGGTGGATGGTGCGCAGGTATTCCCGGAACAGCCGCGGCAGCGAGTAGCCCATCAGCAGGCCGCCGACGAGCGACGCGATGAGAATGCCGGTGCCGGCCATCGACAGGATGTTGAACGCGAACGTGGCCGATTCCGCGACCGGGGCGGCCACCACCGGCGGCATCTTCAGCACCATCTTGTCGAGGCCGGGAATGCTGTACTTCCACGCCCACAGCGCATCGAGCGCCTTCTTGACCTGCGGCACGCCCCACAGGAAGACCGACACCGTGAGGATGACCCACGGCATCCACGCCCTGGCCGCGGAGACGGTGCCCGCCGCCGTGCCGGCCGTGGCCGCCGCCGTGGCCGGCGCGTCGTGGTTCTCCACGTGCGAGTCGTCATGGTGCTTCTTGAGCTTGGTCGAGGTCCAGATCGTGCGCGGCCGCCATACCCGCATGAACAGCGTGAGGCTGCCCATCGACACCAGCGACGAGATGACGTCGACCAGCCACGGGCCGTGGAAGTTCGACACCACGTACTGCGGCACCGCGAAGCTGACGCCGGCCACCAGGATGGCGGGCCAGATCTCCTTCATGCCGCGGTAGCCGGCGAAGGCCCAGATCAGCCAGAACGGCACCAGCACCGAGAAGAACGGCAACTGGCGCCCGATCATGGCCGAGAGCTGCAGCAGGTCCAGCCCGGTCACGGAGGCCAGCGCCAGCACCGGCGAGCCAAGCGCGCCGAACGCGACCGGCGCGGTGTTGGCGATCAGCGCGAGACCCGACGCGGCCAGCGGCGAGAAGCCGAAGCCGATCAGGATCGCGCCCGTCACCGCGACCGGCGTGCCGAAGCCGGCGGCGCCCTCGAAGAACGCGCCGAAGCAGAAGGCCACCAGCAGCAACTGGATGCGCTTGTCCTCGGTGACGCCCGAGATGGACTGCTGGAGTGCCTTGAAATAGCCGTTCTGCGTGGTGAGCCGGTGCAGGAAGATGATGTTGAGCACGATCCAGCCGATCGGGAACAGCCCCGAGGCGATACCGTAGGCGGCCGCCTTGCCGGCCACGCTGGCCGGCATGCCGAACACCGTGCAGGCGACGATGCCGCCCGCGATCAGCGCCAGGCCCGCGGCCAGGTGCGCCTGGATGTGGAAGAACGCCAGCGCCGCCAGCAGGACCACGACGGGGATGGCGGCCACCAGCGTCGAGAATAGGGGATTCCCCAAGGGGTCATAGATTTGACTCCAAGGCATGTTTTGTCTCCTTCGGATTTTTATGTGTGTGGCTGAATCGATATGGCTTCGATACTTTGCCGGGGGGTGGCGCAGCGGGTGCTGCGCCGTGGCGCCGGCCGGCTCATGAACGGACCGGCCGGCGCGGATCAGGGGATCGGAAAATCAGGCGTTGTGGCGCACCGGCGCGGCGCGCAGCGAGGCGTTGTTGATGACGTCGTCGAGGTCGTCCTCGTCGGCGCCCAGCGTGCGCTCCTCGGCGTGGGACGAGAACTCGACCGGGGCGAGCGCGCGGCGGTTGACCTTCAGCTGGAACACGTCGAAGCGGTTGTAGTAGCCGACCACGTCCTGGAACTGCTTGGGCACCACGCACTTGGCGAGGTCGATGTCCGCGTAGACGATGCCTTCCTCGTCGCGGATCACTTCGCTGATGGGCTGGCCGTCCGGGCCGAGGATCATCGACACGCTCTTGGGCGATTCCTCCAGCAGCTGGCGCGCGCGCAGGTTGTCGCGGCTGATCATGTCGATGGCCTCCGGCGGCAGGAAGCCCGAGGCCACGATGTTGAACAGCTTGCCCTCGAAGGCATGGGCGCCGGCGCGCAGGCGGATCGCCGCCTCCAGGTCGTAGCCGGCCTCGCCCGGCGGGTTGGTCGGCCAGCGCGGCGAGAACGACGACACGTGCACGTTCTCGCCCTGCGCCAGCAGCGTGAAGCGCGCCAGCGCGTTGGTGTTCTCGCCGCACACCAGCGCGCCGATGCGGCCGATGCGGGTGTCCGACACGCGCAGGCCGTTGCCGTCGCCCGGGGTCCAGGTCAGCTTTTCCCAGTAGGTCGGGACCAGCTTGCGGTGCGCGTTGAGGATCGCGCCGTCGTCGCCGATCAGGATGTTGGTGTCCCAGATGCAGGCCGGGCTGGTCGGCGTGCCTTCGTTGATGCCGAGCGACACGAACACGCCGTGGCGCCGGGCACAGTCGCGGATCTGGCGGATCTCGGGGCCGTTCACCTCGACCGCCGACGACGCCAGCTTGACGAAGAACTCATGCACGTCGACCGGCGCCCAGACGCCGGACCAGACCGGGAACGAGGAAATGAACGCTTCCGGGAAGGCGATCAGCTCGGCGCCGTTGCGCGCGGCCTCGGCGATCCAGGCGCAGGCCTTTTCCACCGTGGCCGGCGTGTCGAAGTAGACGGGCGCGGCATGGCAGGCCGCGGCCTTGAATTTCGGGTAGGTTTTCATTTGAGGTTGTCTCCGGTAGGAAAGCCGTTTCCGGCAAAGAGCCGCCTGACTGGCAGGCGAAGGTATGGGGCCAAGCCGCGCGGGGATCAGGCGGCGAAGCGCCGCACGGCCGCTTCGTTCCAGGTGATGCCGATGCCCGGGCGCTGGCTCGGCACGGCATGGCCGTCGACCACCTCGAGGGTGTCGGCGAGCACGGCGTCGGCGATGCCGAAGTATTCGAGGTAGTGGGCGGTCGGGGTGACGCCGAGCAGGTGCGCGCTGGCTTCCTGGAAAAAGTGGTTCGACACCGGCACGCCGGCCGCGGCGCAGATGCCGGCCGCGTCCATCCAGCCCGAGATGCCGCCGACCTTCATCAGGTCGAGCATCATCAGGTCGGAGCAGCGCTCGCCGATGCTGCGACGGACCTCGCGCGGCCCGTAGAGGTTTTCGCCGAGCTGCAGCGGCGTCCTGACCGCCTCGGCGATGCGCGCGTGGCCGGCGAAATCGTCGCAGCGCGTGGGTTCCTCGATCCACGCCAGGCCTTCGTCGTCGAGCGCCTGGCAGCGGCGGATCGCCTCGGGCACGGAAAGCGACTGGTTGTAGTCGATCATCAGGCTGGCGCGCTCGCCGGTCAGCGCGCGGGCCGCGCGCACCGCCGCCAGGTCTTCCGCCAGCGTCGGGTAGCCGATCTTGATCTTGATCGCGCGAAAACCCGCGTCGAGCGCCTGCGCGATCAGCGGCCGCGCATCCTCGGCGCGCTCCATGCCGAAGCTGGCGTAGGCCAGCGTGCGCGACGGCGTGCCGCCGAGCACGCGCGACAGCGGCGCGTTCAGGAAGCGCGCATGCGCGTCCCACAGCGCCATGTCGATGGCCGCCAGCGCCATGTCGAGCAGGCCCGGCGTGCCGATCAGCACCAGCTTGCGGCGCAGCTCCGCCAGGTTCGCGCGCGGCGCCAGCGCGGCGGATTCAAGCTGCGGCAGCAGGTTCTTGAGCACCTCGACCACGCCCTGCAGGACCACCGGCGTGTACGTGAAGATGTAGGCGCTGCCGGTCACGCCGGCATTGGTCGAGATATCGACCAGCACCAGCGGGGCCTTGGCCATGACGCCGCTGGCGGTGCGCAGCGGCGGGTTGAGCGGCACGACTACCGGGCGGACCTGGAAGCCGCTGATTTGCGGGGAATCTGACATGTCTCACTCTGCTCGTTGATGGACTCGGTGGCGCTGATGGAGCGCGCCTTTTGTTCGAAGTCATGAAAGTATGCTTCGGGCAAACGAGTTTCGAGCCGGGTGATGCCGTGAAAGTATTTCACGAAAAATTGATGGGTCTTTCGATGGTTTTTTAATGGCCTTTCAATGGCTTTTTTTTAATGACTGATGCAGGGCTGATCGGCGGTCAATTGATGGCTGATTGATGGCGGATCGGTGGTCGCCGATCGCCATTAAAATCGCAATTAACGGCCAACAAGAATGGGCGTCAGCTTTTCGTGCGGTGCGTGCAGTGCGCGCAGGCAGGTGCAGGCAGGCGTAAACGGGCTCAAGCGGGCTCAAGCAGCCGGACGCGGCGCCCGGGCGGCGCGGAGCAGCGCGGGCAGGTCTTCGAAGCGGGCGGCAACCGCGCACGTGCCCTGCAGCGCGCCGAGGCGCCCATATCCCCATTGCGCGAAGACCGCCGGAATGCCGCAGGCCGCGGCCGCCAGCACGTCGGCCGGGTTGTCGCCGATCATCACGGCGGGCACGGCGCGCAGGCCGGCGCGCCGGATGGTTTCCGCCAGGTGGACCGGGGCCGGCTTGCAGGCCGGCACGGTGTCGCCGCCGCAGACCGCCTCGAACAGCGGCAGGATGCCGAGCTGCGCGAGGATGTCCACCGCCGCGGCCTCGACCTTGTTGGTGCACACGGCCAGCTTCCATCCCTCCCCGCGCAGCCGGTGCAGCGTGGCTTCCACGCCCGGGTAGAGGCGGGTCTGGTCGATCGGCGTGCGCAGGTAGCGCTCGACGAAGCGGTTCTCTTCCGTGCGCGTGATTTCCGCCGCGCGCAGCACGAAGGTGCGGCGCGCGAACACGCGCAGGCCGTCGCCGAGCAGCGACGTGGCCTCGGCCAGCGTCAGCGGCGCGAGGCCGCGCGCCGCCAGCGCGGGCGCGAGCGCCGCGGCGATGTCCGCCGCGGCGTCGATCAGCGTGCCGTCGAGGTCGAAGACGGCGGCGCCCTGCGGCGCGGCGCCGGTGGTTGCCTGTGCCTGCATCGTGTGTGGCCGCGGTGGCCTAGTGGGCCGCGGCATCGACCACCACCAGCGCCGTCATGTTGACGATGCGGCGCACCGTGGCCGACGGCGTGAGGATGTGCACCGGCGCCTTGACCCCCAGCAGGATCGGCCCGATCGCCACGTTGTTGCCCGCCGCCACCTTCAGCAGGTTGTACGCGATGTTCGCCGCGTCGATGTTCGGGCACACCAGCAGGTTCGCCTCCCCGATCAGCGTGCCGTCCGGCACCAGCTGCTCGCGCAGCTTCGGGTCCAGCGCGCTGTCGCCGTGCATCTCGCCGTCCACCTCCAGCTCCGGCGCCCGCTCGCGCAGGATCGCCAGCGTGTCGCGCATCTTGCGCGCCGACGGCGCCTCCGAGGTGCCGAAGTTCGAGTGCGACACCAGCGCCACCTTCGGCTCGATGCCGAAGCGCTTGAGCTCCTCGGCCGCCATGATGGTGATCTCCGCCAGCTGGCACGCGGTCGGGTCGACGTTGACGTGCGTGTCCACCAGGAAGATCTGCCGGCCCGGCAGCACCAGCCCGTTCATCGCCGCGTACACCTCGTTGGTGCCGCCCAGCACCTGGTCGATGTAGCGCAGGTGCGCCGCCGTGGTGCTGACCGTGCCGCACACCATGCCGTCGGCCTCGCCCTTGCTGAGCAGCATCGCGCCGATCAGCGTGGTGCGCCGGCGCATCTCCAGCTTGGCGTACTGCGGCGTGATGCCCTGGCGCGCCATCATCTTGAAGTAGGTCTCGGAGTAGTCGCGGAAGCGCGGGTCGTTCTCCGGGTTGACCACGGTGAAGTCCACGCCGCCGCGCAGGCGCAGGCCGAAGCGCTCGATGCGGTGCTCGATCACCGCCGGGCGGCCGATCAGGATCGGGTTGGCCAGCTTCTCGTC
>NZ_JBYTEL010000003.1:315059-577924 GCF_058789195.1 Cupriavidus sp. FW216-B1 | reverse complement strand
CGGGCGGGGGGGGCGCGGGGGGGGCCCCCGCGCGGCGGCTTGCCGGCCAGCCGCGCCGCCACCGCGGCCAGCTCGCGCAGCGCGCGCTCGATCTCGGGCGAGAACGGCATGCCGCAGTTCAGGCGCAGGAAATGGTCGAAGCGGTTGGAGTTGGAGAACATCGCGCCCGGCACCACGCGGATGCCGGCCTTCAGGGCTTCGTCGAACACGGCCTCGGACGATACCGGCCCGGGCAGCTCCACCCACAGGTGCAGGCCGCCGTGCGGATCGGAGGCGCGCGTGCCGGCCGGGAAACCGGCCGCGATCGCCTGCGCCACCTGCGCGCGCTGGCCGCGCAACTGCTCGCGCAGGCGCCGCAGGTGGCGCTCGAACGCGCCCGAGCCCATGTAGTCCGCCAGCGCCATCTGCGCCAGCAGCTCGTTGGGGCGCGACTGGCTGTACTTGAGCATTTCCACGCGCGCCTGCCAGCGGCCCGCCGCGATCCAGCCCAGCCGCATGCCGGGCGCGAGCGTCTTGTGCAGCGAGGCGCAGTGGATCACGCCGCCGTCGCGGTCCCATGACTTGAGCGCCGCGGGCGGCGTGTCGCCGTCGGCCAGCGCGGAGAAGCAGTCGTCCTCGACCAGCGCGATGTCCCGCTGCGCGCACCACGCCACCAGCCGGGCCTTGTTGTCGTCCGGCATGATGCAGCCGAGCGGGTTCTGCAGGTTGGGCACCACCACCACGGCGCGGATGTTGTCGTAGGTCTGCGCGGCCAGTTCCAGCGCCTCGAGCGAGATGCCGGTCTGCGGGCTGCTGGGGATCTCCAGCGCGCGCATGCCCAGGCTCTCCAGGATCTGCAGCAGGCCGTAGTAGGTCGGCGATTCCACCGCGATCACGTCGCCGGGGCGCGCCACCGCGCGCAGCGCGAGGTTGAGCGCCTCCGTGCAGCCGTGCGTGACGAGGATGTCCTCGGGCGCCACCGTGATGCGCGACAGCAGCGCGTGCCGCGCCAGCACCGCGCGGAAGGCGGGGTGCCCGCCGGCATCGGCGGCCGTGCCGAACAGCTGCGGGTGGCGCCGCAGCGCGCGCGCCGCCGCGTCGCGCAGCGCCTGCGCCGGGTAGAGCGAGGGCGCGGCGCAGGCGCCGGCGAAATTCACCGCCACCGGGCGCTGGCGCCCGCGCGCGGTGATGGCCGAGATGCGCTCATGGATGCCGACGTACTGCGCCGGGTCCGGCAGCGTGGCCGCCGGCTCGGCGATCGGCGCCAGCGGCTTGTGCGGCGCGCGCGCCGGGGGCCGCACGAAGTAGCCCGAGCGCGGCCGCGCTTCGAGCAGCCCGTCGCTTTCCATCTGCCGGCAGGCCTGCAACGCGGTGGACAGGCTCACGCCGTGCAGCTCCATCAGCGTGCGCACCGACGGCACGCGGTCGCCCGGCTTGAGCGTGCCGGCCTCGATGGCATGGCGGTAGTGCTGCGCGAGCTGGCGGTAGAGCGGGGCGGAATCCATGCGGCATGGTGGCGCGGCGGCGGCCTGCGCAACAGATACAGATGCGGGGGTTCTGTATCGTAACAGATGGCCTGCATGTGTTCTGTTATGGTCCGCCCCGCGCGGGCGTGTGCCTGTTTCGTCCCGGCGCCGGCCGATAGTCTGGAGCCCTGTCCATACCGCAGGAGCCGCACCATGCCGGGCTACCGTTCCGATCCTTCCGATCTCATGAAATCGACCGCGCCGGTGATGACGGTGATGCCGGCCACGCCGGCCGCCGCGCCGCAGGCGCAGATGCTCGACCTCGAAACCAGCCGTGTGCTACGGTTCCATGCCAAAGCCGGCACCACGCTGCACGTGCTGGAGGGCGAGCTTGCCGTGTCCGGCGCGCCGCGCTGGCTGGCCGGCACGGTGTGGCGGCAGCCGCAGCGCCTCGCCGCCGGCAGCATGGTGGTGCTGCCCGCGGGCTGGGTGGAGGTGCTGGCCACGCGCGCCGCCACGCTGCGCCTGCACGCGCCCGCCGCGCGGCCGTGGCCGCGCTGGCTGGCCCGCTGGCTGTCCCTGGCCGCGCCGGCCAGCGCATCGCAATGTTTTCACGGAGAGCAACACAAATGAGCGAACTGGCAATTTCCTATGACGACGTGGCCGCGGCCCACCGGCGGCTGGAGGGCGTGGCCCACCGCACGCCGGTGATGACCTCCACCTATGCCGATGCGAACAGCGGCGCCGAGCTGTTCTTCAAGTGCGAGAACTTCCAGCGCATGGGCGCGTTCAAGTTCCGTGGCGGCTACAACGCCATCGCGCAGTTCACGCCGGCGCAGCGCAAGGCGGGCGTGATCGCGTTTTCCTCGGGCAACCACGCGCAGGCCATCGCGCTGTCGGCGCGGCTGTTCGGCGTGCGCGCGGTCATCGTGATGCCGCAGGACGCCCCGGCCATCAAGATCGCCGCCACGCGCGGCTACGGCGGCGAAGTGGTGCTGTACGACCGCTATACCGAGGACCGCGAAGCCATCGGCCGGCGCCTGGCGGAAGAGCAGGGCCTGACCCTGATCCCGCCGTACGACCACCCGCACGTGATGGCCGGGCAGGGCACGGCCGCCAAGGAGCTGTTCGAGCAGGCCGGCCCGCTCGATGTGCTGATCACCCCGCTCGGCGGCGGCGGGCTGCTGTCCGGCTGCGCCGTGGCCGCGCGCGCGCTCAACCCGGACTGCCAGGTGATCGGCGTCGAGCCGGAAGCCGGCAACGACGGCCAGCGCAGCCTGCGCAGCGGCAAGATCGTCCATATCGACACGCCGGAGACGCTGGCCGACGGCGCCCAGACCCAGCACCTCGGCAACCTCACCTTCCCGGTGCTGCGCAGCCTCGTGGACGACGTGGTGACGGTCAGCGACGCCGAGCTGGTCGAGGCGATGGCGTTCTTCGCCGGCCGCATGAAGATGGTGGTCGAGCCGACCGGCTGCCTGGGCGCGGCGGCGGTGTTTTCCCGGCGGATCGACGTCGGCGGCAAGCGCGTCGGCGTGGTGCTCTCGGGCGGCAACGTGGACCTGGCGCGCTTCGCCTCCCTGCTGCAGGCGGCGCGGCCGTAGGCGGCGGCCCCGGCGGCGCTCAGGGCTGCGCGTCGCGGGCGCTCAGCAGGCCGTGCGCGACCATGTCCAGCGCCGGGCGCGTGTCGCCGTTCTTGTCGGTCCAGACCTTGGGCGTGAGGCTGCCCGACAGCGCCACCGATTCGCCGTCCTCGAGCGCCAGCAGCGCGGCGCGCACCTTGTCGGCAAACGCGATCACGTTGACGATCACGGTATCGCCGTCGCCGGCCGTGGCCTTGAGCCGGGCGGTGACGAACAGGCTGCCGCCCTGGCCGCTGCGTTCGCTGGCGTGGCCGTGCAGGCGGCCGCTGACTAGTCCGTCGATCATGGTGTTCCTTGCTGTCATGGGAGTGGCCGCCGTCGCTGAGTTCGCCGCCGGGGTGCGGAAGATCTCATAATTTCGCCGCCGCGGGGCGAAGAATGCGGGGCCGGGGCCGAAAAACTATAAAATTGCGGTCCGGCCAGCCCGACGCTCAACCAGAGTGCAGTCCACGCCCCACGCGGGGCCGACCCACCGGCCGCAGAATTCCAGGTTCCCATGCTACGTCTAAGTGAAGTCAAACTCCCGCTCGACCATGCCGAGAGCGATCTCGAGGCCGTGGTGCGCGCACGCCTGGCCGAGCTCGGCGTCAAGGCCGATGGCCTGGTCGGGTTCACCGTGTTCCGCCGCGCGCACGACGCGCGCAAGCGCTCCGACATCAAGCTCACCTACATCATCGACATCGAGGTCAGGGACGAGGCCGCGGCGATCCGGCGCATGGCGGGCAAGCCCAACTGGAGCGTGACGCCGGACATGGCCTACCGCTTCGTGGCGCAGGCGCCGGCGCAAGGCACCCGGCTGCGCCCGGTGGTGATCGGCATGGGCCCGTGCGGGCTGCTGGCCGGGCTGATTCTGGCGCAGATGGGTTTCCGCCCCATCATCCTGGAGCGCGGCAAGGAAGTGCGCGAGCGCACCAAGGACACCTTCGGCCTGTGGCGCAAGAGCGTGCTGAACCCCGAGTCGAACGTGCAGTTCGGCGAGGGCGGCGCCGGCACCTTCTCGGACGGCAAGCTGTACAGCCAGATCAAGGACCCGCGCCATCTCGGGCGCAAGGTGCTGGACGAGTTCGTCAAGGCCGGCGCGCCGGAAGACATCCTTTATCTCGCGCGCCCGCACATCGGCACCTTCCGGCTGGTCAGCATGGTGGAGAAGATGCGCGCCGAGATCTTCGCGCTGGGCGGCGAGATCCGCTTCGAGACGCGCGTCGACGATTTCGACATCGACAACGGCAAGCTGCGCGGCCTCCGGCTGCACGGCGGCGAATACCTCGAAGCCGACCACGTGGTGCTGGCCGTGGGCCACAGCGCGCGCGACACGTTCCAGGTGTTGCATGACCGCGGCGTGTTCATGGAAGCCAAGCCGTTCTCGCTGGGCTTTCGCATCGAGCACCCGCAGGGCCTGATTAACCGCAGCCGCTTCGGCAAGTTCGCCGGCAACAAGCTGCTCGGCGCGGCCGACTACAAGGTGGTGCACCATGCCAGCAACGGGCGCGCGGTCTACAGCTTCTGTATGTGCCCGGGCGGCACCGTGGTGGCGGCGGCGTCCGAGCCGGGCCGCGTGGTCACCAACGGCATGAGCCAGTATTACCGCGCCGAGCGCAACGCCAATGCCGGCATCGTGGTCGGCATCACGCCCGAGGACTATCCCGGCGGCCCGCTCGCGGGCATCGCGTTCCAGCGCCACTGGGAAGCGCGTGCCTTCGCGCTGGGCGGCAGCAACTACAACGCGCCGGCGCAACTGGTCGGCGACTTCATCGCGCGCCGGCCTTCGACCGCGCTCGGCTCGGTCGAGCCGTCGTACAAGCCGGGCGTCACGCCGACCGACCTGTCCACCGCGCTGCCCGAGTACGTGACCGAAGCCATCCGCGAGGCGCTGCCCGAGCTCGACAAGAAGATCGCCGGCTTCGCCATGCACGACGCGGTGCTGACCGGCGTGGAGACGCGCACTTCGTCGCCGCTGCGCATCCGCCGCGACGACAGCTACCAGAGCATCAACGTGGCGGGCCTGTACCCGGCCGGCGAGGGCGCCGGCTACGCGGGCGGCATCTACTCGGCGGCCATCGACGGCATCGAGGTGGCCGAGGCCGTGGCGCTGAGCATCGTCAACGGCGCCTGAACGCGCGGCGCCGGCTCAGGCCGCGCGCGCCAGCCACGCGGCGGCGCCCAGCCCGGCCGCGCGCCCGCTGGCGAAGCAGGCGGTCAGCAGGTAGCCGCCGGTGGGCGCTTCCCAGTCCAGCATCTCGCCGGCGCAGAACACGCCCGGCACGGCGCGCAGCATCAGTTGCGCGTCCAGCGCCTCGAACGCGACGCCGCCCGCGCTGCTGATGACCTCGTCGAGCGGGCGCGTGCGCAGCAGGCGCAGCGGCAGCGCCTTGAGCGCGGCGGCCAGCCGCGCCGGATCGGCGAATTCCTCCTTAGACAGACATTCGCGCAGCAGCCCGGCCTTGACGCCGGTGATGCCGAGCCGGCTCTGCAGATGGCTCGACAGCGAGCGCGCGCCGCGCGGGCGCAGCACCGCCTCGGCCACGCGCTGCGCGCTCAGGCCGGGCGCGAGGTCGAGCTCGATCACGGCTTGGCCGGTGCTTTCCAGCAGGTCGCGCATCGGCGCGCTGAGCGCATAGACCAGGCTGCCTTCGATGCCGCCCGCGGTGACGACGAACTCGCCCTGGCGATCGTGCCGGTGGCCGTGGCGGTCGCGCAGGCCGATCGCCACGGCCTTGACCGGCTGCCCCGCGAAGCGCGTGCCGAAGTGCTCGCTCCAGGCCACGTCGAAGCCGCAGTTGGCGGGGCGCAGCGGCGCCACCTCGACGCCGCGCACGGCCAGCAGCGGCACCCACGCGCCGTCCGAGCCGAGCCGCGCCCAACTGCCGCCGCCGAGCGCCAGCACCGCCGCCGCCGCGTGCACGCGCAGTTCGCCCTCGGGCGTGGCGAAGCGCAGTTCGTGCGCCGCGTTGTCAGTTGCGTTGTCCGTCGCCTCGTCCGCCCAGCCGAGCCAGCGATGCCGCATATGGAAGCGCACGCCGGCCTCGCGCAGGCGGTGCAGCCACGCGCGCAGCAGCGGCGCGGCCTTCATGTCGGTCGGGAAGACGCGGCCCGAGCTGCCGACGAAGGTCTCGATGCCCAGGCCGTGCACCCATGCGCGCAGCGCCTGCGCATCGAAGCCGGCCAGCAGCGGCGCGATCCGCGTGCCGCGGCTGCCGTAGCGCGCGAGGAACGGCTCGGCCGCTTCCGAGTGCGTGAGGTTCATGCCGCCGCGCCCGGCCATCAGGAACTTGCGGCCCACCGAGGGCATGGCGTCGTACACGTCCACGCGCCAGCCGCGCGCGGCCAGCGCCTCGGCCGCCATCAGGCCCGCGGGGCCGCCGCCGATCACGGCGACGCTGGCGGAGGAGGGGGAGACGGCGGGTGCGGGCATGTGGGAATCCGGGGACGGGCGGCGGGGGAGGGCGGAACGGATTATATAGGGCGCCATCTCCGCCGGCGGCTGATAAGATCCGGCCCTCGACTTCATCGATACGCGCATCCACGCGCACCGCCATGACCACGCCGCTGCCCGCCCCGGCCTTCCGCCTTGCCACGCGCCTTGCCACGCGCCGCCTGCTGGCGAGCCTCGCGCTCGGCCTGCTCTGCGCCGCGCCGCCCGCGTTCGCGCAGGAAACCGCGCAGGGGCTCCAGGACAAGGCCATGCGCGGCGACTTCCTGTCCCAGCGCAACCTGTCGTATTGCCTGCAGTCCGGCTGCCTCGGGCTGGAGAAAGACCGCGTGCGCGCCTGCGCGTGGCGCAAGG
This sequence comes from Cupriavidus sp. FW216-B1, assembly GCF_058789195.1. NCBI lineage: Bacteria > Pseudomonadati > Pseudomonadota > Betaproteobacteria > Burkholderiales > Burkholderiaceae > Cupriavidus > Cupriavidus sp. FW216-B1. Next base: position 571,052 of record NZ_JBYTEL010000003.1, on the reverse strand, counting down.
TGATCCTGCTGTCCGGCGACCGCCATGTGACCGACCTCGACACCGCCAATCTCGAATACGTCTGCGGCAAGCTGAGCGCGGCCGAGCGCGAGTCGGCCATGCGCCAGGCCGATGCGCTGGCCAGGCAGATCCAGGGGCAGCGCCGCTGAGCGGCGGCGCGCGGGGCCGGCGCTAGAATGGCGGTTTCGCGCCGCCAGCCATCGTCATGACTTCTGCTCCGCCGTCCACCGAAACCGTCCTGCACGCCACCCGGCAATGGCTGGAGCGCGCCGTGATCGGCCTCAACCTGTGCCCGTTCGCCAAGTCCGTGCACGTGAAGCGGCAGATCCGCTACGCGGTCAGCGGCGCCACCGACGCCGAAGGCGTGATGGCGGACCTGGAGGCCGAACTGAAGCTGCTGGCCGAGGCGGACCCGGCCGAGATCGACACCACGCTGCTGATCCTGCCGCACGCGCTGGCGGATTTCCTCGACTACAACGACATGCTGTATTTCGCCGAGCGCCTGCTCAAGAGCCTGCGGCTGGCCGGCACGCTGCAGATCGCCAGCTTCCATCCGCACTACCAGTTCGAGGGGAACGGGCCGGACGACATCGAGAACTACACCAACCGCGCGCCCTATCCGATCCTGCACCTGCTGCGCGAAGCCAGCATCGCGCGCGCGGTGGCGGCCTTCCCGGACGCGGCGGACATCTACGAGCGCAACGAGCAGACCATGCGCCGGCTCGGCCTGGCCGGCTGGCAGGCGCTGATGCGCGACTGAGCCGGGCGCGGCGCGTCAACGCGTCACTGCGCTACCGCGCAGGCATCCTCGCTGTGCTCGCCGGTATAGAAGCGCCCCGACATTTCCTCCAGCCCCAGCGTTTTCAGCACCTCGTTGAGGCGCTCGGCGGGCCGGCGGCGCGGCAGGTCCTTGTACTGCGCGATGATGAGCTCGTTCTTCATCGAGTGCTCCCAGCCCACCAGCTCGGTCACGCTGACCTGGTAGCCGTGCGCTTCCAGTTGCAGGCAGCGCAGCACGTTGGTGACCTGGCTGCCGAACTCGCGCGTGTGCAGCGGGTGGCGCCAGATCTCGGTAAGCGGGCTGGCCAGCGCGCGCGCCTTGTTCCTGCGCAGCACGCCGGCCACCTCGGCCTGGCAGCAGGGCACCACCACGATGTACTTCGCGTGCTTTTCCAGCGCGAAGCGGATGGCGTCGTCGGTGGCCGTGTTGCACGCATGCAGCGCGGTGACGATGTCGATGGTGGCCGGCAACTGCGGCGAGGCGATCGAGTCCGCCACCGACAGGTTGAGGAAGGACATGCCCGCGAAGCCCAGCCGCGCGGCCAGTTCCTGCGAGGTGCGCACCAGTTCCTCGCGCGTCTCGATGCCGTAGATGCGCGAGCCGTCGAGATGGTCCTTGAAGAACAGGTCGTACAGGATGAAGCCCAGGTAGGACTTGCCCGCGCCGTGGTCCACCAGCGTCACGTCGGGATGGTCCTGCTTGAGGTCCTGCAGCAGCGGCTCGATGAACTGGAACAGGTGGTAGACCTGCTTGAGCTTGCGGCGGCTGTCCTGGTTCATCTTGCCGTCGCGCGTGAGGATGTGCAGCGCCTTGAGCAGCTCGACGGACTGGCCGGGACGGATTTCGTGCGGGCTGGCCGCCGCTGTGGCGGGCGTCTTCGACGCCGGGGACTTCTGGGCCATCTGGGGAACCTGGAAAACGGGGTGGGCGCCGTCGGCGCCAAAGCGGCAGTTTACCGAAAGTCGCCCGCGCCCGGGCGGAGTGACGCCGGCGCCGCAGGCGGCGGCGCGCCTACAGCAGGCAGTAGTCCACCGGCGCCAGCGGCGGCGGCAGGTCGGTTTCGCCGAGCGCTTCCTTGATCGTGATCTCGATGGCGCGGCACATCGCGTCGAGCGGCAGGTCGTTGGGCGAGGTGCCGAACGGCTCTTCCAGCTCGTCGCCGAGCGCGTCGAGGCCGAAGAACGTGTAGGCCACCAGCCCGACCACGATCGGCGTGAGGAAGCCGGTGGTGTCGACCAGCCCGAACGGCAGCAGGAAGCAGTAGAGATAGGCGGTGCGGTGCAGCAGCAGCGTGTACGAGAACGGGATCGGCGTATTGCGGATGCGGTCGCAGGCCACCGCGGTGGCGGTCATGGCCGACAGCGTGCCGTCGATCGCCACCGCCAGGCACGGGTCCACGCGCCGCTGCCGCACGCACTGGCCGAGATCCTCGCCCATGCGCATCATCAGCAGGGCCGGGGCGTTGGTGCTGCCGGCGAGCGCCTCGTGCTCGGCGGCGGCCAGCCACGCGCGGTCGATGCCGGCATCGGCGCGGTTGCCGCGCAGGCGGTTGCGCAGCGCGCAGGCGAAGGCGATGGCGCGCAGCAGCATGCGCCGGCGCACCGCGCCGGGCTCGGCCGGCGCATGGCCCGGCGCGGCGTCGCCGAGCAGGCTCATGCACTGCCGCGCGAGGTCCTGGCTGCGCACCACCAGTTCGCCCCACAGCTTGCGCCCTTCCCAGAAGCGGTCGTAGGCGGCGGTATTGCGAAAGCCCAGGAAAATGGCCAGCGGCAGCCCGATCAGCGAGAACGGGATGGCCGTGAGCGTGACCTTGTGCTGGAAGAAGGCGCCGTGGGTGACGGTGACGGCCACGGCGAGCAGCAGGTTCACCAGCAGCACGCGCCAGATGCGCGACAGGATCGAGCCTCGCAGGACCAGGAACAGCCTGAGTCCCGATGGGCGGTCTCGCACGATCATCTGGTCTTCCCCTTTTTTGTTGCGGTGCGGCGTTGCGCGAATGGGCAGGAGTTTACCTTTTGCCCGGCCGCGAGGCTCAAGTTTTCCCCGAAACAGCCGTTGGTGTAGTGCGCGCTAGAAAGAACATAGATCAGCAGCGCGCAGTGCCTGCCATCAATCGCATGCCCGCCGCGCACGGCCAACATGGCCAAATTGGCGAATTTGGCCAGCAGAGGCTTCCTCGCCGCGAGGCGGGGGCGGGGCGGGATTGCGCAGGGCGCGGCGGTCTGGACCGCGCGCCCGCCAACGATCCATCGGGGGAAAGACGGAATGGAAAGCCGGGGAGAACACCCAGTCAGCGCCGCGGATGGCGCAACGCAAAACACAGCGGAGAATGCGGCGGAAGGCGCAATGGAAAGCGGCCTGCGGATCCGCCTCGACGAGGCCACGCGGCATGTGCATGCCGCCTTTGCCGCGGTGCCGGGCCGGATGCCGCCGGACCGCGCCGCGCTCGAGGAAGCGCTGGCCGCGGCCGGCTGGCGCGGTGCCCGGCTGGACACCGCCACGGTCGGCAATTTTCTCTCGCAATGCCAGCGCGCCACCGAAGGCGCGCCGGTGGAAGCGCTGATCGGCGAGGTGACGGACGGCTATTTCGAGATCGACGTCAGCGCCGACAGCCTGAGCGTGCGGCTCAACCTGCTGCCGGCGCAGGGCGGGCGCGACGTGACGCGCGACGCGGTGCGCGCGGCGCTGGCCGAGCGCGGCATCGTGGCCGAGGTCGACGCCGCCGCGCTGCGCGGCGCCTTCGAGGCGGGCGCCTGCGAGGGCCTGGAGATCGCCGCCGGGCGCGCGCCGCTGCCCGGCACGCCGGCGCGCTTCGAAAGCCTGCTGGCGCCGCGCAAGCCGCTGGTGGAAGAAGACGACAGCGGCCGCATCGACCTGCGCGATCTCGGCACGCTGCTGCTGGTCAACCCGGGCACGCCGCTGATGCGCCGCATCCCGGCACGCCAGGGCACGGACGGCCTCGACGTGTTCGGCAAGGTCGTGCCGGCGCCCGAGGCGGAAGACCCGCCCTACGCCGACGGCCTGACCGGCGTGGTGCCAGACCCCGCCGATCCGCAGGTGATGCTGGCGGCCATCTCCGGCTCGCCCGCGCTGCTGCCGCACGGCGTGTCGGTCAGCCCGGTGGTGGACGTGGAAGCGGTGGACATGCATTCGGGCAACGTCACCTTCGACGGCACCCTGCGCGTCAACGGCGACATCAAGACCGGCATGACGGTGCGCGTGACCGGCGACGTCATCGTCAGCGGCACCATCGAGGCCGCCCACGTGGAGGCGGGCGGCGACGTGGTGGTCAAGGGCGGCATCATCGGCAAGGCCGAAGGCCCGCACCCGGCCGGCGACGGCGCGGCGGCGCTGGCGAGCGTGCGCTGCAAGGGCCGGCTGCACGCGCGCTTCATCGAGAGCGCGGTGGTCGAGGCCGGCACCGACGTCACCGTGGAAAGCGGCATCCGCCAGAGCGAGGTGGCCGCCGGAAATGCCGTGTTCGCCGGCCCCAAGGGCGGGCAGGGCAACATCACCGGCGGGCGCATCCGCGCCAAGACGATCGTGCGCACCGCCACGCTCGGCGCGACCGCCGGCACCGCCACCGTCGTGCAGGTCGGCACCAATCCCTATGCCGAGGCGGAAAAGGCCGAGGCCGAGGCGCAGCGCCGCCAGATCGACGCCGAGCAGGCCAAGGTGCAGCAGCTGGTCAGCTTCTTCGCCAAGCATCCGGAGAAGGCTTCCGGCGACCTGCGCGAGAAGGCGCGCGCCACCCTGTTCAAGCTGACGCGGGACGCCATCGGGCTGGACGCGCGGCTGGCGAAGCTGGCCGAGCAGCTGCACCCGGCGCCCGACGCGGTGATCGAGGTGAGCCGGCGCATCCACGGCGGGGTGGTCGCGCATATCGGCCAGAAGTCGCTGAAGATCATGGAAGACAAGCCGGGCGGCCAGTTCCGCATGGTCGAGGGCCGCGTCACGCTGGTCTGACCCGCGCCGGCGCCAGGGACCGCCCGCGTTGCCGGGCGGTTTTTTTTTGCGCGCCGCGCGCCCGCCGGCGTGGCCGGGCGTGCCGGTGCGGCGTTTCGCCGCGGCAGCGCGCCGGTAACGTGCCGGTAGCGTGCCGGTAACGCGCGGCGGAACACGTTACGTGACGCGTAACACGCGGGAACGCGCCGCCATGCGCGCCATTCCGTCATCCCAGATTTTCCGATTCCCGCAGATCCTTGCCAGGCAAGGGTTTGCGGGCCGCGCCGCGCGTCCGGCCGGGCCGGCGGAACCGGCGCCGGCGCCTGGCATGTGCCTTGCGATCTCTCTGCATCATCGGGCGTCCGCCGCTGGCGCCATCCGGATCACAGAGCACAGAGCAGAGGAGCAATCATGGATATGGCACTCACCGCACGCGCCAACGTCGACAGCATCATCCCGCGCGGGCTCGCCTCGGCCCGGCCGCAGTGGCAGGGCGTGCGGCCGCAGAGGGCCGCGCACGACGCGGCGCCCGTGCGCGCGGTGGTGATCGACGAATGCGCGCTGCTGCGGCTGGGCCTGAGCCGCATGCTCGAGGCCATGCCCGGCGTCGCGCGCGTGGAAAGCGTGGACCCGGACGAGCTGCCGGGGCACGCCGGCGCCATCAGCGAGGCCGAGCTGCTGGTCTTCGGCATGCCGCAGGACGTGACCAGCGGCTGGCGCATGCTGCGCCAGTTGCGCAGCATGCTGCCGACGCAGCGCGTGCTGCTGCTCTCGGACAATATGTGGCTGCACATGCCGCCGCCGGAAATGGGCTACGGCATCTGCTGCTGCCTGCCCAAGACGGCCGCGCTGGTGACGCTCGAAGCGGCCATCGCCAGCATGCTGGAGGCGCAGGTCCTGGCGGCGTGAGGCGCGTGCCGGCGCGCCGGCACGGGCGGTAGCCGTCACGGCCACCGCCCGCGCGGCGGATTTGCGGAAATTTCTGGATACCTGTTCGGAAGCGGCTGATTGGTCGGGACCGTTCTACTGGCTACAGTAGCTTCGTACCGCTCTCTCCCCGGGGGTGGTATTCCCGATGAGGGTCCATCCCTTGGCCCTCCTTCCGTAGCGCCGCATGCTTCCGCATGCGGCGTTTTTTTTTTACCGCGTTCTCGCATCACGCGCGCCGGGCGCGCGCCGGGCACGTTCAGGCCGGCGCGGCACCCGTGGCGATCTCCGCGCCGCGCGTCGCGGCGCGCCACGACGCGCGGCTGTCGCGCTCGGTCAGTTCGCCGCGCATCCCGCGCATTCCGCGCACGTCGTGCGTTTCGCGCATCTCGCGTGCATCGGCAAAGTCGGCGGCGTCGAGCCATACCGACAGGAAGGCGCCCATCGCGTCGAGCAGGGTGTCGGAGTTGATGCCGGTGGGGCCGCCCACCTTCGGGCAGATCACCAGGCGCGTGCCTTCGTGCGAGTACACGCGCAGCGTCTTCACCAGGTCGGCCGGCTGCAGGCGATGCTCCGAGCAGGGCACGCCCTGGAAGCCGAGCGCCAGCAGGAATTCCTCTTCCTCGGCCTGTCCCGTGCACAGGATCACCTTGGGCCGCATGCGGCGGCGCAGCTCGGCGATGAAGCGGAAGCGCCCGCCCTGGCGGCAGAAATCCACGTAGCGCCAGTTCGGGCTCAGGTAGGGATTGCGCCGGAAGGTCTCGATCTGCGAGAGGTCCATGTGCTGCGGCTTGGGCAGCGGGTAGAGGTTGAGCTTGAATTCCCAGCCGCCGGGCGCATAGAGATGCCGCTCGAAATACGCATGCCAGTCCAGGGCCGGTATCGTCTCGCGCAAGGTGGCCGCGCGCGTGGCCGCCATGATGCGGGCCAGGCGCTGGTGCGTCTGCCAGCGCGGCATGTCGTGGCGATGGCGCTCGCGGAAGGCCGCGTCCCATGCCGGCGGCTCATGCGCGGGCGCCACCGCCGCGCCCGCGGCCAGCAGATGCGGCTCCTTGTCGCAAAGCCAGATCGCAGCACCGATGTTCCCGCCCTCCATGCCGGCGTATGACGAGAAATATGCGTCCAGCTCCTCGCTGCTGAAAATCGATGCCATTGGATGTCTCATTGATGCAAGCTCGCCATTCCCGCTCCCCGGTGTCTCTGCTGGACATATGGGGTTCCCGTTTTGCCGTCGGCGGCCGGCCGGGAAGCCGGCGCACGACGTTCTGCCGTCATGCATGCGCAATCGCCGTGCCACCGGCGCGGCGCGGTGTCCGCGGGCGCGCGGGCGGGCCTCGCCGCGCGCCCGCGGCCAGGCCGCAAGCCGCGCCGCGCAAGGGTTTGCGGGGAACGGGACAAGGCCGCGGACGGGCACGGCGGCGCGGCGGGCGCGCGCGCGCCGTGCCGCCGCGGCGTTACGCGTTACGTAACGCCGGCGCGGCGCGGGAACATCGCGAACGGGGCGCCGCCCGCGCCTACCAGACCCGTATCCGGATCTGCAGGGAGATGCAGCCGTCGACCTTGCCCCTGATCGTCGGCACGTAGATCAGGGTCGCGCCCACGCGGCCGTACTCGATGCCGATCACCGGCGCCGCCATCGGCGACCAGCCGCCGTTGTTGACGTCGGGATAGCCGCGTATCGCGCCGGCCGTGGCGCCGATCCGCAGCGGCCCCAGATGCAGCGGCTGCCAGGCCACCGTGGCGTAGGTCGAGTGGCGGCGCACGCTGTTGCGGTACTCGCCGGCGGACAAGGTGAAGTCCTCGCTGACGCGCACGTCGGCGCCGAACCCCCAGTTGTACGCGTTGTAGTGCGCCGCGCGCTTGAAGTGGTAGGAGAGCAGGCCCGGGTTTAGCCAGACCTGCGGCCAGGCTTGCGGCCGGGCTTGCGGCGAATCCGCCGGCGCGGCCGGCGGCGATGCCGTGGGCAGCTCCGCCGCGGGCGCTGCGATGACTGGAGGCACGGCATCATCCGCGCGCGCCGGGGCTGCTGCCAGTGAGGCACATATGGCAAGCAGCGCGAGGCAACCGCGCGGAAAAAGGCAACAGCTCGCCGCGCCAGGGAATGGACAAGCATCCATGGCCGCTTCCTTTGTTCTTGTTGTGGCTGGGACCGGCGTGGCGCGCGCAAGGCGCGGGCGCGGCAATCCTGCGATACCGGCGTGGCGCCGGTTATGTGATGGCGGTCTGCATGCTGTTCCCCGGTTGCGTGGCAATCAGCGAACGCGTGCCGGGCGTGTGCCGGCCGGTTCGTCGTGTTTCCGCGGGCGGCTGGAATCGCGGCCCGTCGTTTTACTTGTCGTGTGATGCCAGTCTGGTACGCGGGCCGCGGCGATTCAATGGATCGAACGCCGTAAGCCTAAGGAAGGGCACGGCAGACGGGAGACTGTCAACGGTTCGCGCCGCCATGCCTTTGGCGGACCGGCGTGCGGGGAAAGGCGCGGGGAAGGGCGCGTGAAAGGACGCGTGAAAGGACGCGTGAAAGGACGCGGAGAGGAGGTGAAGGCGGGGCGGGAAGGGCGCCCGCCGCCGCGCCGGCGCGCATGGACGCATCGGCGCGGCGGCGAGCGTGTCAGCGCATCAGCGCATCAGCGCTTCCAGGCGACCGGCGCGGTGGCCGAGCATGTCGCCATCCTGCCGTACCAGTTGCGGCTGGTGGCGAGCCTGACGCGCTGCGCGTCGATCGGCTCGATCTGGCGCTGCCGGCGCTCGGCGAGGTTGTTCGCCACGCTCGCGAGCATGGCCCTGCATGCCGACTCCGCGGTGCCGGTGCGCACCGTGAAGCCGGAATAGCGATGGTTGACCATCAGCGTGAAGCCGTCGGCGACGTACTCCACCGTGTACTCGGTGTCGGTGTCGTAGGTGGACATCTGCCGGCCATTGCCCGGCATGGGCGCGGGCGTGGTGGTGCAGGCCACCGCCGCCAGGCAGGCCATCGCTGCCAGCACCTTGGTGAATTTCACAGCATGACCTCCGTGGCATTGCTCGTGGATGGAAAGGGGCGCCGGCTGGCTCGCGGGCGCGCCCTGGGGCTGGATGGTACCAAGAATCGGGAAGCGCGCACCTCACTTGTTCCGCCACTTGTCCCGCACTTGTCCCGTATTTCCCCGCCGCCTTGCGCGCTGCCCGTTTCATAGGCCGCGCCTATCGGCCTCGTTTCCCGATCAAAAAGATTTCCGGACTCGGACGGTACCGCCGCGGCTGCCTGATCGGCTTTAAAGGTAAGGGCGCGTGCTTGCCGGCAGCGAAGCGCAATGGCGGAAAAACGAAGACAAAGGGAAAACTGCTCATGCCTTTCAGATGGAATCAGAAAACGCGGGCGTGCCGTGCGCTGGGCGCGGCCCTGGCCGTGGCGAGCGCCAGCCTGTGCGCGCAGACGGCGATCAACATGCAGGCCCAGCCGTTGTCGACGGCGTTGTCGCAGCTTGCGCGGGAACGCGGCGTCAATATCCTGGCGCTCGACAATCTGGTCGCCGGCCGCGCCGCGCCGGCCGTTTCCGGCGTGATGACCGTGCCGCAGGCGCTCGACCGGCTGCTGCAGGGCAGCGGGCTGACGGCGCAGCAGCAGGACGAGAAGACCTACGTGATCCGCGCGTTGCCGCCCGCGCGCAAGGAGCCGGCCTCCGGCGCGGGCGCCAGCGTGCTGCCGACCATCACCGTCACCGACAGCAGCGCGCCATCGGATTCGGGTTTCGTCGCGGTGGCGACCTCGACGGCCACGCGCACCGACACGCCGATCGCGGAAATTCCGCAGTCGGTCCAGGTCGTGACGGAGGACGTGCTGAAAAGCCAGCAGGTGCAGTCCGTCGGCGACGCATTGCGCAACGTCAGCGGTGTGTCGATCTCGAACGCGGGCGCTGACAGCATCGGCGGCACGCCGTACATCCGCGGCATGACGGCGGCGGTCAGCGTCAATGGCGGCATAAGTCTCGCGCGCGCGGATACCGCGCTGTCGCTGCCGGCGATCGCGCTCTCGAGCGTCGAAGTCCTGAAGGGAGCGAGCGCGATCCTGGCGGGCGCATCGGATCCCGGCGGCATCGTCAACATCAACGTCAAGCGTCCGCAGGCGGAGCCCGTGCGCGAAGCGACCCTGCAGACCGGCTCGTACGGCAACCTGATGGGCGGGCTCGACCTGGCCGGCGCATTCTCGGAGGACAAGAAGCTGATCTACCGCTTCGTCGTCTCGGGCGAGCGCAACAGCCGCGATTTCATCGGCCACGACGGCAAGCGCGATTTCTATGTGGCGCCGTCGATCGGCTGGCGCAGCGGCGGCACCGATCTGGCGGTGGGCTTCGAGCAGCATACGGGGCGGCAGCCGCCCCCCAGCTATACCTTCCCCCTGTTGAGCGGCCCGGCGCCGCTCACCGGGCTGTCGGGCCGCGCGGACGACCACATGTCCGTCAACAGCACCTCGGCGTACTACGACCTCAAGCAACAGCTGACACCCGGGCTGACCCTGCAGAGCAAGGCGCGCTATATCGCCGACAGCTCGATCAACTCGGCCTACACGGCTTTCCCCGCCGACATGGGCACGTCCGATCCCCTGGCGGTGTACACCGGCGTTGCCAGCCGCACCAGCGTGCGTTCCTTCAATCTCGACAACAGCCTCAAGGCCAGGTTCGCCACCGGCCCGGTCCGGCATACGATGCTGGCCGGCTTTGCCTATACGACTGCGTGGACTTCGGTGAACGGCGGCTACGGAGGCATGGCGTTCGGAGCGTTCCCGATGTCCGATCTGCCGCCGCTGAGCCAGGTGGTTACTCCGCAGCCGTCTTTTACCTATTCGGAACGCACTTACCAGAACGTCTTTTATCTGCAGGATCAGCTGAAGTGGGACAGGCTCACCGTCCTGGCGAGCATCAACCACGGCCAGGCCTGGTCCAGCCTGCAGCCTTCGGTGGACGCCTGGTCGCCCGGCATCGGCTTCGTGTACCAGCTTACCGATGCGGTGGGGATCTACGCCAACGCGCTGCGCAGCTTTTCGCCGCAATCCAATATCAGGCGCGACCTCGGCAGGGCCGAGCCCATGCCGCCGCAGACCGGCCGTTCGGTGGAAGCCGGCGTCAAGCTGAACCTGCTCGATGACCGCCTCACGGGGACGCTGGCGGTGTACCGCGCCGCCAAGTACAACGTGGCGATGAGCGATCCGACGAATCCGGGCTTTTCCTTCCTGGTGCCGGGCGTCGTGAGCCGCGGCTTCGAAATGGACCTGACCGGGCGCCTGATGCCGGGCTGGAACATCATCGCCAGCTACACGTACGCCAATCAGTTGCCGACCGAGGGCAACATCAGCCAGCTGCCGCGAAGCTCCGCCAGCCTGTGGACGACCTATGACCTGCAGGGCGAGACCCTGCGCGGCTGGGGCGTCGGCGTCGGCATCTGGGCGCGCACCCGCTATCAGGCCACTGCCTTCACCGGCGAAAACCGCTCGATTCCCGGCCAGGCCCGCACCGACGCGAGCCTCTATTACCGCGACAGGCAGTGGTCGCTGACGCTCGGCGTGAAGAACCTGTTCGCCCGCACGCTGTACGGCGATTACGCCAGCCAGCAACTGGTGGAAGTCCTGCCGGGGCGCCTGGTGTACGTCACCGCGACCCACAACTTCTGAGGCGCCTCATGGAGATCTTCGTGCCCTCGCCGCCGTGGCGGGCCCGCCCGGCGCCCGATGGAAAGCCGCGGCCATCCGCGCATGCGCGCCGGCTCGGCGGCGTGGCGTTCACGCTGCTGCTGCACGGGCTGGCGCTGTTCGGCATCGCGCGATACGCGCCGCCCGCCTCGCTCGCGGCCGCCGGCCGCCCGGTCTCCGGCGCGGGGGTGCGCGTCACGCTGGTGTCGGCGCCCGCTCCGGCACCAGCGCCCGCGCCGGAAAAACCGGCACCGGCGGCCCGGCCCGCGCCGCCGCGCCAGGCCGTGCCGCGGCACGCGCCGGTGCTGGCCTCGGCGCGCTCGCAGGCGGCGCGCAGCGTGCCGGCGGAAACCGCGCCGGCCACGCCGCCCGCGCCACCCGAAGCGGTCACGCCGACGGCATCGCCAACGGCGCAGGCGGCGGCGCCGACCGCGCCCGCGGCGCTCAACCGCGAGCTCAACCTGCCCGGGGCCAATGCGGTCAGGGACGTCGCCCGCATCGTGTGCCATTTCGCCCAGCCCGCCTATCCGGCGGTGGCCCGGCGGCTGCGCCACGAAGGCACGGTGATCCTGCGCGTGACGATCGACGTCACCGGCAGGGCCGCCCAGGTCGAGGTCGACACCAGCAGCGGCTTCGCCGAGCTCGACGCCGCCGCGGTGCAGACCCTGCGCGCCGGCCGCTGCGATCCGTACCTCGAGAACGGCTTGCCCGCCAGCGTGCGCGCGGTGCAGACGCTGGCCTTCAACCTCACCAACTGACTCCACCGGATTCCAAGGAGAACCTCGCTATGCAATACGGACTGAACGCGGTCTGGCAGCAGGGCGACGCCGTCGCGCGCGCCATCATGCTGCTGCTCATCCTCATGTCGATGCTGTCATGGGGCGTCATCTTCTACAAAGGCATGGAGCTCGTCCGCCTCAAGCGGCGCGCCACCGCCGCCGAGCGGGATTTCTGGCTGGCGGGGTCGCTCGCCGAAGCGCAGGCCTCGCTGGGGCGCGCGGGTCCGGGCAACCCTCACCTGGACCTGGTGGAGGCGGCGCAGGAGGCCTATCGCGGCCCGCACTCGGAAGAGATGATGGCGCCCGACGAATGGCTGCACCGCTGCCTGGGCATCGCGCTCGACGAACATCTCGCCCGCCTGGCGAGCGGCCTGGGCGTGCTGGCCTCGATCGGCAGCACCGCGCCGTTCATCGGGCTGTTCGGCACGGTATGGGGCATCTACCACGCGCTGATGGCGATCAGCGCGGCGGGCCAGTCGAGCCTGTCGCAGGTGGCCGGCCCGGTCGGCGAATCGCTGGTGATGACCGCCTTCGGCCTGTTCGTGGCGATCCCGGCCGTGCTCGGCTACAACACCATCGCGCGCAACAACCGCGGCGTGGCGCACAAGCTGCACCGCTTCCGCCACGAGCTCCATTCGTTCTTCGTGCGGGGCGAGCGCGGCCGGGCCAGCAAGGGGACGAACATCGCGCCGTCCTCGCGGCCCGCGCTGTCGATCATGATCCAGCAGGGGATCTGACATGGCGCCCTCGTTCGAAGAGCACGACGACGTCGTCACCGAGATCAACATGACGCCGCTGATCGACGTGATGCTGGTGCTGCTGATCGTCTTCATGGTCACGCTGCCGGCCATCACGCACGCGGTCAAGCTCGAGCTGCCGCGCGCGAGCAGCACGCCCGCCGACAACCAGCCCGAGCGCGTCGAGGTCTCGGTCGACGCGGGCGGCGCCGTCGCGTGGAACGCCCGGCCGGTCGACGAAGGCGCGCTGGCCGCCAGGCTGGCGGTGGCGGCCGGGCAGCAGCCGCAGCCGGCGCTCCAGCTTTACGCCGACCGCGCGACACCCTACGAGGCGGTCGCCGGCGTGCTCGCGGCCGCGCAGCGCGCCGGGCTCACGAACATCAATTTCGTGACGACGCCGAAGTCCTAACCCAGCCGAGAGTCCATCCGTGAAGTCCCTTTTTCGCGAATCCGGCGCGGCGCCCCGCGCGGCGGCGCCGATCGTTCCGCCCGGCGGCACCCTGCGCGCCGCCTGGCGCCTGGCGTCTCCGGTCCTGGGCACGCCGCTGCGGTGGAAGGCCGTCGCGCTGCTGGCCCTGGCCATCGGCCTGACCCTCGTCACCAACCACGTGATGGTGGCGTTCAACGCGTGGCACGGCGTGTTCATGGACGCGGTGCAGCGCTACGACGTGGCCGGCATGGGCCCCATCGCCCGCCAGCTCGCCGCCATCATGGCCGCGATCGCGGTGCTCGCCTCGCTCGACATCCTGCTGCGCTCGACGCTGGAGATCGGCGGGCGCAGATGGATGACCGAACACATGATCGACAAGTGGCTCGCGCGCGGCGCGTTCTACCGCATCGAGCGCGACCAGTTGGTCGACAACCCCGACCAGCGCATCACCCAGGATGTGGCCCAGTTCGTCTCGCTCGGCTACACGCTGACCATCGGCTTCATCGCGGCGCTGGTGAGCCTGGCGAGCTTCTCGGAGATCCTGTGGCGGAAGTCGGGGCCGATCGACTTCGTTCTCTTCGGCCACGCGGTCGTGGTGCCGGGCTATCTGTTCTGGGCCGCGGTGCTGTACGCGCTGGGCACCTCGTGCCTGGTCCACCTGGTCGGCAAGCCGATGATGCGGCTCAATTTCGCCAAGGAGCGGGCCGAGGCCGATTTCCGCTTCATGATGACGGGCGTGCGGGAGCACGCCGAGCAGATCGCGCTGTATCGCGGCTCGCGGACCGAAAGCCAGCGGCTGCGCCGCGGCTTCGACGCCGTGTGGCGCAACGCATGGCAGATCGTCCGCTTCGACGTGCGCTTCACCCCGCTCAACGTCGTGCTGCTGCACATCTCCGTGTTCGTGCCGACGTTCATCGTGCTGCCGCGCTACCTGTCGCACGCGATCACGCTCGGCGACATGAGCATGATGGGCTCCGCGTTCACCACGCTGGTGATCACGCTCTCCTGGTTCATCGCGAACTACCAGAGCCTGCAGAACTTCCGCGTCATCGTCTCGCGCCTGGACGGACTCGAGCGGGCCACCGGCGCGGCGGACGACGCGCCGCGCGGACCGGCCATCGCGCACGCGGCCACGGCCGGGCAGCGGCTGGGCGCCGCCGGCCTGACGCTGGCCACGCCCGGGGGGCGCATCCTCGCCCGCGATCTTTCGTTCGAGCTGGCGCCCGGCGAGCGCTGGCTGGTGCGCGGGCCGTCCGGCGCGGGCAAGAGCACGCTGATGCGCGCGCTGGCCGGCATCTGGCCCTACGGCGGCGGCACCGTCACGATGCCCGGCGGCGCGAGGATCCTGTTCCTGTCGCAGAAGAACTACCTGCCGGCCGGCACGCTCAAGGCGGCGCTGTGCTATCCCTCGGCCGAGGATGCCTTCCCCAACGCCGTGTGCCGCCAGGTGCTGGTCGATTGCCAGCTCGGGCAGTACTGCGGCCAACTGGAAGAATCCGCGCCCTGGGGCCACCGGCTGTCGCCGGGCGAGCAGCAGCGCCTGGCGATCGCGCGCGCGCTGCTGCAGCGGCCCGACTACCTGCTGATGGACGAGTCGACCAGCGCGCTCGACCCGGATACCGAACGCCATCTCTACAACCTGCTCGTGCAGCGCTTGCCGGACACGGCGCTGTTCAGCATTTCGCACCACGCGACGCTCGGCACGTTCCACACGCACGTGCTGCATGTGCAGGACAGCCTGTCCGCACAGGGACCCGCCGCGCGGACCGGTTCCGCCGTTTCCATGCTGTCCGTCTGATGTCCGTCCGGCGTCTGTCCGGCGGCCATCCGGCGTTTCTCCGAACCAAAGGAAGCCATTGATCATGAGTGCTTTGATCCTCAATACCACCGACGCGACCTTCGAGCAGGATGTCCTGCAGTCGGAGCCTCCCGTGCTGCTCGATTTCTGGGCGCCCTGGTGCGCTCCCTGCAAGGCGCTCAACCCCATGCTGGAGCGCCTTGCCGGCCAGTACGCCGGCAGCATCCGGATCGTCAAGCTGAACATCGACGAAAACCCCGAAACCGCCAGGCGGTTCGGCATCCGCAGCATCCCGAGGCTGATGCTGTTCGGGCAGGGCGAACTGCGCATGCCGCACGTCGCGCATTCGCAGGCCGGCCTCAAGGTGCTGTTCGACGACCTCACGAAGGCCGTGCCCGCAGCCGCGGCGCCGGCGGCTGCGGCCGTGCCGAGCTTCGGCGGCGATTCCGTGCTCAAGGCGGACTATCTGCGGCGCCTGCGGGCGGCAGTGTTCGACACCGACAACCTTCCCGCCGACAGCGCGGCGACGCGTGCCGGCGCGTTCGCCGGCACCACCGGCGGCCCGCACACGCTGGGCAGCCTGCTCAACGGGCTGTGGTGGGTCGTCCGGGAGCCGGAAGACGGCGCGCCGGCCCACGACTGGGTGGTCGATTTCGTGGAAGGCATCCCGGTCGGCATCGACCTGGCCCGCGTCTCGCTCGTGCTGGCGGACTGGCTGCTGCACGACCCCGGCATCGGCAGCGCGCGCAACGCGCCGACCGAGGCCGCGCGCGCGCTGTGCGAGCGGCTGGCCGCGTTCCACCGGCGCGAACTGGACGGCGAGCCGGCCACGGAACAGGAATGGTCGGTGCTGCTGCGCGACGTGGTCGCGCTTGCGCCGCCGCCGTTCGATCCCGATGCCGGCGGCGAGCTGCCCGACTGGTCGCCCGAGCAGGGGTTCCTGGTCAACTTCGAGCGCACGACGATGGCGCTGGCGGAGTGCGACATCTCCGCGCTGTTCTTCGCGTCGTACAGCCGCGCCCTGACCGCCGAGATGGCGCGCCTCGGCTGCTGGGGCGGCGAGGACCAGAAACAGATGCAGTCCGTCTACGAGGCAACGTGGAAGGGGCTGTCGTCCACGCTCGGCGAGCGCCCCGCCGACGGCGACGCCGAAGCGCTGGCGCGATGGGAAGCGCGCAGGCAGGCGCTGCGCGAGCAGGTGCGGCCGACCGTGCGCAAGACCCATCCGGCGCTGCAGGCGCGCCTGGAGGCATGGGAGGCGGTGCAGCAGGCCAATGGCAGCCGCCTGGCCAATCTCGTCGGCGCCCGCTTCAAGGCGCTGTGCGCGGCGGCGCCCGTGATGGCCGCCGCCGACTGAAGACCGACCGGCTGCCAGCGAGGCGCCGAAGACCGGCGACGGACCGCCGCGCGAGCCATGCCGCGGCGCCTCGCCATGCCAGCCAACACCACCTGTTCACCATGCATATCCCCGAACCCGGCATCCGCCACCTCGCGCTCGCGCAGGACATCCTGCTGGCGCCATACGGCCACGACGAAACCCTGCTCACCGGGACGCTCGCCGACATTTTCACGCACCAGGTCGACTACGCCGACCTCTATTTCCAGTCCACCCGCAGCGAGGCGTGGAGCCTCGAGGACGGCATCGTCAAGTCGGGCAGCTTCAGCATCGACCAGGGCGTCGGCGTGCGCGCGGTGGTGGGCGAGCGCACCGCGTTCGCCTACTCCGACGACCTCTCGCCGGAAGCGATCCGCGAGGCCGCCGCCACCACCAGGGCGATCACCCGCGCCGGCGGCGGCAGCCGGAAGATCGCGGCGGCGCCGGCGCTCCGGCGCGCGGCGGGCCGCGACCTGTACCGGCCCGCCGATCCGCTGGCATCGCTCGACGCCACCGCGAAGGTGAAGCTGCTCGAGCGCGTCGAGCGGATGGCCCGCGCGCGCGACCCGCGCGTCAGGCAGGTGATGGCCAGCCTGACCGGCACCTACGACGTGGTGCTGGTGGCGCGCAGCGACGGCGTGCTCGGCGCCGACGTCCGCCCGCTCGTGCGGCTCTCGGTCACGGTGATCGCCGAGCAGAACGGCCGGCGCGGAGAGGGCGCGGGCGGCGGCGGCGGCCGTACCGACTACGGCGGCTTCACCGACGCGGTGCTGGCGCGCTACGTCGGCGAGGCGGTGGACACCGCGCTGGTCAACCTGGAGGCGCGCGCCGCGCCGGCGGGCGTGATGACCGTGGTGCTCGGGCCGGGCCTGCCCGGCGTGCTGCTGCACGAAGCGATCGGCCACGGCCTGGAGGGCGACTTCATCCGCAAGGGCTCGTCGGTGTTCGCCGGCAGGCTCGGCGAGCAGGTCGCGGCCCGGGGCGTCACGGTGGTCGACGACGGCACGCTGCCGGGCCATCGCGGCTCGCTCAACATCGACGACGAAGGCAACCCGACCCAGTGCACGACGCTGATCGAGGACGGCATCCTGACGGGGTACATCCAGGACACCCTGAGCGCGCGCCTGAACGGCATGCCGGTGACGGGCAACGCGCGCCGCGAGTCGTACTCGGCGCTGCCGATGCCGCGCATGACCAACACCTACATGCGCAACGGCGACAAGGACCCGCGCGAGATCGTCGAATCCGTGAAGCATGGCCTGTACGCATGCAAGTTCGGCGGCGGCGAGGTCGACATCACGAACGGCAATTTCGTGTTCTCCGCCTCCGAGGCCTACCTGATCGAAGACGGCAGGATCACGCACCCGGTGAAGGGCGCCACGCTGATCGGCAGCGGGCCGGAATCGCTCAAGTACGTCAGCATGATCGGCAACGACATGGCGCTCGACGCGGGCGTCGGCAACTGCGGGAAGATGGGGCAGAGCGTGCCGGTGGGGCTCGGCCAGCCGACCTTGCGGATCGACCGGATGACGGTCGGCGGAACCAACTGAAGCATCGACGGATACATGACAATGGCTGTTACTTCCGATACGCGGGCGCGGCATTTCGCGCACACGCAGGACCAACTGAAAGACATGGCGGCGGACATTCTCCGCCACGCCAGGGCGCTCGGCGCGACCGACGCGGCCACCGAGATTTCCGAAGGCGACGGCCTGTCGGTGTCGGTGCGCCGCGGGGATGTCGAGACCGTCAAGCGCAGCCGCGACAAGACCGCCGGCGTCACCGTCTTCATCGGCAAGCGGCGCGGCACCGCCAGCACCTCGGACTTCTCGCCGGCGGCGCTCAGGGATACCGTCGCGGCCGCGTGCAACATCGCGCGCTTCACGGCCGACGACGACGCGGCAAGCCTGGCCGACCCCGACCTGCTCGAGACCGCGCCGCGCGACCTCGACCTGTACCACCCGTGGCCGCTTTCCGCCGACGACGCGGTGGCAGTCGCCCGCCGCGCGGAAGCGGCGGCGTTCGCCGCCGGCGCGCAGGTGCGCAACTCGGACGGCGCGAGCGTGTCGGCCCGCCACTGGCAGTTCGTGCGCGCGACCTCGCAGGGCTTCGCCGGCGGCTATCCGCATTCGCAGCACTACATCGCGTGCGCGCCGATCGCGGGCAGTGGCGCCGACATGCAGCGCGGCAACTGGTACACCGTGCAGCGCAGCGCGGACGATCTCGCGTCGCCGGAGTCGGTCGGCCGCCGCGCCGCGCAGCGGGCGCTGGCGCGCATGGGCGCGCGCCGTCTCGACACCTGCAAGGTGCCGGTGCTGTTCGAGGCCGCGCTGGCGGCGGACCTGCTTGGCGTGTTCGCCCACGCGGCCAGCGGCGGCATGCTGTACCGCAGGTCGTCGTTTCTCGCCGACAGCCTCGGCAAGCCGGTGTTCGCGCCGCACGTGCAGATCGCCGAGGACGCGCACCTGCCGCGCGCGCTGGGCAGCGCGCCGTTCGACGCCGAGGGCGTGCGCACGCATGCGCGCAGCCTCGTGAAGGACGGCGTGGTGGAGGGCTATTTCCTGTCGACCTATTCGGCGCGCCGGCTCGGCATGCGCAGCACCGGCAACGCCAGCGGCCCGCACAACCTCGCGCTGCGCAGCGCCCGCACCCGCGGCGGCGACGATTTCGGCGCGATGCTCAAGACGATGGGCACGGGCCTGCTGCTGACGGAGCTGATGGGCAGCGGCATCAACTACGTGACCGGCGACTATTCGCATGGCGCGGCCGGGTTCTGGGTCGAGAACGGCGCGATCCAGTATCCGGTCGAGGGGATCACGGTGGCCAGCACGCTGCAGGACATGTTCCGCAACATCGTCGCGGTCGGCGCCGATGCGATCGTGCGCGGGACCAACGAATCCGGCTCGGTGCTGATCGAGCAGATGACGATCGCCGGCAAGTAAGCCGCGGCCTGCCGGCCGCACCCATGCCTGTGTCCGGCGCGCGCACGATGCCGGGCACAGGCGCCGCACATCGCCGCCGACGCGCGGCAACCGTCCCGAGTCCCCACGCAGGCCTGTCCCGATGCCGCCGCCTTCGCGGGCGAAGGCACGCCGTCATGCCACGTTCCGCATGCGCGCTCCGCATTTTTTTCGACGTCATCGCGGCGAGTTCCGCGGCCTGCCAGCCGCCGGAGCGGGGCCGGTTTCACGATGGTTCCCGCGCTGCACCGCCTTGGTGTGGATGGCCGCCGAACGGCCGCGCGCTGCTGCATGCCGGTGCAGCCGAAGCGCGCGAAAACGCGGGGCGCGCCGCCGCGAAAACCGCGATCGCGCGGCAACCTGGCCTGACGTGCCCGTGACTGCGCAGCCGGGCGCAACCGCGGGCAAGAAAGGCCGCTTCGCCGCGCATTTCATTGCGCATGCGCGTCGCGCGGCGCCGCTGCGGCGGCACGCTGGCACGGCAGTTGCAATGAAGAAACCGGGAGCCCGGTGCCGCCATGCATGCCGGACCGGAACGAAGAAAAGGGAGAGAAAAACCATGAAGAAGTCGGCCCCCGCAGCCGGTGCCAGCGCGCTCGCGCCTGGCGCGCTTGCATCCCCGTCCCGATGAGCGCCGGTCGCCGCCCGGCGCCGGGCGCGATGGATTGCCGCGGCGGTCCCGGCAACATCGTCCGCGCGGGAATGCCGCCGCGCGCGCCTGGAGCCGCGTGACCATGAATTTCGTCGATGAACTGGTGAACGGCTATCAGGAACTGGTGCGCATCCTGTCGCGCGAGCTCAACGTGGACGATGCCCGCGACGTGGCGCAATCCTCGTTCGAGCGCGCGCTGGTCTACGGGCAGACGCATCAGGTGGCGTCTCCGCGCGGCCTGCTGTTCCGCATCGCGCAGGGGTTGCGGATCGATCATGTGCGGCGGCGTTCACGTGTACTGTGGGAATCGTTTCATGCATCCAGCGAGGAGGGCGACGACGACTTCGACCGGTATGGCCATGTCGAAGTAGGCCCGGAGCAGGAAGCCGTGAGTCAGCAGACACTGCGGAAACTGTGCGAAGTGCTGGACGGACTGCCGCCCCGTTGCCGCGAAGCGTTCGTCCTGTGTAAACTTCATGGCCTATCCTATGACGAAGCCGCCGCCGAAATGGGCATCAGTGCCGCCGTCGTGCACAAGTACCTGATCCAGGCGATGCGGGCCTGCCGTGGCGCGACGCAATCATAACGAGCGGCTTCGTTTCCTTCACGCCAGTCGTCCAGACATGCCGACATGCCGTTAACTCCGTCCGAGCAGGACTATGCCGAAAGCCTCCTCGTGTCCGCCCAGTTCGGCGACACGGCGCAGAGCGCATCGGCCAGGGCCGCTCTGGATGACTGGACCCGCCAGAGCGGCGAGCGCCAGGCCTACGTGCGCCAGCTCGAAGCGGCCGACCGCTCGCTGGACCGGAACCTGTCCGACCTCAAGGTCCGCTATGCCCGGCACGTCGAGCCCACCCCCGCGCCGCGGCTCGCGCCGGCGCGCGCGCTGCGCTGGCACCGCTCGCCCGCCACGTACCTGCTGGCCGCCGGCCTCGCGGCCTCGGTGCTGTGGACGGTCAACCCCGTGCTGTCCCGGCAGGAAGCCTCGTCCGCGATCGGGCAGCAGCGCACCATCGACCTCGACGACGGCAGCGCGGTGCTGCTGAACACCAACACCGCCGGCCGCTTCGTCAACCGCCTGCGCTCGCGCGAATGGACGCTGGAGCGCGGCGAGGCGCTGTTCTCGGTCAGGCACAGCCAGTGGCGCCCGTTCCACGTGTTCGCGGATGCGATCAACATCCGCGACATCGGCACGCGCTTCAGCGTGCGCAGGCTGGCCGGCGGCGTCAGCGTGGCGGTGCTGGAAGGGCGCGTCGAGGTCAGCGCGGCCGGCGCCGCCGCGCCGGCCGAACTGGGGCCGAGCGAGGCGGTGCGGGTCGACGGCTCGGTGCTCACCAGCCTCGACCCGAAATCGTTCGATACGCTGGTGAGCTGGAAGGACCGGCGCCTCGACTTCAACGGCACCGCGCTGACCGATGTCGTCAGCGAACTCCAGCGCTACCGCGCCGCGCCCATCGTGCTGGCCGACGCGCGCGCCGGCAAGGTCCAGATCACCGGCGGCTTCTCCAGCGCCGACCCGGACCACCTGCTCGACATGCTGCCCGTGGTCGCCCCGGTGGCCGTGTCGCGCAAGCAGGACGGCACGGTGGTCATTTCTTCGCGGCGGTAGCGCGCGCGGCCGGGGAGGAAGGCGAGGCGGCGCCATGCGCAGGAGGTCTTTCCGGCGGGCAACAAAAAACCCGGAGAGCCGTGGGCTGTCCGGGTTTTCCGCATGCCGCCGGGGTGGCGGCAAGAATTCTTGTGGTGCCGAAGAGAGGAATCGAACCCCCGACCTTCTCATTACGAATGAGCTGCTCTACCGACTGAGCTACTTCGGCCTCACCATCCGTGAAACAACTACTGGATGAAGCCCGCAATAATAGCAACGTTTTCTGGGGATGGGAAGTCCCTGCCGCAAAAAATTCGCGCCTTCGCGAGCACGTTGCGGCACGGCCGGCGGCGGAAAAAAGGGACGTCCGCGGACGTCCCTTTTTCGTGGCCAGCCGCGACTGTCAGCCGGCGGCCTGCTCTTCCTGATGGTAGCGCGTGACGCGCTCCACCTCGTTCTTCGAGCCGAGGATCACCGACACGCGCTGGTGCAGCTTTTCCGGCTGGATCTCCAGGATGCGCTGCTGGCCGTTGGTGGCGGCGCCGCCGGCCTGCTCGACCAGCATGGCCATCGGATTGGCTTCGTACATCAGGCGCAGCTTGCCGGGCTTTTCCGGCTCGCGCTTGTCCCACGGGTACATGAAGATGCCGCCGCGCG
Source organism: Cupriavidus sp. FW216-B1 (assembly GCF_058789195.1). Classification (NCBI taxonomy): domain Bacteria; kingdom Pseudomonadati; phylum Pseudomonadota; class Betaproteobacteria; order Burkholderiales; family Burkholderiaceae; genus Cupriavidus; species Cupriavidus sp. FW216-B1. Next base: position 548,761 of record NZ_JBYTEL010000003.1, on the reverse strand, counting down.
TGAGGATGCGGTGCACGTCGGCCACCATCGAGGCGATCCAGCGCATGTTGAAGTTCTTGCCGCGCGGGCCTTCGTCGCCGGCCAGGCATTCGTCGATGTAGCGGCGCACGGGCGGGGCCCAGTGGCGCATGTTGGACATGTTGATGGCGAATTCCCTGGTGTCCTCGGGAATCGTCACGTCCGACTGGGTGAGCACGAAGCTGCCCGCTTCGCGGTCCAGCGTGAACATGTGCACGCCGTTGCCGACGGTCAGCACCAGCGTGGTCTGCGGGCCGTACACGGCGTAGCCGGCGGCGACCTGGTGGGTGCCGGGCTGCAGGAAGTCGGCGTCGGTCACGGTCTGGCCCGGCTTGGGCATGTGCAGCACGGAGAAGATGGTGCCGATCGAGACGTTGACGTCGATGTTGGACGAGCCGTCGAGCGGGTCGAACATCAGCAGGTATTCGCCCTTGGGATAGCGGTTGGGGATCTCGTAGAAGCTGTCCATCTCCTCCGAGGCCATCGCGGCGAGGTGGCCGCCCCATTCGTTGGCGTCGAGCAGGACTTCGTTGGCGATCACGTCCAGCTTCTGCTGGGTCTCGCCCTGCACGTTGCCGGTGCCGGCCGAGCCGAGGATGCCGGCCAGGGCGCCCTTGCTGACGGAGTTGGAAATGGCCTTGCAGGCGCGCGCCACGACCTCGATCAGCAGCCGCAGCTCGGGCTGGATCGTGTTGTGTTTGCGCTGCTCCTCGACCAGATAGCGGGTGAGGCTGATGCGACTCATGCGATTTCTCCTTGAATGGGCGCAATTCTACATGGGGCGCATGGCGCGCAGGCCGCCCGCGCGGGGGGATCGGCGCGGGCCGCCCGCGCGCGGACGGCCCGCCGGGGCGGCGCTTGCGGCGCTTGCCTACGACATTTACGGCGCCAGCGCCTTGCCCACGATCTCGCGCACGTCGCGCGACAGGTCGCGGGCGGCGGCCACCTGTTCCAGCGCGGCGCGCATGCGCTCGCGCAGCGGCAGCGCGTATTTCTGCCAGCGGTCCATCACGCGCGCCAGGCGCGAGGCGACCTGCGGGTTGATGGCGTCGAGCGCCAGCACCTGCTCGGCCCAGAACGCGTAGCCGGAGCCGTCCGCGGCGTGGAACTGGGCCGGGTTGGCGGCGCAGAAGCTGAAGATCAGCGAGCGCGCGCGGTTGGGGTTGCGCAGGTTGAAGGCCGGGTGCGTCATCAGCGCGCGCACGGTGTCGATGGTGTGCTTGCCGGCGTGGCCGGTGTCGCGCGGCTCCACCGTGCCGCGCTGCATGCCTTGCAGCGAGAACCATTTGTCGATCACCAGCGCGTCGTGCTCGAAGCGCTGGTAGAAATCGGCCAGCGCGGCTTCGCGCCCCGGGGCGAAGCTGTTGACCAGCGCGGCCAGCGCGGCGAAGCGGTCGGTCATGTTGTCGGCCGCGTGGTACTGCGCCTCGGCCAGCGCCTGCATGGCGGCGTCGCCGCTGTCGGCGAGGTAGCCCAGCGCCAGGTTGCGCAGCGCGCGCTTGCCGGCGGAGACGGCGTCGGGGCTGTACTCGCCGGGCGTGGCGTTGGCGTGGTAGGCGGCCAGCCAGTCGGCCTGGAGCTGGCGCGCCAGCGCTTCGCGCATGAACTGGCGCGCGCGGTGGATGGCGGCCGGGTCGGCCACGCCCATGCGCTCGGCCAGGTAGCCTTCGGCCGGCAGCGTGAGCGCCTGCTCGCGGAAGGCGGGGCTGAGCTGCCCGTCGTTGAGCACGGTGCGCAGCGCCGCCACCAGCGCCGGGTCGAGCCTGAGCTCGCGTGCGGCCTGCGCGTCCGACACCAGTTGCAGCAGGGCGCGCGTGGCCAGGCGCTGGCCGGCTTCCCAGCGGTTGAACGGGTCGCTGTCGTGGGCCAGCAGGAAGGTGAGCTGGGCTTCGCTGTAGTCGGCGTCGACGATCACCGGCGCGGAGAAATCGCGCAGCAGCGACGGCAGCGGCGGCGCCTCGCCGCGCGGCAGGTTGACGAAGCGGAAGCTTTGCTCGGCCTCGGTGAAGTCGAGCACGCGCGTGGTGGCGCCGGGCCGGCTCTCGCCTTCGAGCTGCAGCGGCAGGTCGCGGCCGCCGGCGTCGATGAGGCCCAGCGCGAACGGGATGTGGAACGGCAGCTTGTCCGGCGTGCCGGGGCGCGTCTCGATGCCGACCTTGGGGCAGTGCTGCGCGAGCGTGAGCGTGAGGCTGCCTTCGTCGCCGTTCCAGGCGGTGCGCACGCTCACCACCGGCGTGCCGGCCTGGCTGTACCAGCGGCCGAACTGGCTCAGGTCGCGCCCGTTGGCGTCGGCCATCGCGGCGCGGAAGTCGTCGCAGGTCACGGCCTGGCCGTCATGGCGCTGGAAGTACAGGTCCATGCCCTTGCGGAAGCCCGCGCGGCCCAGCAGGGTCTGGTACATGCGCACCACCTCGGCGCCTTTCTCGTAGACCGTGACGGTGTAGAAGTTGTTGATCTCCTCGTAGCTGTCCGGGCGCACCGGGTGCGCCATCGGGCCGGCGTCCTCGGGGAACTGCACCTGGCGCAGCACGCGCACGTCCTCGATGCGCTTGACCGCGCGGCCCGACTCGGAGCCCATCATGTCGGCCGAGAATTCCTGGTCGCGGAATACGGTCAGGCCTTCCTTGAGCGAGAGCTGGAACCAGTCGCGGCAGGTCACGCGGTTGCCGGTCCAGTTGTGGAAGTACTCGTGGCCGACCACCGACTCGATGTTGCCGAAGTCGGCGTCGGTGGCGGTCTGCGCGTTGGCCAGCACGTACTTGGTGTTGAAGATGTTGAGGCCCTTGTTCTCCATCGCGCCCATGTTGAAGTCGCCCACGGCGACGATCATGAAGCGGTCGAGGTCGAGCTCCAGGCCGAAGCGCCGCTCGTCCCAGCGGATCGAATGGATCAGCGAGTCCATCGCGTGGCGCGTCTTGGGCAGGTCCTGCGGCTCCACCCAGACCTGCAGCAGCTTTTCCTTGCCGGAGGCCGCGGTGATGCGTTCCTCGATGCGCTCGAGCTTGCCGGCCACCAGCGCGAACAGGTAGGACGGCTTCTTGAACGGGTCTTCCCACACCGCTTCGTGCCGCCCGCCGGGCAGCTCGCGCTCGCCGACCAGGTTGCCGTTGGACAGCAGCACCGGGTAGGCCGCGCGCTCGGCGCGCAGCGTCACGCGGAAGACGGACATCACGTCCGGGCGGTCCAGGTAGTAGGTGATCTTGCGAAAGCCCTCGGCCTCGCACTGGGTGAAGAAATTGCCGTTGGAGACGTAGAGGCCGGACAGCGAGGTGTTGGCGGCCGGCTGGCAGGCAGTGACGATCTCCAGCGTGCCGTGCGCGGGCAGCTCGGGCAAGGTGAGGGTGCCGGCCTCCTGGCGGGCATCGCCGAGCGGGCGGCCGTCGAGGCTGACGCTGACCAGCTCGAGTTCTTCGCCGGCCAGCACCAGCGGGCCGGGCGCCTGGCGCCGGAAGCGGAGCGTGTTGGTCACCACCGTGCGCGCCGGGTCGAGTTCGAGCACGAGGTCGACGTGCTCAAAAGCGAAGGCCGGCGGAGTATAGTCTTTGCGGTGGACGGTAACGGGCGTGTCGGTGCGCAGCATGAAAGAATCCTGTCCTCTGAAGGCCACATGAGCGGCATGGGCGGCATGGGCGCCATGCGGGGAAACCGGCGCGGCGGGCGAAAGGCCCGGCGGCCGCGCCGGCATGGCGCTGAAGAACCCATTGTAGCCAAGCGCGCCCCGGCCGGACATGCCAAGTACGGAAGAACAATCTTGCGAGGGGCATCATGACAAGACAAGGAGTGGCCGGCGCATGGGCGCGGCTGGCGGGTGGGGGCGCGCGGCGCGCCAGGGCGATGGCCGGCGCGGCGCTGCTGGGCGCGGCGCTGCTGTCCGGCTGCGCCAGCACCGTCACCACGGAAGTGACCGCCTTCCGCCAGGGCAACTGGCAGAACGACCCGCCGCGCACCTACGCCTTCGACCGCGCGCCGGGCCAGGACGCCCAGCTCGAGGACCAGACCTACGAGCAGTGGCTGGCGCAGACGCTGTCCGGCGTCGGCTTCGAGCAGGTGGCGCGGCCGCGGGCGCGCTACCTGGTCAGCATGGAGTACGACAGCAACCAGCGCCTGATGCGCGTGCAGGAGACCACCTATCCCGATCCGTGGTACGGCGGCCCGTACTGGGGCCCCTACTGGGGACCGTACTACCGCCCGTGGGGCTGGGGCGGCCCGGGCTACTGGCCGCCGGTCACGACCGTGCGCGACGTGCCGGTGACGCTGTCCATGCTGCGCGTGGTCTTCAAGGAGGCGGCCAGCGGCAAGAAGGTCTACCAGGTCAGCGCGTATCACCGCGGCGAGGGCTCGTCGCTGCAGGCGGCCATGCCCTACCTGATCCGCAGCGCCTTCACGCAGTTCCCGGCCGAGAGCGGCCGGCCCCATCGCGTGACCCTGCCGCTGGAGCCGGGCGACAAGTGAGGCGAGGGCATTGCCCCCGTCGCGGTAAAAACTGAATTGCCCGGCGCGGGGCCCGCAAGCCCTGCCCGCGCCGGTGGCGGGGGCTTCGCGCCGCGCCTGCCTGAGCTAGAATGACGGCTCGATTTTTCGGCCCGAAAGGCCGGAGCACGCCGAGAGCAGCGCGGGAGCGGTGGACTCCGGCCGGGCCACTACCCGGACGAGCACAATGAGCAGCAAGACCGGCGGTGATGCACCGCAACATGTCCCCAACAGCCCCGAAGCGCAGTTGCGCCTGGCGGCCCTGGAATATCACCGCAGCCCGACCAGGGGCAAGATCCAGGTAACGGCGACCAAGGCGCTGTCGAACCAGCGCGACCTGTCGCTGGCGTACTCGCCGGGCGTGGCCTACGCCTGCGAGGAAATCGCCAAGGACCCGGCGATGGCCGCCGAATACACCTCGCGCGGCAACCTGGTGGCGGTGATCACCAACGGCACCGCGGTGCTGGGCATGGGCGACATCGGCCCGCTGGCCGGCAAGCCGGTGATGGAAGGCAAGGGCTGCCTGTTCAAGAAGTTCGCCGGCATCGACGTGTTCGACATCGAGCTCGACGCGCGCGACCCGGACAAGATCGTGGAGATCGTGGCCGCGCTGGAGCCCACGCTCGGCGGCGTGAACCTCGAGGACATCAAGGCGCCCGAGTGCTTCTACATCGAGCAGAAGCTGCGCGAGCGCATGAACATCCCGGTCTTCCACGACGACCAGCACGGCACCGCCATCATCTCGACCGCGGCGCTGCTCAACGGCCTCAAGGTGGTGGGCAAGGACATCGCCAAGGTCAAGGTGGCGGTCTCGGGCGCCGGCGCGGCGGCCATCGCCTGCCTGGACACGATGGTGAGCCTGGGCGTGACCCGCACCAACATCACGGTGGTGGACTCGAAGGGCGTGATCTACGTCGGCCGCGACGCCAGCATGGAGCCCAACAAGGCGCGCTACGCGCAGGAAACCGCCGACCGCACGCTGGCCGACATCGTCAACGGCGCCGACGTGTTCCTGGGCTGCTCGACCGCCGGCGTGCTGACCGCCGAGATGGTCAAGACGATGGCCGACAAGCCCATCATCCTGGCGCTGGCCAACCCCGAGCCGGAAATCCGCCCGGAGATCGCCAAGGCCGCGCGCCCGGACTGCATCATCGCCACCGGCCGTTCGGACTACCCGAACCAGGTCAACAACGTGCTGTGCTTCCCGTACATCTTCCGCGGCGCGCTCGATTGCGGCGCCACCAAGATCACGGAAGCGATGAAGCTGGCCTGCGTCAAGGCCATCGCCGAGCTGGCCGAGGCCGAGCTCAACGACGCGGTGGCGGCGGCCTACGGCGGCCAGGAACTGAAGTTCGGCCCCGACTACATCATCCCGACGCCGTTCGACCAGCGCCTGATCGAGAAGATCGCGCCGGCGGTGGCCAAGGCGGCCGAGGAATCCGGCGTGGCCACGCGCCCGATCAAGGACCTGGAAGCCTACCGCCAGCAACTGTCGCAGTACGTCTACCACACCGGCCTCATCATGAAGCCGGTGTTCTCCGCCGCCAAGGCCGCGCCCAAGCGCGTGGTCTACGCCGAGGGCGAGGAAGAGCGCGTGCTGCGCGCGGTGCAGGGCGTGGTCGACGAAGGCCTGGCGCGCCCGATCCTGATCGGCCGCCCGCACGTGATCCAGATGCGCATCGAGAAGGCCGGCCTGCGCCTGAAGCCGGGCGTGGACTTCGAGCTGGTCAACCCGGAAGACGATCCGCGCTACCGCGCCTATCACGAGGCCTACCACGCGCTGCGCGGCCGCGACGGCGTCACGCCCGACATGGCCAAGGTGGCGCTGCGCCGCTCCAACACGTTGATCGGCACCATGCTGATGCACATGGGCGACGCCGACGCGATGCTGTGCGGCACCGTGGGCCGCTTCGAGGCGCACCTGGAGCACGTGCGCGACGTGATCGGCCTGGCGCCGGGCGCCAAGGTGTTCGCGGCGATGAACGCGCTGATGCTGGAAAAGTACACGCTGTTCATCACCGACACCTTCGTCAACGACGACCCGACCGCCGAGGAACTGGCCGCCATCACCCAGCTGGCCGCCGAGGAAATCAAGCGCTTCGGCATCCAGCCGAAGGTGGCGCTGATGTCGCACTCGATGTTCGGTTCGTCGAACCGCCCGTCGGCGCGCAAGATGCGCGCGGCCCACGAGATCCTGGCGCAGGTCGCGCCGCACCTGGAGGTCGAAGGCGAGATGCAGGGCGACGCGGCCCTGGTCGAGGACGTGCGCCGCCACTTCCTGCCGGGCACCCAACTGGCCGGCAGCGCCAACCTGCTGGTCATGCCGACGCTGGACGCGGCCAACATCGCCTTCAACCTGCTCAAGATCACGGGCGGGCAGGGCGTCACGGTCGGCCCGGTCCTGCTGGGCGCGGCCAAGCCGGTGCACATCCTCAACCCGCACGCCACCGCGCGCCGCATCGTCAACATGACGGCCGTGGCCGTGGCTGAGGCCAACTCGGTGCGCTGAAGCGGCGCCGTGCGGCTGCGGGCCGCGCCATGAAAAACGGGGCTCCTCATTGGAGCCCCGTTTTTTTGGGCCGGCTTGTGAAGCAGTCCCGCCGGTCCGGCAAAACCCTCGATGTTCCTGCGCCTGCCACAGGCGCCGCAGCCTGCCGTCGCGGCCTATTGCAGCAGGTTGTACTGCTCGCGCATCACCACGATGATCGATTTGGCGGCTGCCAGCTTGGTCGGCAGGTGGTCATCGCATTCGCGCGGGAAGTCGACTTCCGCGCTCCAGTTACAGCCGGTGTGGTCGGGCTGGTGCACGCGCATGGCGTGCAGTTCGCATTCGCCGCACTCGGGATTGTTGTTGAGGAACTGGTTCAGGATGGCCATCAACTCCGACCGGGTCTTTGCATCACGCCGCATGAGTCACCTCGTCCGTTGCCGTTTTGTTGCCTGGAACATAAATCTAGGCAGGCATCGGCGTGCTCGCCAATTGAATCGGTCTATTAAACAACGGCTTTCGATCCCGATGACACGGTAGACTGTCTCTATCGCATTGCAGCAATCCCATCGTTGCCGCGGCGTTCCGCCGCAGGCCCGGCGCCAGCCTCCCGCCGGAGCGCTCCGCAGCGATGCCTTCCCCCGAAGCCACTTCCCGAGCCGCCGTCCAGGTCCGCGCAGGTCATTTCTTGCGTCCATTGGTGTGGGAATGAAGCGATAATACAAATCAATATCATTTACATTTGACCCGTTGTTCTGAAATAATCCGCCCACACCGTCCAGAACGCCCACGCCGCGTCGTTGCCGCGCGATGGACGCACAGGTTGTCTTGGGTCAGCAACGTGCCCCTCGCGGGCACGCACAGAACATCGGGAGTTTTACCTTGTCTTCAGCTTCACGTGGTTCGCATGTGCCTTGCGCGGCACTGCGCGCTCGCGCCGCCATGCGGCTTGCGCATTCCGGCCGTTTCCTCGCCGCCGCCCGGCTGCGCCCGCTGGTGACGGCGCTGGCCGTGGCCGGCGCCCTGCCTTCCTTCGCGCTGGCGCAGCAGGCGGCCCCGGCGCCCGCCGAGAGCCTGCCGGAAGTCACCGTGCGCGCGCCCGCCGCCGCCGCCGACCAGACGCCGCCCGCCTACGCCGGCGGCCAGGTGGCGCGCGGCGGCCGGCTCGGCATCCTGGGCAACCAGGACATCATGGACGTGCCGTTCAGCGTGACCTCCTATACCGCCGAGCTGATGCAGAACCAGCAGGCGCGCAGCATCGCCGACGTGCTGGCCAACGATCCGGGCGTGCGCAGCAGCTACGGCTTCGGCAACTACGCCGAGTCGTTCGTGGTGCGCGGCTTCCAGCTCACCGGCGACGACATCTCCTACAACGGCCTGTACGGCATCGCGCCGCGCCAGCTGGTGGCGGTGGAGGGGCTGGAGCGGGTCGAGGTGTTCCGCGGCGCGAGCGCGTTCCTCAACGGCGTGACGCCGGGCGGCTCGGGCATCGGCGGCGGCATCAACCTGGTGCCCAAGTTCGCCACCGACGCGCCCATCACCCAGGCCACGCTCGACTACGGCAGCGACGCGCAGGTCGGCGGCCACATCGACATCGGCCGCCGCTTCGGCGAGCAGAAGCAGTTCGGCGTGCGCATCAACGCGCTGGCGCGCGGCGGCGACACGCCCGTCGACCGCGAGAACCGGCAGCAGCGCCTGTTTACCGCCGGGCTTGACTACCAGGGCGACAAGGTGCGCCTGTCGGCCGACGTCGGCTACCAGAAGCAGAGCATCTACGGCGGCCGCTCGATCGTCCAGCTCAACGGCACCACCTTGCCCGCGGTGCCGTCGGCCAGCGCCAACTACACCCAGCCGTGGGCCAACTCCATGCTGGAGGACACCTACGGCACGCTGCGCGGCGAGGTCGACATCGCGCCGGCCTGGACCGTCTACGCGGGCCTGGGCGCGCACCACACCAACGAGTTCGGCAACTACTCCACGCCCACCGTGGACGGCAACGGCATCGGCACCGCCGGGCGCCTGACCGTGCCGTACAAGGCCGACACCACCTCGGAAGAGGTCGGCGTGCGCGGCCGCTTCGAGACCGGCCCGGTCAAGCACCAGGTCAACCTGGCGTGGTCGGGCATGCAGACCAAGAAGAACACCGCCTACGACTTCGGCTCGTCGGTGCCGGCCAACCTGTACGACTTCGTCTCGGCGCCGCGCCCCGGCACCATCCTGGTCGGCGGCAACATGACCGATCCCGGCACCACCGGCCGCACCAACCTGAGCAGCGTGGCGGTGTCGGACACGCTGTCGTTCCTGCAGGACCGCGTGCTGCTCACGCTCGGCGTGCGCCAGCAGAACCTCAGCGTGCGCGGCTACAGCTACGACGGCCCGCAGACCAGCGACTACAACCGTTCGGCGACCTCGCCCGCGTTCGGCCTGGTGGTCAAGCCGTGGCGCAACATTTCGCTGTACGCCAACCACATCGAAGGCCTGGCGCAGGGGCCCACGCCGCCGACCACGGTGATCAACCGCAACGACGTGTTCGCGCCGATCAAGTCCAAGCAGGACGAGGCCGGCGTCAAGTGGGACAGCGGCAAGTTCGGCGCCACGCTGGCGGTGTACCAGATCAAGCAGCCGGTCGGCGTCACCGACGCGGCCAGCAACACCTTCGGCATGGCCGGCGAGCAGCGCAACCGCGGCGTCGAGCTGAGCGGCTTCGGCGAGCCGCTGCCCGGCGTGCGCGTGCTGGCCGGCATGGCCTACATCGACGCCAAGCTGACCAACACCGAGAACGGCGCCAACAACGGCAACAAGGCCATCGGCGTGCCGAACTACACGCTGAACCTCGGCGCGGAATGGGACCTGCCGTGGCTGGCCGGCGCCACCGTGACGGGCCGCTACCTGTACACCGGGCGCCAGTACCTCGATGCCGCCAACGCCGTGAGCATTCCGTCCTGGAACCGCTTCGACCTCGGCGCGCGCTATACCTTCAAGGCCGCGCAGCAGCGCTACACGGTGCGCGCGCTGGTCGAGAACGTGGCCAACAAGGCGTACTGGGCTTCGACCTACGGCGGCTACCTGCTGCAGGGCGCGCCGCGCACGTTCAAGGTGGCGATGACGGTGGATTTCTGAGGCGAGAAAAACCCGCCACGAGGGCGGGTCGGCTTGCTGACGGAGTCAGCCTGCTGCTGGTGGTCGCCCCTCTCCCATGCAATGGGAGAGGGGCGCGAACCTCTGGCAATCCGGCCCGCCGCCAAGGCGGGTTTTTTCTTGCCTTCAGAACTTGTGCCGCACGCCCACGCCGAACGTGTCGCCGTGCGACAGGTCGGTGATCTTGTCGTAGAAGTACGCCGCGTAGACGTCGGTGCGCTTGGACAGGTTGTAGTCGTAGGCGAGCGCCACCGTGTTGCGCTTGAAGTCCGCGACCGAGTTCTTGGTCTTGTCGTAGGCGTAGGACGCCAGCACGCTGCCCGCGCCGATCGGCACCGACACGCCGACCTGGCCGTTGTAGTGCTTGATGTCGCCGTTGGGGTTGTTGTTGATGTCGGACTTGATGTACTGCCCCTGCGCGAACACCTTCACCACCTGGAAGTCGTAGCTCAGGCCGGCCTGCACGGCGTTCTGCTTGCTGAAGCCGACCAGCAGCGGGCTGGACGACGCGGTGACGTCGCCCGGCGTGCTGTCGAACTTCACCTGCTGGAAGGCCAGCGTGGCGGCGAGCGGGCCGTTGAAGTAGGTCAGGTTGCCGCCCCACTTGTTCTGGCCGATCGAGCCGACCTTCTCGCCGAACGAGTAGATCACGTTGGCGGTCAGGCCGCCGATGGTCGGGGTGGAGTACAGCACCGAATTGTTCCAGCCCGAGTCGCCGATGATGCCGGGGTCGTTCACGCGCGCGTTGGACGCGCCGAAGTAGGTGTGGAACACCATCGGCGAGAACACGTAGGAGTCGATCAGCGGGTTGAACAGGATGGTCGACACGAAGTACGGCGTGGTGTTGCGGCCGAGCTTGACCGAACCCAGCTTGTCGCTCTGCAGGCCGACGAAGGCGTTGCGGCTGAACATCGAGTCGCCGTCGAAGCGGCCCGAGCGGCCGCCGTCGGTGCGGAAGAAGCCGTTCAGGTCGAACACGGCCTTGGTGCCGCCGCCGAGGTCCTCGGTGCCCTTGATGCCCCAGTACGAGGTCTGCATGCCGCCCGAGTCCGCGACCCAGGCGCGCCCGGCCGAGCCCACGCCCTTGGTGCCGCCGACGAACATGTCGGCCTGGCCGTACAGCGTGACGCTGGACTGCGCGGCGGCGGCGCCGCTGACGAGGGCGGCAGCCACCGCCGCCAGCTTGAGTGCCGGCTTGAATTGCTTTTGCATTGGTGATTTCTCCGTGGTTGATCCGTTGCGTGCTTTTGTGTACTGGGTCCCTGACGGGTTCTATTCGTTCTTGGGGCATGCTCCGGCGGTGGCTTCCGCTGGCTCGCGGAACCCCGCCGGATGCTGCCCGGGCGCCTGTGACCGATGTCCTGCAATCGCGTCTTGCAACCGTGTCCTGCAATCGATAAGCAGGCTGCCCATTTCAACTCAGCGGGATACTAAGTCGTCCAGCCGGAACTGCGCAATGCGATGGATCTGATTGATGCATGTTTGCAACTCCGCGGCGGGCTCGTTGCCGACCCGCCGGGCGAATTCGCCGATGATGCCCGCGCGGTCGTAGCCGCGCACCGCGAGGATGAACGGGAAGCCGAACTTCGCGTTGTAGCGGCGGTTGAGATCCTGCAGCCGTTCGAACTCCTCGGCCGAGCACTGGTCGAGGCCCGCGCCGCTCTGCTCGCGCGTCGATTCGGCGGTCAGCTCGCCGCGCACCGCGGCCTTGCCGGCCAGCTCCGGGTGGGCGCGCACCAGCCTGACCTGGGCTTCGCCGCCGGCGCCGTCGACGATGGCGCGCATGGTGTCGGCCAGCGTGGCGATGTCGGCGAACGGGCGTTTGGCGGCGGCCGCCTCGGCCACCCACGGCGAGTGTTCGTAGATGCCGCCGAGCACCTGCACGAAGCCGGCGGCGGGCAGCGCGTTGAGTTGTCCGAGGGTGTAGGTCTGGCTCATGCTTGTGCCTTCGCGCAATAGGGATGGGTCTCGATCCAGTGGCGCGCGATGTCCACGCGCCGGCAGATCCACACCTTGTCGTGGCCCTGCACGTAGTCGAGGAAACGCTGCAGCCCGCGCATGCGGCCCGGGCGGCCCAGCAGGCGGCAGTGCATGCCGACCGACAGCATCTTGGGCCGGTCCAGGCCCTGCGGGTCGCCCTCGGCGTAGAGCACGTCGAAGGCGTCCTTGAGGTACTGGAAGAACTGCTCGCCGGTGTTGAAGCCCTGCGGCGTGGCGAAGCGCATGTCGTTGGAGTCCAGCGTGTAGGGCACCACCAGGTGGGGTTTCTTCTCGCCGCCGCCGACCTCGACCTCGGTCCAGAACGGCAGGTCGTCGCCGTAGTAGTCCGAGTCGTAGAGCAGGCCGCCGTGCTCCACCACCAGGCGGCGCGTGTTGGGGCTGTCGCGGCCGGTGTACCAGCCCAGCGGCAGCGTGCCGGTCAGCTCCTTGATGATCTGCATGCCGATGCGCATGTGCTCGCGCTCGGTGGCCTCGTCGATGCCCTGGTAGTGGATCCAGCGCCAGCCGTGGCAGGCGATCTCGTGGCCGAGCGCGACGAACGCTCGGGTCAGCTCGGGATGGCGCTGCAGCGCCATCGACACGCCGAAGATCGTGAGCGGCAGGCCGCGCCGCTCGAACTCGCGCAGGATGCGCCACACGCCCGCGCGCGAGCCGTACTCGTACACGCCTTCCATGCTCATGTGGCGGTCCGGGTAGGCCGCCGCGCCGATGATCTCCGAGAGGAACTGCTCGGAGCCGGCGTCGCCGTGCAGCACGTTGTTCTCGCCGCCTTCCTCGTAGTTGAGGACGAACTGCAGCGCGACGCGCGCGCCGCCCGGCCAGCGGGCATGCGGTGGCTGGCCGCCGTATCCGACCAGGTCGCGTGGATAGTTGTTGCTTGTCATCAGGGTCATGGTGTCTCAGGAAACGGTGCCGGACGCCGCCGGCTCGTAGTGCCGCGCGCTTGTTGCACAGCGCTCATTCGGTGCCGTGCGAATTCGCCGCGGCGTGGCGCATCGCGTCTTCGCGCGACTGCATGCCGTTGAAGAAGAGGTTGAGCAGCACCGCCACGATGGTGCCCAGCACGATGCCGCTGTGCGTGAACGGGTCGGTCCATTTGGGCAGGTACTGGAACAGCGTCGGCGACAGCGTGGGGATCATGCCGAAGCCGATCGAGATGGCGACGATGAACAGGTTGTGGCGGTTGCGGTTGAAGTCGCACGAGCCGAGGATGCGGATGCCGGTGGCCGCCACCATGCCGAACATCACGATGCCCGCGCCGCCCAGCACGAACTGCGGCACCGAGGCCACGATGTGGGCCATCTTGGGGAACAGCCCCAGCGCGATCAGGATGATGCCGCCGGCCGCGGCCACGTAGCGCGAGCGCACGCCCGTCACCGTGACCAGGCCCACGTTCTGCGAGAACGAGGTGTACGGGAAGGTGTTGAACACGCCGCCGATCACGGTGCCCAGGCCGTCGGCGCGCAGGCCGCGCGTGAGGTCGTCGTTGGACAGGCGCTTGCCGGTGATGTCCGCCAGCGCGAGGAACATGCCGGTGGACTCCACCAGCGTGATCAGCATCACCACGCACATCGACAGCGTGGCCGCGAGGTCGAAGCTGGGCATGCCGAAATGCAGCGGCGTGATGAAGGCGACCATGCTGGCCTCGCGCACGCCGTCGAACGACACCTTGCCCAGCGCCATCGCCACCAGCGTGCCGGCCACGATGCCCAGCAGCACCGCGCAGTTCGACACCAGGCCGCGGCCGTATTTGCTCAGCAGCAGGATCACGGCCAGCACCAGCCCGGCGATGCCGAGCGCGCCGAGGTCGCCGTAGGCGAGGTTGGGCACTTCCTTGACCACGCCGTCGATCACCGCGCGCGTGGTGGGCTGGCCGCCGCCGGCCCAGTTGATGCCCACGCGCATCAGCGACACGCCGATCAGCGTGATCACCGTGCCCGTCACCACGGGCGGGAACAGGCCCAGCATGCGTCCCATCAGCGGCGCCACCAGGATGCCGAACACCCCCGCGGCGATCACCGCGCCGTAGATGCCGAGCAGCCCCACGTTGGGGTCCGAGCCGATCGCGATCATCGGCGCCACCGAGGCGAACGTCACGCCCATCATCACCGGCATGCGGATGCCGAACTTCCAGATGCCGACCGCCTGGATCAGCGTGGCCAGGCCGGCGGCGAACAGGTCGGCGTTGATGAGGAAGGCAAGCTGGTCCTTGGGGAGCTTCAGCGCGCCGCCGATGATCAGCGGCACCGCAACCGTGCCGGCATACATCACCAGTACGTGCTGCAGGCCGAGCGCGAGCAGCCGGCCCGAGGGCAGCCGCTCGTTGGTGAGGTCCGCGGGGACCGTGGTGCTGGCGCTAGTCATGGGTGTCTCTCCTCTCCTTTGGATTTTGATGGGAACGCCGCCGGTGGCTGGCCCTGTTCGTGGTTCCGGCCCGCGCGCATCGTCGGGGACGCGTTCTCTTGAGCAGGAATCGGGCCTTGGCCGCGGGTGGCGGCGGGAACATCGCGCTAGGTGGAGTGGCCCAGCACGCTGCGAAGATCGAAGTTGCCGGGCTCGTCGGGCTGCACGCGGTCGGCGCAGGCGCCGAGATGGTGCGCCATGCGGCGCTGGGCCAGCGCCGCGTCGCCCTGTTCCAGGGCATCGAGGATCTCCTCGTGCTCGTCGAACGAGCAGGCGTTGTTGCCCGGCGCCTCCACGCTGGCGATCATCAGCGTGGTGCGCGACACCAGCCGGCGCATCATCGTGACCAGCAGCGCGTTGCCCGAGAGCTCCGCCAGCGCGGTGTGGAACTCGGCCGACAGGCGGATCCACTTGGGCCGCTCGTGGCCGAGGAAGGCCTGGCGCTCGGCCTCCACCATCTTGCGCAGCGGCGCGATCACGCGCTTGACGTCGCGCATCGCGGCGAGCTTTTCCAGCACCGCGCGCTCGAGCATCTGGCGCAGCTCGAACATGTCGTGCGCCTCGTCGGTGGACGGGCTGGCGATGAACGCGCCGCGGTTGGGCTCGAGGTCGACCATGCCGTCGGCGGCCAGCCGCGCGAGCACCTTGCGCACGGTGTGGCGCGCGGTGGCATAGATTTCGCAAAGCGAGTGCTCGGTCAGCTTGGTGCGCGGCGGCAGCCGGTGCTCCATGATCGCGTCATAGATCTCGTGATACATGCGCTCCTCGACGGAGCCCTTGCGCGCGGGCTTGATTTCGGCCGGGGCGGCGTCGGCGCCGCCAATCAGCTTGAGACTCTTGGACATCTTGGCACCAGCATATCGGTGAGGAGGGAAGCGGCGCGCTGCGGTGGCCCGGAAGGAAGCCGAGGGAACCGGTGGTGCGCCCCAAAAATTGTTGACAATTATTTGGTTATGCATTCAATATTGTCAACAAAACCGAGCTAGGTTTTCGACAACTCAGGGTAATTCCTGAGTTGCCATCCGGAGTGGTGCGAAGCATCTTCGCCCTGCACCAGTCCAGCGCCGGGATGCGTTAGAAATACGTACCGAGCGGGCACCATTCCCATAAATGGTGCTAGTGAAGGCAGCGGCGCCTCTCACAACCCAAAGCCCTAAGGAAGAACAGGATGGGACGCTTGACCACGCATGTACTCGACACCGCAACCGGCAAACCCGGCGCCGGCATGTCGATCACCCTGCATAAAATTGTCGACAATCGCAGGGAGGCGCTGAAGACCGTCGTCACCAATCACGACGGCCGCTGCGACCAGCCCCTGCTGGAGGGCGACAGCTTCGCCGCCGGCGTCTACGAGCTCGAGTTCGGCGCCGGCGACTACTTCCGCGCGCAGGGCGCGGCGCTGCCCGAGCCGGCCTTCCTCGACGTGGTGACGCTGCGCTTCGGCATCGCCGACACGGCCGCGCACTACCACGTGCCGCTGCTGGTCTCCCCCTGGTCGTATTCGACCTACCGCGGCAGCTGAGCGCGGGCCAGGCAACACAGGAGACAAGACATGGAAGGCTATATCCTCGACTGGGCCAATCTGCTGCTGCGCTGGGTGCACGTCATCACCGCCATCGCGTGGATCGGTTCCTCGTTCTATTTCGTCTGGCTCGACAACAGCCTGACGCGCCCGCAGGACCCCGAGCTGCGGGAGAAGGGCGTGGGCGGCGAGCTGTGGGCCGTGCACGGCGGCGGCTTCTACAACCCGCAGAAATACCTCACCGCGCCCAGGACGCTGCCGGAGAACCTGCACTGGTTCTACTGGGAGTCCTATTCCACCTGGATGACCGGCTTCGGCCTGCTGGTGGTGCTGTACCTGTTCAACGCCAGCACGTTCCTGATCGACCGCAACGTCTACGACATGTCGCCCGGCGCGGCGGTCGGGCTGGCGCTGTCCTACCTCGCCGCGGGCTGGGTGGTGTACGACTGCATCTGCCGCCTGTTCGGCAAGAGCGACCGCACCGTCGGCGTGCTGGTGGCGGTCTACGTGGCGGTGGCCGCCTATGTGGCGTGCCACGTGTTCTCGGGCCGCGCGGCGTTCCTGCTGACCGGCGCGATGATCGCCACCATCATGAGCGCCAACGTGCTGGTGTGGATCATCCCCGGCCAGCGCAAGGTGGTGGCGGCGCTGCGCAAGGGCGATCCGGTCGACCCGGTGCACGGCAAGCACGCCAAGCAGCGCAGCGTGCACAACACCTACTTCACGCTGCCGGTGCTGTTCGCCATGCTGTCGAACCACTACAGCATGACCTACAGCTACAAGTACAACTGGGCCGTGCTGGTGCTGATCATGCTGGCCGGCGTGCTGATCCGCCAGTTCTTCATCCTCAAGCACAAGGGCAGGATCAACGTGGCGTGGCCCGCCGCCGGCGTGGCCGTGCTCGGCGTGGTCGCGGTCATGATCGCGCCGGTGCCGCGCGAGACCGTGGCCGGCAAGGACGGCGCGGCCGCCGCGCCGGTGAGCTTCGCCCAGGTGCAGGAGGTCATCAACTCGCGCTGCATCCAGTGCCACGCCGCGTCGCCCAAGCTGATGCCCAGCGCCGCCAAGGGCATCAAGCTCGATACCGCCGACGAGATCAAGGCGCACGCGCAGCTGATCTACCAGCAGGCCGTGCAGCAGAAGGCCATGCCGCTGGGCAACGTCACGCAGATCACCGACGACGAGCGCGCGCTGCTGGGGCAGTGGTTCGAGGCGGGGGCGAAGACGGCGAATTGATGGGGGGCTGGCCGGCGTGATGCACGCCTGGCCGGGTTTGCCGGCATCGCCAGCTTGCCGAAGGTTGCCGGCAATCCAACGGGGCGCAAGCCCCGTTTTCATTTCACCGCCACTACGCCACGATGCGCGCCGCGCCGCGCCGCGCCGCCACGCACGCGCCATTTTTGGTCTAGAGTGCGAAGGCAGGCCAGCCGTGCCGCCCGTGCCACGCGCTTGCCGGGCACTGGCGGCGCGGTGCCTGCCATGAGTCGCCCCCTGTGGTTCTCGAACTCAGGAGTCAGATATGTCTCGTCCCGATAGTCAGGCCACCACCACCGTGGCGCATGCCGTGGCCGACCGGCGCCGCCGTTTGCTGCTGGGCGGCTCGGGTGCCGCCCTGGCGGCGCTGGCGCTGGGCCTGCGTCCCGCGCGCGCGCGGGCGCAAGGCAATGCCGGCCCGGCGCGCATCGGCGTGATCGGTTCCGGCAACATCGGCGGCACCATCGGCGGACTGTGGGTGCGGGCCGGCCACCCGGTGCTGTTTTCCTCGCGCCACCCGGACGCGCTCAAGCCGCTGGTGGACAAGCTCGGCCCGCTCGCGCGCGCCGGCACCGTGGCCGACGCGCTGGCGTTCGCCGACGTGATCTTCCTGGCCGTGCCTTACAAGGCGCTGCCCGAGCTCGCCGAGCAGAACGGCAACGCCTTCGGCGGCAAGGTGGTGGTGGACGCGACCAACGCGGTGCGCGCGCGCGACGGCGCCATCGCCGACGAGGCGGCCGGCAACGGCATCGGCATCACCACGGCGAAGTACCTGCGCGGCGCGCGCGTGGTGCGCGCGTTCAACTTCACGGGCGCGGCCGAGTTCGCGCGGGAGAGTCACCGCGCGGGCGGGCTGCTGGCGGTGCCGATCGCCGCGGATGACGCGCAGGCCCTGCGCGTCGGCGCGCAGCTCGTGCGCGACGCCGGCTTCGAGCCGGTGGTGGTGGGCCCGCTGGCCACCGCGAACAGCTTCGCGCCGGGCGGCCCGCTGTTCCGCCAGATGGGCTCGGCCGACGAGCTGCGCGCGCGCATCGCGCAGGTGCTCGGCAGGCCGGCGCCGCAATAGCGCCGGCGCCGCGCCGCGCTCAGGCGCCCACGCCCAGCAGCGCGAGCACGCCCAGCACCAGGAAGATCGCCGCGGCGATCTTGTGCACCAGCGCGATCGGCATCTTGTTGGCGAAGCGGTCGCCGAGCAGCACGGCGGGCGCGTTGGCCAGCATCATGCCGAAGGTGGTGCCGGCCACCACGCCGATCACCTCGCCGCTGAAGCGCGCCGCCAGCGCCACGGTGGCGATCTGCGTCTTGTCGCCCATCTCCGCGAAGAAGAAGGCCACGATGGTGGTGCCGAGGATGCCGAGCGCGCCCTTGGCCGGCTTGCCCTGCTCGGCGTCGTCGAGCTTGTCGGGGATCAGCATCCAGCCGGCCATCGCGATGAAGCCCGCGCCGAGGATCCAGCGCAGCACGTCGGCGCCGAGCACGTGCGTGATCCAGCCGCCGAGCGCGCCGGCAAAACCGTGGTTGACGATGGTGGCGATGAAGATGCCGAGGATGATGGGCAGCGGCTTGCGGTAGCGGGCCGCGAGCACGAGCGACAGCAACTGGGTCTTGTCGCCCATTTCAGCAAGGGCGACGATGCCTGTGGAGACGAGGAAGGCTTCCATTCTTTTGTGGGTGTGTCCGGGCCGATGCATCGCGAGATGCCAATGACACGCACCTTTCCCGGCCCGGCCAGAAAGGTGATGTCATCGGTCTCGCCAGGCCCTGGAAGCAGGCCGCAGGCCCGCCCCGGAAGCTGCGCACGCCATAACCGCAAGCGGTCAAGTCTGTTGACGTGTGCCCCCGTTTGTCCGCATCCCGCGTTGCGCGGGTGGTGAAAACGGGGCGGCTACTCCCCAATGGAAGCCCGCATTATGCCAAGGCGGGCTGTTCTCGTCCAGTCCCTCCGGTCGCGCCGCGCGCCGGAGAAAGTCCGTTGCCGATCGCCGCCTCGCGTCACCGCGCCATCAGCGCGAACGCGCCCCAGCCCAGGTATTCACGCGTGTACGCGGCGTAGCGCCCGGGTTCCGAGGCCAGCCCGGCGCGAACATCCTTCGCGAAGTCGTCGTGGGGATTCGCCTCGAGCCATCGGCGCATGGTGAGTCATTTGGCCGCCTCGTACCGGTCCCAGTCGTCCTGGCTTGCCAGCACCATTTCCACGACGTCGTAGCCGAGGTCGCCGAAAGACGCGAGCAGTCCCGGAAGCAGGAGAAAGTCGGAGACCGAGCCGGCGAGGCAGCCCCTGGCGACGTCTTCCGTCGGCGGCAACCGCAGCCAGTACGGTTCGCCGACGAGGATGATCCCCCCGGCGCGCAGGCTCTTCGCCAGAAGCCCGATGGTGCCCGCCACGCCCCCGCCGATCCAGGTGGCGCCGAGGCAGGCCGCCACGTTGGCCTTCTCGTCGGCGACGTAGCCGGCAGCGTCGCCGTGGATGAACCGGACCCGATCGGCGACGCCGAGCTCTTCGGCGCGGAGTTTCGCCTGCCCGGTGAACAACCGGCTCATGTCGATGCCGGTGCCGGTGATTCCGTGGTCGCGGGCCCAGGTGCACAGCATCTCGCCCGAGCCGCTGCCAAGGTCGAGCACACGGGTTCCTGGCGCCATGCGCAGCGCCGCGCCGAGCGTGGCGAGCTTTTCGGGCGAGAACGGGTTATGGATGCGGTGAGCGCTTTCGGTGATGCTGAAGATCCGTGGAATGTCCACCGCGGCGGCTCCTTACGGGTGCGAATGGGATCCGGATCCGTGCATCACCTTGTGGCGCGGCTGCCCCGCTTACAGCGGCACCGGCGCGTTGTCGCTGGTCTGGCGGCCGCGGAAGTCGGTCCAGCACAGCGCCTTGAAGTCATACAGCTTGCAGCGGCGCGCGGTGCCGAAATACCAGCGCCAGCTGAAGTTCTGGATGATGATGCGGCCCGGCAGGGCCTGCTCCAGCAGCGCCTGGGCGCGCTTGAGGCGGTACAGCGGCACGCTCATGTCGACGTGGTGCGCGGTGTGCTCCATGATGTGGTGCAGCGCCGCGCCGATGCCGTAGCGAAAGCGCAGGTGCACGGTGGTGGAGACGAACGGCTGGGCGCGCGCCCACATCGCCTTGGTGTCGTACCACGCCACGCTGGTGTGGGTGTGGTGCACGTAGAGCACGAAGCCCACGGTCAGGTTCCACACCAGGAACGGCAGCACGAAACCCAGGCCGACCAGTTGCACGGCCGACTGGCCGGTCGCCAGCGCCAGCCACACCAGCGCGCCGATCCAGGCGGCGCCGAACGCGGCCACCAGCACGCAGTCCCACATGAAGATGGCGCGGCGCGTGGGCATCTGGCGGCGGTTCGGGAAGAACATCTTGCACCACCAGATTTCCACCAGGTAGTACAGGCCCGCGCCGAAGCCGGTGCGGTAGATGCGCTCCATCGCGCGGCGCCAGCGCGGCAGCGCCTGGAATTCCTCGAGCGAGTACGGCGCCCACACGAAGTCGAAGCCCTTGAGGTTGGAGTAGCCGTGGTGGACCACGTTGTGGCCCACTTCCCACAGGCTGTAGGGCGTCAGCGACGGCAGGAAGGTCAGGCGCCCGAGCCACTTGTTGAGGCCGCGGCGCGGCGTCAGGCTCTGGTGGCAGGCGTCGTGCCCGATGATGAACAGGCGGGCGATGATGAGGCCCGTCACCACGCCGGCGGCCGTCTTGGCCAGCCAGTGGGAGAGCAGCACCACGGCTGCCAGCGCCGCGGCGAACAGCGCGGTGTCGAGCGCGAACAGCACCAGCGCGCGCGGCGTGCTGCGCGCCGTGATCGGGAGCATCCAGCCGCGGATGACCTTGCGGGGGGGCAGCGGAGCGTCGGGGGAAACCGGTTCGGGAAAGGGAATTTGCTGCGAGACGGTCATGGCACCTTCAGTTGTCGAACGCCTGGAATGGAATTGGGCGATTAGTGGCCGCACGGGCCCGAGATTGCGACAGCTTAGAAGGGATGTATGACGGGGGTGTTGACTGGCGTCAAAAAGAGCATGGCGGCACTCTAAAAGAGTTTCAAGCGGCACTTTCCCGTGCCGTTTGGGGTCGCCACCCCGCTCTGTTCCCCCGGGGTTTGCCGCTTCAGTGCGCCGCGCGCGCCGTGGCGCCGGCTTCCTCGCCCATCACGTAGACCTCGCTCACGGCGCGGTCGTCGCCGAGCATGGCGAAGGCGAACAACTGCTCTTCCAGCGTCTGCGAGCGCTCGCTGCGGCGTGCGATCAGCGGCGTGGCCTGCGGATCGAGCACGATGAAGTCGGCCTCGCAGCCGGGCAGGAAGCTGCCCACGCGCGCGCTCCAGCCGAGCGCGTCGGCGGCGGCGCGGGTGGCGAGGTAGAACATGCGCAGCGCGCTCAGGTGGTAGCCGCCCATGCGCGCGACCTTGTGCGCGGCGTTCATGGTGCGCAGCATCGAGAACGAGGTGCCGCCGCCCACGTCGGTGGCCAGCGTGACGTTGAGGCGGTTGGCGTCGGACTGGTGGAAGTCGTAGAAGCCGCTGCCGAGGAACAGGTTGGAGGTGGGGCAGTGCGCCACCGCGGCGCCGCTGTCGGCCAGGCGGCGGCGGTCATCCTGGTCCAGGTAGATGGCGTGGCCGTAGAGCGCGCCGGGGCGCAGCAGGCCGTACTGGTCGTAGACGTCGAGGTAGCTGCGCGCCTGCGGGAACAGCTCGGCCACCCATTTCACCTCGTCGCGGTTTTCCGCCACGTGGGTCTGGATGAAGGCGTCCGGGTAAGCCTTGGCGAGTTCGCCGCAGGCAGCCAGCTGCGCTTCGGTGGAGGTCGGCGCGAAGCGCGGCGTGATGGCGTAGGACAGGCGCTTCCTGCCGTGCCAGCGGGACAGCAGGTCGGCCGAGTCGCGCGCGCCGGACTCGGCGGTGTCGCGCAGGAACTCGGGGCAGTTGCGGTCCATCATGACCTTGCCGGTGACCAGGCGCAGGTTGCGGCGCTCGGCCTCGGCGAACAGCGCCTCGGCCGAGGCCTTGTGCACGGTGCTCCAGGCCACCGCGCTGGTGGTGCCGTTGCGCAGCAGTTCGTCGGCGAAGAAGCCGGCCACCGCGGCGGCGTATTCCGGCTCGGCGAAGCGGCGCTCCTCGGGGAAGGTGTAGGTGTCGAGCCAGTGCAGCAGGCCCGGCGAGGGCGAGGCGATGATGTCGGTCTGCGGGTAGTGCACGTGGGTGTCGATGAAGCCCGGCACGATCAGCTTGCCGCGGCGGTCGACGATCTCGGCGCCGGGCGGGATCCGCGCGGCCAGCTCGGCGTAGGCGCCCGCCGCGGCGATGTGCCCGGCGGTGACGATCAGCACGCCGTCTTCCCAGTACTGGTGCGCGTCTTCATGGAACTGGGGGTCGCGCAGGAAATGCAGCACGCGGCCGCGGATGGCGCGGGTGGTGGCGGAAGTCGGGGGGCTGGTCGTCATGGCTGGTGTCTCGTGGTGCGCCGGCGCGCCGCCCGCTCGGGGCCGCGCGCCGGCATCTCGGCATGCGCCGCGCTCAGGCCGGGGCGGCCGGCGCGGCGGCGGGTTCGGCCGCGGGCAGCGGCGCTTGCCAGAAGTGGTCGACTTCGGCGAGGAAGGCGGCCTTCTGCGTGGCGGGCAGGAAGGCCGCCTCGAAACTGTTGCGCGCCAGCGCATGGCCGTCGGCCGCGGTCAGCGGCAGGGCGGCGAAGGTGGCTTCCCAGTTGGCGTTCATGTAGCCGCCGAAATAGGCGGGGTCGTCCGAGTGCAGCGTGACCAGCACGCCGGCGTCGAGCAGGCGCTTGAGCGAGTGGTCGCGCAGGTCCGGGTAGACCTTGAGCTTCTGGTTCGACAGCGGGCACACGGTCAGCGCCACGCGCTCGCGCGCCAGGCGCTCGACCAGCGCGGCATCGTCGATGGCGCGCACGCCGTGGTCGATGCGCTCGACCTTGAGGATGTCGAGCGAGTCGGTGACGTTCTGCGCCGGGCCTTCCTCGCCGGCATGCGCGACCAGCCGCAGGCCGAGCTCGCGGGCGCGCGCGAACACGCGCGCGAACTTCGCCGGCGGGTGGCCTTTTTCGGAGGAGTCGAGCCCTACGCCGATGAAGCGGTCGCGGTAGGGCAGCGCGGCTTCCAGCGTGGCGAAGGCGTCTTCCTCAGACAGGTGGCGCAGGAAGCAGAGGATCAGGCTGCTGGAGAAGTCGAACTGCGTGCGCGCCTGGGCCAGCGCGTCGGAGATGCCGTCGATCACCACGCCGATCGGCACGCCGCGCGCGGTGTGGGTCTGCGGGTCGAAGAAGATCTCGGCGTGGCGCACGTTGTCGGCCACCGCGCGCTGCACGTAGGCCATCGTCATGTCGAAGAAGTCATCCTCGGTCAGCAGCACGCTGGCGCCGGCGTAGTAGATGTCGAGGAAGGACTGCAGGTCGGTGAAGGCGTAGGCGTCGCGCAGCGCTTCCACGCTGGGATAGGGCAGCTTCACGTGGTTGTGCTGGGCCAGCCGGAAGATCAGCTCGGGCTCGAGCGTGCCTTCGATATGGACGTGCAGCTCCGCCTTGGGGGTCAGGCGGATACGGTCGGCGAGCGCGGCATCGAGCGTCATGGGGTTCCTTTTGCGGTTCTGGTTTGCGTCGTTCCCGCCGCTTCGCCGCCGCGTGCCGCGCTCAGCGCGCCCAGGTGGGCGGCGCGCTGGTCGCGGACCTGCAGCAACTGGGCGACGATGGCAACCGCAATCATAGCCGGAGCCTTGTCGGTGATGCCGGCGATGCCCATCGGGCACGTCATTTCGGCGAAGCGCGCCGGGTCGATGCCGTGCTCGGCCATGCGGTGCTCGAAGCGCGCGCGCTTGGTTTTGGAGCCGATCAGGCCGAAATAGGCGAAGTCGTCGCGGCGCAGGATGCGCTCGCACAGCGTCTGGTCCAGCGCGTGGCTGTGCGTCATCACGAGGAAATAGCTGCCCGCCGGCGCGGCGTCGATCACCGCCTCCGGGGTGTCGGTGGCTTCGGCGCTGACGTTGGCCGGCAGCCCGGCCGGGAACAGGGTGTCGCGCTCGTCCACCCAGTGCACGCGGCACGGCAGGCTGGTCAGCAGCGTGACCAGCGCATGGCCGACGTGGCCGGCGCCGAACAGCACCACCTGCATCTCGTCGGGCACCATCACGTCGGTCCAGCCGCCGTGCCGGTCCAGCGTCACCGAGGGCAGCAGCGCCGGCGCCGGCGCATGCCGCACCGGGCCATGCGCGGGCACCGTGCGCGCCAGCGAGCGGCCGGCGGCGAAGGCTTCCTGCACGGCTTCCAGCCACGGCAGGTCGGCCTCGCCGAGCACCTCGAAGGCGAGCCGCACCACGCCGCCGCAGCACTGTCCCAGCGCCGGGCCGAGCGGGATGCGCACCACCTGGCGCGCCGGGCCGCCCGTGTCCGGCGCGGCCCGGGCCGCCAGCATGCCGCGCGCGATCTCCATGCCGCGCCATTCGAGATGGCCGCCGCCGATGGTGCCGACGAGGTCGCCGGCCGTCACCAGCATGCGGATGCCGGCCTCGCGCGGGGCCGAGCCCTTGACCTCGGCGATCGTGACCAGCGCCGCCGGCACGCCGGCGCGCACGCAGCGGATGGCGTCGGCGAAGCGGAAGGGCTTGAGCGGGGCGTCCTGCATGATGTGCCTTCCTACCAGGATGCCGGGGATGTCGGGGTAGCCGCGGCGCGCACCGCGTCCACCGCGTCGAGGATGGCCTCGCCGGTGGCCGGCGCCGACAGCGGCGGGTTGACGCGGTAGCCGCCGACGCTGGCCACCGCGTCGCGGATGGCGAAGAACACCGAGAACGGCAGCAGCAGCGGCGGCTCGCCGACCGCCTTGGAGCGGTGGATGCTGTCCTCCACGTTGCGGTTGTCGAACAGCCGCACGGTGAAGTTCTCGGGGCAGTCGTTGACGGTCGGGATCTTGTAGGTGGACGGCGCGTGCGTCATCAGCTTGCCGTCCTGGTTCCACCACAGTTCCTCGGTGGTGAGCCAGCCCATGCCCTGGATGAAGGCGCCTTCGACCTGGCCGATGTCGATGGCCGGGTTGAGCGAGCGGCCCGCGTCGTGCAGCACGTCGGCCTGCAGCAGCTTCCATTCGCCGGTCAGCGTGTCCACCAGCACCTCGGAGCAGGCCGCGCCGTAGGCGAAGTAATAGAACGGCCGGCCTTGCAGCTTCGACTGGTCCCAGTACAGCTTGGGCGTGGTGTAGAAGCCGTCCGACCACAACTGCACGCGCGCCATGTAGGCCTGGCGGGCCAGCTCGCTGAAGTCCAGGCGCAGCTCGCCGGCCACCACCAGGTCGTCGCCGAAGCTGACCTCGCCGGGTTCCACGCCAGCCTGGCGCGCGGCGAACGCGGCCAGCCGCTCGCGGATCTGGCGCGCGGCGTCCTGCGCGGCCTTGCCGTTCAGGTCCGAGCCGGTGGAGGCGGCGGTGGCTGAGGTGTTGGCCACCTTGCTGGTGTCGGTGGCGGTCACGCGCACGCGCTCCAGGCGGATGCCGAGCTCGTGCGCCACCACCATCGCCACCTTGGTGTTGAGGCCCTGGCCCATCTCGGTGCCGCCGTGGTTCACCAGTACCGAGCCGTCGTTGTACACGTGCACCAGCGCGCCGGCCTGATTGAAGTGGGCCACGTTGAACGAGATGCCGAACTTCACCGGCGTGATGGCGATGCCCTTCTTGAGCACCGGGCTGGCGGCGTTGAACGCGCGCGTGGCGGCGCGGCGCGCGCGGTAGGCGCTGCTGGCTTCCAGCTCGTCGAGCAGTTCGTGGATGACGTTGTCCTCCACGGTCTGGCCGTAGGGCGTGACGTTGCGCTCGGTCTTGCCGTACAGGTTGGCGCGGCGCACGTCGAGCGCGTCGCGGCCGACGGTGCGCGCCACGTTGTCGAGGATGTACTCGATGGCGAACGCGCCCTGCGGGCCGCCGAAGCCGCGGAACGCGGTGTTGCTCTGCGTGTTGGTCTTGCCGCAGTAGCCGTCGATGCGCACGTCGGGCAGCCAGTAGGCGTTGTCGAAGTGGCAGATCGCGCGCGTCATCACCGGACCGGACAGGTCGGCCGAGAAGCCGGCGCGCGAGACCATCTCCACGGCCACGCCGTCGAGGCGGCCGTCGGCGTCGTGGCCGACCTCGTAGTCGAATATGAAGTCATGGCGCTTGCCGGTGATCATCATGTCGTCGTCGCGGTCCGGGCGCAGCTTGACCGGGCACAGCAGCTTCCACGCCGCCAGCGCCGCGCAGCACGCGAAGATGGCCGACTGCGATTCCTTGCCGCCGAAGCCGCCGCCCATGCGCCGGCATTCCACCAGCACCTGGTGCACGTGCCAGCCCAGCATGTGCGCCACCGCGTGCTGCATCTCGGTCGGATGCTGGGTGGAGCACCATACGTGCATGCCGTCGTTTTCCTTAGGCGCGGCGTAGGCGATCTGGCCTTCCAGGTAGAACTGCTCCTGGCCGCCCAGGCGGATATGGCCGCGCTCGCGGTGCGCGGCCGCGGCGATGCGGCCGGCCGGCTCGCCGCGCGCGAGGTGCATCGGCGGCAGCACGTAGCTGCCGGCCTGGTGCGCGGCCTCGGGCGACAGCACCGGGGGCAGGTCCTCGTATTCGATCGCGCCCAGGCGCGCGGCGCGGCGCGCGGCGTCGTGCGAGGTGGCGACCACCACGAACAGCGGCTGGCCGATAAACTGCACCACGCCGGTGGCCAGGATCGGGTCGTCGTGGAGGATCGGGCCGCAGTCGTTGGTGGCGGGGATGTCGTCGGCGGTCAGCACCGCCACCACGCCGGGCGCGGCGCGCACCTTGTCGAGCGAGACCGACCTGATGCGCGCATGGGCGCGCGTGCTCATGCCGAGCGCGGCGTGCAGCGTGCCGGCCAGCTCGGGGATGTCGTCGGTGTAGGTGGCGGTGCCGGCCACGTGCAGGTGCGCCGATTCGTGCGGGCGCGAGATGCCGACCTGCGGCGTGGCGATGGCGCGGTCGTCGTCGTCGCGTTCGTTCCCGGCGTCGAGCAGGAAGGGTTCGGTTTGCTTGTTCATGGTGCCGGTCCTCCCCTCAGGCGGTGGCCAGGGCCTGGCCGGCGCCCGGCGCGCGGACGTTGACGGCCGCCGCCGGCAGCGCGTCGGCGCGCGTTTCCAGCCAGAAGCGGTAGAGCAGGTTGGCGGCGCCGCGGCTGCGGTAGGCGGCGGTGGCGCGCATGTCGGTGAGCGGGGCGTAGTCCCGCGCCAGCGCGGCCATCGCGGCGCGCGCGGTGGCTTCGGTCCAGGGCTGGCCGAGCAGGGCGGCCTCGGCATGCGCGCCGCGCCTGGGCGTGGCGGCCATGCCGCCGAAGGCCACGCGCGCGTGGGCGATGACGCCGTCGTCGCCGAGCGTGATGGCGAAGGCGGCGCACACCGCGGAAATATCCTCGTCGAAGCGCTTGGACAGCTTGTAGGTGCGGAAATGCCGCGGGCCGGCCAGCGGCACGCGCAGGCCCGCGACGAACTCGCCCTCGGCCATCGCGGTCTTCTGGTAGGCCAGGTAGAGGTCTTCGAGCGGCAGCGCGCGGCGCGTGTCGCCACGCTGCAGCACCACTTCGGTGCCGAGCGCGATCAGCGCGGGCATGGAGTCGCCGATCGGCGAGCCGTTGGCGATATTGCCGCCCAGCGTGCCGGCGTTGCGGATCGGCAGCGAGGCGAAGCGCTTCCACAGCTCGCGCAGGCCGGGGTGGGCCGCTTCCAGCGCGGCGTAGGCGCGCTCCAGCGACACCGCCGCGCCGATCTCGATCATGCCCTCGCTTTCCCGGATGTATTGCAGGTCGGCCACCTGGCCCACGTACAGCAGGTTGCCCAGCTCGCGGAACTGCTTGGTGACCCACAGCCCCACGTCGGTGCTGCCGGCCAGGATGCGCGCGCCGGGCTCGGCGGCCTTGAGCGCGGCGAACGCCGACGCCGTGCGCGGCGCGTAGAAATGCTGGCCGTCGGCGCTGTAGTGGAAGGTGTCGTCGCGGCGCAGCGCGCGCAGGGTTTCGGCGATGTGCCGCGCATCGAGCTTGCCGGCGCGCGGCGCCGGCAGCGCCATCATGCGCTGGCCGGCCTCGACGATGGGGCGGTAGCCGGTGCAGCGGCACAGGTTGCCGGTAAGGGCGTCGCAGATGGCGTCGCGCGCCGGCGCGCGGCCGCTGCCGGCGTCGCCGGCGTGCTGCTGGTAGAGCGCCCACAGCGACATCACGAAGCCGGGCGTGCAGAAGCCGCACTGGGAACCGTGGCACTCCACCAGCGCCTGCTGCACCGGGTGCAGCGCGCCGTCGGCCTGGCGCAGGTCTTCCACGGTGATGAGCGCGCGGCCGTCCAGCGTGGGCAGGAACTGGATGCAGGCGTTGACCGCCTTGAACTCGACTTCGCCATCCTCGCGCAGCTCGCCCAGCACCACGGTGCAGGCGCCGCAGTCGCCCTCGGCGCAGCCTTCCTTGGTGCCGGTGCAGCGCACGTCCTCGCGCAGGTACTGCAGCACGGTGCGGGTCACGGGCGCGCCGCCGACCTCCCTGACCTGGCCGCGGTGGTAGAAGCGGATGGTTTGCGTCTCCATGATGTCGTCTCTCTTTGCAATGGGGCAAAACATAGCACTCAGGCCGATGATGCAATATTCGGCCCAGGTGATATGCCCCATCAAGGGCGGGAGCGCGTTGCGCCGCCGCCCGGATTGACCGCTGGCGGGGTGCCTGACATACACTATGCGCCGTTCCCATCCCCCACGCCACCGGCCGCCGCGGCGCGCCCCGGCGCCCCCTCGCCATGCACGGACGCGACCATCTCGACACCTATTTGCTGCGTGTGCTGCACACCCTGCTGACCGAGCAGAGCGTGACCCGCACGGCGGTCAAGCTGGGCCAGTCGCAGCCGGCCATCAGCAACACGCTCAAGCGCCTGCGCGAGATCACCGGAGACGCCATCCTGGTGCGCGGCAAGAGCGGCATGGTGCCGACCGAGCGCGGGCGCGAGCTGCTGGCGCTGGCCGAGCAGAGCCTGGCGGCGATGGACCGCATCGCCCGCCCGCCGCAGCATTTCGATGCGGCCACCACCACGCGCACGTTCCACCTGGGCGCGCCCGACTACCTCGACGCCTTTTTCCTGCCCAACATCGTCGAGCGCGTGCGCCGGCTGGCGCCGGGCGCCCGGCTGTTCGTGCACCCGATGACCTCCTCCAGCGACTTCCTCGAAAGCCTGGAGCAGGGCCAGCTCGACATCGTGGTCGGCAACTGGCTGTCGCCGCCCGAGCACCTGCACATCTCGCCGCTGTTCGACGACGAGGTGGTGTGCATGCTCGGCGCCCAGCACCCGCTCGCGCGCAAGGGCCTGACGCTCAAGCACTACCTGGAGATGCCGCACCTGGCGCCGGCGCCGTATGCGTCCATGCAGCGCAGCATGATCGACCAGGCGCTGGCCGAGCAAGGCTACAAGCGCAATATCCAGGTCACGCTGCCGTATTTCGGCCTGGTGCCCTACGTGCTGATGAAGACCGACATGGTCTTCACCACCGGCCGCCAGTTCGCCGCGCATTATTCGCAGTACCTGCCGCTGCGCATGGTGCCGTCGCCGGTGCCGTTTCCGCGCATGCGCTTCTACCAGCTCTGGCACGAGCGCTGCCACGCGGCGCCGGACGTGATGTGGCTGCGGCGCATGATCGCGGAGGTGGCGGCCGAGCTGCCGCAACTGCCGCAGTTGCCCAGGCTCGGGGAAGTGCCGGCCTGATCCGCCGGCGGACGGCCGCATGTGACTGGCATGACGCTTCCGGCGCTGGCCACGGCCCTGGCCGCGATGGCGGCGGTTACGCGACATCCGGGCGGCCATTCGTCAGCCATTCGTCGGCCATTCCGGCGGCGCCGTATTACACTGCTTGCAGCGGCTGGCTGCGCGCCTTCCGCCACAGACACGCAAGGAGCCTCATGCTAGAAACGGCCGCGTTGGCCGCGGGCTTGTCCTGGACCAGCGGATTCCGCCTCTACCTGGCCGTGTTCACGGCCGGCGCGCTCGGGCGCCTGGGGCTGCTGCACCTGCCGCCGGGGCTGCAGGTGCTGGAGTCATGGTGGATGATCGCCCTGGCCGCGCTGCTGGCGCTGGCCGAGTTCGTGGCCGACAAGGTGCCCGGCTTCGATTCGTTCTGGGACGGCATCCAGACCTTCATCCGCATTCCCGCCGGCGCGATCCTGGCCGCCGCCGCGTTCGGCCAGCTCGATCCGCAATGGGTGATGGCCGCAGGGCTGGCCGGCGGCACGCTGGCGGGCACCGCGCACGCGGCCAAGGCCGGCACGCGCGCGCTGATCAACGTCTCGCCGGAACCGTTTTCGAACTGGGCTGCCTCACTGAGCGAGGACGTCGCCGCCAGCGGCGGCCTGCTGCTGGCCTTCTTCCTGCCGGTGGCGTTCCTGGTGGTGCTGGCGCTGCTGCTGGTGGTGGCGATCTGGCTGCTGCCCAGGCTGTGGCGCGGCCTGCGCCGGCTGCGCCAGGCGCTGGGGCGGGGCGAGCCCGCCGTCGCGGCGCGCCGGCTGCCGCGGCGCTAGCGCCCCAAGCCGGATTCATTGCCTTCACATCTTCACCGGACAACCGGCGGCCTGCCTGGCGGGCCGCTTCAACGCATGTGCACGGATAACTGACTGATGCCTTCCGAACTGGATTCGGCCGCCGGGATCGCCGGCGCTTTCCCTGCCGCCGCGGCGGCGCCCGCGGCCCGCTTCTCCCCGTGGCGCCAGGCCCTGCGCATGGCGCGGCGCGACTGGCGCGCCGGCGAGCTGTACCTGCTGCTGTTCGCGCTGGTGCTGGCGGTGGCGGCGCTGAGCAGCGTGGGTTTCCTGGCCGACCGCATGCGGCTGGGGCTGGAGCGCGACGCGCGCCAGATGATCGCCGCCGACGTGCTGATCGTGAGCGACCAGCCGTTCGACGCGGCCTTCGCCGCCCGCGCCGCGCAGGCCGGGCTGGCCACCGCGCAGACCGTCACCTTTCCCAGCATGGCCACCGCGCACCGGGCCGGGCAGGAGACCACGGCCGCCGGCGCTTCGGCCGCGGCGGCGGAGCCGCCTTCGCAACTGGCCGCGCTCAAGGCGGTCGGCCCGGGCTACCCGCTGCGCGGGCAGGTCAAGGTGGCCGGCGCGCGCGGCGGCCCGGAAGTGGCCGCCGCGGGCATCCCGGCGCCCGGCACGGTGTGGGTCGACGAGGCGCTGCTCGATTCGCTCGGCTTGTCGCTGGGCGACACCATCCAGCTCGGCAGCCGCGGCTTTCGCATCGAGCGCATCGTCACGCAGGAGCTCGACCGCGGCGCCGGCTTCATGAACTTCGCGCCGCGCGTGATGCTGCCGCTGTCGGACCTGGATGCCACCGGGCTGGTGGGCTGGGGCAGCCGCGTGACCTACCGCCTGCTGGTGGCGGGCCCCGACGCGGCCGGCCAGGCCTACCAGCGCTGGGCCGAGGCCGAGATCGGCCGGCGCGGGCTGCGCAACACGCGCGTGGAGTCGCTCGAGTCCGGCCAGCCGCAGATGCGCGCCACGCTGGACCGCGCCGAGCGTTTCCTGTCGCTGGTGGCGGTGCTGTCGGCGATGATCGCGGCGGTGGCCATCGCCATGTCCGCGCGCCGCTACATGCAGCGCCATACCGACGCCTGCGCGGTGTACAAGTGCATGGGCCTGTCGCGCCGCGAGATCCTGCTGGCCTTCACGCTGGAATTCCTGCTGCTGGGCATCGGCGGCGCGGTGGCCGGCGTGGTGCTGGGCTACCTGGCGCACTACGGCCTGCTGCTGTCGCTGGGCAACCTGCTGACCGTGACGCTGCCGCAGCCGTCGCTGGTGCCGGCGCTGGTGGGCCTGCTGGCCGGCATGGTGCTGCTGGCGGGCTTCGCGCTGCCGCCGCTGCTGGCGCTCACGCGCGTGCCGCCGCTGCGCGTGCTGCGGCGCGACCTGGGCGCGCCGCCGGTGTCCACGTGGGTGGCCTACGGGCTCGGCCTGGGCGCCTTCGTGGCGCTGCTGCTGGTGGCCGCGCGCGACCTCAAGCTGGGCCTGACCACCGCGGGCGGCTTTCTCGGCGCCGGCGTGGCCTTCGCGCTGCTGGCGCTGGGCCTGCTGAGCCTGCTGGCGCGCCTGATGCGCGGGCGCAAGCCGGGGCGCGGCAGCGTGGGCTGGCGCTTCGCGCTGGCGGTGCTGGAGCGGCGCCGCGCGGTGACGGTGCTGCAGACCGTGGCGCTGGCGGTGGGCCTGATGGCGCTGCTGCTGCTGGGCATGACCCGCAACGACCTGATCGCCTCGTGGCGCAACGCCACGCCGGCGGACGCGCCCAACCGCTTCATCATCAACATCCAGCCCGACCAGCGCGCGCCGCTGGCCGGCATGCTCGCGCACGCCGGCATCGCCGACCTGCTGTACCCGATGGTGCGCGGGCGCCTGACGCACATCGGCGGCCAGCCGGTGCAGGCCGGGCAGTACCCGGACGGGCGCGCGCGCAACCTGGTCGAGCGCGAGTTCAACCTGTCGTACACCGACCGGCTGCCCGAGGGCAACCGCGTGGTCGCCGGCCGCTGGCTGGCCGCCGGCGGCGGCGAGGCCGGCGCGTCGGTGGAGGAGGGCATCGCGAAGACGCTCGGCATCCACCTGGGCGACACGCTGCGCTTCGACGTGGCGGGGCAGCCGGTGGAGGCGCCGGTGACGTCGCTGCGCAAGCTGGACTGGGGCTCGATGCGGGTGAACTTCTTCGTCATCCTGCCGCCGGCGGCGATGAAGGGCATGCCCGAGACCTACATCACCGCGTTCCACCTGCCCGCGCCGCAGGCGGCGCTGGGCAACCGGCTGGTGGCGGCCTTCCCCAACATCACGGTGGTCAACACCGACCTGATCCTGCGCCAGATCCAGGAAGTGCTCGACCAGGTCATCGCCGCGGTGGAATTCCTGTTCGTGTTCACGCTGGCGGCCGGCGTGACGGTGCTTTACGCGGCGCTTTCCGGTTCGCGCGACGAGCGCAAGCGCGACGCCGGCCTGCTCAAGGCGCTGGGCGCCTCGGCCGCGGTGGTGCGGCAGACGCAGTACACCGAGTTCCTGGTGGTGGGCGGCCTGGCGGGGCTGCTGGCCAGCCTGGGCGCGATCGCGGTGGGCTGGGGCCTGTCGCAGTTCGTGTTCGACTTCCCGTACCGCTTCAATGGCTGGATCGTGCCGGCCGGCGTGCTTTCTGGCATGCTGTGCGCTTTTGCGGGGGGCTGGCTGGGTTTGCGCGAGGTGCTGCGGCAGCCCGCGCTGGCCACGCTGCGCGACGCCTGAGCGGCCTTCGCATGCCTTCCGGCGGCATGGCCGCCCCGCGCCCGACGACCTGACGAGCATTCATGAGTACCGATCCGAACCCCGCAGCCACTGAAACCACCGATGCTGCTGCCACCGAGACCACCGCCTACGAACTGGTCGGCGGCGAGGCGCGCGTGCGCGAACTGGTGGACCGCTTCTACGACCTGATGGACCTGGAAGAGCAGTTCAAGGGGCTGCGCTCGCTCCATCCCGCCTCGCTCGACGGCTCGCGCGACAAGCTGTTCTGGTTCCTGTGCGGCTGGCTGGGCGGGCCCAACCATTTCATCGAGCGCTTCGGCCACCCGCGCCTGCGCGCGCGCCACCTGCCGTTCCAGATCGGCACCAGCGAGCGCGACCAGTGGCTGCGCTGCATGGCGCTGGCGATGCAGGACGTGGGCCTGCCCGACGACCTGCAACTGCGCCTGATGAAGGCGTTCTTCGACACCGCCGACTGGATGCGCAACGTGCCGCGCTGAAGGCCGCCGCGAGGCGGCCGCGGACCCGGCGCGCGGGACTCAGGTCTGCCCGCGCTTTTCCTGCCACTTGTCGACGGTCACGCGCGGCGCGCGGGCGAGCTTGTCGAGGATGCCTTCGGGCGTGGTGTCGACATGCAGCAGGTCGTTGTGGACCTGCTTGAGGAAGCCTTCGTCGACGGCGTGCTGCAGGAAGCCGCGCATGCCGTCGTAGAAGCCGGCCGCGTTGAGCAGGCCGACCGGCTTGGCGTGGTAGCCGAGCTGCAGCCAGGTGAAGGTCTCGAACAGTTCCTCGAAGGTGCCCACGCCGCCGGGCATGGCGACGAAGGCGTCGGCGCGGTCGGCCATCATCTGCTTGCGCTCGTGCATGTTGCGCACCACGTGCAGCTCGCTCAGGCCGCGGTGGCCCACCTCCTTCTGCATCAGCGCCTCGGGGATGATGCCGATGGCGGTGCCGCCGTGCGCCAGCACGGCATCGGCCACGATGCCCATCAGCCCGACCTTGCCGCCGCCGTAGACCAGCGCCAGGCCGCGCTCGGCCAGGAGCCTGCCCATCGCGCGCGCCGCTTCGGCGTATTCGGGACGGTTGCCGGGGCTGGAGCCGCAGTAGATGCAAACGGACTTCACTTGTTGTCTTCCTTCAGGTTGGGAGTCTGGGCCGCGCGCGCGGCGGCGTATTCGCGCGCCTGCTGCTCGAACGCCTCGCGCGCCCTGCCGCGCAGGTAGGGCGCGAGGATCGAGAAGATGTGGTAGCTGGCGCCGTGCAGGTAGCCGCGGATCTGGTCCGGGTCGTTGTACTGGCGCGGGTGCTGCACGAACTGGAAGGACAGCCAGTAGGTGGACACCACGACCATGTTGGTGCAGATCGCGTCGACCTGCTCGGGCGTGGCTTCCATCTCGCCGTCTTCCTGGAACTGGCGGCAGATCTCCATCGCCAGGCGCTTCTTCTGCTCGACGATGCGCTTGAAGTTGGTTTCAAGCATGCGGTTGCGCGCCAGCAGGTCGTTGATGTCGCGGTACAGGAAGCGGTAGTTCCACAGGAATTCGGACATGTACTGGAGGTAGCCCCAGCTTTCGTCCAGCGTGGCCTTGTGGTCTTCCGGCAACTTGAGGCGGCGCTCCATCTCCTGCTCGAACAGCATGAAGATGGAGTTGATGATGTCGTCCTTGTTGCGGAAGTGGTAGTAGAGATTGCCGGGGCTGATCTCCATCGCCTCCGCGATCGTGGTGGTCGTCACGTTGGGCTCGCCGAGCTCGTTGAACAGGCGCAGCGAGACGTCGAGGATGCGGTCGCGGGTGCGGCGCGGGCCGGGTTGCGGTTTGGATTCCATGGGCGGCCGGGCGAGCGGCAATTCGGTGGGTTGAAGGCGATTATAAGCAATCGCGCTTGCCGCACTGCCGCATGCGGCCGGCATGGCCTCCATCCTGCCGCCTATCCTGCCGCCAATTTCGCCGCCCATTCCAGCATCCGTCCCGCCACTCATCCCGCCGCCCATTCCCGCCGCGCGCTCCTCATCCGGCCAGTTGCCGCAGCCAGCCGACCACGATCGGCCCGGCGATCGCCAGCCAGGTGCCGCCGCACAGCACCAGCGCCAGCATCACGGCGGCGCTGCCGAAGTCCTTGGCGCGCTTGGACAGGCCGTGGCGCTCCAGCGAGATGCGGTCCACCGCGGCTTCCACGCTGGAGTTGAGCAGCTCCACGATCAGTACCAGCAGCAGCGTGCCCAGCAGCAGGATGCGCTCGACGACGTCCACCGGCAGGAACAGCGCGCATGGCGTGAGGATCGCCACCAGCGTCAGTTCCTGGCGGAAGGCGCTTTCTTCCAGCACCGCGTAGCGCAGCCCGGACAGGGAATTGATGCCCGCATGCCAGGCCCGCGCCAGCCCGCGGTTGCCTTTGTGCGGGTTCTGCTCAATCGTGTAGTCGCTGTTCGGCGAAGCCTTGGCCGGCGCCGAGGTCTGGGCCGCCGGCGGGCGGCTGGATACGGGCGGTCGATGCGGAGTCGGCATGTTCGGATGAGGGACGGGCAGCACCGCCGGGCGCGTTGTCGCGCGCGGCCGGCAGCGGCTGCAGGTGTGTCAGGAACTGCTCGGAGGCCGCGCGCCACGAGAACCGCTCGGCATGCGCGCGGGCGGTGGCGCGGTCGATGCGCAGTGCCTCCAGGCACGCTTCGCGCAGGTCTTCATGCATCACGCCGGCGCTGCTCTCGCCGAGCACGTCGATCGGGCCGGTGACGGGGTAGGCCGCCACGGGCAGGCCGCTGGCGAGTGCCTCGAGCAGTACCAGGCCGAAGGTGTCGGTGCGGCTCGGAAACACGAAGACGTCGGCTGAAGCATACACCTTGGCCAGCTCGGGCTGGCTCAGCACGCCGAGGTAGTTCACGCCCGGATAGCGCGCCCGCAGCGAGGCCAGCGCCGGGCCGTCGCCGACCACCCACTTGGAGCCGGGCAGGTCGAGCGCGAGGAAGGCCTCGACGTTCTTTTCCACCGCCACGCGGCCCACGTAGAGGAAGATCGGATGGGCCGTGTTGAGCACGTTGGCCTGCTGCGTGGTGAACACGTCCAGGTCCACGCCGCGCGTCCACAGCACGCCGTGCGCGATGCCGTAGCGGCGCAGGTCCTGCAGCACCACCGGCGTGGGCGCCATCACCGCGCGCGCCGAGCCGTGGAACCAGCGCAGGAAGGCGTAGGTCCAGGCCAGCGGGATGCCGAAGCGCGCCTGCACGTATTCGGGAAAGCGGGTGTGGTACGCGGTGGTGAACGGCAACTGCTCGCGCAGCGCGTAGCGGCGCGCGGCCAGGCCGAGCGGGCCTTCGGTGGCGATGTGCAGCGCGTCGGGCGCGAACGCGCGGATGCGCTCGCGCACCTTGGCGCCGGCGAACAGGGACAGCGAGATCTCGGGATAGGTGGGGCAGGGAATGGTGCGGAATTCCTGCGGCGTGATCAGCTCGACCGTATGCCCCAGCGCGCTCAGTTCGCGGCGGGTGGACTTGAGGGTGCGCACCACGCCGTTGACCTGCGGCTCCCAGGCATCGGTGACGATCAGGATCTTCATGTCTGCTCCTTGCGGCGGGCCGCGTGGGTGAGTCCCGGCCCCGGCGGGGTGAGGCCGGGGCCGGGGGACTGCGTTGGTGGCCGGCGCGGGCTCAGGCGGCCGTGACGGCGGCGCGGCGGCCGCTCGTGGCGGGCGCGTCGAGCAGCTTGGTCCAGTAGACGATCTGCAGTTCGCCTTCCTGCGTCTCGACCAGCGCCGACAGGCTTTCCACCCAGTCGCCGTCGTTGCAGTAGAGCTGGCCGTCCACCTCGCGGATCTCGGCCTTGTGGATGTGGCCGCAGATCACGCCGTCGCAGCCGCGGCGGCGCGCTTCCTCCACCATCGCCTGCTCGAACGAGTTGATGTAGTTGACCGCGTTCTTGACCTGGTGCTTGAGGTATTGCGACAGCGACCAGTACGGGAAGCCCAGGCGCGCGCGGACGCGGTTGAAGTGGCGGTTCAGCGCCAGGATCAGCGTGTAGAGCGAGTCGCCCAGGTAGGCCAGCCAGCGCGCGTGCTGCACCACGCCGTCGAACAGGTCGCCGTGCACCACCCACAGGCGGCGCCCGGTGGCGGTGACGTGGATGGCGTCCTCGCGCACGGCGATGTCGCCGAAGGCCAGGCCGTCGAACTGGCGCGCCACTTCGTCGTGGTTGCCGGGCACGTAGATCACCTCGGTGCCCTTGCGCGCCTTGCGCAGCAGCTTCTGCACCACGTCGTTGTGGCTTTGCGGCCAGTACCAGCCGCGCCGCAGCTGCCAGCCGTCGATGATGTCGCCGACCAGGTAGAGCTGTTCCGATTCGTTGTGCTTGAGGAAGTCGAGCAGGTAGTCGGCCTGGCAGCCGGCGGTGCCGAGATGGATGTCGGACAGCCAGATGGCGCGGTAGTGGCGGATCGGGTGGGCGGGATGCGGGGCGGAGGGCGTGGTGGCGGGGGGCGGCAGGCTGGCGGAGGCGGGGGTGGAAGCCCCGCGCGCGGGCGGGCGTTGCTGCAAGGTGCTGGCCGGTGGCATGAAGGCGGCCAGCGCGGCGGGCAGGGACGAGGAGCCGGGCCGCGGCGGGGACTCCGCCGTGCGGCCGCGCAGCAGTTGCGCGGCCTTTGCCAGTTGTCCGCGGGCAGAACGAAGGGCTTGAACCATGGCGGCCTCGGTATCGACGATGGCTGCATTGGGCCAGCCGGCGATGACGAAGCCGTGACGGAAACATGAATGTCACATGACTGTGGCGCGCCGGCAAACACCGCCGCCGCGCGCCGCGCGCGGGCCCGGAGTCAGGCGGCCGGCGCCACCGCGCACAGTCGCGCCAGCGCGCCCAGCGCCGCCTGCGTGGCGCGCGGGTGGCGCAGCAGGCCGACGTGGCCGACGCCGGACAGCGCGACGTGGTGGGCGCCTTCCAGCCACGACGAGCCGGCCGGGCCGGCGATGGAGTCGTGCCAGCTGAACACCGACACCAGCGCGGCGCGCTGGCGCGGGGTCTCGCGCGCCGCCAGCGCGCGCAGCCAGGCGCTGCCGCAGCGCATCTGGCGCGCGTTGAAGCCGCTGCCGTAGCGCGCCAGCGCGCAGCCGTGGTGGGGCGAGCCGAGCGTGACGATGCCGCGGCACGGCGGCGGCTTGCCGCGTCCCGCCACGGCCGCGCGCGCGGCCAGCCCGCCCATGCTGTGGCACAGCAGCAGCGGCGCCTGGCCGGTGGTGGCGGCGATGCGCGCGATGGCGGCGCGCACCTGCAGCGCGTAGTGGTCGAGGTCGCCGAACACGGGTTCGAGGTCGATCGCCTCGCAGTGGTAGCCGGCCGCGGCCAGCGCCGGCTGCATGTCCAGCCAGACTGCGTGGTTGCAGCCGTAGCCGTGCACCAGCAGCAGCGGCGGGCGCGAGCCGGGCGCGCGGGCCGGCGTGAAGCGGCGCCGCGAGCAGAACGGCTGGAGCCAGTCGAACATGCGCAGCACGGCGGCGTATTCGTGCAGGTAGCAGGCCAGCGCCGGCACCGGCGCCAGCGGCGCGGGCCGGGTCGCCAGCAGGGCCGGCGGCCGCGGCGGGCGCTGGCCGGCGGGCACGCCGAAGCCGGCCAGCGAGAGCACGAAGGCGCCGGCCAGCGACAGCCCCAGCAGGCCCAGCACCAGCAGCAGG
This sequence comes from Cupriavidus sp. FW216-B1, assembly GCF_058789195.1. Classification (NCBI taxonomy): domain Bacteria; kingdom Pseudomonadati; phylum Pseudomonadota; class Betaproteobacteria; order Burkholderiales; family Burkholderiaceae; genus Cupriavidus; species Cupriavidus sp. FW216-B1. Next base: position 509,552 of record NZ_JBYTEL010000003.1, on the reverse strand, counting down.
CCGGCCAGCAGCCCGGCGCCGAGCGTCCAGCCGGCGCGCTCGCGCAGCGCCACCGCGCAGCCCGCCACCGCGGCAGCCTGCAATGCCACCGCGATGCGGCGCAAGGCGGCGGCCGAGAGCGTCATGGCCGGGGCGGGCGCAGGTCGGCCAGGCGGGTGCCGGCCATGCGGTCGTGCAGGAACTGGCGCCGCGGGTCCAGCCACGCCAGCAGGATCCAGATCAGCAGGCCGCCGGCGAGCACGCCGACGAAGGGCCCCTTGACCAGGCCGAGCGCGTGCCCGACGGCCGCCGACGGCGGCAGCCACAGCCACGCCAGCAGGTAGCGCGCGGCGGCGCGCGGCCAGCGCGGCGGCACGCCGGCGGCGGTTTCCACGCGCATGCGCCAGGTCTGCATGGCGAGGGTCTGGCCGTTGCGCTGCCAGAACCAGACGAAATAGCAGCCCAGCACCAGAAAGCTCCATGCCTGCATGGCGAGCTCGCCGTCCACGCCGAGGCGCCGCAGCGCCGGCCGCGCCAGCAGGTAGAGCGCGGTGGAGGCGCTCAGCACGCCGAACAGCAGCACGCCCTCGTAGAGCATGCAGGCGACGCGGCGGCGCAGCGAGGGCGCCGGGCGAGGGGCGCCGGCCGGGGCAGCTGGCTTGGTGCTGGTACGGGAGGTGGCAGCGGCGGGCATGGCGGAATTGGGCAAGGGCGGTGCCGGCCAGGTGCCGGCCGGGAAGAAGGGCGTCGCGACGGTCAGGGAGACCGGCGCGAGGACGGTCACCAAGCCGGTCACGAAGTCAGGCACAAAGGACGGACGCGGCGACAGATGCGGCGACGGCGGCGCGCCCGGGCGCAACGCGCATTATGCCAAAGCCCGGCCGGCGGCAGTTGGCCGGGCAGCCGCGCTTATCGGCGGACCGGCTCGTCGGGGCTGGCCGGTCCGCCGGCGTTGCTGGCCGCGGGCTCGGCGCCGGCGCCGGCGTCGTGTGGCGCATCGGGCGCGGCGAGGATCGCGGCGGGCGCCATCGTGCCGGCTGCCGGCGCGGCGGCCGGCAGGTCGGGCACATGCGCGCCGGCGTCGGAGGCGGGGTGGTGGGCGGCCATGTGCGCGGCGGCCGGCACCTTCTTCTCGAGGTGCAGCTGGCGCGTGGTCTCGGCGGGCAGCCGCTTGCCCGAGGGCAGGGCGCTGACCGCGCCCGGGCGGCGCGGCACCTTCTCGGCGGCGGCCAGGTTCTTCTTCTGTTCTTCAGGCAGTTGCTGGTACTTGTCCCAGGCTTCGGCCTTCTTCTGCGGCGGCAGCGAGCGCGTGATCTGGTAGTTCTCGCGCGCCAGCCGGCGCTGCTGCGGCGTCATCTTGACCCATTCGGTCATGCGCGTCTGCAGGCGCGCCTGCTCGGCCGGCGAGAATTTCGGGTAGCGCTCCGCGATCTGCACCCATTTGCGGCGATTCAGTTCGGGGAAGTTGTTCCACTCGCCTTGCAGCGGGGCGAGCACGCGCTGCTGCACGACGGAGAGCTCGGCCCAGGTCGGATGCGCGTTGACGGGGCTGGTGGCGGAGGTGGCGGCGGATGTGGCGGCAGAAGCGCCGGTGGCGCGGCCGCCCTGGGCCTGGCACGCCAGCGGCGCGGACAGCCAAGCGGCCGCGGCGGCGCCGGCCAGCAGCAAGCCTGCCAGCCGCCGGCGTGGCGCGGCGCGGCGCGAAGGGGTGCTGGCCATCGCTATTGCTGACCGCGTTTCAGGAACACGTGGAAGCCCTGGTCGGCGTAGGCCGCCGGCGGCAGGTCGTCGAGCAGCATGGCGGCATCCACGTCGGCGAGCTCGTCCACGCGCTTCTGCTGCTGCCAGTGGTAGATGCCGATCAGGCCGGCGCCCAGCGCCACCAGCGTCCACACCAGCCCGAGGCGGCGCAGCCAGGCGCCCGCGCGGTGCAGCGGCGAATCGTCTTCGTCGAACGAGACCGTGGCCGCGCCGGCCGTGGCCAGCTGCGGCGCGGCCACCGCGGCATGCGCCTTGCGGCGCGACAGCGCCATGCGCCGCGCGGCGGCGAGCCGTTCGGTCACATTGGCCGGCAACGCGTTCGCCGAGGCATCCAGTGCCGTGCGAATCTCGTGTGCCAGGCGGCGTTCATTGACTTCTTTTTCGTTTCTGTTACTCATAGTCGGACCCCCCGCGCTCGCAATGCCTGCGCCAGTGTGTGCGTGGCGCGGGAACAGTGAGTCTTGACGCTGCCTTCCGAGCATCCCATGACAGCAGCCGTTTCCGCGACGTCCATATCCTCCCAGTAACGCATCAGGAAAGCTTCGCGTTGACGTGTCGGCAGGCGCTGGATCTCCTGTTCGATGATGTGCATGGTCTGGGCGCGTTCCACTTTGTCGGCGCTGCTTTCGGCGGATTCGGAGCCGATTTCGGCCTCGAAAGTGTCGAGCAGGTCATTATCTTCGCCTTCCCGGTCGTCGCGCAGGTTGGAAAACAGCGTGACCCAGGTGTTTCGCACCTTCTGACGGCGGAACCAGTCGTGGATGGTGTTCTGCAGTATGCGCTGGAACAGCGGCGGCAGTTCGCCGGCGCTCTTGTCGCCGTATTTCTCGGCGAGCTTGATCATGGCGTCCTGGACGATGTCCAGGGCGGCCTCGTCGTCGCGCACCGCAAACACGGCCTGTTTGAAGGCGCGCCGCTCGACGCTGGCGAGAAAGTCGGATAGTTCCTGATCGGTTGCCATGCAGGCGGGGTACAGACGGTGAGGCCGCGGCCGGTGGATGTGCGGGTTACGGCTGCCCGCACGTCCAAAATGGGGGGAATGCTAGCAAATAACCCTGTGGGTGACCATCTTTGTTCTTTGTTGCGGTCATTCACGGGCCCGCCGGCACGGGCTGCAATGGCCGCGGCGCGCGCGGAAAACCGCACCGCGCCGGGCGCGCCCGGGCAGGCAGAAAGCCGTAGACCAGCCTGATGCATTGCGGTATCATCGTCGGTTCACGACATCAGTGGTTGTCTCATCAGGCCGCTTATGAGGCGGTCTACCATGCAGACGCGCACCGCTTGAACCCGCGCCACAAGCCCGGCAGAGAGCATCCGAACAATTTTTTGCCGAAAATTGCAAAGGACTGAAATGAACATGCCCAGCGCGGAATTCTCCCACGCAGACAGCAATTCATCTGCCGCACCCGAAATGATCGGTGCGGAAATCCTCGTTCACGCACTTGCCGAAGAAGGCGTCGAGTACGTCTGGGGCTACCCCGGCGGCGCAGTGCTGTATATCTACGACGAGTTCTACAAGCAGAAGAAGATCGAGCACATCCTGGTGCGCCACGAGCAGGCCGCGGTCCATGCCGCGGACGGCTATGCGCGCGCGACCGGCAAGGTGGGCTGCGCCCTGGTGACTTCGGGTCCCGGCGTCACCAACGCGGTGACGGGCATCGCCACGGCCTACCTGGATTCGATCCCGATGGTGGTGATCACCGGCAACGTGCCGACCCACGCCATCGGCCAGGACGCATTCCAGGAGTGCGACACGGTCGGCATCACCCGCCCGATCGTCAAGCACAACTTCCTGGTCAAGGACGTCCGCGATCTCGCTTCGACCATCAAGAAGGCGTTCTACATCGCCGCGACCGGCCGTCCCGGCCCGGTGGTGGTGGACATCCCCAAGGACGTCTCGCGCAACGCCTGCAAGTACGAGTATCCCAAGTCGATCGACATGCGCTCGTACAACCCGGTGAACAAGGGCCATTCGGGCCAGATCCGCAAGGCGCTCGCGCTGTTGCAGGGCGCCGAGCGGCCGTTCATCTACGCCGGCGGCGGGGTGGTGCTGGCCAACGCCAGCGAGGAGCTGCGCCAGCTGGCCGCGCTGACCGGCCATCCGGTCACCAACACGCTGATGGGCCTGGGCTCGTTCCCCGGCACCAGCAAGCAGTTCGTCGGCATGCTCGGCATGCACGGCACGTATGAAGCCAACATGGCCATGCAGAACTGCGACGTGCTGATCGCCATCGGCGCGCGCTTCGACGACCGCGTGATCGGCAACCCGGGGCACTTCACCTCGCAGCCGCGCAAGATCATCCACATCGACATCGACCCGTCTTCGATCTCGAAGCGCGTCAAGGTGGACATCCCCATCGTGGGCAACGTCAAGGACGTGCTGCAGGAGCTGATCTCGCAGCTGCAGGCCAGCGACGTCAAGCCCCGGCGCGAGGCCCTGGCCCGCTGGTGGGAGCAGATCGAGCAGTGGCGCTCGGTGGACTGCCTCAAGTACGACCGCAATTCCGAGATCATCAAGCCGCAGTACGTGGTCGAGAAGATCTGGGAACTGACCAAGGGCGATGCGTACATCTGCTCTGACGTCGGCCAGCACCAGATGTGGGCCGCGCAGTTCTACAAGTTCGACCAGCCGCGCCGCTGGATCAATTCCGGCGGCCTGGGCACGATGGGCGTGGGCCTGCCGTATGCGATGGGCATCAAGAAAGCCTTCCCCGAGAAGGAAGTGGTGACCATCACCGGCGAAGGCTCGATCCAGATGTGCATCCAGGAACTGTCGACCTGCCTGCAGTACGACACCCCGGTCAAGATCTGCGCGCTCAACAACCGCTATCTCGGCATGGTGCGCCAGTGGCAGGAGATCGAGTACGACAACCGCTACTCGCACTCCTACATGGACGCGCTGCCCGACTTCGTCAAGCTGGCCGAGGCCTATGGCCACGTCGGCATGCGCATCGAGAAGACCTCGGACGTCGAGCCCGCGCTGCGCGAAGCGTTCCGCCTGAAAGACCGTACCGTGTTCCTCGACTTCCAGACCGACCCCACCGAAAACGTGTGGCCGATGGTGCAGGCCGGCAAGGGCATCTCCGAGATGCTGCTCGGCGCGGAGGACCTGTGATGCGACATATCATTTCGGTCCTGCTGGAAAACGAACCGGGCGCGCTGTCGCGCGTGGTCGGCCTGTTCTCGGCGCGCGGCTACAACATCGAGACGCTGACGGTGGCACCCACCGAGGACGCCTCGCTGTCGCGCATGACCATCGTCACGAGCGGCTCCGACGACGTGATCGAGCAGATCACCAAGCACCTGAACCGCCTGGTGGAGGTGGTCAAGGTGGTGGATCTGACCGAAGGCGCGCACATCGAGCGCGAGCTGATGCTCGTCAAGGTGCGCGCGGTCGGCAAGGAGCGCGAGGAAATGAAGCGCACCGCCGACATCTTCCGCGGCCGCATCATCGACGTCACCGAGAAGACCTACACCATCGAGCTGACCGGCAACGGCGTCAAGCTCGACGCCTTCCTCGACGCCATCGACCGCGCCGCCATCCTCGAGACCGTCCGTACCGGCGGCTCGGGCATCGGCCGCGGCGAACGCATCCTGAAGGTCTGACCCGATTGCAGTATCCCCGGGCAGCATCGCCGCGCGCCGCGCGGCAGCCGCTACCCCGACACACGAAAACGAAAGCTTGAAGGAACCATCATGAAAGTGTTTTACGACAAGGACGCCGACCTCTCCCTGATCAAGGGCAAGAACGTCACCATCATCGGCTACGGCTCGCAAGGCCACGCCCACGCGCAGAACCTGAACGACTCGGGCGTCAAGGTCACGGTCGGCCTGCGCAAGAGCGGCGCATCGTGGAACAAGGCCGTCAACGCCGGCCTGCAGGTCAAGGAAGTGGCCGAGGCGGTCAAGTCCGCCGACGTGGTCATGATCCTGCTGCCGGACGAGCAGATCGCCGAGGTGTACAAGAACGAAGTGCACGACAACATCAAGGAAGGCGCCGCGCTGGCCTTCGCCCACGGCTTCAACGTGCACTACGGCGCCGTGATCCCGCGCGCCGACCTCGACGTGATCATGATCGCGCCGAAGGCCCCGGGCCACACCGTGCGCTCGACCTACGCGCAAGGCGGCGGCGTGCCCCACCTGATCGCCGTGCACCAGAACAAGTCCGGCGCCGCCCGTGACATCGCCCTGTCGTACGCTACCGCCAACGGCGGCGGCCGCGCCGGCATCATCGAGACCAACTTCCGCGAAGAAACCGAAACCGACCTGTTCGGCGAGCAGGCCGTGCTGTGCGGCGGCACCGTCGAGCTGATCAAGGCCGGCTTCGAGACGCTGGTGGAAGCCGGCTACGCGCCGGAAATGGCCTACTTCGAGTGCCTGCACGAACTGAAGCTGATCGTCGACCTGATCTATGAAGGCGGCATCGCCAACATGAACTACTCGATCTCCAACAACGCCGAATACGGCGAGTACGTCACCGGCCCGCGCGTCGTGACCGCGGAGACCAAGAAGGCCATGAAGCAGTGCCTGACCGACATCCAGACCGGCGAGTACGCCAAGAGCTTCCTGCTCGAGAACAAGGCCGGCGCGCCGACCCTGATCTCGCGCCGCCGCCTGACGGCCGAGCACCAGATCGAGGAAGTGGGCGCCAAGCTGCGCGCCATGATGCCCTGGATCGCCAAGAACAAGCTGGTCGACCAGTCGAAGAACTAAGTCGGAATGCAGTCCTGGGCCCGCCGTTTCGCGCGGCGGGCCGCGGCCGTCCGGCCTTCCGCGCGTTCGGTCCCCGCTTCCGGGGGCGCTTTCGCGCGGGGGCTGGACGGCTTTTTGTTATCCTTGTCAGACTTTACCTTCTACCAAGCATTGCATGAACTATCCTCATCCGCTGATCGCCCGTGAAGGCTGGCCGTTCCTGGGCATTGCCTTTGTCATCTCGCTGCTGGTGCAGGTCAGCGCCGGCTTCTGGTGGGCCCTGCCGCTGTGGATCGTCACGCTGTTCGTGCTGCAGTTCTTCCGCGACCCGCCGCGGCCGATCCCGGCCCAGCCGAACGCCGTGCTGGCCCCGGCCGACGGCCGCATCGTGGTGGTCGAGAAAACCCAGGACCCCTATGCCGGGCGCGAGGCGCTGAAGATCAGCGTGTTCATGAACGTGTTCAACGTGCACTCGAACCGCGTATCGGTGGACGGCCAGGTGGAGAAGGTCGAATACTTCCCCGGCAAGTTCGTCAACGCCGACCTCGACAAGGCCTCGCTCGAGAACGAGCGCAACGCCGTGGTGATCCGCCGCGCCGGCGACGGCAAGGTGGTGACGCTGGTGCAGGTCGCCGGGCTGGTGGCGCGCCGCATCCTCTGCTATACCCGGGTGGGGGAGACCCTGTCGCGCGGCCAGCGCTACGGCTTCATCCGCTTCGGCTCGCGCGTGGACGTGTACCTGCCGGTGGACGCGCGCCCGCGCGTGACCATCGGCGAGAAAGTGTCGGCGTCGTCGACGGTCCTGGCCGAGCTGGACTGATCCGGCCCGCGGCCACTGGAGAAAACAGGCATGGGTGCATTCAACCGGCGCAACAAGCGCGCCAGCAACGGCAACGTGACGCATCTGCGTCCGTTCCGCCACAATCAGTTGCGCGGCGGCGAGCCGGACGGCTACGACGATGCCGCCGACCCCGACATCGAATACGTGCGGCCGCGCCGGCGTGGCATCTACCTGCTGCCCAACGCTTTCACCACCGCGGCGCTGTTCGCCGGCTTCTTCGCCATCGTGCAGGCCATGAACATGCGCTTCGACACGGCGGCCATCGCCATCTTCGCGGCGATGGTGCTGGACGGCATGGACGGCCGCGTGGCGCGCATCACCAATACCCAGAGCGCGTTCGGCGAGCAGTACGACTCGCTGTCCGACATGACCTCGTTCGGCGTGGCGCCGGCGCTGGTGATGTACGAGTGGATCCTGCACGACCTCGGCAAATGGGGCTGGATCGCCGCCTTCGTCTACTGCACCTGCGCCGCGCTGCGCCTGGCGCGCTTCAACGCCAACATCGGCGTGGTCGACAAGCGCTTCTTCCAGGGGCTGCCCAGCCCGGCGGCGGCGGCGCTGGTGGCCGGCTTCGTGTGGCTGGTGATCGACAACAAGCTGCCGGTCAAGGACCTGTGGATGCCGTGGGTGGCGTTCGGCATCACGCTGTACGCCGGGCTGTCGATGGTGTCGAACGCGCCGTTCTACAGCGGCAAGGCGCTCGACGTGCGCTACCGCGTGCCGTTCGGCATGATGGTGCTGGTGCTGGTGCTGTTCGTGGTGGTGTCGACCGACCCGCCGGTGGCGCTGTTCGGGCTGTTCGTGGCCTACGCGATCTCCGGCTACCTGCTGTGGGGCTGGCGCGCGCTGCACGGGCAGCCGGCCGGCGTGCGCAAGGCGCGCGACGGCGGGAACGAACGTTCCTGAGCCATTCCGGTGAAAAGGCGCTGCGGCGCCTTTTCTTTTTTTTACTCTTCAGTGCTCGCTCTTTTACCGCCGCTCTCTTATCTTGGCTCTCTGATCCCGGCTGCTGTTGCGCCGCTGTTGCGTTGTTGTTCCTTTTCACGATCACAGGAGGTTCTCATGGGCATGCTCGACTTCATCAAGGAAGCAGGAGAGAAACTGTTCGGCGGCGGCGAGGCCAAGGCGGCCACGCCCGCTGCCGCGCCCGCGGCCGATGCCGATGCGGCCAACCGCGCCGCTGGCGACGCCATCGAGGGCTACATCAGGCAGATGGGCCTGGACGCCACCGGGCTGACGGTGCAGGTGGACGGCTCGCAGGGGCTGGTGACGGTGTTCGGCGTGGCGCCGGACCAGGCCACGCGCGAGAAGATCATCCTGTGCTGCGGCAACGTGCAGGGCGTGGACAAGGTCGACGACAAGATGTCGGTCAACGTGGAGACGGCCGAGTCGCAATGGCACACCGTGGTCAAGGGCGACACGCTGTGGGCGATCTCCCAGACCGCCTACGGCAACGGCGCGCTGTACACCGCCATCTTCGAGGCCAACCGCCCGATGCTGTCGAACCCGGACAAGATCTATCCGGGGCAGAAGCTGCGCATCCCGCCCAAGGCCTGACGGCGGGGCGCCGATGGCCGGGGCGGCGCGGACACCGCCTGCGGCCATCGGGCATCGACTATCGGCACGATTGATGCGTCCATGTTGCGCGCGCCCGGCTTCTCGGCTATAGTCGCTGACATGATTTCGCGCCAAGCCCTACTCGCCCGCACCACGCTAGGTGGCCTACTAGGCCATCAGGTCGGGACGCGTTCGCGCTGAGGGAAGCCAACACCCTCGCGCAAAGTCACACAGGATTCACAAACGCCCCGGCCTGCATCACTGCACGCCGGGGCGTTCTGCATTCAGCGCCGGCGCAGCGAGAACAGGCCAGGCCCGCCAGACGCCAAGCACAACAGATAAAGCCCAGGAGCCCCATCCATGTCCGACAAACTCATCATTTTCGACACCACCTTGCGCGACGGCGAGCAGTCGCCCGGCGCCTCCATGACCCGCGAGGAAAAGATCCGCATCGCGCGCCAGCTGGAGCGCCTGAGGGTGGACGTGATCGAAGCTGGCTTCGCGGCCAGCTCCAACGGCGATTTCGAGGCCATCCGCGCGATCGCCCAGGTGGTCAAGGACTCCACCATCTGCTCGCTGGCCCGCGCCAACGACAAGGACATCGCCCGCGCCGCCGAGGCGCTCAAGCCGGCCAACTCGTTCCGCATCCATACCTTCATCGCCACCTCGGCGCTGCACATGGAGAAGAAGCTGCGCATGACGCCGGACCAGGTCTATGAGCAGGCCCGCCTGGCCGTGCGCTTCGCGCGCCAGTTCACCGACGACATCGAGTTCTCGCCCGAGGACGGCAGCCGCTCGGACATGGACTTCCTGTGCCGCGTGCTCGAAGGCGTGATCGCCGAGGGCGCCACCACCATCAACCTGCCCGACACGGTCGGCTACGCGGTGCCGGAAGGCTACGCCGCGCTGATCCGCTCGGTGCGCGAGCGCATCCCCAATTCCGACAAGGCGATCTGGTCCGTGCACTGCCACAACGACCTCGGCATGGCGGTGGCCAACTCGCTGGCGGCGGTCAAGCTCGGCGGCGCGCGCCAGGTCGAGTGCACCATCAACGGCCTCGGCGAGCGCGCCGGCAACACCAGCCTCGAAGAGGTGGTGATGGCGGTCAAGACGCGCCGCGACTACTTCGACATGGACGTCGGCGTGGACACCACGCAGATCGTGCCGGCCTCCAAGCTGGTCTCGCAGATCACCGGCTTCGTGGTGCAGCCCAACAAGGCCGTGGTCGGCGCCAACGCGTTCGCGCACGCCTCGGGCATCCACCAGGACGGCGTGCTCAAGGCGCGCGACACCTACGAGATCATGCGCGCCGAGGACGTGGGCTGGAGCGCCAACAAGATCGTTCTGGGCAAGCTCTCGGGCCGCAACGCGTTCAAGCAGCGCCTGCAGGAGCTCGGCATCACGCTCGACAGCGAAAGCGAGATCAACGCCGCCTTCGCGCGCTTCAAGGAACTGGCCGACCAGAAGGCCGAGATCTTCGACGAAGACATCATGGCCATCGTTTCCGACGAGGCCCACGACGTCAACGACCACTTCCGCTTCATCTCGCTGTCGCAGCGCTCGGAAACCGGCGAGCGTCCGCACGCGCGCGTGGTCTTCAACATGGACGGCCAGGAACTGATCGGCGAGGCCGAGGGCAACGGCCCGGTCGACGCCACCCTGCATGCGATCGAAAGCAAGGTCAACAGCGGCGCCGAGCAGGTGCTGTATTCGGTCAACGCCATCACCACGGGCACCCAGGCCCAGGGCGAAGTGACGGTGCGCCTGTCCAAGGCCGGGCGCATCGTCAACGGCGTCGGCACGGACCCGGACATCGTGGCGGCTTCGGCCAAGGCCTACCTGGCCGCGCTGAACAAGCTGCACGACAAGGCCGTGCAGAAGATCAACCCGCAGATCTGACCCGGATCCCCGCGGCAAGCCCGCGGCCTATCCGGCCGCGCGGCTTGAACCGGCCCGCCCGTTTCCCACGAGGACGCTGGCGGGCGTTTTGCGTTTCGTTTGGGCTGTCTTTTGCGCTGTCTTTGCGCTTCCTTCGCGCCGTCTTTGCGGCTTCTCGCGTTCCCCGCGCGCAATGCGCGGGCTTCAGCGGCGCCGGCATCCGGCGCGCATCCCGTGGCAACGGGCGTCATGGTGCCGCCTTCGCGGCGCCGCGCTTTCTGTCGGGCGAGGGCCGCCGCGGTTTGCCTCGGCCCGCGTCCGTGGCTTACCATGCATCGCTTTCGACGGGAGGGCTCTCGATGTGGAGTAGACGATGGCTGGCCGGCTGCCTGCTGGCGCTGGCCGCCGCGGGCGCGGGCGCGCAGGAGCCGATCCGGCTGGGCATGATCGAAGGGTTGTCCGGTCCGTTCGCCAACGCCGGCGACGCGGTGGTGCGCAACCTGCGCATCGCCGTGGAGCGCGTCAATGCGCGCGGCGGCGTGAAGACCGCGCAGGGCGCGCGCCCGTTCGAGCTGGTCACGCTCGACAGCAAGGGCAACGTCGACGAGAGCCTGATGCAGTTCCGCGCGCTGACCGACCGCCACATGCCGTTCGTCCTGCAGGGCAACAGCTCGGCGGTGGCCGCCGCGCTGGTCGGCGCGGTCAACCGCCACAACCAGCGCCAGCCCGACGCGCGCGTGCTGTTCCTCAACTACTCGGCGGTCGACCCGGCGCTGACCAACGAGAACTGCAGCTTCTGGCACTTCCGCTTCGACGCCAGCGCCGACATGCGCATGCAGGCGCTGACCGAGGTCATCCGCGCCGACGCGGGCGTGCGCCGCGTCTATCTGATCGACCAGGACTACAGCTTCGGCCACCAGGTGGCGCGCTCGGCGCGCGAGATGCTGGCCGCCAAGCGCCCCGACCTGCGCATCGTCGGCGACGAATTCCACCCGATCGGCAAGATCAAGGATTTCGCGCCGTACATCGCCAAGATCAAGGCCAGCGGCGCGGACGCCGTCATCACCGGCAACTGGGGCAACGACCTGACGCTGATGGTCAAGGCCGCGCGCGAAGGCGGCCTGAACGCCAGGTTCTACACCTTCTACGGCAACGGCCTGGGCGCGCCCGCGGCGATGGGCGACGCCGGGGTGGGGCGGGTGCTGGCGGTGGCCGAATGGCACCCGAACGTGGGCGGCGCCGCCTCGGATGCGTTCTACCGGGCCTTCCGCGCGCGCTACCCCGAGCCGCGCGACGACTACGTCCACCTGCGCATGCAGATGATGGTCGAGATGCTGGCGCGCGCGATCGAGCGGGCCGGCTCGACCGACGCCGTCAAGGTGGCGCACGCGCTGGAGGACATGCGCTACGTCAACGACTTCCACGAGGCCACCATCCGCGCCAGCGACCACCAGGTGCTGCAGCCGCTCTACGTGTCGGTGATGGAGAAGCAGGGCGGGGAGGTGCGCTTCGACAACGAGGGCTCGGGCTACGGCTTCCGCACGGTCAGGAAACTGAAGGCAGCGCAGACCACATTGCCGACGACATGCCAGATGGAGCGGTTCTGAGGGATTTGCTGGCAAGCGCGGCCGGATTTCCGCTATAATCACCGGCTGTCACAGCCAAACCGGGGTCATCCACGGGGCGGGCGGCGGCAAACATGCCTGAAAAGCAACGCAAGCATCGCAAACCAGCAGCACAAGCAATGCAAAAGGGCAATGCAAAAGGCACGACGCAGGCGGCGCATCCCGCGCTGTAGCGTTCGCAAGTGAAAAGGAAATCATCATGGCAGCAGCCGAAACCAGCAGCAAGACCGACATCATCAAGCAGTTCGCACGCGCAACCAACGACACCGGCAGCCCCGAAGTCCAGGTCGCCCTGCTGACCAACCGCATCAACGAACTGACCCCCCACTTCAAGGCCAACATGAAGGATCACCACAGCCGCCGCGGCCTGCTGCGCATGGTGAGCCGTCGTCGCCGCCTGCTGGACTACCTCAAGGCCAACGATGCCGACCGCTATCGTTCGCTGATCGAGAAGCTGGGCCTGCGCAAGTAAGCACCCCAGGATCGTCCGGATGGCAGCGCGAATGGATGCACTGCACGCCTTCGCGTGAAGCCATGAATGCCTGCGTCAGCGCTGCTGATGCAGGCATTTTGTTTTTGCGGGCCGAGGCCCGCGACGCTGCCGGGTGGCGCGATGTCCGTTGTGACTTCGGTTCCATCCGGCAGCGCCAGGCGCCACCGCCTGGCGCCCGTTGCGCCAAGACGTGCAACGGAGTAAGTTAGTCCGTTCTTTAGCTTTTTTTCACACCGGAGTCGGGCAAGGAAGCGGGGCTTTGTGTCATTCCAGCGTGGTATCCGCGGTCGCGGGTATCCCGCTGGAATGGCATAGCACTTCCCTGTGACCGCGACCGACGCGCATCCGGCGGTTCGCCCGCGGCTGCTAACGCGGGCATTGCACAAGCGTGCAAGCACGAACAAAGGAACGCTCATGACCATGTTCAATAAAGTCGTCAAGGAATTCCAGTGGGGCCAGCACACGGTGCGCCTGGAAACCGGCGAAATCGCCCGCCAGGCTGGCGGCGCCGTGATCGTCGACGTGGAAGACACCGTGGTGCTGGCCACCGTGGTGGCCGCCAAGTCGCCCAAGGCCGGCCAGGACTTCTTCCCGCTGACCGTCGACTACATCGAGAAGACCTACGCCGCCGGCAAGATCCCCGGCGGTTTCTTCAAGCGTGAAGGCCGTCCGTCGGAAAACGAGACGCTGACCTCGCGCCTGATCGACCGTCCGCTGCGCCCGCTGTTCCCGGAAGGCTTCTACAACGACGTGCAGGTGGTGATCCACGTGCTGTCGCTGAACCCGGAAGTGCCGGCCGACATCCCCGCGCTGATCGGCGCCTCGGCCGCGCTGGCGGTGTCGGGCATCCCGTTCAGCGGCCCCGTGGGCGCGGCCCGCGTCGGCTACAAGGACGGCCAGTACCTGCTCAACCCGACCCGCGCGCAGATCGCCGCGTCGGAGCTCGACCTGGTCGTGGCCGGCACCGAGCGCGCCGTGCTGATGGTGGAGTCGGAAGCCAACCAGTTGTCGGAAGACGTGATGCTGGGCGCCGTGGTCTATGGCCACGAGCAGATGCAGACCGCCATCAACGCCATCCATGACCTGGTGCGCGACGGCGGCAAGCCCGAGTGGGACTGGGCGCCGGCGCCGAAGAACGAAGCGCTGATCGCCAAGATCGGCGAGATCGCGCTGCCGCTGCTGCAGGACGCCTACCAGCTGCGCCAGAAGTCCGCGCGCAGCCAGAAGCTCAAGGAAGTCTACGCCGCCGTGACGGCCCAACTGGCCGAAGCCGGCGTGGAAGCCGACAAGGTCGAAGTGGGCAACGTGCTGTTCGACATCGAAGCGAAGATCGTGCGCAGCCAGGTGCTGTCGGGCGAGCCGCGCATCGACGGCCGCGACACCCGCACGGTGCGCCCGATCGAGATCCGCTCGTCGGTGCTGCCGCGCGCGCACGGCTCGGCCATCTTCACCCGCGGCGAGACGCAGGCGCTGGTGGTGGCCACGCTGGGCACCAAGGGCGACGAGCAGATCATCGACGCGCTGGCCGGCGAATACCGCGACCGCTTCATGCTCCACTACAACATGCCTCCGTTCGCCACCGGCGAGACCGGCCGCGTGGGCAGCCCGAAGCGCCGTGAAATCGGCCACGGCCGCCTGGCCAAGCGCGCGCTGATCCCGGTGCTGCCGAAGGACGACGAATTCGCCTACACCATCCGCCTGGTCTCCGAGATCACCGAATCGAACGGCTCGTCGTCGATGGCCTCGGTGTGCGGCGGCTGCCTGGCGCTGATGGACGCCGGCGTTCCGGTCAAGGCGCACGTCGCCGGCGTGGCGATGGGCCTGATCCTGGAAGGCAACAAGTTCGCCGTGCTGACCGACATCCTCGGCGACGAGGACCACCTCGGCGACATGGACTTCAAGGTGGCGGGCACCGACGCCGGCATCACCGCGCTGCAGATGGACATCAAGGTCCAGGGCATCACCAAGGAAATCATGCAGGTCGCGCTGGCGCAGGCCAAGGAAGGCCGCCTGCACATCCTGGGCAAGATGCAGGACGCGATGGGCCACGCGCGCACCGAGCTGTCGGAGCACGCGCCGCGCATGATCACCATGAAGATCCATCCGGACAAGATCCGCGAAGTGATCGGCAAGGGCGGCTCGACCATCCAGGCGCTGACCAAGGAAACCGGCACCACCATCGACATCCAGGAAGACGGCACCATCACCATCGCCTCGACCTCGACCGAAGGCATGGCCGAAGCCAAGCGCCGCATCGAAGGCATCACCGCGGAAGCCGAAGTGGGCAAGATCTACGCCGGCACCGTGCTCAAGCTGCTGGACTTCGGCGCGATCGTCAACATCCTGCCGGGCAAGGATGGTCTGCTGCATATCTCCGAGATCGTCAACGAGCGCGTCAAGGACATCAAGGACTGGCTCAAGGAAGGCCAGCAGGTTCGCGTCAAGCTGATCCAGGCCGACGAGAAGGGCCGCCTGCGCCTGTCCCTGAAGGCCGCGCTGGCCGAAGAGGGCGGCAGCATCAGCCCGATCGTCAACAGCGACGCGCCGGCGAACCCGTCGGCGGAACAGCAGCAGTAAGCTGCCCCGCGGTACCCGTAGCAGGAAAAACGGCTGGCGATGTCCAGCCGTTTTTTTGTTTACACTGCGCGAGTCCCGGCCCGGCGCCGCGGCGCGCCTCCAGGGGCCGCGCCGCCGCCGGCCCCCCCGATACCGACCCCAGCCATGCGCGCACGCCGCCGCATGCGCAATGCAAGGAGAAGACATGCAAGCCATCGAAATCCGCGAATACGGCGCCCCCGAGGTCCTGCAGCTGACGCAGCGCCCCGATCCCGAGGTCCGCGCGGGCGAGATCCTGATCCGCGTGAGCGCCGCCGGCGTCAACCGCCCCGACGTGTTCCAGCGCACCGGCAACTACCCGGTGCCGCCGGGCGCGTCCGATCTGCCCGGCCTGGAAGTGGCAGGCGTGGTGGCCGGCGGCGACCTCGCGCATGCCGACAACCGCTTCGGCCTCAAGCTCGGCGACCGCGTGTGCGCGCTGGTGCAGGGCGGCGGCTACGCCGAGCTGTGCGCGGCGCCCGCGGCGCAGTGCCTGCCAGTGCCGGCGGGCTTGTCGGACGTCGAGGCGGCGGCCCTGCCCGAGACCTTCTTCACGGTGTGGAGCAACGTGTTCGACCGCGGCTACCTCGGGCGCGGCCCGCTCGGCAAGGACGAGACCCTGCTGATCCAGGGCGGCTCGAGCGGCATCGGCACCACCGCCATCCAGATCGCCAAGGCGCTCGGCCACAAGGTCTTCGTGACCGCCGGCAGCATCGAGAAATGCCGCGCCTGCGAGGCGCTCGGCGCCGACCGCGCCATCAACTACAAGACCGAGGACTTCGTCGCCGAGGTCAAGGCGCTGACCGGCGGGCGCGGCGCCGACGTCATCCTCGACATGGTGGCCGGCCCCTACCTCGCGCGCGAGCTGGCCTGCGTGGCCGACGACGGCCGCATCGTCATCATCGCGCTGCTGGGCGGCGCCAAGGCCGAGATCCCGCTGGCCGACATCCTGCGCCGGCGCATCACCGTGACTGGCTCGACGCTGCGCCCGCGCCCGGTGGCGTTCAAGGGCGAGATCGCGCAGGCGCTGCACCGGCACGTGTGGCCGCTGCTGGCCGCCGGCAAGATCAAGCCGGTGATCCACCAGACCTTCCCGGCGGCGCAGGCCGCCGACGCGCACCGCCTGATGGAGTCCAGCGAGCACATCGGCAAGATCGTGCTGACCTGGTAAGGGACGGCGGGGCAGGGCGCGGGGCGCTTCCCAGGGCCGGTCCAGGGCCGCTCTGGTGGCGTAGGGCCCGCGCCCGCGCTACAATAGCGGGTTTTATCGAGAGAGGCGCTCCGTGAGACAAAAGCTCGTCATCGGCAACTGGAAGATGCACGGCAGCCTGGCCGCCAACGCGGCCCTGCTGGCAGGTATCAAGGCCGCACCGGCCCGCGCCCGCCTGGCGGTGTGCGCGCCGTTCCCGTACCTGGCGCAGTGCCAGTCGCTGCTGGCCGGCACGGCCGTGGCGTGGGGCGCGCAGGACGTCTCGGCCGAGGCGCGCGGCGCGTTCACCGGCGAGGTGGCGGCTTCGATGCTGGCCGAATTCGGCGTTTCCTACGTCCTGGTCGGGCATTCGGAGCGCCGCGGCTATCATGGCGAGACCGATGCCGTGGTGGCCGCCAAGGCGGTGCGCGCGCTCGAGTCCGGCATCGTGCCGGTGGTGTGCGTGGGCGAGACCCTGGCGCAGCGCGAGGCGGGCGAGACCGAGGCGGTGGTCGGCCGCCAGCTCGACGCCGTGCTGGCGGCGCTGTCGGCCGAGCAGCTCGCGCGCGTCGTGCTGGCCTACGAGCCGGTCTGGGCGATCGGCACCGGCAAGACCGCCAGCAGCGCGCAGGCCCAGGCCGTGCACGCATTCCTGCGCGGCCGCGTGGCGGCGCGCGACGCCGGCGTGGCGGCCGGCATGGCCATGTTGTACGGCGGCAGCGTCAAGCCGGACAACGCGGCAGAACTGTTTTCCATGCCCGACATCGACGGGGGCCTCATCGGAGGCGCCGCGCTGAAGTCGGACGATTTCCTCGCGATCGGCAACGCCTGAATGCCGGCCGCTCACATGGTCTGATCAGGCAAGCGAATCGAACCAAATGGCAATTTTCAAAACTTTGTTGGTAGTGGCGCAGGTACTGTCCGCGCTTGGCGTGATCGGTCTGGTGCTGCTGCAGCATGGCAAGGGCGCGGACGTCGGCGCGGCGTTCGGCTCGGGCGCCTCGGGCAGCCTGTTCGGCGCCACCGGCTCGGCCAACTTCCTGTCGCGCACCACGGCCGTGCTGGCGTCGCTGTTCTTCATCTGCACGCTGAGCCTGACGCTGATGGGCAACTACCGTCCCACTGCCTCGCTGGGCGTGATGGGCGCCGCTCCGCAGTCGGCGCCGGCACCCGCCGCGGCGGCTTCGGCCCCCGCTGCGCCGACCGTGGCAGCCTCCGGCGCAGCCGCGCCCGCAGTACCGAAATAATCAAGCGGCCTTGCGACGGATTCTTGAAGATTTTTGTAGTTGTGCGTTGAACAAAACAAGAATTTTGGGTTAGAATGCAAGGCTTGAAACGATCCCCCAGCGACGGGGCTCCAGCCAGGATCAAGGTATCCCAGCCAGAGTTCCGAAGGGTGTAAAAACCCTGGGCCCCAAGGCCAGCGCCAGGCAATATTGTTTCTCCCCCAGCCGACGTGGTGAAATTGGTAGACACGCTATCTTGAGGGGGTAGTGGCGAAAGCTGTGCGAGTTCGAGTCTCGCCGTCGGCACCAAACAACTTGATCGGGGCGTGGAGTCCGGAGAGCATCCCGGCTTCGTGCCCCGGCCAGTCCGCAAGGCGGCGTCGTAATTTCTACGGAATGGCGCTTGGGGTGGGCAACAGGTCGCCGCTAGCTGCTGGTGCTGTTGACAACATTCCAGATAAGGCTGGCCGTACCTTGAATCTCGAAGCCTACTTCCCCGTCCTCATCTTCATCATCTTCGGTGTCGTGCTCGGCGTGGCATTGATGTCGATCGGCCGGATCCTCGGCCCCAACAAACCCGACCCCGCGAAGCTCTCTCCCTACGAGTGCGGCTTCGAAGCGTTCGAGGACGCGCGCATGAAGTTCGACGTGCGCTACTACCTCATCGCTATCCTGTTCATCCTGTTCGATCTCGAAACTGCCTTCCTTTTCCCGTGGGGTGTAGCCCTGCGCGAGATCGGCTGGCCGGGATTCTTCTCCATGGGCGTGTTTCTGCTGGAATTCATCGTGGGCTTCGTCTACATCTGGAAAAAAGGCGCGCTCGATTGGGAGTGATGTGAAATGGCAATCGAAGGCGTTCTCAATGAAGGCTTCGTCACGACTACCGCTGACAAGCTGATCAACTGGACCCGCACCGGGTCGCTCTGGCCGATGACCTTCGGCCTGGCCTGCTGTGCCGTGGAAATGATGCATGCCGGCGCGGCACGCTACGACCTGGACCGCTTCGGCGTGGTGTTCCGCCCGTCGCCGCGCCAGTCCGACGTGATGATCGTGGCCGGCACGCTGTGCAACAAGATGGCCCCCGCGCTGCGCAAGGTCTACGACCAGATGGCGGAGCCGCGCTGGGTGATCTCGATGGGGTCGTGCGCGAATGGCGGCGGCTACTATCACTACTCGTATTCCGTGGTGCGCGGCTGCGATCGCATCGTGCCGGTGGACATCTACGTGCCGGGTTGCCCGCCGACGGCCGAAGCGCTGATCTACGGCGTCATCCAGCTGCAGAACAAGATCCGTCGCACCAATACCATCGCGCGCAAGGGCTGACATGGCGAACCTCGATACCCTGAAGGCCGCGCTCGAAAAGACATTGGGCAAGCGTATCCAGAAACTCGTCGAGGCGGTAGGGGAGCTAACCCTGATCGTCAAGGCCGACGACTACCTGGAAACCGCGCTGATGCTGCGCGACGATCCCTCGCTGCGCTTCGAGCAGTTGCTCGACGTGGCCGGCGTCGATTACTCCGCGTACGGCGACGGTGCCTGGGACGGCCCCCGTTTCGCCGCGGTGACGCACCTGCTGTCGATCACCCATAACTGGCGCCTGCGCGTGCGCGTGTTCGCGCCCGACGACGACGTGCCCGTGGTGCCGTCGCTGAACGACGTCTGGAACTCGGCCAACTGGTTCGAGCGCGAAGCGTTCGACTTCTTCGGCATCGTATTCGAAGGCCATAACGACCTGCGCCGCCTGCTGACCGACTACGGTTTCGTCGGCCACCCGTTCCGCAAGGACTTCCCGGTGTCGGGCTTCGTCGAAATGCGCTACGACCCCGAGCAGAAGCGGGTGATCTATCAACCCGTGACCATCGAGCCGCGTGAAATCACGCCGCGCGTGATCCGGGAAGAGAACTACGGCGGCTTGCAGCACTGAGAAGCGCAATGGCAGACATCAAGAACTACACCCTGAACTTCGGCCCGCAGCACCCGGCGGCACACGGCGTGCTGCGCCTCGTGCTCGAGCTCGACGGCGAAGTGATCCAGCGCGCCGACCCGCACATCGGCCTGCTGCACCGTGCCACCGAGAAGCTGGCGGAGCAGAAGACCTGGATCCAGAGCGTGCCGTACATGGACCGCCTCGACTACGTGTCGATGATGGTCAACGAGCATGCCTACGTGATGGCGATCGAGAAGCTGCTCGACGTCGACGTGCCCATCCGCGCGCAGTACATTCGCGTGATGTTCGACGAGATCACGCGCCTGCTGAACCACCTGATGTGGATCGGCGCGCATGCGCTCGACGTGGGCGCGATGGCGGTGTTCCTGTACGCGTTCCGCGAACGCGAAGACATGTTCGACATGTACGAGGCGGTGTCGGGCGCGCGCATGCACGCGGCCTACTACCGTCCGGGCGGTGTGTACCGCGACCTGCCCGACACGATGCCGCAATACAAGGCGTCGAAGATCCACAACGAGCGCGCCATCAAGGCCATGAACGAAGCGCGTTCGGGCTCGCTGCTGGACTTCATCGAGGACTTCACCAACCGCTTCCCGAAGTACGTCGACGAATACGAGACGCTGCTGACGGACAACCGGATCTGGAAGCAGCGCCTGGTCGGCATCGGCGTGGTGAGCCCCGAGCGCGCGCTGCAGATGGGCTTCACCGGCCCGATGCTGCGCGGCTCCGGCATCGAGTGGGACCTGCGCAAGAAGCAGCCCTACGAGGTGTACGACCGCATGGACTTCCAGGTGCCGGTGGGCGTGGGCGGCGACTGCTACGCACGCTACCTGGTGCGCGTGGAAGAGATGCGCCAGTCCAACCACATCATCAGGCAGTGCATCGACTGGCTGCGCCGCAACCCGGGCCCGGTGATGAGCGACAACCACAAGGTGACGCCGCCGGCGCGCGTGGACATGAAGTCGAACATGGAAGAGCTGATCCACCATTTCAAGCTCTTCACCGAAGGTATCCACGTGCCCGAAGGCGAAGCCTACGCGGCGGTGGAGCACCCGAAGGGCGAGTTCGGCATCTACGCGATCTCCGACGGCGCGAACAAGCCGTACCGCCTGAAGATCCGGGCGCCGGGCTTTGCCCATCTGGCAGCCCTCGACGAAATGGCCAAGGGCCACATGATTGCAGACGCGGTAACGATCATCGGCACGCAGGACATCGTCTTCGGCGAGATCGACCGCTAACAGGAGCCGCCGGCCCCGGACGACGATCCGGGCGCCCCTGGCCGGAATCCGGGCAAGGCCCGCGTCCGGCCACGGGAAACCTGCGGTGGGCCAGGCATGCTCCGACATGCGGGCCGCAACGGCAGCGACGGCTGCAAACCTGCGCAATGCGCGCCACGTGGCGGGCATGAACGCAAATGACTCGGCGTATTACAGCAACGACCATGCTATCAGCAGAAGCTCTCAAGGAAATCGATCGCGCGATCGCCAAGTATCCGGCTGACCAGAAGCAGTCGGCCGTGATGGCGGCGCTGGCCGTGGCACAGGGCGAAGTGGGCTGGGTCTCTCCGGAAGTCATGCAGTTCGTCGCCAGCTACCTCGACATGCCCCCGGTGTGGGTCGAGGAAGTCGCGACCTTCTACAACATGTACGACACCAAGCCGGTCGGCAAGTACAAGCTGACGGTCTGCACCAACCTGCCCTGCGCCCTGTCGGGCGGCGAGCGGGCCGGCGAGTATCTCAAGCGCAAGCTCGGCATCGACTACAACGAAACCACTCCGTGCGGCACCTTCACGCTCAAGGAAGGCGAATGCATGGGCGCCTGCGGCGACGCGCCGGTGATGATCGTCAACAACACCCGCATGTGCAGCTTCATGAGCGACGCCAAGCTCGATGCGCTGGTCGACGAGCTCAAGGCCACCGAAGCCGCCAAGGGGGACAAGTAACATGACCTCTCTGCACGACCGCCACATCAAGCCGCTGATCCTGGCCGGCCTCGACGGCAGCAACTGGCACCTCGAAGACTACGTCAAGCGCGGCGGCTACCAGCAGCTGCGGCGCATCCTGACCGAGAAGGTCACGCCCGAGCAGGTGATCGCGGACGTCAAGGCCTCGGGCCTGCGCGGGCGCGGCGGCGCGGGCTTCCCCACCGGCCTGAAGTGGAGCTTCATGCCGCGCCAGTTCCCGGGCCAGAAGTACCTGGTCTGCAATACCGACGAGGGCGAGCCCGGCACCTTCAAGGACCGCGACATCATCCGCTACAACCCGCACGCGCTGATCGAGGGCATGGCCATCGGCGCGTACGCGATGGGCATCACCGTGGGCTACAACTACATCCACGGCGAGATCTGGAACGAATACCGGATCTTCGAGCAGGCGCTCGAGGAAGCGCGCGCGGCGGGTTTCCTGGGCGACGACATCCTGGGCTCGGGCTTCAACTTCCAGCTGCATGCCCACCACGGCTACGGCGCGTACATCTGCGGCGAGGAAACCGCGCTGCTCGAATCGCTGGAAGGCAAGAAAGGCCAGCCGCGCTTCAAGCCGCCGTTCCCGGCCAGCTTTGGCCTGTACGGCAAGCCGACCACCATCAACAACACCGAGACCTTCGCCGCGGTGCCGTTCCTGCTGGGCGTCGGCCCGGACAACTACCTGAAGATGGGCAAGCCGAACAACGGCGGCACCAAGATCTTCTCGGTGTCCGGCGACGTCGAGCGCCCCGGCAACTACGAGATCCCGCTGGGCACGCCGTTCTCGGCGCTGCTGGAGCTCGCCGGCGGCATGCGCGGCGGCAAGCGCATCAAGGCGGTGATTCCGGGCGGCTCGTCCGCGCCGGTGGTGCCGGGCGACCTGATGATGGCGTCCGACATGGACTACGACTCGATCTCCAAGGCCGGCTCGATGCTGGGCTCGGGCGCGGTGATCGTGATGGACGAGACGCGCTGCATGGTCCGCTCGCTGCTGCGCCTGTCGTACTTTTACTTCGAAGAATCGTGCGGCCAGTGCACGCCGTGCCGCGAAGGCACGGGCTGGCTCTACCGCATGGTGAATCGCATCGAACACGGGGAAGGGCGCCAGGAAGACCTGGACCTGCTCAATAACGTCGCTGAAAACATCATGGGCCGCACCATCTGCGCGCTCGGTGATGCGGCAGCGATGCCGGTCCGCGGCATGCTCAAGCACTACTGGAAAGAGTTCGAGTATCACGTC
Organism: Cupriavidus sp. FW216-B1; assembly: GCF_058789195.1. NCBI lineage: Bacteria > Pseudomonadati > Pseudomonadota > Betaproteobacteria > Burkholderiales > Burkholderiaceae > Cupriavidus > Cupriavidus sp. FW216-B1. The sequence continues at coordinate 486,565 of NZ_JBYTEL010000003.1, read as the reverse complement.
GAACACAAGCAGTGCATGGTTCCGGCCTACATCTAAGCGTGGCAGAACATGGTTGAACTCGAGATCGACGGCAAGAAGGTTGAGGTTGCTGAAGGCAGCCTGGTGATGGAAGCGGCCCGCAAGCTGGGCACCTACATCCCGCACTTCTGCTACCACCGCAAATTGTCCATCGCGGCCAACTGCCGCATGTGCCTGGTCGAGGTCGAAAAGGCGCCCAAGGCGCTGCCGGCCTGCGCCACTCCCGTCACCCCGGGCATGAAGGTCTTCACCAATTCGGAGAAGGCGGTCAAGGCCCAGAAGTCGGTGATGGAATTCCTGCTGATCAACCACCCGCTGGACTGCCCGATCTGCGATCAGGGCGGCGAGTGCCAGTTGCAGGATCTGGCGGTCGGCTACGGCGGCTCGGAATCGCGCTACAAGGAAGAGAAGCGCGTGGTGTTCCACAAGAGCGTGGGCCCGCTGATCTCGATGGAAGAGATGACGCGCTGCATCCACTGCACCCGCTGCGTGCGCTTCGGCCAGGAAGTGGCCGGCGTGATGGAGCTGGGCATGCTCAACCGCGGCGAGCACTCGGAAATCACCACGTTCGTGGGCCAGACGGTCGACTCCGAGCTGTCGGGCAACATGATCGACCTGTGCCCGGTCGGCGCGCTGACCAGCAAGCCGTTCCGCTACTCGGCCCGCACCTGGGAACTGGCGCGCCGCAAGTCGGTGTCGCCGCATGACGGCCTCGGCGCCAACCTCGTGGTGCAGACCAAGAACCAGCGCGTGATGCGCGTGCTGCCGCTGGAAAACGAAGACGTCAACGAGTGCTGGCTGTCCGACAAGGACCGCTTCTCGTACGAAGGCCTGAACAGCGCCGACCGTCTCACCAAGCCGCTGCTCAAGCAGGGCGGCGAGTGGATGGAAACCGACTGGCAGACCGCGCTGGAATACGTGGCCAACGGCCTGGCCGGCATCAAGCGCGAGCACGGCGCCGACCAGATCGCCGCGCTGGCCAGCCCGCACAGCACGCTGGAGGAACTCCACCTGCTGGGCAAGCTGGTGCGCGGCCTGGGCAGCGACAACGTCGACTTCCGCCAGCGCCAGACCGATTTCTCGGCCACCGTGAAGGGCGCGCCGTGGCTGGGCCTGCCGATCGCCGAAGTCTCCGCGCTGCAGCGCGTGCTGGTGATCGGCTCGGCCCTGCGCAAGGACCACCCGCTGCTGGCCGCGCGTCTGCGCCAGGCCGGCAAGAAGGGCGCCCGCGTGGCCGTGCTCGGCGCCAACGCCGACGACCTGCTGATGCCGCTGGCCGCCCGCATCGACGCGGCGCCGTCCGCCTGGGCCGCGGCCCTGGCCGGCGTGGCCCGCGCGGTGGCCGCCGCCAAGGGCGTGGCCGCACCGGCCGGCACTGACGGCTTCGACGGCGACGACAAGGCCAGGCTGATCGCCGACGCGCTGCTGTCGGGCGAGCGCCGCGCTGTGTTCCTCGGCAACGAGGCCGTGCGCCATCCGCAGTTCGCCACGCTGCACGCGCTGGCGCAGTGGATCGCCACCGAGACCGGCGCCACGCTGGGCTTCCTGACCGAAGCCGCCAACACCGTGGGCGGCCACATCGCCGGCGCGCTGCCGCAGAACGGCGGCGCCAACGCGCAGGCCATGTTCGCCACCCCGCGCCGCGCCTACGTGCTGCTCAACGCCGAACCCGAGTTCGACGCCGCCAACCCGCGCCAGGCCCTGGCCGCGCTGGGCCAGGCCGGCACCGTGGTGGTGCTGTCGCCGTTCCGCTCGGAAGCCGCGCTGCAATACGCCGACGTGATCCTGCCGGTGACGCCGTACACCGAGACCGCCGGCACCTTCGTCAACTGCGAAGGCCTGCCGCAGAGCTTCAACGGCGTGGTGCGCGCGCTCGGCGACGCGCGTCCGGCCTGGAAGGTCCTGCGCGTGCTGGGCAACCTGCTCGACGTGCCGGGCTTCGACTACGAGACCGCCGAGAACGTGCGCGACGACGTGCTGGCCAGGCCGGTCGCGGCGCAGCTGAGCAACGCCACCGACGCCGCCATCCGCGTGAGCGCGGCCGCCGGCGGCATCGAGCGCGTCGCCGACGTGCCGATCTACCACGCCGACCCGATCGTGCGCCGCGCGGACTCGCTGCAACTGACCGCCGCCGCGCGCCGCGCCATGCAGGCCGGCCTGTCGGCCGACCTGTTCGCCGCGCTCGGCGTGCAGGCCGGCGACCCGGTGCGCGTGACGCAGGGGCAGGGCAGCGTGGTGCTGCCGGCGGCGCTGGAAGCGGCGCTGCCCGCCGGCACCGTGCGCGTATCCGCGGGCACCGTCGCCGCGGCCAGCCTGGACGCCACGTCGGGCACCGTCACCGTTGAGAAAGCCATCGACCTGGCCAGCGCCGCGAAGGGCGCGGCCGAGCCGGCGGCCACGGCATAAGAAGAGCGAGAAAGAAACATGATCGACTGGATTACCTCGCAAGGGCAGAATCTCTTCGGCGGCGCCTGGACGCCGCTGTGGATCCTGATTCGCGCCGTGCTCATCGTGGTGCCGCTGCTGCTGTGCGTGGCCTACCTGATCCTGTGGGAGCGCAAGCTGATCGGCTGGATGCATGTGCGTATCGGCCCGAACCGGGTCGGCCCGCTCGGCCTGCTGCAGCCGATCGCCGACGTGCTCAAGCTGCTGCTCAAGGAAGTCATGATGCCGACGCAGGTCAGCCGGGGCATGTACCTGGTTGCCCCGCTGATGGTGCTGATGCCCGCCGTGGCGGTCTGGGCGGTGATCCCGTTCCAGGCCGAGGCGGTGATGGCCAACGTCAACGCCGGCCTGCTGTACGTGATGGCGATCAGCTCGGTCGGCGTGTACGGCGTGATCCTGGCCGGCTGGGCCTCGAACTCCAAGTACGCCTTCATCGGCGCCATGCGCGCCGCGGCGCAGATGGTGTCGTACGAAATCGCGATGGGCTTCGCCCTGGTGACGGTGCTGATGGTGTCGGGCAGCCTGAACCTGTCGGCCATCGTCAACACGCAGAACACCGGTTACTTCGCCGGCCTGGGCATCAACATCCTGTCCTGGAACTGGCTGCCGCTGCTGCCGATGTTCGGCGTCTACTTCATCTCCGGCGTGGCCGAGACCAACCGCCACCCGTTCGACGTGGTGGAAGGCGAATCGGAAATCGTGGCCGGCCACATGATCGAATATTCGGGCATGGCCTTCGCGCTGTTCTTCCTGGCCGAGTACATCAACATGATCATCATCTCGACGATGACCGCGCTGATGTTCCTGGGAGGCTGGGCGCCGCCGTTCTCGAGCTTCATCACCAATGCGATCCCGGGCTTCTTCTGGCTGCTGTTCAAGGTCTTCCTGCTGCTGTCGGTCTTCATCTGGCTGCGCGCGTCGTTCCCGCGCTACCGCTACGACCAGATCATGCGCCTGGGCTGGAAGGTCTTCATCCCGCTTACGGTGGGCTGGCTGATCATCGTCGCGATCTGGATCCGGTCGCCTTGGAATATCTGGCATTGAACGGCCAGGGCAGGTGCGCCGCCGTCCCCGGCGGCGCCCTGCGGAATCATTAGGAAGCAATCGTCATGCTGCTCGCCATCAAGGACTTCTTCAACAGCCTGCTCCTGAAGGAACTCTTCAAGGGCATGGCTCTGACCGGGCGCTATCTCTTCGCCCGCAAGGTCACGGTCCAGTTTCCCGAAGAGAAGACGCCGATCTCGCCGCGTTTCCGCGGCCTGCACGCGCTGCGCCGCTACCCCAACGGCGAAGAGCGCTGCATCGCCTGCAAGCTGTGCGAGGCGGTCTGCCCGGCGATGGCCATCACCATCGAGTCCGACGCGCGCGCCGACGGCACCCGCCGCACCACGCGCTACGACATCGACCTGACCAAGTGCATCTTCTGCGGCTTCTGCGAAGAGGCCTGCCCGGTCGACGCCATCGTCGAGACGCACATCCTCGAGTACCACGGCGAGAAGCGCGGCGACCTGTATTTCACCAAGGATCTGCTGCTGGCCGTGGGCGACCGCTACGAACCGCAGATCGCCGCGGCCAAGGCCGCCGACGCCAAGTACCGCTGAGCATCGCCCAAGGCGGAGCATTACAGGGCGTGCCGGCCGAATCTGGCTGGCGCTGCCAACGAACAAGTGAATCCGGCCCCGCTGGGGCCGACGAAAAGGATGCCGCAAGGGCAGGCCGCCGGAGGCGGCTTGTGCCGGAAGGCTCAAAGAGGATCCGACAGGAACCATGGAACTGACGACCACCATCTTCTACGTCTTTGCGCTGGTGCTGGTGCTCTCCGCACTGAAAGTCATCACCGCGAAGAACCCCGTGCACTCCGCACTGTTCCTCGTGCTGTCGTTCTTCACGGCCGCCGCGATCTGGATGCTGCTGAAGGCCGAATTCCTCGCCATCCTGCTGGTGCTGGTGTACGTGGGCGCCGTGATGGTGCTGTTCCTGTTCGTGGTGATGATGATCGACATCGACATCGAGCACCTGCGACGGGACTTCTGGACCTACGTGCCGCTGGCCTCGGTGGTCGGCGCGCTGATCATCGCCGAGATGGCCACCGTGCTGGTGCGCAACTTCATCGGCACCACCACGCCGCTGAACAACGTGGCGCAGGGCCCGGGCTACTCGAACACCGGCGCGCTCGGCAAGCTGATCTACACCGATTACATCTACGCCTTCGAAGTGGCCGGCATCATCCTGCTGGTGGCAATCATCGCCGCCGTCGCGCTGACGCTGCGCCGCCGCAAGGACAACAAGGCGCAGGACGTGGGCGAGCAGCTGCGCACCCGCCGCGAGGATCGCGTGCGCCTGGTCTCGATGCCCGCGGAAGCCAAGGCGCAGGACGCCGCCGCTGCCGCCAACAAGAACTGAAGCCCGGAGACACGCTGTGCTATCTCTCGCCCATTTCCTCGTGCTCGGTGCGATCCTCTTCGCCATCAGCATCGTTGGTATCTTCCTGAACCGCAAGAACGTGATCGTGCTGCTGATGGCGATCGAGTTGATGCTGCTCGCGGTCAACATGAACTTCGTCGCCTTCTCGCATTACCTCGGCGACCTGGCCGGTCAGGTTTTCGTTTTCTTCATCCTCACGGTGGCCGCGGCCGAGTCGGCAATCGGTCTGGCAATCCTGGTCGTGCTGTTCCGCAACCTGGACACGATCAACGTGGACGACATGGACACCCTCAAGGGCTGATCCGCATCGCCACGCCATGAATCAAGACTGTAATCCGACCGCACACCACTAAGCGTCCTATGGCAACCACGCTCGACCCCAACCTGCTACTGGCGATCCCGCTCGCACCGCTAGCCGGTGCAGCCATCGCCGGCCTGTTCGGCACCAAGTTCTTCAGCACGTTCTCCTCGGAGACGCGCGCTGGCCGCACGCTGGCCCACACCGTGACCATCCTCGGCGTGGCGATCTCCTGCCTGCTGTCGATCATCGTGCTGCTGGACGTGCTGAACGGCGCGAGCTTCAACGCCACGGTGTACGAGTGGATGACGATCGGCAGCCTCAAGATGGAAGTCGGCTTCCTGGTCGACTCGCTCACCGCGATGATGATGGTGGTGGTGACCTTCGTCTCGCTGATGGTGCACATCTACACCGTCGGCTACATGGCGGAAGATCCCGGCTACAACCGCTTCTTCGCCTACATCTCGCTGTTCACCTTCTCGATGCTCATGCTGGTCATGAGCAACAACTTCCTGCAGCTGTTCTTCGGCTGGGAAGCGGTGGGCCTGGTGTCGTACCTGCTGATTGGCTTCTGGTACACCCGGCCGACGGCGATCTTCGCCAACCTGAAGGCCTTCCTGGTCAACCGCGTCGGCGACTTCGGCTTCATCCTCGGCATCGGCCTGCTGCTGGCCTACAGCGGCAGCATGAACTACACCGACGTGTTCGCCGCGCGCGACCAGCTCGCCACGATCCTGTTCCCGGGCACCGACTGGATGATGATCACGGTGGCCTGCATCTGCCTGTTCATCGGCGCGATGGGCAAGTCGGCCCAGTTCCCGCTGCACGTGTGGCTGCCGGACTCGATGGAAGGCCCGACCCCGATCTCCGCGCTGATCCACGCCGCCACGATGGTGACGGCCGGCATCTTCATGGTCGCGCGCATGTCGCCGCTGTTCGAGCTGTCCGACACCGCGCTGTCCTTCGTGCTGGTGATCGGCGCGATCACCGCGCTGTTCATGGGCTTCCTGGGCATCATCCAGAACGACATCAAGCGCGTGGTGGCGTACTCCACGCTGTCGCAGCTCGGCTACATGACCGTGGCGCTGGGCGCGTCGGCCTACTCGGTGGCGGTGTTCCACCTGATGACCCACGCCTTCTTCAAGGCGCTGCTGTTCCTCGCGGCCGGCTCGGTCATCATCGGCATGCACCATGACCAGGACATCCGCAACATGGGCGGCCTGCGCAAGTACATGCCGATCACCTGGATCACCTCGCTGGTCGGTTCGCTGGCGCTGATCGGTACGCCGTTCTTCGCGGGCTTCTACTCCAAGGACTCGATCATCGAGGCGGTGGCGGAATCGCACATCGCCGGTTCGGGCTTCGCCTACTTCGCGGTGCTGGCCGGCGTGTTCGTCACGGCGTTCTACTCGTTCCGCATGTACTTCCTGGTGTTCCACGGCGAAGAGCGCTTCGGCAAGGCGCACGACGCGCACCATGCCCACGCGCACGGCCACGATGACCACGAGGAAGAGGAAGCCGGCCACGACGAGCACCATCACGGCCTGGCCCCGGGCCAGAAGCCGCACGAGTCGCCGTGGGTGGTGACGCTGCCGCTGGTCATGCTGGCCATCCCCTCGGTGGTGGTCGGCGCGTTCGCCATCGGCCCGATGCTGTTCGGCGACTTCTTCAAGAACGGCGTGGCCTTCAAGAACGTGATCTACGTCGGCGAGAACCATCATGCGATGGAAGAGCTGGCCGAAGCCTTCCACGGCTGGGTGGCGATGGGCCTGCACTCGCTGACCACGCCGGTGCTGTGGCTGGCCATCGCGGGCGTGGTGCTGTCGTGGTTCTTCTACATGAAGCGCCCGGACATCCCCGCCGCGATCAAGCAACGCTGCTCGGGCCTGTACACGCTGCTCGACAACAAGTACTACATGGACGCCATCAACGAGGCCGTGTTCGCGCGCGGCGCGCGCCTGCTGGGCACCGGCCTGTGGAAGGGCGGCGACCAGGGCCTGATCGACGGCCTGGTGGTCAACGGCGCGGCCCGCGTGGTGGGATGGTTCGCATCGGTCAGCCGCTACCTGCAGTCCGGCTACATCTACCACTACGCATTCGCCATGATCCTGGGCATGCTGGTGCTGCTGTCGCTGACGGTGTTCGGCACCTCGTTCGCCACGGTGGGCGCCAAGTAAGGAAAACAAGAAAATGGTTCTGTCTTTCGCTATCTGGCTGCCTATCTTCTTTGGCTTGCTAGTCCTTGCCTCCGGGTCTGACCGCAGTCGCTGCTACGTGCGCTGGATGGCGCTGTTCGGCTCGGTCGTCAGCTTCGTCGCCACGTTGCCCCTGGTCTTCCACTTCGACCGCTCCACGGCTGCCATGCAGTTCGTCGAGAAGTCGGCCTGGATCGAGCGCTTCAGCATCAACTACCACCTCGGCGTCGACGGCATCTCGATGTGGTTCGTGGTGCTGACGGCCTTCATCACGGTGATCGTGGTGATCTCGGCCTGGGAAGTGATCACCGAGCGCGTGGCCGAGTACATGGCCGCGTTCCTGATCCTGTCCGGCCTGATGGTCGGCGTGTTCAGCGCGCTCAACGGCATGCTGTTCTACGTGTTCTTCGAAGCCACCCTGATCCCGATGTACATCATCATCGGCGTGTGGGGCGGCCCGAACCGCGTGTACGCGGCCTTCAAGTTCTTCCTCTACACGCTGCTCGGCTCGCTGCTGACGCTGGTCGCGCTGCTGTACCTGTACAGCAAGACCGGCACCTTCGACATCCTCGAATGGCACCAGGCCAGGCTGTCGATGAACGAGCAGATCGGCCTGTTCATCGCCTTCTTCCTGGCCTTCGCGGTCAAGGTGCCGATGTGGCCGGTGCACACCTGGCTGCCCGACGCCCACGTGGAGGCGCCGACCGGCGGCTCGGTGGTGCTGGCCGCCATCATGCTGAAGCTGGGCGCCTACGGCTTCCTGCGGTTCTCGCTGCCGATCGCGCCCGACGCGAGCCACAGCCTGGCGGGGTTCATCATCGCCATCTCGCTGATCGCGGTGATCTACATCGGCCTGGTGGCGCTGGTGCAGGCCGACATGAAGAAGCTGGTGGCGTATTCGTCGATCGCCCACATGGGTTTCGTCACGCTCGGCTTCTTCATCTTCAACGAGATCGGCCTGGAAGGCGGCATCGTGCAGATGATCTCGCACGGCTTCGTCTCGGGCGCCATGTTCCTGTGCATCGGCGTGCTGTATGACCGCATGCACTCGCGCCAGATCGCCGACTACGGCGGCGTGGTGAACACCATGCCGAAGTTCGCCGCGCTGTCGGTGTTCTTCGCGATGGCCAACTGCGGCCTGCCGGCCACCTCGGGTTTCGTCGGCGAGTTCATGGTCATCCTGGGCGCGGTCAAGTTCAATTTCTGGATCGGCCTGCTGGCGGCCACCGCGCTGATCCTGGGCGCCGCCTATTCGCTGTGGATGGTCAAGCGCGTGATCTTCGGCGACGTGGTGAACAAGCACGTGGCCGAGCTGATCGACCTGAACAAGCGCGAGTTCTTCATGCTCGGCCTGCTGGCGATCATGACCCTGTACATGGGCCTGTATCCGAAACCCTTCACCGACGTCATGCACGCTTCCGTGGTGAACCTGCTGTCGCACGTGGCGCAGTCGAAGCTGTAATCGGGAAGAGAAACAAACATGCAACCGTCCTCGACACTGGCACCTGTGGCGCCAATCATCTTCCTGGCGATCTCGATTGCCGCGGTCAACTGGATCGACCTGGCGCGCGGGCGCAAGCGCACCAGCCTGGCCTATCCGCTGTCGCTGCTGATCACGCTGGTGCTGACCTTCTGGTTCGGCCTCAACGCCGCCGCCGGCGACACCCACTACGCGTTCTCCAACCTGGTGGTGGTGGATCCGATGGCCAACGTGCTGTCGGCGTTCTGCTCGGCCGCGCTGTTCATCACGCTGGTCTACACGCGCGGCTACCTGGCCCAGCGCGACATGTACAACGGCGAGTTCTACATGCTCGCGCTGTTCACGCTCGGCGGCCAGATCGTCATGATCACCGGCAACAACTTCCTGACCCTGTACCTGGGCCTGGAACTGCTGTCGCTGGCGTCCTACGCGCTGGTGGCCCTGCGCCGCGACAACCGCGTGACCTCCGAATCGGCCATCAAGTACTTCGTGCTCGGCGCGCTGGCCTCGGGCTTCCTGCTGTACGGCATGTCGATGCTGTACGGCGCCACCGGCTCGCTGAACCTCGGCGAAGTGTTCCGCGTGGTCGAGTCGGGCCGCGTCAACACCACCATGCTGGCCTTCGGCGTGGTCTTCATCGTGTCCGGCATCGCCTTCAAGATGGGCGCGGCGCCGTTCCACATGTGGATCCCGGACATCTACCAGGGCTCGCCGACCGCGGTGACGCTGCTGATCGCCGGCGCGCCGAAGCTGGCCGCGTTCGCGATGGCGCTGCGCCTGCTGGTCGAAGGCCTGCTGCCGCTGGCGGTGGACTGGCAGCTGATGCTGGTCGTGCTGGCCGTGGCCTCGCTGGCGATCGGCAACCTGACCGCCATCGTGCAGACCAACCTCAAGCGGATGCTGGCGTACTCCACCATCTCGCACATGGGCTTCCTGCTGCTGGGCATGCTGTCCGGCGTGGCCGGCGGCAGCGCCGAGGGCGCCGCCGGCGCCTACGGCGCGTCGATGTTCTACGCCGCGACCTACGTGCTGACCACGCTGGGCACCTTCGGCATCGTGCTGCTGCGCGCCGGCAAGGACTTCGAGGCCGAGACCCTGGACGACCTCAAGGGCCTGTCGCGCAAGAACCCGTGGTTCGCGCTGCTGATGCTGGTGATGATGTTCTCGCTGGCCGGCATCCCGCCGACCGTGGGCTTCTACGCCAAGCTGGCCGTGCTCGAGGCGGTGGTCAAGAGCGGCATGACCTGGCTGGCCGTGGTGGCGGTGCTGTTCTCGCTGATCGGCGCGTTCTACTACCTGCGCGTGGTCAAGCTGATGTACTTCGACGCGCCGGCCGACGAGCACAAGCTGGAATCGTCGTTCGGCCTGCGCTCGATGCTGAGCCTGAACGGCGCGCTCATCATCGGCCTGGGCCTGTTCCCGTCGGCGCTGATGAACCTGTGCTACCAGGCCATCCGCGCCACGCTGGCGTCGTGAAGTCAGGCGGCGCAGGCAGATGAGCTCGTCCGCGGCAGGCTGGTTTGTCATCTTGCTGGCACTTGTGTGTGCCAACCTGCCGTTCGTCAACCAGCGGCTGTTCGCCGTGATCCCGCTGCGCTTCGCCAGGAAGCCGCTGTGGGTCCGGCTGGCCGAGTTGATCACCTGGTACGTGTGCGCCGGCCTGGCCGGCTTCGCGGTGGAGGCGGGCCTCGGCAACGCCTTCCCGCAGGGCTGGCAGTTCTACGCCATCACCGCCTGCATGATGCTGGTGTTCGCCTTCCCCGGCTTCACCTGGCAATACCTCGTCAAACATCGCGCGGCCTGAGGCCCGGGCAGTGAAGGCGCCCGGCCGGCCGTGCCCGGACCCGGAGCTTTCATGAGCGACACGATGGACACGGCCGCGGCCGATGCCGGCCATGGCGATCCCGCCGCCGGCGACGATCTCGCCCTCAGGGAAACCTGCGTGGCCTCCGCCACGCTGCACCAGGGCAAATTCCTCACGCTCAGGCAGGACATCGTCAGGCTGCCCGACGGCAAGCATGCCGGGCGCGAGTACGTGCTGCATCCCGGCGCGGTGATGATGATCCCGCTGTTCGACGACGGCACCGTGCTGATGGAGCGGCAGTTCCGCTATCCGGTCGGCGAGGTGATGCTCGAATTCCCGGCCGGCAAGCTCGACCCCGAGGAAGGCGCGTTGCGCTGCGGCGAGCGCGAGCTGCGCGAGGAAACCGGCTACAGCGCGCGGCGCTGGGACTACCTCACGCGCATCCACCCGGTCATTTCCTACTCCACCGAGTTCATCGACATCTTCCTCGCGCGCGACCTGGCCGCGGGCGAGGCCGAGCTCGACGACGGCGAATTCCTGGAAACCTTCATCGTGCCCGCGGGGCAGGTGCTGGACTGGGTGCGCACCGGCCGCATCACCGACGTCAAGACCATCATCGGCGCGTTCTGGCTCGAGAAAGTGATCTCCGGTGCCTGGCAGCCCGGCGAACAGGCGCTGCCCGGCCCGCGCTGAGGCGCGCCGGCGCTTTCCCTGGCCGCATCCGGGCATGCCCGGCCATGCCCGGCGCGGCGCCGGGCATGCGCGTAGAATCCCATTCCTTAGCCGTGCGTGCGCGGCCATGCCCCGGCTTTTCCACCTTTTCCACCGTGCGGAACACGCGCGGGAGGCCGGCCGGGCAAGGTCGCAAAAGAATTAGCACGACCGTTCACAAAATTCCGTTTCGCGGATACTATAGCTTTCGACGGGCTGGAAACATCATGAAGGTGCTCGACCTGCGCTGCGCGCAAGACCATCGTTTCGAGGGCTGGTTTGCTTCGGAGGACGATGCGCAGGCGCAGATTTCGCAGAAACTCGTCCAATGCCCGATCTGCGCCGACCATGCCATCACCCGGCTGCCCAGCGCGCCGCGCCTGAACCTGTCCGGCGCGGCCGCCGCGCCAGCGGGCAGGGCGGCCGCCGGGGCGCAAGCCCCGGGCGCGGCTCCGGTGACGCTGCAATCGCTCTACATGAAGGCGGTGAAGCAGGTGCTGGCGCAGACGGAGGACGTGGGCGAGCGCTTTGCCGAGGAGGCCAGGCGCATGCATTACGACGAGGCGCCGGAACGCGGCATCCGCGGCACGGCGTCCCCCGACGAAGTGCAGGCGCTTGCCGAAGAGGGCATCGATACCTTCCAGCTCGTGGTGCCGGCTGCGCTCAAGCAGACGGCTCACTGAACAGCGTCCTGTGCCCGCGGCAGTGTCTTGCCGGCGCATGACGCGCTAGCAAGAACAATTGCCGGTCCCAAACCGGCATCACTGGAGACGGGCATGGATCTCAACTACTCGGCGGCCGACGATGCCTTCCGCGCGGAAGTGCGCGCCTGGCTGGAGGCCAATCTGCCGGCCGACATCAGCAGCAAGATTCTCAACCATCGCCGCCCCAGCCGCGACGACCTGGTGCGCTGGCACAAGCTGCTGGCCGGCCGCGGCTGGTCCGCGCCGCACTGGCCCGTGGAATATGGCGGCACCGGCTGGAATGCCACCCAGCGCCATATCTGGGACGAGGAAAATGCCCGCGTCGGCGCGCCCGGCGTGCTGCCCTTCGGCGTGGCGATGGTCGCGCCCGTGATCATGAAGTACGGCAGCGAAGCGCAGAAGCAGTACTACCTGCCGCGCATCCTGGACTGCACCGACTGGTGGTGCCAGGGCTACTCCGAGCCGGGCTCGGGCTCCGACCTGGCCTCGCTCAAGACCCGCGCCGAGCTGACCGCCGACGGCAAGCACTACATCGTCAACGGCCAGAAGACCTGGACCACGCTCGGCCAGCACGCCGACATGATCTTCTGCCTGGTGCGCACCGATCCCGAAGCCAAGAAGCAGGAGGGCATCTCGTTCCTGCTGATCGACATGAAGACGCCGGGCATCACCGTGCGCCCGATCATCATGCTCGACGAAGAGCACGAAGTGAACGAGGTGTTCTTCGACAACGTGCAGGTGCCGGTGGAAAACCGCGTCGGCGAGGAGAACCGCGGCTGGACCTACGCCAAGTACCTGCTCGGCCACGAGCGCACCGGCATCGCCCGCGTGGGCAACTCCAAGCGCGAACTGGGCTTCCTCAAGCGCGTGGCGAAGCAGCAGCAGAAGAACGGCCGCCCGCTGCTCGAAGACCCGCTGTTCGGCGCCAAGGTCGCCGCGCTGGAGATCGAGCTGATGGCGCTGGAGCTGACCGTGCTGCGCGTGGTGTCGAGCGAGAGCGCCGGCAAGGGCCCCGGCCCCGAGGCCTCGATGCTCAAGATCAAGGGCACCGAGATCCAGCAGATGCTGACCGAGCTGATGGTGGAGGCCGTCGGCCCCTACGCGCAGCCGTTCGACACCGCCTACCTGGAATGCGAGCACGACCACGCCGTCACCGGCTACGACGATGCCGCGCCGCTGGCCGCCTACTACTTCAACTATCGCAAGACCTCCATCTACGGCGGGTCCAACGAAATTCAGAAGAACATCATCAGCCAGATGATCCTGGGACTGTGAGGAGACACGCGACATGAACTTCAATCTCAGCGACGAGCAGAAGCAGCTGGCCGATGCCATCCACCGCTTCATCGACAAGAGCTACGACTTCGAGACCCGCAGGAAGAACATCAGGTCCGCCAGCGGCCACGGCGACGCGGCCTGGGGCGCGCTGGTCGAGCTTGGCCTGACTGCGCTGCCGGTGCCGGAGGCGCAGGGCGGCTTCTCGGGCACCGCCGTCGACATGATGGTGGTGCAGCAGGAACTGGGCCGCGGCCTGGTGGTGGAGCCGTACCTCGCCACCGTGGTCGGCGCCTGCGCGCTCAGGCTGGCCGGCGGCCAGGACGCGCTGCTGGAGCAGGTCGCCGGCGGCGAGCTGAAGCTGGCGGTGGCCTTCAACGAGCCGCACGCGCGCTACGCGCTCAACGACGTGCGCGTCACCGCCAAGGACGGCAAGCTCAACGGCCGCAAGTCCGTGGTCCTCCACGGCGCGCAGGCCGGCAAGCTCATCGTCTCGGCGCGCACCGCCGGCGCCGATGCCGACACCGGCGGCATCTCGCTGTTCCTGGTCGACCCGCGGGCCGCCGGCGTCAGCGTCACCGACTACCGCACCATCGACAACCTGCGCGCCGCCGACATCGCCTTCCAGGATGCGCCGGGCGAACTGCTGGGCACCGCCGGCGCCGCGTGGGACGTGATCGAGCAGGTCGCCGACTACGCCGCCGTGCTGCTGTGCGCGGAAGCGGTCGGCGTGATCGACGCGCTCAACGCCGCCACGCTGGAATACGCCAAGACGCGCCAGCAGTTCGGCCAGCCCATCGCGCGCTTCCAGGCGCTGCAGCACCGCATGGTGGAGATGTTCATCCACGCCGAGCAGTCGCGCTCGATCACGCTGCTGGCCGCCGCCCGCTTCGACGAGGCCAGCCCCGCCGAGCGCCGCCGCCTGGCCTCGGCCGCCAAGGCGCGCGTCGGCCAGGCGGCCCGTTCGGTCGGCCAGGAAGCGGTGCAGATCCACGGCGGCATGGGCGTGACCGACGAACTGCCGGCCGCGCACATGTTCAAGCGGCTGACGCTGATCAACACCACCTTCGGCGACGTCGACCATCACCTGGGCCGCTTCGCGGCGCAGCCCGGGTTCCTGGAAACCGCCTGATCCGGGAACATGACAGAAACCGCGCCGCAGTCCGGGCGCGGTTTTTTTTCATGCCGCGGCCACCGCCGCGCCACATGCCACCCGCCACCCGCCACAGAAGGAAAAGGAGCATCCATGCCTTCCCTGTATTTCGAAGACTTCACCGTCGGCAGCAAGCGCGACCTCGGCTCGCACCTCGTGACCGAGGAAGAGATCCTCGCCTTCGCGCGCCAGTACGATCCGCAGCCCTTCCACGTCGACAAGGACGCGGCGCAGAACAGCATCTACAAGGGCCTGATCTCGAGCGGCTGGATGACCTGCTCGATCATGATGCGGCTGCTGGTGGACAACATGACCTCCAAGTCGGCCAGCATGGGCTCGCCCGGCGTGGACGAGATCCGCTGGCTCAAGCCGGTCTACGCCGGCGACACGCTGAGCGTGTCGCTGGTGGTGCTCGACGCGCGCGCGTCCACCTCCAAGCCGGACCGCGGCGTGATCCACACCCAGTGGGAAGCCACCAACCAGCGCGGCGAGCTGGTCTGCACGGTCAAGGGCATGGGCATGTACGGCCGCCGCCCGGCCTGAGGCCGTTGCCAGCCCGCCTGCATCAAGGCATCATCTGGCGGCGCCGGCCCGCGCCGCTTTCGCCATCTTCGCCACCCCCGCGACAACAACAAGGAGACACCATGCGTACCATCGCTTCGCTCGAAGAACTGGAAAGCCTGCAAGGCCAGGAAGTGGCCGTCAGCGACTGGATCGAAGTCACCCAGCACCAGGTCAACCAGTTCGCCGAAGCCACCGGCGATCATCAATGGATCCACGTCGACGTGGAGCGCGCGCGCCGCGAGTCGCCGTTCGGCGGCCCGGTGGCGCACGGCTTCCTCACGCTGTCGCTGCTGCCCGCGTTCTTGCACAACGCGCTCGACATGCCCGGCGTGAAGATGGGCGTGAACTACGGCCTGAACCGCGTGCGCTTCACCGCGCCGGTGCCGGTCGGCAGCCGCCTGCGCGCGCGCGTGAAGCTGCTCTCGGTGGAGCGCCTCGAGCCGCTGCCCAACGCGCCCGCGCTGGTCGGCGCCCAGTCGATCTGGGAAGTCACGGTGGAACGCGAAGGCAGCGAGCGGCCCGTGTGCGTGGCGGAGTCGATCACGCGCCGCTACTCGTAGCGCCGGCTCGCGGCACCGACGCATAGCACCCACAGCACCGCTTGGCCGGGCGCGCCTGCCGCGCCCGGCGCGCATCTCTCGCCGACGCGCGCCGCCGCCCACGCCGCGGCGGTTCGCATCGACCCCTCCCCGCACCACGAAGCCGCCGCGCCAGTTCCGTCGCCGGTTGCGCCGTTCATCCCCCCCTGGTTCCCCACCGCCATTCGCATCCGCGGAACGGCCGCCGCGCACCACGGCGCGGCAGTCCGGCCAGCGCGCGCGGCCGCGCATGCCCCAATCTGAGTCTGGCCGCCGCCGTGC
This sequence comes from Cupriavidus sp. FW216-B1, assembly GCF_058789195.1. Taxonomy (NCBI): domain Bacteria; kingdom Pseudomonadati; phylum Pseudomonadota; class Betaproteobacteria; order Burkholderiales; family Burkholderiaceae; genus Cupriavidus; species Cupriavidus sp. FW216-B1. Next base: position 470,634 of record NZ_JBYTEL010000003.1, on the reverse strand, counting down.
ACGGAGTTGGTGCGCATACATCGCGCACAGTCGTGGTGCGCAGGGCTTTCCCCCGCCACCGGAAGCACGCCACGGCTCGCCTCGCGGCGCCCGGCGCTCATGGCACGCTAGTTGCAGATACGTTACTTGGGGTGCGTTGTTCCTTATCAAACACGAGACAATCTGGGAGCTGCAATGAAACGACGTGACATGCTGAAGCTGTCGGCGGTAGCCGCCGCGGCGCTTTTCGCAACGGCCGGGGTCAGCCCGCTGGCGATGGCGCAGTCCAAGGATCCGATCAAGGTCGGTGTCCTGCATTCGTTGTCCGGCACCATGGCCATTTCCGAAACGTCGCTCAAGGACGTGGCGCTGATGACCATCGACGAGATCAACAAGAGCGGCGGCGTGCTCGGCCGCAAGCTCGAGCCGGTGGTGGTCGATCCGGCCTCCAACTGGCCGCTGTTCGCCGAGAAGGCGCGCCAGCTCGTCACCAACGACAAGGTCGCCGTGACCTTCGGCTGCTGGACCTCGGTGTCGCGCAAGTCGGTGCTGCCGGTCTACGAGGAACTCAACGCGCTGCTGTTCTACCCGGTGCAGTATGAAGGCGAGGAGATGTCCAAGAACGTCTTCTACACCGGCGCGGCGCCCAACCAGCAGGCCATCCCCGCGGTCGAGTACCTGATGAGCAAGGAAGGCGGCGGCGCCAAGCGCTTCTTCCTGCTGGGCACCGACTACGTCTACCCGCGCACCACCAACAAGATCCTGCGCGCCTTCCTCAAGAGCAAGGGCGTGGCGGACAAGGACATCGAAGAGGTCTACACGCCGTTCGGCCACAGCGACTACCAGACCATCGTCGCCAACATCAAGAAGTTCTCGCAGGGCGGCAAGACCGCGGTGATCTCCACCATCAACGGCGACTCCAACGTGCCGTTCTACAAGGAGCTCGGCAACGCCGGCCTGAAGGCCAAGGACGTGCCTGTGGTGGCCTTCTCCGTGGGCGAGGAAGAACTGCGCGGCATCGACACCAAGCCGCTGGTCGGCCACCTGGCCGCGTGGAACTACTTCATGTCGGTCAAGAACCCGACCAACGACGCCTTCAAGAAGGAATGGGCGGCGTGGGTCAAGGCCAACAACCTGCCGGGCGGCGACAAGCGCGTGACCAACGACCCGATGGAAGCCACCTACGTCGGCATCCACATGTGGGCGCAGGCCGTGAAGAAGGCCGGCAGCACCGATCCGGACAAGGTGCGCGCGGCCATGTACGGCCAGACCTTCAAGGCCCCGGACGGCTTCACGCTGACGATGGGCGACAACCACCACCTGTACAAGCCGGTGATGATCGGCGAAGTCAAGGGCGACGGCCAGTTCACGGTGGTGTGGAAGACGCCGAAGCCGATCCGCGCGCAGCCGTGGAGCCCGTTCATCTCCGGCAACGAAGGCAAGCCGGACAAGGTGATGTAAGCCGGCGGCGCAAGCCGCCGCGCGATGCCGGCGCGAGGCGCGCTGCCTCTCCCGCCGGGCCGCGGCGTGGGGCGGGGGGCGGGCCGGCAACGCGCCACGCCGGCCTCCCCGCCGCCGCGCGCGGCATCGTCAGAAGGCCCGAAGGCCAGCCGGCCTGAAGGCCGGCCCTTTCTTCCGCCCTGTCCGCCGGGCGGAAGCCGCCCGCATCGCTGCGCCCCCAAGTACAAGAGACGCGACCCGAAGCGCGCAACCAGGACTCCGCCAGCCCTATGCACCGATCCTTTTCCCTTTCCGCCTTGCCCTGGCTGCGCGCCATGCTGGCCGCGCTGCTGCTGGCTGCGGCGCCGCTGTGGGCCGCGCCGCTCACGCAGGCCGACCTCAAGCCGCTGGCCGAGGACGACTTCGACGCCAAGACCGCCGCGCTGACCGCGCTGGCCAAGGCGCCGCCGGAACAGGCCGGCCCCATCCTCAAGGCGCTGCAGGACGACGCGCTGCAATACGCGCCGTCGGTCGGCATGGTGCGCCAGGACGGCGACAAGACCCTCGACGCGATCACCGGCAAGCCCGTGGCCGTGAAGGCCGACGAGCTCGAATCGCTCACGCTCAACAACAGCCTGCGCGCGCTGGTGGACAGCGCCGCCAGCAGCATGCTGCTGCAGTCGCCCGACGCCACGGTGCGCGCGCAGGCCGTCGACACGCTGCTGGACCAGCCCGGCAGCGCCTCGCGCGAGACCGTGGAAGCCGCGCGCAAGGCCGAGGCCGACGCCGGCCTGCGCGCCAAGCTCGACGTGATCTGGGCCAACATCGTGCTGGCCGAAGGCAGCCGCGACGACCGCCTCGAGGCGGTCCGCATCCTCGGGCGCGACAGCAACCCGCAAAGCCGGCAGAAGCTCCAGCCGCTGGTGGAGAAGGACGCCGCCGGCAACTACCGCGAGCCCGACGCCGAGCTGCGCGGCGCCGCCCAGCAGGCGCTCGACGCGCTGCGCGGCGACCAGCGCCGCGCCGAGCTGATCGGCAACCTGTTCGCCGGGCTGAGCCTGGGCAGCGTGCTGCTGCTGGCGGCACTCGGGCTGGCCATCACCTACGGCCTGATCGGCGTCATCAACATGGCGCACGGCGAATTCCTCATGATCGGCGCCTATGCCACCTACATGGTGCAGGGCGTGTTCCGCGCGCACTTCGCCGGCGCCTTCGACTGGTATCTGCTGGCGGCGCTGCCGGCCTCGTTCCTGGCCTCGGCCATCGTCGGCTTCGTACTCGAGCGGCTGGTGCTGCGCCATCTGTACGGGCGCCCGCTGGAAACCCTGCTGGCCACCTTCGGCGTGAGCCTGCTGCTGATGCAGGCGGTGCGCACGCTGTTCGGCGCGCAGAACGTGGAAGTGGCCAACCCGTCGTGGATGAGCGGCGGCATCGAATGGCTGCCGGGACTGGTGCTGCCCTACAACCGCATGGTCATCATCGTGTTCGCGCTGGCCGTGGTGGCGGTGGCGTGGGGCGTGCTCAACCGCACGCGGCTCGGCCTGTTCGTGCGCGCCACCACGCAGAACCGCACCATGGCGGCCTGCGTGGGCGTGCGCACGTGGAAGGTGGACAGCTACGCGTTCGCGTTCGGCGCGGGCATCGCCGGGCTGGGCGGCTGCGCGCTGTCGCAGATCGGCAATGTCGGGCCCGACCTCGGCCAAGCCTACATCATCGACTCCTTTATGGTGGTGGTGCTGGGCGGCGTGGGCCAGCTGGCCGGCACCATCATCGGCGCCTTCGGCCTGGGCCTCGTCAACAAGTTCATCGAGCCGTTCTACGGCGCGGTGCTGGCCAAGATCTTCGTCCTGGTGCTGATCGTGCTCTTCATCCAGAAGCGCCCGCAGGGACTGTTCGCGCTCAAGGGGCGCAGCGCGGAGGCATGATGCAGACATCGACAAGCAATCCATCCGCAACGGGTTTCCGGCTGGCCGTGCCGGCGCGCCAGCCGCTGTTCACGCGGCGCGGCTGGTCGGCGCTGGTGGTGCTGGCGCTGATCGCCGCGGTGGGCGTGCCGGTGTGCGCGCTGCTGTTGCCCGAAGGCCATCCGCTGCACATGTCGGCCTACGTGCTCACGCTGGTCGGCAAGATCATGTGCTTCGCGCTCGCCGCCATCGCGCTGGACCTGGTGTGGGGCTACTGCGGCATCCTCAGCCTCGGCCACGGCCTGTTTTTCGCGCTTGGCGGCTACGCGATGGGCATGTACCTGATGCGCTCGATCGGGCGCGAGGGCGTGTACAAGAGCGACCTGCCCGACTTCATGGTGTTCCTCGACTGGAAGGAGCTGCCGTGGTTCTGGCACGGCACCGGGCACCTCGGCTACGCGCTGCTGCTGGTGGTGCTGGTGCCGGGCGTGCTGGCGTGGCTGTTCGGCTTCTTCGCGTTCCGCTCGCGCATCAAGGGCGTGTACCTGTCGATCATCACGCAGGCCATGACCTACGCCGCCATGCTGCTGTTCTTCCGCAACGAGACCGGCTTCGGCGGCAACAACGGCTTCACCGACTTCAAGCGCATCGCCGGCTTCGCGGTGGCCGCGCCGCACACGCGCACCGCGCTGTTCGTGCTGACCTTCGCCGCGCTGCTGGCCGGCTTCATCGCCTGCCGCTACATCGTCACCTCCAAGCTCGGCCGCGTGGTCACGGCGGTGCGCGACGCCGAGATGCGCGTGATGTTCTCGGGCTACAACCCGCTCGGCTACAAGCTGTTCGTGTGGACCTTCTCGGCGGTGCTGTGCGGCATCGCCGGCGCGCTCTACGTGCCGCAGGTAGGCATCATCAACCCGGGCGAGATGTCGCCGGCCAATTCCATCGAGATGGCGGTGTGGGTGGCCGTGGGCGGGCGCGGCACGCTGATCGGCCCGGTCATCGGCGCCTTCCTCGTCAACGGCGCCAAGACCATGTTCACGGCGTACTTCGCCGAATACTGGCTGTTCCTGCTCGGCGCCATGTTCGTGCTGGTCACGCTGTACCTGCCGGACGGCGTGATCGGCCTGCTCAAGCGGCTGCGCGGCGAGCCGGCGCGGCGCCAGCCCGCGCAGGGCGCGGCCCCGGCGGGCGCCTCGCCCGTCGTCACCCCATCGAATGCAAGCGAGGCGGCGCCGGCCGGCGCCACCCGCAGCGGAGGCGACGCATGAACGCGGCACTCGGAAACCAACAGGCGGAAAGCGGCGACGCCACCGGCCTCGGCCGCGTGCTGGAGCCGGGCGTCATCGATGTCTCGCACGGGCCCATCCTCTACCTGGAAGACGTCACCGTGCAGTTCGACGGCTTCCGCGCGCTCAACAACCTGTCGCTGTCGATCGACCACGGCGAACTGCGCTGCGTGATCGGCCCCAACGGCGCCGGCAAGACCACCATGATGGACGTGATCACCGGCAAGACCGGGCCGCGCAACGCCAACGTGAGCGGGCGCGTGTTCCTCGGCCAGAGCATCGACCTGATGCGCATGACCGAGCCGAAGATCGCGCAGACCGGCATCGGCCGCAAGTTCCAGAAGCCGACCGTGTTCGAGCAGCACGAGGTGTGGGAGAACCTGGAGCTGGCCATGAAGGCCGACAAGCGCTGGTGGTCGTCGCTGCGCGCGCGGCTGGGCGCCGAAGGCCATCGCCGCATCGAGGAAACGCTGGCGCTGACCGGGCTCGAGGACGAGGCCTACCGCCCCGCGGGGCTGCTCTCGCACGGGCAGAAGCAGCGCCTGGAGATCGGCATGCTGCTGATGCAGCAGCCGCAGCTGCTGCTGCTCGACGAGCCGGTGGCCGGCATGACCGACGAGGAAACCATGCAGCTCGCTGCGCTGCTCAACAGCCTGCGCGGCACCTGCTCGATGATGGTGGTGGAGCACGACATGGAGTTCGTCGCCGCGCTGGCGGGCGACACCGGCACCGTGACCGTGCTGGCCGAGGGCAGCCTGCTGGCCGAAGGCACGCTCGACGCGGTCAAGCGCGACGAGCGCGTGATCGAATCCTACCTGGGAAGATAACCATGCTGCAGGTCAACGCACTGAACCAGTTCTACGGCGGCAGCCACATCCTGCGCAACGTCAGTTTCGAGGTGCCGCAGGGCAAGCTGACCACGCTGCTGGGCCGCAACGGCGTGGGCAAGAGCACGCTGCTCAAATGCCTGATGGGCGTGGTGCCGACCACGAGCGGCAGCATCAGCTGGGCCGGGCACGCGCTGGAGAAGAAGCCGCCCTACGAGCGCGTGGCCGCCGGGCTGGCCTACGTGCCGCAGGGCCGCGAGATCTTCCCGCGCCTGACCGTGGAAGAGAACCTGCTGATCGGCGCGGCCAGCCTCAAGCGCCCGAGCGGCGTGCCCGACCGCATCTACCAGCTGTTCCCGGTGCTGCGCAGCATGCGCGCGCGCCGCGGCGGCGACCTTTCCGGCGGGCAGCAGCAGCAACTGGCGATCGGCCGCGCGCTGATGAGCGAGCCGGAACTGCTGATCCTGGACGAGCCCACCGAAGGCATCCAGCCGTCCATCATCCAGGACATCGGCCGCGCGCTGCGGCTGCTGGTGGACGAGTTCGGCATGACCGTGCTGCTGGTGGAGCAGTACTACGAATTCGCGCGCCACCTGGCCGACCACTACGTGGTGATGAGCCGCGGCGAGGTGGTGGCGAAGGGCGAGGGCGCGCGCATGGAAGAGGACGGCGTGCGGGAGTTGATCGCGGTGTGAGGCGGGCGGCAAGCTGCGCGCTGCGCCGCCGCGATACCACTTCCAGCCGGCCGGGCCGCGCGCTATGATGCCCGCATCACGCGCGCCGCGCCGCCGGCGCCCGCTTTCCAGGTTCCCATGCGTCATCCGGATTTTCCTTCGACCGTTGCCGTGCCGCCCGCATGGGAGGCCAGCCTGCGCCTGGCGTTCGCCGCGCGCGGCGAACGCACCGCGCTGGTCGAGCGGCGCCACCGCGGCCCGCTGCTGGTGCAGAAGCCGCTCTATCCCGAAGGCGGCATCTGCCACGCGGTGATCCTGCATCCGCCCGCCGGCATCGCCGGCGGCGACAGCCTGGAGATCGCGCTGGCGGCGGGTGCCGGCGCGCATGCCGTGATCGCCACGCCGGGCGCGACCAAGTGGTACAAGTCGCTCGGCCGCGCGGCGACGCAGCGCGTCACGCTAGAACTGGATGCGGGCGCGCGGCTGGACTGGCTGCCGCAGGAGAACATCGTGTTCGACGACGCGCATGCGTGCCTGTCCACCACGCTGACGCTGGCGCCCGGCGCCAGCGCGATCGGCTGGGATGCCGTGGTGCTGGGGCGCCAGGCCAGCGGCGAGACCTGGGCGCGCGGCACGCTGCGCATGGACACGCGCATCGCGCTGGCGGGCAGCCGGCGCGCGCTGTGGCTCGAAAGCGCGCGGCTCGACGCCGGCTCGGCGCTGCGCCGCGCGCCGGCCGGGCTGGACGGGCTCAACGTCATGGCCACGCTGTGGGCGGTGGGCGAGGGCGCCACGCCGGCGCTGGCCGAGGCGCTGGCGGAAACGCTGCCGTACCGCGCCGACCTGCGCGCCGGCGTGACGCGCCTCGAGCAGGACGGCCACGCCATGCTGCTGCTGCGCGTGCTGGGCGCGAGCATGGAAGACGTGCGCGCGCTGATGGTGCGGGCGTGGAGCGCGCTGCGCGAGCCCATCCACGGCGTGCCGGCGCGGCCGCTGCGCCTGTGGGCGACATGAGGGCCCGGCGCGGCGCCGGCACGGACAACAACGAAACAACGGGAATGCCGAGATGGAACTGACTCCGCGAGAGAAAGACAAGCTGCTGATCTTCACCGCCGCGCTGCTGGCCGAGCGCCGCCGCGCGCGCGGGCTCAAGCTCAACTACCCGGAAGCGGTGGCGCTCATCACCGCCGCCATCATGGAAGGCGCACGCGACGGCCGCACCGTGGCCGAGCTGATGCACGAAGGCACCACCGTGCTGACGCGCGAGGACGTGATGGACGGCGTGGCCGAGCTGATCCCCGAGATCCAGGTCGAAGCCACCTTCCCGGACGGCACCAAGCTGGTCACGGTGCATCACCCGATCGTCTGAGGCGAGCCACGCCGAACCCTGCCGCATCCTGTCCAACAAGAAAACACGAGGCATCAAGACATGAACCGTTCCACCCGCGCGCGCGCCATCGTCGGCGCCTCCCTGGCGCTGGCCAGCGCCGCCGCCATCGCTCATCCCGGCCACGATGCCGCCACCGTCGGCGCCAGCCTGTGGGCCGGCCTGCTGCATCCGTTCACCGGCATGGACCACCTGCTGGCGATGACCGGCGTGGGCGTGTGGAGCGCGCTGGGCGCGCGCTCGCCGCGCGAGGCGCTGCGCATGCCGTTCGTGTTCGTCGCGCTGATGCTGGCCGGCGCCGCGCTCGGGCTGGCGGGGGCGGCGCTGCCGCTGGTGGAGCCGATGATCGCCGCCTCGCTGCTGGTGATCGGCCTGCTGGTGGCGCTGCGCGCCAATCTGCCGGCGTGGGCCGGCATGGCCATCGTCGGCGGCTTCGCCGTGTTCCACGGCTACGCGCACGGCGCCGAGCTGCCCACCGCGGCGGGCGCGCTGCCGGCCGCGGCCGCCTACGTGGGCGGCTTCACCGTGGCGACCATGATGCTGCACCTGAGCGGCATCGGCCTGGGCCAGGCGCTGCGCCGCCACGCCGGCTGGCTGGCGCGCGTGGCCGGCGCGGGCGTGGCGCTGTACGGCGTCGGCCTGATGGTGGCCTGATGTGGCTCGATGCGGCCCTGCGCCGCTTTCGCATCGCGTTGGAAACGTCGACAAGGAACCCGACATGATTCCCGGTGAACTGATGCCCGCCGAGGGCGAGATCGAACTCAACGCGGGCCGCCAGACGGTCAGCGTGACGGTGGCCAACACCGGCGACCGGCCGGTGCAGGTCGGCTCGCACTTCCATTTCTACGAGACCAATGCCGCGCTCGACTTCGACCGCGAGGCCGCGCGCGGCTTCCGCCTGAACATCGCCGCCGGCACCGCGGTGCGCTTCGAGCCGGGCCAGAGCCGCACGGTCGAGCTGGTGGCGCTGGCCGGCGCGCGCATCGTCTACGGCTTCAACGCCAAGATCATGGGAGCGCTGTGATGAGCGTGAAAATCTCCAGGCAGGCCTATGCCGAGATGTTCGGCCCCACCACCGGCGACCGCCTGCGGCTGGCCGACACCGGGCTGGTGATCGAAGTCGAGAAGGACTTCACCATCTACGGCGAGGAAGTGAAGTTCGGCGGCGGCAAGGTGATCCGCGACGGCATGGGCCAGAGCCAGCGCATGGCGAAGGACTGCGTCGACACCGTCATCACCAACGCGCTGATCGTCGACCACTGGGGCATCGTCAAGGCCGACATCGGCCTCAAGGACGGGCGCATCGCATCCATCGGCAAGGCCGGCAACCCGGACATCCAGCCCGGCGTGACCATCGTGGTCGGGCCCGGCACCGAGGTGATCGCGGGCGAGGGCATGATCGTCACCGCCGGCGGCATCGACAGCCACATCCACTTCATCTGCCCGCAGCAGATCGAAGAGGCGCTGATGAGCGGCGTCACCACCATGATCGGCGGCGGCACCGGGCCGGCCACCGGCACCTTCGCCACCACGGTGACGCCGGGGCCGTGGTTCATGGAGCGCATGCTGCAGGCGGTGGAGGCGTACCCGATGAACATCGGCCTGCTCGGCAAGGGCAATGCCAGCCAGCCGGGGCCGCTCACCGAGCAGGTCGAGGCCGGCGCCATCGGCCTCAAGCTGCACGAGGACTGGGGCACCACGCCGGCGGCCATCGACACCTGCCTGGGCGTGGCCGACGCCACCGACACCCAGGTCGCGATCCACACCGACACGCTCAACGAGGCCGGCTTCGTCGAGGCCACGGTGGCGGCGTTCAAGGGCCGCACCATCCATACGTACCACACCGAAGGCGCCGGCGGCGGCCACGCGCCCGACATCATCAAGGTGTGCGGCGAGGCCAACGTGCTGCCGTCGTCGACCAACCCGACGCGGCCCTACACGGTCAACACGCTCGACGAGCACCTCGACATGCTGATGGTGTGCCACCACCTGGACCCGTCCATCGCCGAGGACATCGCGTTCGCCGAGAGCCGCATCCGCCGCGAGACCATCGCCGCCGAGGACATCCTGCACGACCTCGGCGCGTTCTCGATGATCTCCAGCGACTCGCAGGCGATGGGGCGCGTGGGCGAGGTCATCATCCGCACCTGGCAGACCGCGCACAAGATGGCCGCGCAGCGCGGCAAGCTGCCCGGCGACCCCAACGACGCGCGCGGCGGGCACGACAACTTCCGCGTCAAGCGCTACATCGCCAAGTACACCATCAACCCCGCGCTCACGCACGGCATCGCCCACGAAGTGGGCTCGGTCGAGGTCGGCAAGTGGGCCGACCTGGTGCTGTGGAAGCCGGCCTTCTTCGGCGTCAAGCCGAGCCTGATCCTCAAGGGCGGCATGATCGCCGCGGCGGCGATGGGCGACCCCAACGCGTCGATCCCCACGCCGCAGCCGGTGCACTACCGCCCGATGTTCGCCGCGGCCGGGCGCGCGCTGCACAAGTCGTCGCTGACCTTCGTCTCGCAGGCCGCGCTGGCCGCCGGCGTGGGCGCGCGCTACGGGCTGGAGAAAATGCTCTCGGCGGTGCGCGGCACGCGCACCGTGGGCAAGCGCGACATGGTGCACAATGACTGGCAGCCGCACGTCACGGTCGATCCCGAGACCTATCAGGTTGTCGCCGACGGCCAGTTGCTGATGTGCGAGCCGGCCACCGTGCTGCCGATGGCGCAGCGCTATTTCCTGTTCTGAGTTTTCGTCCCGAGCCCGCCTTGCAGAAGATCGACAAACACCTGAGCGCCCCGCACGGCATCGCCGCCGTGCTGGTGCGCCGCGCGCCCAAGCTGGTGCTGCCCTTCGCCGAACGCAGCAAGAGCCGCCTGCGCGCTACGCTCGACAACGGCGAGGAAGTCGCCCTGTTCCTGCCGCGCGGCACCGTGCTGCGCGGCGGCGACCTGCTGGTCACGGAAGGCGGCGTGTTCGTCGAGGTGCAGTCCGCGGCGGAGTCGGTGCTGCAGGTCGGCGCGGCCGACCCGCAGGCGCTGATGCGCGCCGCCTACCACCTCGGCAACCGCCACACGCCGGTGGAAGTCGGGCGCGACTACCTGCGCCTCGAATACGACCCCGTGCTGGCCGACATGCTCGCGCGCCTGGGCGTGCGCGCCGAGCGCGCCGAACTGCCGTTCGAGCCGGAAGCGGGCGCCTACGGCGGCGGCCACAAGCACGGCCACGACGCCACCTTCGCCGAGGACTACGCGGCGGCGCAGGCGGTGTTCCACGAGCATCATGGGCACGATCACGATCACGATCATGGGCATTCGCATGACCACTCGCACGATCATGAGCATCACGTGCATGACGAACATTGCGGGCACAAGCATTGAGCGGTCACCCGGCATGTAGCGCGCCGGCGATTCACCCATGACCCAGCTCTCCCAACTGCTCTCCCTCCTGCACCTGGCCTCGCCCGCGCTGCCGATCGGCGGTTTCAGCTATTCGCAGGGCCTGGAGGCGGCCATCGACTGCGGTCTGGTGCGCGACGCCGACAGCGCCGAGCAGTGGGTGCGCAGCAACCTGCTCGACGTGCAGGCGCAGTGCGAGGCGCCGGTGTGGCTGCTGCTGTTCCGCGCCTGGCGCGCGGGCGATGCCGGCGGCGCGGCGCAGTGGAACGACTGGTTCCTCGCCACGCGCGAGAGCGCGGAGCTGCGGCTGGAGACCGGGCAGATGGGCTGGTCGCTGGCGCGGCTGGTCGCGCAGATGGAGTGGGGCGACAATGCGCTGCGCGCGCAGCTCGCGGCACTGTCGCCGGTGTGCCTGCCCACGGCCTTCGCCGCGGCGTGCGCGGCGCTCGGCGTGGACGAGCGCGACGGGCTGGCGGCCTATTGCTTCAGCTGGGCCGAGAACCAGGTGGCCGCGGCGCTCAAGGCGGTGCCGCTCGGGCAGGTGGCCGGCCAGCACATCCTGCGGCGGCTGCACGCGGCGGTGGCGGAGACGGTCGGCGAGGCGGCGCGCCGCGCCGACGCCGAGCCGCCCGAGCTGTCGACCTTCTCGCCGATGCTGGGCCTGCTGTCGGCCCGCCACGAAACCCAGTATTCCCGGCTGTTCCGTTCCTGAGCGGCCCATCTTCACCGAGATACGATTCCCGATCATGACCCAGGCCCGTACCAAGAAGAATCCCCCGCTGCGCGTCGGCGTGGGCGGCCCCGTCGGTTCCGGCAAGACCACCTTGCTGGAGATGCTGTGCAAGGCCATGCGCGAGCGCTATGACCTGGTGGCCATCACCAACGACATCTACACCAAGGAAGACCAGCGCCTGCTGACCATCTCGGGCGCGCTGCCGGCCGAGCGCATCATGGGCGTGGAGACCGGCGGCTGCCCGCACACCGCGATCCGCGAGGACGCCTCGATCAACCTCGAGGCGGTCGACCGCATGCTGGCGAAGTTTCCCGACGCCGACATCGTCTTCATCGAATCGGGCGGCGACAATCTCGCGGCCACCTTCAGCCCGGAATTGTCGGACCTGACCATCTACGTGATCGACGTGGCCGGCGGCGAGAAGATCCCGCGCAAGGGCGGGCCCGGCATCACCAAGTCAGACCTGCTGGTGATCAACAAGACCGACCTCGCGCCCTACGTCGGGGCCAACCTCGACGTGATGGAGAGCGACGCGCGCAAGATGCGCGGCGCGCGCCCGTTCGTGATGGGCAGCGTGAAGTCGGGGCAGGGGCTGGAGCAGGTGATCGCGTTCATCGAGCGCCAGGGCCTGCTGGCGGTGTAGGCTTGCCGCGCGCCGGCGGCATTTGCGCCGCCGGCCGCTTGTGGCATACTTTGCAGCCTATGCCCGCTGCCGTCTTCGCCCCTTCCTTGCCGTGCCACGCCACCGATTCCGGTGACGCCGCCGCACGCATGGGCGCAGCGCGGGCATGCCCGGTGCCTGCCGCCGTCTTCTCCTCTTCCGCTTTCTCCATCATTCGAATTATCCGGGGTCGCTGAGCTGCGGCTTTGGCTGGTGCTCGGTGGCCCGTGGTCCGTTTGACCGCGCACGCCGCCCGGCCTGCGCGCGACTTCCGATCCGATGGAGAATCCCGATGTCCGACCTTCCCGAGCTGCGCGCGCACGCCAGCTATCCCGTCCTGGCCGAGATCCAGGACGCGGCGCAGCGCCTGCGCGGCAACGTGCTGGAAACCCCCGTGTGGCGCTGGCAGACCGGCGCCGTGCGGCAGCTCGACCCGGCCACCGAAGTGTGGCTCAAGATGGAGCTGTTCCAGATCACCGGCACCTTCAAGCTGCGCGGCGCGCTCAACAGCATGGCGCGGCTCGACGCCGGCGCGCGCCGGCGCGGCGTGGTGGCGGCGAGCGCCGGCAACCACGCGATGGCGGTAGCCTATGCCGCCCGGGTGGCGGGCGTGGACGCCAAGCTGGTGATGCCGGCCGGCGCCAGCCCGGCGCGCGTGGCGGCGTGCCGCGAGTGGGGCGCGCAGGTGCTGCTGCTGCCCGACGTGCATGCCGCCTTCGCGCACGCGCAGCAACTGGCGGCGCAGGAAGGCCGCACGGTGGTCCATCCGTTCGACGGCCCGCTGATCGCGCAGGGCACGGGCACGGTGGGGCTGGAGCTGATGCGCCAGGTGGCGGGGCTGGAGGCGGTGGTGGTGCCGGTGGGCGGCGGCGGCCTGTGCGCGGGCATCGCCGCGGCGGTCAAGCAGATCAACCCGGCCTGCAAGGTCTATGGCGCGGAGCCGGCCGGCGCCGACGCCATGACGCGCAGCTTCGAGGCGGGGCGCCCGCAGGTGCTGGAGCGCGTGGACACCATTGCCGACAGCCTCGGCGCGCCCTATGCGATGGACTACAGCTTCGGCGTGTGCAGCCGTTTCGTCGACGACATGGTGCGGGTCTCGGACGAGGCCATCCGCGAGGCCATGCGCATGCTCTACCGCGACATGAAGCTGGCGACCGAGCCGGCCACCGCGGTTTCCACCGCGGCCCTGCTGGGACCGCTGCGCGAGCGGCTCGAAGGCCGCAAGGTGGCGCTGGTGCTGTGCGGGGCCAACCTCGACGCGGCGCGCTTCGCCGAGCTGCTGGCGGCCTGACGGGCATCGGGGCCGGCGCGCCGCCGCATCACATCTGCTGCTGCGCCCGCGCCGCGATCACGCGCGCCACTGAGGCGATGGCATCCTGCTCGGTGTCGTTCATCAGCGCCATGTGGCGCACGGTCACGCGCTGGGCCGGCGTGATGTTGAACTCCGCGCAGCGCTGCTCGAGCACCAGCGCGCCGCCGTCGCCCTTGCCGCTGCCGAAGTTCAGCATCTCGGCCGGGTTGACGCCGAGCGTGCCGGACAGCGCGCAGATGTTGATGAGGGAGACATTGCGCACGCCGCGCTCGATGCCGCTGAGGTAGGAACGCGCCATGCCGCTTTCCAGCGCGAGTTTTTCCTGCGACCAGCCGCGCTGCCTGCGAAGTTCCGCCAGGTGCAGCCCGAAGAGCTTGAGAGGATCACCGATCATGGCTCGATTCGTGGAGAAGGACGAAGCGAGGTTAAGGGTTTGACCTCTTTGTATCGACGCCTTATAGTAGGTCTCACTATGAGTGTCGGATGCGAACGGCAGGAAAGATACCGCAATCTGCTAGGAAAATTCCGTCAAGTGCGGCTAACTGTTAAAGGAATGTAATAGGCCGGAGCGCGGCGTTCCGCCGCGTGCCGGCTCTCCGGCGGGGCGCGCCCGGGGCAGGAGTGCCGGCCGCGCGTGTGCCCGGTCCGGCATCGCCATGATGCCCGCGGCCGGCGCGCCGGAACTTGTCCGATTGATACGGAGGCGGGTTGGCCCGCGGGGAACGCCGGCAGGGCCGGGCGCGGCCGTGCGGACCCGATCCCCGGGCAGGCGCGGCATTTGTCCATCTGGCATCCATCCAGCGGAAAGGAGGTGACATGCGTGTGTTTTCCTTGTTCGACGCGCAGGTGCGCGGCGAAATCGTGGCCGGCGCGGCGGCTTCGGCGCTGCGCGTCGGCCTGCAGGTCAGGGTGGTGCCGGAAGCCGCGGGCCTGGGCAGCAGCGGCGACTACGTCTTCCTGCGGCAGGGCGCGATGCAGCCCGGCATCGCCGCCGCGCGGGCGGAGTGGTGGGCCTGCCTGTGCGGGGCGGTCAAGGTGACGCCGGCCGGCTGCGCGCCGGTGCTGCTGTCGGCCGGCAGCGTCTATGCGATCCGCCAGGGCGAGCGCCTGCGGCTGGCGGCGCTGCAGGACAGCGTGCTGGTGCGCGCGGTGCTGGACCCGCAGGCGGTGGGGCTGGTGGGCGCCGGGCTGACCAGCAGCTTCGATGCGTTCGCGGCGGGCCAGGCGGAGCGCTGGCGCATGCAGGGCGGGGCTGGCGATGCGCAGGCGGGGCCGGCCAGCGGGCATGCGCCGCCGCGCCTGAACGCGGCCTTCGTGACGATTGCCGAGGGCGAGCCGGCCTGGGCCGAGCGGCTGCGCGCCGGCGGCCTGAACTGGGCCGCGTGCCACGAAGGCACGCTGCGCTTGCAATGGCATTCGCCGTGGCCGCATGTGGAGCGCCAGGTGGCGTACCTGCAGCCCGGCATGGTGTTCGCGCCGGACCCGGAGGAGGGCTACCGCATCGATGCCCTCGATCCCGTGGCCAGCCTGCTGTGCTGCCTGCAGGCGCCGCGGCGCGAGCCGGCCTGCGCGGGCGTGGCGGGCGTGGAGGGCGCAGGGGGCGGCGCGGCGCAGGCGGTCTCGCTGCACTGAGCGGCCGGCGCGCGCAATGACGCCGCGGGCTTCAGCGGCGCTGGTACTGCGTGGCGCCGAACAGGACTTCCCGTTCCTTGTCGTCGCGGATGGGCTTGCGCGCGCCGGCCAGCACCTCCACGCCGCGCTTGACCGCGGGGCGCTCGGCGATCTCGTTGAACCAGCGCTTCAGGTGCGGGTAGTCGTCCAGCTCCACGCCCTGGTTCTGCCAGCTGCGCAGCCACGGGAAGGTGGCGATGTCCGCCACCGTGTACATGTCGCCGGCCAGCCACGGATGCGCCGACAGGCGCTTGTCGATCACGCCGTACAGGCGGCGCGCCTCGTTGGTGTAGCGGTTGATGGCGTACTCGATCTTTTCCGGCGCGTACATGCGGAAGTGATGGGCCTGGCCCAGCATCGGGCCCACGCCGCCCATCTGGAACATCAGCCATTGCAGCGCCTCGTACTTGCCGCGCACGTCCTCGGGCAGGAACTTGCCGGTCTTGCCGGCGAGGTAGAGCAGGATCGCGCCGGACTCGAACAGCGAGATGGGCTGGCCGTCCGGGCCGTCGCTGTCGACGATGGCGGGGATCTTGTTGTTCGGGCTGATCTTGAGGAAATCGGGTTCGAACTGGTCGCCGGCGCCGATGTTGACGGCGTGGACCTTGTACTCGAGGCCGCACTCCTCGAGCATGATGTGGATCTTGTGGCCGTTGGGCGTGGGCCAGGAATAGGCGTCGATCATCGGGGAGGGGCTCCTGGGAAGGATCGCTGCGATCGCCGTGCCTGCTGCGACCGCGTGGAGGTTGGGCCGCCACCTCAACGCCGAGGTGGCGGACCGCGCGATTTAAGCACAGAAGAAAAAAACGCGCAGACGAGGCTGCGCGTTTCCATTCCGGCGGCAGGGATGCATCCCCGCCGCGGCGGCGGCGGGCTCAGAAGCCGCGCGTGACCGGCATGGAGATGTCGTCCGGGTTGATGTTCATGTGCTTGGCCAGCTCCAGCTTGGCGATGGCGTTGCGGTGCACCTCGTCCGGGCCGTCGGCCAGGCGCAGCGTGCGCTGGTGCGCCCACCACGAGGCCAGCGGGAAGTCGTCGGAGACGCCGGCCGCGCCGTGCACCTGGATGGCCCAGTCGATCACCTTCAGGGCCATGTTCGGCGCCACCACCTTGATCATGGCGATCTCGGCCTTGGCCACCTTGTTGCCCACGGTGTCCATCATGTAGGCGGCCTTGAGCGTGAGCAGGCGCGCCATCTCGATGTCGCAGCGGGCCTCGGCGATGCGCTCGCGCGTCACGCCCTGCGCCGCCACCGGCTTGCCGAAGGCCACGCGCTTGAGCGCGCGCTGGCACAGCAGCTCGAGCGCGCGCTCGGCCACGCCGATGCTGCGCATGCAGTGGTGGATGCGGCCCGGGCCGAGGCGGCCCTGGGCGATCTCGAAGCCGCGCCCTTCGCCGAGCAGGATGTTGGCCGCCGGCACGCGCACGTTCTTCAGCTCGATCTCCATGTGGCCGTGCGGCGCGTCGTCGTAGCCGAACACCGGCAGGAAGCGCTTGATGGTGATGCCCGGGGTGTCGGCCGGCACCACGATCATCGACTGCTGCTCATGGCGCCCGGCGTCCGGGTTGGTCTTGCCCATCACGATGTAGACCTGGCAGCGCGGGTCGCCCGCGCCCGACGACCACCACTTGGTGCCGTTGATCACGTATTCGTCGCCGTTGCGCTCGATGCTGCAACTGATGTTGGTGGCGTCCGACGAGGCCACGGCCGGCTCGGTCATCAGGAAGGCCGAGCGGATCTCGCCGCGCAGCAGCGGCTCCAGCCAGCGGTCCTTGAGCGACTCGGAGGCGTAGCGCTCCAGCGTTTCCATGTTGCCGGTGTCCGGCGCGGCGCAGTTGAACACCTCGGCCGACCAGGGCACCCGGCCCATGATCTCGCACAGCGGCGCGTATTCGAGGTTCGACAGGCCTTCCGGCGCGCGCTTGGAATGCGGCAGGAACAGGTTCCACAGGCCCGCCTCGCGCGCCAGCGGCTTGAGCTCCTCGATCACCTTGGTCGGGACCCAGGCGTTGCCGGCCTGGCGGTTGGCCTGGATTTCCGCGTAGAAGCGCTTCTCGTTCGGATAGATGTGCTTGTCGAAGAAGGCCAGCAGGCGCGCCTGCATTTCCTTGACCTTGGGGGTGTACTCGAATTCCATGTTGTCTCCTCCACCTCTGCATGAGAGCCCGGGAGCCGCTGCCGGCCCCGGCGGACGCGGTCTGCGTCGACTGGGGAGGACTCTACCGCAATCCAGATAATTAGAAAAATGAATTTTCTGGATTTGCCAGTATCAATAGGGTGCATTCCGTGCCAGAATCGACGCCATGCAGCTCTCCCGCATCGACCTCAATCTCTTCGTCGTCTTCGACGCCATCTACAGCGAAGGCAGCATCACCGCGGCCGCGCGCCAGCTCAACCTGACGCAGCCCGCGGTGAGCCACGCGCTGGGGCGCCTGCGCACCCTGTTCGACGACCCGCTGTTCGAGCGGCGCGGGCAGGGCATGGCGCCCACGCCGCTGGCGCGCTCGCTGGCCGCCGAGGTGCGCGCCGCGCTGCAGTCGTTCGCGCGCACCTTGCAGGACACGCCGCACTTCGACCCGGCCGCCACCGTGCGCCGCTTCACCATCGGCATGCGCGACGCGCTCGAATCCACGCTGCTGCCGCCGCTGATGGCGCGCGTGACCGCGATGGCGCCGCAGGTGGAGATCGCGGCGATCCGCTTCGATAGGCGCGAGATGGAGTCCGAGCTGCTGGCCGGCACGCTCGATGCCGCCATCGACATCCTGCTGCCGGTCTCGCCCGCCATCCACCACGCGCCGTTCATGGCCGACCCGATGGTGGTGCTGGCGCGCCGCGACCATCCGCTGGTCAAGAAGGAACTGACGCTGGAGCGCTACCTGGCGGCCGAGCACGTGCATGTGTCGTCGCGCCGGCGCGGCGCCGGGCTGGAAGACCAGGCGCTGCACCGCATGGGCCTGACGCGCCGCGTGCGCCTGCGCTGCCAGCACTACGCGGCGGCCTGCCGCGTGGTGAGCTGCACCGACCTGCTGGCCACGCTGCCGCTGCGCTACGCGCGCATCGCCAACGAGCCCTACGCCAACCGGCTGCTGTCGCTGCCGTTCAAGGTGCCGTCGCTGGAACTGCACCTGTACTGGCACGCCGGCGGCGAGAACGACGGCGCCAACCGCTGGCTGCGCGAGCAGTTGCTGGCGGTGATCGCCGCGCTGGGCGGGCAGGGCGAGGCGGCGCCGGGCTGAGGCGCGCGTTTTTTCCACTTGCCTGTTTTTCCGCCTGCCTTTTCCCCGCGCGCCGTTCAGCGCGCGCCGTCGTCGATGCGCTCGATGCGCACGGTATCCGGCGGCAGCGTGCTGTCGGCCTGCACCGCGTAGGGCAGCGGCGGGCGGCGCGCCGCCGGCACCGCCTGCCATAAGCGCGCGGCCCAGGCGCGGACTGCTGGGCTGTCCGGCGCCGCCGCCGTGATGCGCAGGGCCAGCGGCGCGGCGCTGGCCTGCTCCGCGCCCGGCGCATCCGGAATCAGGCGCTCCAGCGCCAGTTGCGGCTCCAGCCGCAGGCCCATCGTCACCGCTTGCGCGGGCTGCGCGAGCGAGTGCACGGCCTGGTCCGACGGTGCCGCGCGCGGCGCCCAGCGATGTCCCTGCAAGGCCGGCGCCGGCGCGGGGGACGCGGCCGGCGGCACCGGGGCGATGGCGGCGGGCTGCGGCACCGGGGCGATCGCCGCCGGCGCGGGCGCGGCAATGCGCGGAGCCAGGGCCGGCGGAGCGGGCGGCACCGGCAGCGGCGCCGTGGCCGGAGCGACTGGCGCGACTGGCGCAGCCGGCGCAACCGCGGCCGGTGCCGGCGGCGCGGTTGGCGATGCGGCATCCGCCGCGGCCGGGCCGGCGGCGGGTCCGGCGCGATCCGCGCGCGTTTCCGGGACGGCCGGCGCGGCGGCTGCGGCGGGCGATGTGGCAGGCGATGTGGCGGGTGATGCGGACTTGCGCGCGTCGCCATCCGGCGCCGGCGTGGCTGGCGCTTCCTGCGCGGGACGGGCCCTGGCCGCCGCGGCAGGCTCTTGCGCGGGCGCCGGATGGGGCGGCGCGGCCGGCGCGGTGGCGGGCGGCGGGGCCGCGACGTTCGTCGCCGGCGCGGGCTCCGGCGTCTGTGCCTGCGTTTGTGCTGGCGCTGGCGCGGCCGGGCTGGCGGGCGTGGCCTGCGGCTCGCTTGCCTGGCGCGTGGCGTGGGGCGTGTCCGGCAGCAGCAGCGCGCCGTCGCGCACGTCCATCTGCCGGAGCACGATCTGCAGCGACAGCGCGGCCACGCCGAGCGTGCCCGCCAGCACGCCCAGCGCTGGCCACCAGCGGCGCGCGCGGCGCGGCGCGGCGGGCTGGCCGGCGGCGGGCGCGGTGTCCTGCTGCGCCGCCTGCTGCTGCTGCTGCGCCTCGGCCTGTTCGCGCAGCCACGCCTGCGCCGCCGCGCCGACCGGCGCGCCCAGCACGCGCTGCGGGCTGTCGCCGCGCCGCACTTCTTCCAGCACGGCCGCGCGGCGGCCGGCCTGCGCGGCTTGCAGGCGCGCGGCTTCCGCCATCACGGCGGCCTGCAGGCCGGCGGACGGGGTGAACGTGGCGCCGGCATCGGCATCGGCGCTGGCTGCGCCAGCGGCTGCGTTCGTGTTCGCGTTCGTGGCTGCGCGCGCCTGCCGCGCGGCCTGCGCGGCGCGCGCCGCGGCCATGACCGCGGTTTCCAGCGAGGGCGGCGGCGCGAACGGCGGCAGCGCGCGCAGCAGCGCCGCGAGCCGGTCCTCGCCGGCGATGAAGCGTTCGTCCGCGCTCATGGCTGGCGCTCCTGCGGCGCCACCGCCGCCAGGCTCTCGCGCAGCCGCGCGAAGGCGTAGCGCAGCCGGCTCCTGACGGTCTCGAACTTCTCGCCCAGCGTCTGCGCGATTTCCTCCACGCTCATCTCGCTGAAGAAGCGCAGCACGATCACTTCGCGCTGCGCCGCCGGCAGCGCCATCAGCGCCTGCCGCACGCCCTGCAGGTTCTGCCGCAGCGCGGCCTCGGCCTCGGGGCTGAGGTCGCCGGCGGGCAGCGCGAGGTGGTCTTCGCCGAGCGTGTCGCACTGGCGCTCGTAGGCGCCGCGCAGCGTGTCGAGCCAGGTGTTGCGCGCGATCTGGAACAGGAAGGTGCGCAGCGCCGCGCTGGGCTGGTAGTCGCCGCAGCGGGTCATCAGCTTGACCCAGGTCTTCTGGGTCACGTCCTCGGCCTCGCCCGTGTTGCCCTGGCACAGCCACGCCACGTAGTTGTACAGCGCCGCGTTGTGGCGGCGGAACAGCTCGGCCACCGGCTGCTCGATCAGGCCGTTGGCGACCAGCAGCATGAGGTCGGTGTCGGCCAGCGCGGACAGGCCGGCGGCGGGCTGGGCTGGCGGGGCATGCGCGCTGGCGGGCATGCGGTCGGGCGCGGAGGCATTCATGCGCGGCAGTATATGACAGCGCCGCGCATCGTCGCGGGCCGCGCGCGGCGCCACCGCGCGTGCTTCAGGGCCGCGGCGCGGGGCCGTCGCCCTGCGCCAGCGGCGCATGCGTCGACAGGGCCTGCGCCAGGTCCACGAGCTGGAGGAACTCGCCGCGGTAGCCGAAGCGGTCGTCGCCGCGCGCGCCGAGCGCGAGCGCGCGCGCATCGGCATAGCGCCAGGTGCCGGCATGGCTGCCGCCGCGCAGCAACTGGCCGAAGCCGGCCACCGCGGCGGCGAAGCGGAAGGCATCGCCGGCCTGCGCCAGCGGCCGCACCGCGCCGGCCGGCACCGCCAGTTCCAGCAGTTCGCTGGCCTGCGCCTGCGGGCGCTTGTAGCGCAGCTTGACGTGGGCCAGTTCGCCGGCGTTGCCGCTTGCGGCCGGCGCGCGCTGGTAGCGCAGCGGATCGATCAGGCCGGGCCTGCCGGCCAGCGTCAGCTCGTAGAGCGCGGCCACGGTGTGCCCCGCGCCGATGTCGCCGGCGTCCACCTGGTCGTTGTTGAAGTCCTCGCGTTTCAGGGCGCGGTTCTCGTAGCCGATCAGGCGGTACTCGCTGACCGTGGCCGGGTTGAACTCGACCTGGATCTTGACGTCGCGCGCCACCGTGGCGAGCGTGGAGCTCATTTCCTCCACCAGCACCTTGCGGCCTTCCATCAGGTTGTCGATGTACGAGTACGCGCCGTCGCCGGCGTCGGCCAGTTGCTCCATCAACTGGTCGTTGTAGTTGCCGGTGCCGAAGCCCAGCGTGGACAGCGACACGCCCGACTTGCGCTTTTCCGCGACCATCGCCTTGAGCTCGCGGAAGTCGGTAACGCCCACGTTGAAGTCGCCGTCGGTGGCCAGCAGCACGCGGTTGATGCCGCCGGCGATGAAGCTCTGCTGCGCGGCCTGGTAGGCCAGCGCGATGCCGCTCGCGCCGGCGGTGGCGCCGCCCGCCACCAGCGCGTCGATGGCGGCGGCGATGGCCGTCTTGTCGCTGCCCGGCGTGGGCGGCAGCGCCACGCGCGTGCCGCTGGCGTAAGTGACCAGCGTGATGCGGTCCTGCGGGCGCAGCGCGCCGGTCAGCAGCTTGAGCGAGGACTTGAGCAGCGGCAGCTTGTCGGCCGAGTACATCGAGCCGGACACGTCGACCAGGAACACCAGGTTGGCCGGCGGCAGGCTCGCGCGCGCCGTGTCGGCGGCCTTGATGCCGATGCGCAGCAGCACGTTGCCGGCCTGCCACGGCGCGGGCGCGGCTTCGGCGTGCACGGCGAAGGGCCGGCCGTCGCGCGGCGGCGCGTAGTCGTAGGGGAAGTAGTTGACCATTTCTTCCACGCGCACCGCGTCGGCCGGCGGCAGGCGGCCCGCGTTGAGCAGGCGGCGCACATTGCTGTAGCTGCCGGTGTCGACGTCGATGCCGAAGGTGGAGACCGGCGCCTGCGCGACCTGCTGCACGCCGTTTTCCTCGATGGCGCCGTAGCGCTCGCGCGCGGGCCCGGCGCGCCAGTCGGGCTGCGGCTGGCGCGCGGCGATCGCGGCGTGCGTCCCGCGCAGGCCGAGGTGGAGCGGGGCGCGTGCGTCGGCCTGCGCTTCGGTCCGGCCGGCTTTCGCGGCGGGGGCGGCCGGCGCCGGAAACGCCATTGCCGGCGCGGTGGCGAAGGGCTCGCTGGGCAGGATCACCGGGGCAGGCAGCGGGTGGGCCGTGCCGCTGTCGGCGGCGGGGTTCGCCTGCTGGTTCGGGGACGGTCCGCCGCATGCGGCCATTGCGAGGGCAACGGCCAGGACTGCCGGGCGCTTGTGCATGTCGATTTCTCCGGAAAGGGCCGCGCCGGCGGTGCCGGCGCCGGGGCACTGCGGGTGAAACGAAGCAGCCCGGCGGGCGGGGTTAAGGCGGCGCAAAAAAAAGCGGGCAGCCTGCCGCGCCGCGGGCCGGACCACGATCGGCGCGCGCGGTCCATCCGGTCTGTCCCGCAGCCGGCGGCGGGTGCCGCGCGCGGGCGGGCGCCCTACAATGCAGGTTTCCCCCCAGGAGGAGTTCGGCATGGCAATCCAGGCATATTCCCCGGCGCTCTGGCGTGGCCCGCTCGCGGCCGCCGCGGCGCTCGCGCTGCTAGGCGCCTGCTCGACCCAGACCGGCGCGCCGCCGGCCGCCGGCGCCGCTCCCGCCGCATCGGCCGCGTCCGCGGTTGCCGCGCTGCCGCCCGCGCCGGAAGTGGCATCGGGCTACCGGCAGGGCATGACCACCACGTTCGCGGACCGGCACATGGCGGCGGCGGCCAACCCGCTGGCCACCGAGGCGGGCCGCAAGATCCTGCGCGACGGCGGCTCCGCCATCGACGCGGCGATCGCCATGCAGGCCGTGCTGACGCTGGTCGAGCCGCAGGCCACCGGCATCGGCGGCGGCGCCTTCATCATGTACTGGGACGGCAAGCGCGTGCAGGCCTACGACGGCCGCGAGACCGCGCCCGCTGGCGCCGGCGAAAACCTGTTCCTGCGCCCCGACGGCAAGCCCATGAGCTTCAGCGAAGGCCAGATCGGCGGCCGCTCGGTGGGCACGCCCGGGGTGCTGCGCGCGCTCGAGCTGGCGCACCGCCAGCACGGCAGGCTGGCCTGGGCGAAGCTGTTCCAGCCCGCCATCGAGCTGGCCGAGAGGGGTTTCCCGATCTCGCCGCGCCTCTACACGCAGATCGCCGCCGACAAGTTCCTGCCGGATTCGCCCGAGCTGGCCGCCTATTTCCTCGGGCCCGACGGCAAGGCCAAGCCGGCCGGCACCATGCTGAAGAACCCGGCGCTGGCGCGCACCCTGCGCGAGATCGCGCGGCGCGGGCCCAATGCGCTGTACGCCGGCCCGGTCGCCACCGACATCGTCAGGCAGGTCAACGGCAGCGCCAACCCGGGCTCGCTCTCGCTGGCGGACCTGCGCGACTACCGCGCCAAGGAGCGCGTGCCGGTGTGCAGCGACTACAAGCGCTGGAAGATCTGCGGCATGCCGCCGCCGTCGTCGGGCGGCATCGCCATCGCGCAGATGCTCGGCACGCTGCAGGCGCTGGAGGCGCGCGACCCGAAATACGCGCTGGCGGCGATGACGCCGCGGCAGGTGGCTTCGCCGGCCGGCTTCGAGCCTACCGTGGACGCCGTGCACGCGGTGTCGGAAGTGGGGCGCCAGGCCTACGCCGACCGCGGGCTCTACGTGGCGGACTCGGACTTCGTGCCGGTCAACGTGGCCGGGCTGATCGACCGCGACTACCTGGCCCAGCGCGCCGCGCTGATCGGCGACCGGAGCACGGGCAAGGCCGAGCCCGGCGTGCCGCCCGGCACGCGGGTCGCGTTCGCGCCGGACCGCTCGCCGCCGCGCGTGTCGACCTCGCAGATCGTGGCGGTGGACAACGCCGGCGGCGCGATCTCGATGACCACCACGGTGGAGAGCTATTTCGGCTCGCACCTGATGGTGCGCGGCTTCGTGCTGAACAACCAGCTCACCGATTTCTCGTTCGTGCCGAGCGAGAACGGCAAGCCGGTCGCCAACCGCGTGCAGGCCGGCAAGCGCCCGCGCTCGTCGATGGCGCCGACGCTGGTGTTCGACCGCGAGACCGGCAAGCTGGCCGCCACGGTGGGCTCGCCCGGCGGCTCGCAGATCATCGAGTACGTGTCCAAGACGCTGGTGGGCCTGCTGGACTGGAACATGGACGTGCAGGCGGCCATCAACCTGCCCAACTTCGGCAGCCGCAACGGCCCGACCGAGCTGGAAGCGGGACTCGTCAGCCCGGCGCTGGCGCAGGGCCTGGCCGCGCGCGGGCACCAGGTGGCGCAGATCGAGATGACCAGCGGCACGCAGGCCATCGTGCGGCGCCAGCGTCCGGACGGCAAGTGGGCGTGGGCGGGCGGCGCCGATCCGCGGCGCGAAGGGGTGGCGCTGGGGGATTGAGCGAGGCCGGCCTGCCGTTTGTTTTCTCCCCTCTCCCATTTCATGGGAGAGGGGAGCCAACCGTCGGTGATCGGAGGTCTGTCAGCAATTCGAGGCCGGCTCGCGCGAGCCGGCCTTTTTCGTTTCACGCCATCGCCAGCCGCCGCGCAGCCGGGCGCGCCGGTCAGTCCCCGCTTTCCTTCCCCGCGGGCAGCGCTCTCTGCTCCGACCACAGCAGCAGCGCATCGAGCGCCGGGCACAGCGCCTGCCCCCACGCGGTCAGGCGGTACTCGACCTTGGGCGGGACCTGCGCATAGACCTGCCGCGCCACGATGCCGTCGGCTTCGAGCTGGCGCAACTGCTGGGCCAGCATCTTCTGCGAGACGGCGGGGATCAGCCGCTCCAGGTCCGAGAAGCGCCGCACCTTGCCGTCGAACAGGTGGAACAGGATGACCAGCTTCCAGCGCCCGTCGATCAGCCGCAGCATCTCTTCCACGCCGATGGCGGCCGTCGCGGGCGTATAGACCTTTCTCATGGGTGGGTAGCTTACTTTTTCGTGCGTTCTTGATGGGCGGGCAGCTTATGCCGAGAATCCCGGTATCGCAAATTCCTGCCGCAATCCCGGGTACCGAAAACCATGAGCTTGCCACTGCCTGACGCCATCGCCACCTTTTTCGCGGTCAGCAACGGCGCCGACGACGCGCTGCTGGCGCATTGCCTGGCGCACGATGCCGCCGTGCGCGACGAAGGCCGCACCCACGAGGGACCAGAGGCCATCCGGGCCTGGCTGCGCGACGCGCGGCGCAGGTATGCGTACCGCGTCGAGCCGCTGGAAGCATCGCGGCAGGGGGACGGCGTGAGCGTGATGGCCGAGGTTGCCGGCGATTTTCCCGGCAGCCCGGTCCGGCTCGCGCACGTGTTCGGGCTGCGCGGCGGCCGCATCGCATCGCTGGAGATCGGCTGATGGGCATGGACCTCGAGCTGAAGGGGCGGCGCGTCCTCGTGACCGCCGGCACCAGGGGCGTCGGCGCGGCCGTGGTGGCGCGCTTTCGCGAGTCGGGCGCGCGCGTCGTGACGACGGCGCGCACGCGCCCCGATGCCTTGCCGCAGGCGCTGTTCGTCGGCGCCGACCTGACCACGGAGGATGGTTGCGCCGCGGTGGCGGCGGCGGTCGGCGAGCGCCTGGGCGGCGTGGACATCGTCGTCCACGTGCTGGGCGGCTCGTCGGCGCCGGCGGGTGGTTTCGCCGCGCTCGACGACGCCGCGTGGCACCGCGAGCTGTATCTGAACCTGTTCCCGGCGGTGCGGCTGGACCGGGCCTTGCTGCCCGGCATGCTGGCGCAGGGCGCGGGCGTCATCATCCACGTCACCTCGATCCAGGACCGGCTGCCGCTGCCGGCATCCACCACGGCCTACGCCGCGGCGAAGGCCGCGCTGTCGACCTACAGCAAAAGCCTGTCGAAGGAGGTGACGCCGAAGGGCGTGCGCGTGGTGCGCGTCGCGCCCGGCTGGGTCGAGACCGAGGCCGCCGTGGCGCTGGCCGAGCGGCTCGCGCGGCAGGCGGGCACCGACTACGAGGGCGGCAAGCGGATCATCATGGATGCGCTCGGCGGCATTCCGCTCGGGCGTCCGTGCAAGCCGGCCGAGGTGGCGGACCTGATCGCCTTCCTGGCTTCGCCGCGCGCGGCGGCGATCAGCGGCACGGAATATGTGATCGACGGCGGGACCATCCCCACGGCGTAGCGTGTCCGGGCCCCGCGCCGGGGCCCGGCTTCAGTCGAGCCGCACGTCGGCCTGCTTGACCACCGCGGCCCAGCGCGCGCGCTCGGCGACGAAGAACTTGTTGGTCTCGGGCGGCGTCATGGTCACGACCTCGGCGCCCTGGCCGGCCAGCTGCGCGCGCACTTCCGGCGTGCGGATGATGCGGATCAGCTCGGCGCTGATGCGCGCCACCAGCGCGTCGGGCATGGCGGCCGGGGCCATCACGCCCTGCCACGTGCCGGACTCGAAGCCGGGCACGCCCTGTTCGGCGATGGTCGGCACCTGGCCCACCAGCGGCATGCGGGTCTTCTTGGACACCGCCAGCACCTTGAGCTTGCCGGCCTGCACCTGCGGCAGCGTCGCCAGCATGCCGTTCATCAGCACCTGCGCCACGCCGCCCACGGTGTCGGCCACGGCCTGCGAGCCGCCCTTGTAGGGCACGTACTGCCACTTGGCGCCGGTGGCCTGCGCCACCGCCACGCCGGCCAGGTGCGGCGCGCTGCCGATGGCGGTGACGGCGAAATTGAGCTGGGTGCGCTTGGACAGCTCCACCAGTTCCTTGAGGTTATTGGCCTGCACCGACGGATGCACCACCAGCAGGTGCGGCGAGTAGGCCAGCATCGACACGCCCTTGAGGTCCTTGCCCGGATCGAAGGTGAGCTTGGTGTAGACCGACGGGCTGATCGCCAGCGCGCCGACGTCGCACAGCAGCAGCGTGTGGTTGTCGGTGCCGGCCTGCGCCACCATCGCGGCGCCGATGTTGCCGTTGGCGCCGGGGCGGTTGTCCACCACGATGGGCTGGCCGAGCGCCTCGCCGAGCTGCTTGCTGATCAGGCGCGCGATGATGTCGGACGAGCCGCCGGCCGGGTAGGGCACGACCAGGCGGATGGGGCGGGTGGGCCAGTCGGCGGCCTGAGCGGCGGACGACAGAAGGGTGCCTGCGGTGCCCAGGCCGCCCGCGGCGGCGGTGGCGCCCAGAGCGGAAAGCTGGCTGAGGAAGGTACGGCGGGTGGTCGGCATTGCTGCTGTCTCCGGTATGGCTTCGTTGTATGTTGTCGTATGTGTTGGATGATAGCTTGAAGTTTACGGCTGGTCTAGGGGCGGGTTTTCGCCTACATGCTGCGACTGTGGCTTGTTCTGCGCATTCCGCGCTCAGACAGTGTCATTAAATACACATCGTGTGATACGACAACATGGTCCGCAAAAAAGCCCCGTTCCCGGCAGGGAAGCGGGGCTTGCCGCGCCGCGGGTCGTGCCGCGGGCCGGCGCGGCCGGGCGTGGACTTATTGCCTGGCCTTCCTGGCGTATTCCCAGCCCATTTCCGCCATCGGCCGCGCGCGCTTGCCGGCGTCCAGGGCCTGCGCCGACGAGGCGGTGCCGTCCACCACGCGCTTCATGATGCCCTGCAGGATGCCGGCGATGCGGAACATGCTGAAGGCGAGGTAGAAGTTCCAGTCGCCGGTGATGGGGCGGCCGGTGCGCTGCTCGTAGGTGCGGCGGTAGGCGGCTTCATCGGGGATGCCCAGGCTCTGGTAGTCCAGCCCGGCGATGCCGCGGAACTGGCCCGGCGCGATGTGCCAGCTCATGCAGTGGTAGCCGAAGTCGGCCATCGGGTGGCCCAGCGTGGACAGCTCCCAGTCCAGCACCGCCAGCACGCGCGGCTCGGTGGGGTGGAACATGAGGTTGTCGAGGCGGTAGTCGCCGTGCACGATCGAGGTCAGGTCGGCGTCCTCGCGCGGGATGTGCCCGGGCAGCCAGGCCATCAGCGAATCCATCGCGGGAATGCTCTCGGTCTCGGACAGCTTGTACTGCTTGGTCCAGCGCTCGATCTGGCGCGAGAAGTAGTTGCCCGGCTTGCCGTAGTCGCCCAGCCCGATGGCCTGGTAGTCGACCGTGTGCAGCGCGGAGATGACGCGGTTCATCTCGTCGTAGATGGCGGCGCGCTCGGCCGTGCTCATGCCGGGCAGCGACTGGTCCCACAGCACGCGGCCGGCGACGAATTCCATGATGTAGAAGGCGCGCCCGATCACCGCCTCGTCCTCGCACATGGCGTACATCTTCGCCACCGGCACGTCGGTGCCGGCCAGCGCCGCCATCACGCGGTATTCGCGCTCGATGGCGTGCGCCGAGGGCAGCAGCTTCGATTTCGGGCCGGGCTTGGCGCGCATCACGTAGGTCCGGCCCGGCGTGATCAGCTTGAAAGTGGGGTTGGACTGGCCGCCCTTGAACTGCTCGATGGCCAGCGGGCCGGCGAAGCCGGCCACGTGCTGGCCCATCCACGCTTCCAGGGCGGCGAGGTCGAAGCGCTGCTGCTCGGCCACCGGCCGCGTGCCTTCGAAGTTCGAAACGTTTTCGCTCATGCTGTCTCCGTTCTTGGTCTGTTCCGGGTGTTCCGTGTGCTGGCGTGGCCCGCCCGTCTGCGCGGGCATGTCCGGCCGGCCGCGCGCCTAGCGGTAGCGCGGCTTGCGTTTTTCCAGGAAGGCGCCGATGCCTTCGCCGCCGTCCTTGTGGTGCAGCGCGGCCACGAAGTTGTCGCGCTCCTCGGCCAGGTGCTGGGTGAGGCTGGCGGTGCCGGCGTGGTTGATCAGCGCCTTGATGCGGCCCACCGCGTGGGGCGACTGCTCGGCCAGCGCTTCGGCCAGCCGCAGCGCCTCGGTGAGCGCCTGCCCGTGCGGCACCACGCGGTTGACCAGGCCGAAGTGGGCCAGGCGCGCGGCGTCGGCGGGCTTGCCTTCCATCATCAGCTCGGAGGCAAGCTGGCGCGGCAGCGCGCGCGCCAGCTCGTAGGAGCCGCCGCCGTCCGGGGTCAGGCCGACCTTGACGTAGGCCATGACGAACTTGGCGTCGCTGGCGGCCACCACGAAATCGCAGGCCAGCACCAGCGAGAAGCCGGCGCCCGCGGCCGGGCCTTCCACCGCGGCGATGATGGGCTTGGGAAACGCGTGCAGCGTTTCGATCCAGTGGTTGAGGACCTCGATGCTTTCGGCCTGCACCGACTGCGGCCTGGCGCGGTTGGCGAGCAGGCGGTTGAGGTTGCCGCCGGCGCAGAACGTGCCGTCGGCGCCGGTGATGACCACCGCGCGCACTTCGTCGTCGCGCGCGGCCTGTTCCAGCGCTTCCTGCGACGCCGCGTAGATGTCCGGGTGCAGCGCGTTGCGCGCCTCGGGGTTCGAGATGGTCAGCACCAGCGTGGTGTCGACGCGTTCGGAAAGCAGCTGAGCGGTCATGGCGGCGGGGCGGGAAACGAGGCGGCGCGGAGGCGGAGTCCGCGCCGGCCGGGGGCGGATGCGAAACGACCGCAGGCCGGGGGGCTTGCGGTCGCGCGGATTACTGCTCTTCGGCCAGCAGCGACAGGCCGAGGCCGGCGCGGCGCCACAGCCACGGGCTGGGGCGGTAGCGCATGTCGCCGGTCAGGCGCTCCAGGTTGCGCAGCACGGTCAGCACCAGGTCCGGGCCGATCGCGTCGCCCAGCGCCAGCGGGCCCTTGGGATAACCGAGGCCCAGGTTGACGGCGAGGTCGATGTCGACCGGCGTGGCGATGCGCTGCTGCGCGATGTCGCTGGCGATGTTGACGATGGAGCAGACGATGCGCTGGGCCACGAAGCCGGCCGAGTCGCGGATCACCGTGACCGGCACGCCGTCGGCGCCGAACAGGCCGTGCGCGGCCTCGCGCGCGGCGGCGGTGGTGGCCGGCGTGGTCATCAGCGTGCGGCGCTTGGTGGCCTCGAACGGCATCAGCGTGTCGATGGCGACCACGCGGCTCGGGTCCAGGCCTTCGTGCAGCGCGCAGGCGGTGGCGTCCAGGCCCAGCGGCGTGACCACGATCAGCGCGTCGGCCGACGGCTGGTTGCCGGCTTCGGCGGTCATGCCCAGCGCGCCGATCAGCTTGACCACCATCGCGTGGCCGCGCTCGTCGGCGTGGCTGACCCAGACGCTGGCCGGGCGCGCGGACGGCGCCGGCACGGCGGCGGGCACCTGCTTCTGGCCGTCCACGTAGCGGTAGAAGCCGGCACCGGCCTTGCGGCCGATCAGGCCGCCCACCGCGCGGATCGCGGTGATCGGCGAGGGGCGGTAGCGCGGTTCCTGGTAGAACTGGTTGTAGATCGACTCCATCACCGGGTGCGACACGTCCAGCCCGGTCAGGTCCATCAGCTCGAACGGGCCCATGCGGAAGCCGGCCTGCTCGCGCATGATGGCGTCGATGTCGGCGAATTCGGCCACGCCTTCCTGGGCCACCTTGAGGCCTTCGATGTTCATGCCGCGCCCGGCATGGTTGACGATGAAGCCGGGCATGTCCTTGCAGCGCACCGGGGTATGGCCCATGCGGCGCGACAGCGCCATCAGCGCGTCGCCCACGGCCGGGTCGCCGGACAGGCCGTCGATCACCTCGACCACCTTCATCAGCGGCACCGGGTTGAAGAAGTGGTAGCCGGCGACGCGGCCCGGGTGCTTCGCGCCCACGGCGATCGCGGTGATCGACAGCGACGAGGTGTTGGAGGCGATCACCGCCTCCGGACGCAGGATGGCTTCGAGCTTCGCGATCAGGTCGCGCTTGACCTCGAGCTTCTCGACGATGGCCTCGAGCACCATGTCGCAGCCGGCCAGGTCTTCCAGCGCGCTGCAGGGCTTGACGCGGGCGAGGGCGGCGTCGGCGTCGGCCGCGCTGATCTTGCCCTTGTCGGCCAGCTTGGCCAGCATGTCCTGCAGGTATTGCCGGGCGGCCGCCACGGCTTGCGGATTGGTGTCGTACAGGCTGACGGCGAGGCCGGCCTGCGCGGCGATCTGCGCGATGCCCCGGCCCATGGCGCCGGTGCCCACGATGCCGAGGGTGTCGATGGTGAAAGTGCTCATAGTGCGTCCAGAAAGTTGTGGTTAAATTAGCACGAGCGTACGTTTTTTGCATCATCCGCGACAGTGGCGCGGTGCAAGCGGCGTGCGCTGATCGGCCACAGGCAGCCGCCAGAGTCTGCCATGCCACACAATGCGGCCCGGCCCTTGCGTTGGGCAATTCGCCGGGCAATTTTTTCGCGGCCCCGCGCCGCGTCCCCCGCGCGACCCGCACAACAAGGAGAGAGACGACATGCTGAAGCTCTGCGGATTTTCCGCCAGCAACTACTACAACAAGGTCAAGCTGACCCTGCTGGAAAAGAACCTGCCGTTCGAGGAAGAGCTGGCCTGGCTCGGCGAGACCGATCCCGAAGCCTCGCCGCTGGGCAAGGTGCCCTACATGATCACCGATCGCGGCCCGCTGTGCGAGTCCGAAGTGCTGGACGCCTACATCGAGTCCACCTACCCGCAGGCGCCGCTGCTGCCGGCGGACCCGTTCCAGGCCGGCAAGGTGCGCGAGCTGGTGACGTTCCTGGAGTTGTACCTCGAGCTCACCGCGCGCGAGCTGTATCCGGCGGCCTTCTTCGGCGGCAAGGTGAGCGACGGCACCAAGGAGCGCCAGCGCAGGCTGCTCGAGCGCTATATCCCGGCGTTCGGCAAGCTGGCGAAGTTCTCGCCCTATCTCGCCGGCGACACCTTCACGCTGGCCGACTGCGCGGCCGTGGTGCACCTGCCGCTGGTTTCCGCCTGCACGAAGATCGTCTACGGCGAGGACATGCTGGCCGGGCTGCCGGTCAAGGACTATCTCCGGCGCATGTCGGAGCGGCCCTCGGTGCAGCGGGTCAACGCGGACCGCAAGGCGAATACGGAGCTGATGCTCAGCCGCCGGAAGTAGCGCGGCCGGCGGGCGCGCCGTTGCCGGGGACTGTAGGCGCGCCGACCGCGCCTACCGTGCCTACAGCGTCTTCAGCCGCTCCAGCGCCAGCGCCAGCGTTTCCTCTTTCTTGGCGAAGCAGAAGCGCACCACGCCGGATTCGCGCGGCTGCGAGTAGAACGCCGACACCGGGATCGCCGCCACGCCGATCTCCTTGGTGAGCCACATCGAGAAATCGGCCTCGCTCATGTCCGAGATGGCCGAATAATCCACGCACTGGAAGTAGGTGCCGTCGGACGGCAGCAGCTTGAAGCGCGTGCCGGCCAGCCCGGCGCGGAAGTAGTCGCGCTTGGCCTGGTAGAAGTCGGACAGGCCGAGGTAGGGCGCGGGGTCGGCCATGTAGCTGGCCAGCCCGTGCTGCACCGGCGTGTTCACCGTGAACACGTTGAACTGGTGCACCTTGCGGAATTCGGCCGAGAGCGCCGCCGGCGCGGCGACGTAGCCGACCTTCCAGCCGGTCACGTGGTAGGTCTTGCCGAAGCTCGACACCACGAAACTGCGGCGCGCCAGCTCGGGGTGGCGCGACACGGATTCGTGGCGCTGGCCGTCGAACACCATGTGCTCGTAGACCTCGTCGGACAGCAGCAGGATGTCGGTGCCGGCCAGCAGCCCGGCCAGGCGCTCCATGTCGCCGGCGCGCCAGATGGTGCCGGTGGGGTTGTGCGGCGTGTTGACCATCAGCATGCGCGTGCGCGGCGTGATGGCCGCGGCGATGCGGTCGAACGGCACGCGGAAATGCGGCGCGTCGAGCGCCACCGACACCACCTTGCCGCCGGCCAGCTCGATGGCGGGGATGTAGCTGTCGTAGCACGGTTCCAGCACGATCACCTCGTCGCCGGGGTGCACCGCGCACAGGATGCTGGTGAGGATGCCCTGGGTGGCGCCAGCGGTGACCGTGATCTCGCTGTTCCAGTCATAGGCATGGCCGTACAGCTTGCCGACCTTGTCGGCGATGGCCTGGCGCAGCGCGGGCACGCCCGCCATCGGCGGGTACTGGTTGAGGCCGGCGCGCATGGCGTGGGTCACGGCGTCGACGATCTTCGGGTCGCAGTCGAAGTCCGGGAAGCCCTGGCCGAGGTTGACGGCGTTGCGCTCGGCGGCCAGCGCCGACATCACGGTGAAGATGGTGGTGCCGACCTTGGGCAGGCGCGACGGCGGCGGCGTGATCGGCAGGGAAGACGAGGCGGGCTGGACGGAAGGCTGGCTGGACATGGGCGGCGGCGTCGGGCAGGAGCGGCGGTCGGGGATCGGAG
The DNA here is from genome assembly GCF_058789195.1 of Cupriavidus sp. FW216-B1. Lineage (NCBI taxonomy): Bacteria > Pseudomonadati > Pseudomonadota > Betaproteobacteria > Burkholderiales > Burkholderiaceae > Cupriavidus > Cupriavidus sp. FW216-B1. The sequence continues at coordinate 437,221 of NZ_JBYTEL010000003.1, read as the reverse complement.
AAGCGAACAAGGCGAGAGGCAATGCCGCATTCTAGCGGGGATCGGCCGTTGCCTGCGCGGCGCCGGCGCGCGCCGCCAGCCAGGCCGGGAAGGCCTGCGGCAGCAGGATGTCCACGCCGCTCTGGCGGCGCAGGCGCCCCTTGAGCTTGAGCACGGCCTTGTCCTTGGACACCAGGCAGGCGGCCTGGGCGAAGTGGGCCAGCTCGATGAACTTCTGGTCGTCGGTGTCGCGGCAGCGCGGCAGGCGCGCGGCCAGCGTGTCGGCCTCGGCCGGGATCTCCAGGGCCGTGGTGAGGCGGTCCACGGTGGCCAGCGCGGCCGGGATGTCCACTTCGAAGCGGGCGAATTGCGGATAGGCCAGCACCCGGCGCAGCTCTTCGCGGCAGTCGGGGCGGATCACCGCGGCGATGGCGCCGCCGTGCAGCGCGGCGCGGATGGGCTCGACGTGGGGGTCGGCGAAGACCAGCAGGTCGACCCAGATATTGGAGTCGAGCACCACGCGCGGCGCGGCGCCGGCGGGGGCTTCGGTGGAGTGAGATGGCATTCGTTACAATCGGGTCTTTGTGTTTGCCGCGATTTTGCCATGCTCATCGTCCTGTCCCCCGCCAAGTCGCTCGACTACGAGACGCCGGCACGCCTGAAGACCCATACGCTGCCGCGTTTCATCGAGCGCTCGGCGACGCTGATCGCGCGCCTGCGCGAGCTTGCCCCGCAGGACATCGGCGCGCTGATGGACATCTCCGACAAGCTCGCCGTGCTCAACGCCACGCGCTACGGCGACTGGTCGCCCGAGTTCACCGCGGCCAACAGCAAGCAGGCCGTGCTGGCCTTCAACGGCGACGTGTACGAGGGGCTGAACGCGCCGTCGCTGTCGGACGACGACCTCGCCTTCGCGCAGAAGCACGTGCGCATTCTCTCGGGCCTGTACGGCGTGCTGCGCCCGCTCGACTGGATGCAGCCCTACCGGCTGGAGATGGGCACGCGCCTGGACACCGCCGCGGGCAAGGACCTCTACACGTTCTGGGGCGACGACGTCACGCGGCTGCTGCAGGATGACTTCAAGGCGCTCAAGGCCGAGGGCGCGCCGGTGCTGGTGAACCTCGCCTCCGAGGAATACTTCAAGGTGGTGCGCCCCAAGGTGCTCGGCGCGCGCATCGTCACGCCGGTGTTCGAGGACTGGAAGGGCGGCCGCTACAAGATCATCTCGTTCCACGCCAAGCGCGCGCGCGGCACCATGACGCGCTACGCGGTGACGCATCGCATCACGGATCCGGCCAGCCTCAAGCGCTTCGCCGAGGACGGCTATGCCTTCGACCAGGACGCATCGGACGACGCGCGCTGGGTCTTCCGCCGGCGCCTGGACGACTGAGCGGCCGCGCCGCCCGGCCATCGCCGACCATCCCCGGCCCCGTTTCCTGCCGTTGCCGCGCGGCGCCGGCGCGCACGCACCACAGAACCCGCACCACAGAACCCGCACACCATGACCCAAGCCCTGCACATCTCCGCCAGCTTCGACTCGGGCGCCATCGAAGTCGAATCGCTGGCGCAGGCCGGCGACATCCGCCTGCGCATCCGCGCCGACTCGCACGCGGAGTTCCGCCAGTGGTTCCATTTCCGCCTGCAGGGCGCGGCCGGCCAGCCCTGCAGCCTGCGGTTCCTCAACGCGGGCGACTGCACCTATCCGGACGGCTGGCGCGGCTACCACGCGGTGGCCTCGTACGACCGCGCGTACTGGTTCCGCGTGCCGACCGCCTTCGACGGCAGCACCATGACGGTGTCGTTCACGCCCGAGCACGACAGCGTGTGGCTGGCCTACTTCGAGCCATATCCCGAGGAGCGCCACCTGTCGCTGCTGGCCACCTCGCAGCGCTCGCCGCTGGCGCGCCTGTCGCACCTGGGCAGCACCGTGGACGGCCGCGACATGACCGCGGTCACGGTGGGCAAGCCCGGCGACGGCAAGAAGACCATCTGGATGATCGCGCGCCAGCATCCTGGCGAGACGATGGCCGAGTGGTTCTGCGAAGGCGTGCTGCAGCGCCTGACCGGCACCGGCATGTGGGCCGGCGACCCGGTCGCGCGCAGCCTGCTCGAGCGCGCCGTGTTCCACATCGTGCCGAACATGAACCCCGACGGCGCGGCGCGCGGCAACCTGCGCACCAACGCCGCCGGCGCCAACCTGAACCGCGAGTGGATGGCGCCGAGCCTGCAGGCCAGCCCCGAGGTGTACCACGTGCGCCGCGCCATCGAGGCGACCGGCTGCGACATGTTCTTCGACATCCACGGCGACGAAGGCCTGCCCTACAACTTCGTCGCCGGCAGCGAGATGCTGCCCGGCTTCACCGAGGCCCAGCGCGCCGAGCAGTTGCGTTTCATCGAAGCGTTCAAGCGCGCCACGCCCGATTTCCAGGACGTGTACGGCTATGCCGCCGGCAAGTACAACGCGGACGCGCTCAAGCTGGCCTCGAAGTACATCGGCCATGCCTTCGGCTGCCTGTCGCTGACGCTGGAGATGCCGTTCAAGGACAACGCCGACCAGCCCGACCCGGTGGTCGGCTGGAACGGCGCGCGCAGCGCGCTGCTGGGCGCGGCGATGCTGCAGGCGGTTCTGGCGCAGTTGGATTGAGGGGCGCGCGGGCAAGGGGAAAAGTCCGGGGGCGACTGACGAAGCCGCCAGAACGGGCCCAAGCCGCGAGAGCTAGCCCAAGCAAGGTGTCCTCCTTCTCCCCTCACGGGGAGAGGGGCGGTTTAGCTAGGAGCCACATCAAGCGGGGCCAGCGGTTTTTTCCAGCATCGCGGCCAGAAACGAAGCTGCCGGTTTTTTTCCAGCACGCCAGCATTCGCCAGCGCTGACCCTCTCCCCCAACCCCTCTCCCGCGAGCGGGAGAGGGGAGCAAACAGGCGGTAGCTTCGCTGTCGCTCAGCGCGCCTTCTTGCCCGACTTCGCGGTGCTCTTGCTGCCGCTCTTGGCGGTGGACTTGCTGCTGGCGCTGGACTTGCCGGCCTTGCCCGAGGACTTGGCCGCCTTGCCGCCCTTGTGCCTGCCGGCCTGGCGGGTGTTGCTGCGCACCGCGGGCGCGGCGGCCGGTTCGCTGATGACGGTGCCGCTGCCATCGAGCAGCTCGTAGGCCAGCATCATGCCGTCGGCGTAGCCGCAGCGCACCTTGACCGCTTCCCACTGGGCCTCGCCGTTGCGCTTGTGCGCGGTGGCGGCGAAGGTCACTACGGAGCTGACCGGCACGGCCTGCTTGCCTTGCGAGAAGCGTCCGTCCCACGGTTCCACCGTGGCCTGCCCGGCGCCGAGCGCGCCGGTCGGGATCTTCAGCGCGTCGAACGTCACGGAGCGCGGCACCACCCAGCTCGCGTGCGCGGCGCAGTCGGCCACGTCGGCGCTGGCGTTTTCGGTCTGCATCAGTTGCTGGCGCATCTGCGCGCGGTACTCGGCCAGGCTCACGCGGCCCTGCGCGGGCAGGGTCACGGTCTTGGTCGGCGGCGTGGCGGCGGGAGCGGGTGGCGGGCGGGTGGCGGCCGGCGCGGGAGTGGCGGGCCTGGCAGCGGCGGTCGCGGCTGCGGTGGCGGGCGTGGCGGTGGCGGGGCTGGTTGCCACGGCATCGCGGTCGTTGAGCGGTGTATCGGCGCAGCCCACCAGGGCGATCGCACCTGCCACTGCGGCAGCCAGCGCGCACAGGCGGCTGCCGATCAGGTCAGAGATTCGTCGGATCACGGGATCGTCTTGCTTTGAGGCAAAGGGGTTGGCAAAGGTCTGCCATGATAGAGGAAACCCATGCTGCAAAGTTCCGAAATCTCTTGACCCTAGGTTCTACCCTAGGTGCGGTTGCCGCCACGATGCGCCCGGCATGCCGCTTTCCGGGCGTGCCGGCGCGGCTGCGTTGCACAGCCGCGCGGCAGGCCTTGGCCGTGGCGCTTCAGCTTGCCGAGGCGGCCTTGACGAAGACCTTGAGCTCGTCGAGCAGATGGTTGAGGTCGGCCTTGAGCTTGCCGAAGCCGGCGTTGTGCACGAGGCCCGCCTCATCCATGTACAGCTTGCGGTTGACCTCCAGCTGCAGGCTGTGGCGGCGCTGGGCCGGCTGGCCCACCACGCGCACGATCTCCACGCCCTTGTACGGGTGGTTGCGCCAGACGTCGTAGCCCAGGTCCTTGAGCACGGCTTCCACGCGGTCGGTGAAGCGCTTGTCGCAGGTGGTGCCGTCGCGGTCGCCGACCACGAAGTCGGGATGCTGCAGGCCCGGATGCTCGGTGGCGTACTGCGCCGCCTCGCTCGGCATCGAGTGGCAGTTGACGTGCCACGCGCTGCCGTGCCGGGCGATGGCCTGGTCCGACAGTTTCTGCAGCTGCGCGTAGTAGGGCAGGTAATGCCGCGCGATGCGCGCCTGCACCTCGGCCACGCTCAGCTTGCGGTCGTAGATGGCTTCGCCGGTATCCAGCACGCGCCATACCAGGCCCTTGCCGAGCCGGGTCTTGGAGGTTTCCTGGCGCGGGCCGGGCCACGGCGCGTCGAGCAGCGCCTCGTCGATTTCCTCGATGCCGCGGTTGGCATCGAGGTAGCTGCGCGGGAAGCCCGCGCACAGCAGCGCGATGCCGCGTGCGGGGGCGTCGGCGTACAGCTCGTCGACGAAGGTGTCCTCGGCCTGGCGCAGCAGGGGCAGCGGCAGCCCGGCGGCGGGCCGGAAGTCGTCCGGGTAGGTGGTGGCGCTGTGCGGCGAATCGAGAAAGAGCGGGCCGCTCTCGCCTTGCGGCAGTTGCAGCAGGTAGGGAGTGAGCCCGGTCTTTCGGTCTGTTTCCGTCATGATGTGCGTCGGTTAATCCAGGGAGATCTTGGCGGCGCCGGCGATGCGCTTGTTCTTCGCCACTTCGCTCTTGATCTGGGCGGCGAACTGTGCCGGGGTGTTGCCGACCGGCACCGCGCCCAGCTTTTCCAGCTTAGCCTTGACTTCGGGCTGCGCAAGCACCTTGACGGTGGCGTCGTGCAGCTTGTTCTGCAGGTCGGCGGGCAGGTTGGCCGGCGCGATCAGGCCGAACCACGAGGCGTCGTTGACTTCGGGCAGGCCGAGCTCGGCGAAGGTCGGCACGTTGGGCAGGGCCGGCACGCGCTTGGGCGCGGCCACCGCCAGCGCGCGCAGCTTGCCGCCTTCGATGAAGGGCAGCGAGGACGGCAGGTTGTCGAACAGCACCTGCACCTGGTTGGCCAGCGCGTCGTTCAGCGCCGGGCCCACGCCCTTGTACGGCACGTGCAGCAGCTCGGTCTTGCTGCTCATCTTGAACAGCTCGCCCATCATGTGCGAGACGCTGCCGTTGCCGGCCGAGCCGTAGGCCAGCTTGTTGGGCTCGGTCTTGGCCAGCGCGATGAAGGACTTCATGTCGGTGGCCTTGACCGCCGGGTTGATGCTCATCACGTTGGGCACCGAGGCCAGGTTGGTGATGGTGGTGAAGTCCTTGGTGGCGTCGTAGGCCAGGCGCGGGTACACGGCCGGGTTGATGCCGTGCGTGGACGCGGTGGCGATGCCCAGCGTGTAGCCGTCCGGCGCGGCCTTGGCCAGGAACGCGGTGCCGATGCTGCCGCCGGCGCCGCCGCGGTTGTCCACCACCACGGCCTGGCCCAGTTGCTGGCCGAGCTTGTCGGCCACGAGGCGCGCCACGATGTCGGTGGTGCCGCCGGCCGGGAACGGCACGACCAGCGTGATGGGCTTGGTCGGGTAGGTGCCCTGGGCCGCGGCCGACAGCGACAGGCCGGCGGCGACGGCGCCGGTGGCGGCGGCAAGAAGGCGGAGCATGTTACGGCGTTGCATGAGTTCGGTTCCTGGTGGGGAGTATGGGGAGACGGAAAGCCAAGAAGCGGCTAGGAAGTGGCTAGGAAGCGGCGAAGAGGTGACGAAGCAGCGACAGAGCAGCGACAGAGCAGCGACGAAGAAGGTGACGGATCGCCGGCAGGGCCGAAACGTCTTGAAAATAAGTCAAAGCGGCTCTCCCCGATTCTGCGCGTTCGTGCACGCGGACCGCAAACGAAATAAAATCGCGGGATCATTCCATTTGGTAGTGAAGTAAGGGGTAATCTATGCGACGCTTGTGTCCGTCGCTGACCGAATTGCAGGCTTTCGAGGCCGCCGCGCGCTACAACAGCTTCACCGTGGCCGCCCGCGAGCTCCACGTGACGCAGGGGGCCGTCAGCAAGCAGGTGCGCAGCCTGGAAGCCTTCCTCGGCGTGGAGCTGTTCGAGCGCGTGCGCCAGCGCCTGATGCTGACCGACGCCGGCCAGCGCTACCTCGACCGCATCCGCCCCAGCCTGACCGAGATCGAGGCCGCCACGGTGGAGCTGATCGCCCGCCAGGGGCGCGGCGGCACCCTCCATATCGCCAGCATGCCCACGCTCGGCGCCAAGTGGCTGATCCCGCGCCTGCCGCAGTTCTTCGAGAAGCATCCCGACGTGAGCCTGGAATTCGTGCCGCATGCGCAGGGCTACGATTTCTCGCAGCCCGACCTCGACGCCGCCATCCGCTTCGGCGACGGCGTGTGGCCGGGCAGCCTGGCCGACTACATGACCGGCCGCGAGGTGCTGCCGGTATGCCGGCCCGGCCTGCTCGCCGGCGAGCCCGACGGCATGGCGCGCCTGCCGGCAGCGCTGCTGCGCTATCCGCTGCTGCACCACACCACGGTGCCCGAGGCGTGGGCCGACTGGTTCGCCGAGCTTGGCGTGGCCACGCGCAAGGCCTGGAGCGGCGCGCGCTTCGACCAGTTCTCGCTGCTCACGCAGGCGGCCATGTCGGGCCTGGGCATCGCGCTGATCCCGCGCTGCCTGATCGAGCAGGAGCTGGCCGGCGGCGCGCTGGTGGTGGCGCACCCGGCCCGCGTGCTGAGCAAGAAGGGCTACTACCTGTGCTATCCCGAGCAGAAGCAGCACCTGCCGGCGCTGCAGACGTTCCGCCAGTGGGTGATGGAGGGCGTGGACGTGGTGGCCTGAGGCGGGGCCGGGCGGGCCGCTACTTCGACAGCACCCGCATGGCCTGCTCGAGGCCGTTGAGCGTGACCGGGTACATGCGCGACTTCATGATCTGGCTGATCACCGTCACCGACTGGCGGTACTGCCACAGGCCCTCGGGCTCGGGGTTGAGCCAGACGAAGCGCGGGAACTGCTCGATCAGGCGGTTGAGCCAGACCGCGCCCGCTTCCGGGTTGTTGTATTCCACCGAGCCGCCCGGCTGCAGGATCTCGTACGGGCTCATGGTGGCGTCGCCGACGAAGATCACCTTGTAGTCCGAGCTGTACTTGTGGATCAGGTCCCAGGTGGCGATCTTCTCGGCGTGGCGGCGCCGGTTGTTCTTCCACACGTAGTCGTACACGCAGTTGTGGAAGTAGTAGTACTCGAGGTGCTTGAACTCGGTCTTGGTGGCCGAGAACAGTTCCTCCACGCGCTTGATGTGGTCGTCCATCGAGCCGCCCACGTCGAGCAGCATCAGCACCTTGACCTTGTTGTGGCGCTCCGGGCGCAGCTTGATGTCGAGCAGGCCGGCATTGGCCGCGGTCGCGTGGATGGTGTCGTCGAGGTCGAGCTCGGTCTCCGCGCCTTCGCGCGCGAAACGGCGCAGGCGGCGCAGCGCCACCTTGATGTTGCGCGTGCCGAGCTCGACCTGGTCGTCGTAGTCCTTGTAGGCGCGCGCCTCCCACACCTTGATGGCGGTGCGGTTGCCCTTGGACGGGCCGCCGATGCGGATGCCCTCGGGGTTGTAGCCGCCGTGGCCGAACGGCGAGGTGCCGCCGGTGCCGATCCACTTGTTGCCGCCCTCGTGCTTTTCCTTCTGCTCCTCGAGCAGCTGCTTGAGGCGCTCCATGAGCTTGTCGAGCCCGCCCATCGCTTCGATCTTGGCCTTTTCCTCGGCCGACAGCTCGCGCTCGAGCGTCTTCTGCAGCCAGTCCAGCGGGATGTCGGACTTCCAGTCGACCAGGTTCTCGACGCCCTTGAAGTAGGCGGCGAAGGTCTGGTCGAACTTGTCGAAGTGCTTCTCGTCCTTGACCAGCGCCATGCGCGACAGGTAGTAGAACTCGTCGATCGACGGCGAGATGACGCCGGCCTTGAGCGCCTCGAGCATGGTCAGGTATTCCTTGACCGAGACCGGCAGCTTGGCGTGGCGCAGTGAGAAGAAGAAGTCGATCAGCATGATGCCTCGCTTTCAGTCGGCGCGCGCTGTCAGCGCGGGCGCTCGAGCTGGAACTGCAGGTGTTGGCGCACGGTCGGCCATTCGCTGGCGATGATGGAGAACACCACGGTGTCGCGCAGCGAGCCGTCCGGCATGCGCTGGTGGTTGCGCAGCACGCCGTCCTGCTTGGCGCCGAGCCGCGCGATGGCGGCGCGGCTCTGCTGGTTCATCCAGTGCGTGCGGAACTCCACCGCGATGCAGCCGAGATGGTCGAACGCATGGCCCAGCAGCATCAGCTTGCATTCGGTGTTCAGCGGCGAGCGCTGCACGCGCCGCGCATACCAGGTCGAGCCGATCTCGACGCGCCGGTTGGCCGCGTCGATGTTCATGAAGGTGGTCATGCCGGCCAGCTCGCCGGCGGCGTCGCGCACCGCGAACGGCAGCATCGAGCCCTGTTCCAGCAGGCCCAGGCGCCGCGCGATCTCGGCTTCCATGCGATCGGGCTCGGGCACGCTGGTGTACCAGAGCTTCCACAGCTCGCCGTCGGCCACGGCGGCGCGCAGGCCGTCGGCATGCTCGGGGCGCAGCGGCTCCAGCGTGGCGTGATGGCCCACCAGCGTCACGGGTTTGGCAAAGGCAGTCATGGCGGGTCCGGGTTCAGCGGTTGGCGCGGTTCATGAACACCAGCCGCTCGAACAGGTGCACGTCCTGCTCGTTCTTCAGCAGCGCGCCGTGCAGCGGCGGGATCGCGGCCTTCTTGTCCGGGCTCTTGAGCGCCTCGGGCGGGATGTCCTCGGCCATCAGCAGCTTGAGCCAGTCGATCAGCTCCGAGGTGGAGGGCTTCTTCTTCAGGCCCGGCAGGTTGCGCATCTCGTAGAACGACTCGAGCGCGGCGGCCACCAGCTCGCGCTTGATGCCGGGATAGTGCACGTCGACGATGCGCTGCATGGTCTCGGCGTCGGGGAACTTGATGTAGTGGAAGAAGCAGCGGCGCAGGAAGGCGTCCGGCAGCTCCTTCTCGTTGTTGGAGGTGATGATGACGAGCGGGCGGTGCCTGGCCTTGACCAGCTCGCGCGTCTCGTACACGTAGAACTCCATGCGGTCGATCTCGCGCAGCAGGTCGTTGGGGAATTCGATGTCGGCCTTGTCGATCTCGTCGATCAGCAGCACCACCTGCTGGTCGGCCTCGAACGCCTGCCACAGCACGCCCTTGACGATGTAGTTGCGGATGTCGTGCACGCGGTCGTCGCCGAGCTGCGAGTCGCGCAGGCGCGAGACCGCGTCGTACTCGTACAGGCCCTGCTGCGCCTTGGTGGTCGACTTGATGTGCCATTGCAGCAGCGGCATGCCCAGCGCCGCGGCCACTTCCTCTGCCAGCATGGTCTTGCCGGTGCCGGGCTCGCCCTTGATCAGGAGCGGGCGCTGCAGCGCGCGGGCGGCGTTGACGGCCAGCTTGAGGTCATCGGTGGCAACGTACTGCTGGCTGCCTTCGAAGCGGGTCTGCTGGTTGGGGCTGGCGTTGGTGGTGTTGGACATGAGGCAACCTGATGAGGGGTTCGTGCGTGTCGGAATGGGCCAGTATAAAAGAGCTTTTCCGTTCGTGTATGGCGGCGTGCACCATGCTGGACGCTCGCGTGCAGCCTGCTGTACAATGCGCCGGTTTGACGCGCCCCCCAAAGTCCTATATCTCCACCGTCCGGTTCGTCCGCCCAGTCATGCGCGCGGCCCCTGCCGGGAGGCGGCGTGCGAAGAGATGGTTGCAGAATGAGGCAGGTCCGTGCCCGCTTCGCCTGGCCACTTCCAGGCGTGGACGTCCCGACGAAGGACGCCCGCTGTGCCCGACCCCGCTGGCAGCGCCACATCGAGCCGCAGGCAGATGCGGCTTCCCCGCCGGACCCATTCCGAAGCCATTTCCGACCGGTCGGGCAGGTCTCCCAGGGTTTTACACTTCCAATCAGCTACGACAATGAAAAAGCTCCTCACGATGGTGGTGCTGGGCGCAGCCGCAATGGCTGTGCACGCCCAGGAAGTCAAAGGCAATGTGGATGCAGCCAGAAACAAGGTCGCAATGTGTATCGGATGTCATGGTATTCCCGGATACCGTGCCTCGTTTCCCGAGGTGTACCAGGTGCCGCTGCTGGGAGGCCAGAACGCCAAGTACATCGAGAACGCGCTCAAGGAATACCAGAAGGGCGACCGCAAGCACCCGACCATGCGCGGCATCGCCGCCACGCTGAGCGACCAGGACATCGCCGACGTGGCTGCCTACTACGCGCAGCAGACCTCCGGCACCCAGAACAACAACCAGAAGTGAGGGGACCCTCCATGAATACGCTCAAGACGCTTTCGCTCGCGGCCGGCGCGCTCGTGCTGGGTGGCGCGGCTTTCTCCGCCGCGGCGGCCGACATCGCCGCCGGCAAGGCGCTGGTGGAAAAGGGCAACTGCGTGGCCTGCCACGGCGCCGGCATGAATGCCCCGATCAGCCCGGACTACCCGAAGCTGGCCGGCCAGCACGCCGACTACCTGTACCACGCGCTGGCCGCCTACCAGATCACCACCAACCCGCAGGTGGGCCGCTCGAATGCCATCATGGCCGGGCAGGTCAACGCCAATCCCGCCGTGACCGGCAAGGACGGCAAGCCGCGCCCGTTCACGCGCCAGGAACTGCGCGACATCGCCGCGTACATCGAATCGCTGCCGGGCGGGCTGGTGTTGAAGAAGTAAGGACGGCACGCATGCCGTGCCGCCGACAGGCGGGGCGGCGCCCCGGCACACCCTGCCGTTCGGGAATGGCTTCCTGTTTCGCGAAGGCGCCGTCCCGGCGACGACGATGTGCCGCTACTGCGGCCGCCCCGCGGCGATCCACTGCCTGGTCTGTCCCGGCGTGAGCCGGTAGCGGGCGCAGTTGTGCAGGTCCAGCGTCCGCAGTTCCTGCGCGAGCATCGGCTGGAAAACCTGCGCATCCTGTTCGGACAACCCCAGCAAGGCCGCGGCTTCGGCGGCCGTCCGTCCATCGCGGACAATATGGCCGATCGTCTCGTTCAAGGCTTCCCGGAAGCGCAGTCGCATCGGGTCGGGAACACCCATCGCCTCGATCTGGACGGCGTATTTCCTGATCGAGCGCCGATAGGCCCATTCGAACAGGTCCGCAGCCAGCGCCACGTCGCGATGCTCGTACACGCCCATCATGGCGCAGGCATAGTCCTGCGCTTCCACATCCAGGAACGACAAGGGCGCGCAGTTGTACAGCATCAGGGGAATATTGGCCGACAGGCGGCTGGTACGCTTGTTGCCGTCCTCGAAGGGCTGCAGATAGGCCAGATTCACCCAGAGGAAGAAGGCCGACTCCACCGGGTTCTTGATCTGCCGCGCCTTCTCCACGATGTGCCCGAACATCTCCTCCAGCAGCGCGGGAGCATGTGCCGGGACGTAAGTGGTGTCGCTGATATTGACCACCTTTTGGCGAATGCTGCCCAGGCCATGGGCGTCCGCCAGCAGGTCTTGCATCAGGATGGCATGCAGGTTTCTGATCAGGGCCGGCGTCAGGCCGTACTCGGGCACCGCATCGACCAGGAATTCGATGGCGGCCTTGTGGTTGAGCAACATGACCGCGTCCAGATCGCTGCCGGCCATGCCGTTCTTGAACAGTTCTTCCGTGGCCAGCAGGGAATAGCGATTGCCCTCCAGGCGCGACGAGGACCAGGACAGATCGATGAGCAGGGGGCCCAGCACGTTGCGCGCATAGGTTCCGGCGGGCTGTTGTCCGCGCAGGCGTCCCTCTTCGGCCAGCGCGTGCGCGATGGCTTCGGGCAGGAGGGAACTCTGGTTCGGCACATAACCGTCCACGAAGGCGCGCTGGTAGCCGACGGCCTCGCGCGCGGCCAGCGGCCGCTTCAGCTCGGCCAGCAGCGCTTGGCCTCGCGCGGACAACGAGAAGCCTGGCACAGGCGATAACGCTCGCGGCGCCGCCGGCTGCGACGCCGCGGGCAAGCTCGGCGCCAGCCGGTATCGCGTGGCGCGCGCGCGGCCTTCCCGAATCACGCCGCCGGCGCGCACCAACGTGTCGAGCTGGCGTTTCACCGTGGACCAACTGGCATGAACCCGGTTGGCAAGGTCGCGCGAACTCAGCCAGGGAGACGCTGTTTGCGCCTGCGCCTGCAGCGCTAGAAGGATCTCGTCTTGCACGACCACGGCACACTCCTCGAACCGGCTCGACGGGTTGAATCAGCTCATATTAGCTCAATACAGCTCGAATCGGCTCATCCGGGAGTTCGCATGAGCTGATGGCGGGCTGATTTGTTTCCGTCGGGCCGGGTTTCACGGGCACATCCGCACCCTGTCGGATCGGTCGTGCGCGCGAGCCAGCCGGGTTCCGGCGCGGGCGTCATGTCGAAGTCGGAAAAAAAGCCGCTGACACCAGCGGCTTTTTCGTTGCGCGCAACCGGCGCTCAGTTGCCGGTGCCCTTGACCAGCCGGCGCGCCTTGACGGCGTTGGCCAGCGTCTCCAGCACCTTGACCGAGTCGTCCCAGCCGATGCATGCGTCGGTGACCGACTGGCCGTAGGTCAGGGTGTCCACCGGCGTGCCCTGTACGTGGTCCTGGCGGCCCGCCACCAGGTGCGACTCCACCATCACGCCGACGATGCGCTCGTCGCCGCCCGCCACCTGGCGGCCGATGTCCTCGCACACCGGGATCTGGTTCTCGTGCTTCTTGCTGCTGTTGGCGTGCGAGGCGTCGATCATCAGGCGCGCGGCCAGGCCGGACTTGGAGATCGCTTCGCAGGCTTCCTGCACGCTGGCGGCGTCGTAGTTGGGCGTCTTGCCGCCGCGCAGGATGATGTGGCAGTCCTCGTTGCCCGAGGTCGACACGATGGCCGAGTGGCCGCCCTTGGTGACCGACAGGAAATGGTGCGGCTGCGAGGCGGCCTTGATGGCGTCCACGGCGATCTTGACGTTGCCGTCGGTGCCGTTCTTGAAGCCCACCGGGCACGACAGTCCGGAGGCCAGCTCGCGGTGCACCTGGCTTTCGGTGGTGCGCGCGCCGATGGCGCCCCAGCTCACCAGGTCGGCGAGGTATTGCGGGCTGATCATGTCGAGGTACTCGGTGCCGGTCGGCACGCCGATCTCGCTGATGTTCAGCAGCAGCTCGCGCGCGATGCGCAGGCCGTCGTTGATCTTGAAGCTGCCGTCCATGTGCGGGTCGTTGATCAGCCCCTTCCAGCCCACCGTGGTGCGCGGCTTCTCGAAATACACCCGCATCACCACTTCCAGCTCGCCGGCGAAGCGATCGCGCTGCACCTTGAGCAGCTTGGCGTATTCGAGCGCGGCGCGGGTGTCGTGGATCGAGCAGGGCCCGATGATGACGATCAGGCGGTCGTCCATGCCGTGCAGGATGCGGTGCATGGCCTGGCGCGCGCCGTAGATCACGTCCGAGGCCTGTTCGGAGCAGGCGAATTCGCGGATCAGGTGCGCTGGCGGCAACAGTTCCTTGAGTTCGCGAATACGCAGGTCGTCGGTGTTCTTCAGCATGATGGCTCCGGGATTTCGTGGGTCGTGGGTTTGGGTGTGTGGGCTAGGGCCTGGGAGCGGGCCGGGATAAAAAAAGCCGCCAGGGTTGCTGGCGGCTTTTTGTGTATCCTCGGGGCGCTTACGATCGTCCCTCTCCATCCGCCAGCGGTGTGAGATCGCTATAAAAGTAAAAGTAAAACTTGGCGGACATGGATCGGATCAGGCTCGGGTGTCGTATGTTCTTTGCGGCAATGCGTCAAGGGATGGCAGGAAATTGCGCGGCGTCCGGTAAATCAGCGGGCCGCGGCAGTTGACCATCGCGCAACGAAGCATCTTTATAGCGCTTTTTGCGGGGCTTGGCAAGCGCCGCGCGCGACACGCGCGGCGCGGCGCCGGGTTCAGGCGGTGCCGCCCACGGTCATGTTCTCGATGCGCAGGGTCGGCTGGCCGACGCCCACCGGCACGCTCTGGCCTTCCTTGCCGCACACGCCCACGCCCGAGTCCAGGCGCATGTCGTTGCCGATCATGGTCACGTCCTTGAGCGATTCCGGGCCGTTGCCGACCAGCGTGGCGCCTTTGACCGGGGCGGTGATCTTGCCGTCCTCGATCAGGTAGGCCTCGCTGGCCGAGAACACGAACTTGCCGTTGGTGATGTCGACCTGGCCGCCGCCGAAGTTCACCGCGTAGAGGCCGCGCTTGACGCTGGCGATGATCTCCTGCGGGTCGCGGTTGCCGTTGAGCATGTAGGTGTTGGTCATGCGCGGCATCGGCAGCGCGGCGTAGCTCTCGCGGCGCGCGTTGCCGGTCACGGGCATCTTCATCAGGCGCGCGTTGAGGGTGTCCTGCATGTAGCCCTTGAGGATGCCGTCCTCGATCAGCGTGGTGCACTGGGTCGGGTTGCCCTCGTCGTCGAGGTTGAGCGAGCCGCGGCGGTTGGCCAGCGTGCCGTCGTCGACCACGGTCACGCCCTTGGCCGCCACGCGCTCGCCCATGCGGCCGGCGAACGCGGACGAGCCCTTGCGGTTGAAGTCGCCTTCCAGGCCGTGGCCGATCGCCTCGTGCAGCAGCACGCCGGGCCAGCCCGGGCCCAGCACCACGGTCATGGCGCCGGCCGGAGCCGGGCGCGCCTCGAGGTTGACCAGCGCCGAGGCGACCGCCTCGTCGACATACTTGCGCAGCAGCTCGTCGGTGAAATAGCCGTAGGCATAGCGCCCGCCGCCGCCCGAGGAGCCGATCTCGCGGCGGCCGTTCTGCTCGGCGATCACCGTGACCGAGACGCGCACCAGCGGGCGCACGTCGGCGGCGACGACGCCGTCGCTGCGCGCCACCAGCACCACGTCGTACTCGCCGGCCAGGCCCGCCATGACCTGCACCACGCGCGGGTCCTTGGCGCGCGCCATGCGCTCCACGCGCTCGAGCAGCGCCACCTTGTCGGCGGCGGCCATCGAGTCGAGCGGGTCGTTGGGCGTGTACAGGCTGCGCCCGCCCTGCGAGGCCAGCTTGCCGGCCACCTTGACGCGGCCGCTGCCGGCGCGGCCGATGGTGCGGGTGGCGGCGCCGGCCTTGAGCAGCGCGTCCAGGCTGATGTCGTCCGAGTAGGCGAAGGCGGTCTTGTCGCCGGACACGGCGCGCACGCCCACGCCCTGGTCGATGCTGAAGCTGCCCGACTTGACGATGCCCTCTTCCAGGCTCCACGCCTCGTTGCGGGTGTACTGGAAGTAGAGGTCGGCGTAGTCGACCTTGTGCGTGAAGATGTCCGCCAGCACGCGCTGGAGCTTGGCCTCGTCGAGGCCATAGGGCGCCAGCAGCAGTTGCTGGGCGGTGGCGAGGTTGCGGATTCCGAGGTCGCCGGCGTTCATGGTTTTCCTTTTGTCGTCGTGCCGCGGCGGCGCGCTGGCGCCGCCGCGTGAATGATCTGTGCGCCGCCCGTGGGGCGCGTGGCGGCGCGGCCGTACATGCTACAGCACCCGGTGGCGCAGCGCCGGCAGGTTCTGCCGCACTTCGTCCAGGCGCGCGGGGTCGATCACGCCGCTCACCACGCCTTCACCTTCGGGCAGCACCGCCATGACCTCGCCCCAGGGATCGACCAGCATCGAATGGCCCCAGGTGCGGCGGCCATTCTCGTGCTTGCCGCCCTGCGCCGCGGCCAGCACGTAGCACTGGTTCTCGATGGCGCGCGCGCGCAGCAGGATCTCCCAGTGCGCCTGTCCCGTGGTGTAGGTGAAGGCGGCCGGCATCAGAATCAAGCTGGTCTTGCCGCCGGCCGCCAGCTGGCGGTACAGCTCGGGGAAGCGCAGGTCGTAGCAGACCGACATGGCGACGCGGCCGCACGGCGCCTCGAAGCTCACCGGCGTATCGCCGGCCAGGATGGTGCGCGATTCGTCGTAGCTCTCGGTGCCGCGCGTGAAGCCGAACAGGTGGATCTTGTCGTAGCGCGCCACGCGCTCGCCGCGCGGATCGTAGGCCAGCGAGGTGTTGTAGACGCGCGCCTCGTCCTCGCACCACAGCGGCAGGGTGCCGCCGACCAGCCAGATGCGGTGGCGGCGCGCGGCCTCGGCCAGGAACGACTGGATCGGGCCGTCGCCGTCGCGCTCGCGGATGGCGACCTTGTCGCCCTCGCGCTGGCCCATCATGCAGAAATACTCGGGCAGCAGCACCAGCTCCGCGCCGCCGTGGGCCGCCTGGGCGATCAGCGCGCCGGCGCGGGCCAGGTTGGCCTCGCGCGAGATGCCGCTGACGGTCTGGATCGCGGCCACGCGGAACGGCGTGGCGCCGGGGGCGGTTGCGGTCATGTGCTTTTTCCTTGGTATGGAGAGCCGGCGGCGCCGGTGCGGCCGGCGGGGCCTACGGCAGCGGGTAGACCCGGTTCGAGGTGCCCTGCACGCCGGGCAGGCCGGGCTGGGCATCGGCCTTATTCTCCCCCACTTTGTTGATCTGCGGGTTCGCCCAGCTGCCGCTGATGTGGTAGCGGCGGCTGAAGGCCTTGGAGAACTCGTCGGCGAAGATGAGCTGCGCGGCCAGCGTGCCGATGCCCAGCGCCGGATTGATGAAGGCCGCCGCCACCGAGGCCGAGGTGGCGTTGATGCGCGGCACCACCGTGACCTCCAGGTCCTGGGTCTCGCGCGGCAGGTTGGCGCTGCCCGTCATCGAGGCGCGCAGCTGGCCGCCCCGGAGCTCGAAGTCCTTGGTGCTGGCCACGCCGTTCTCGAGCGTGCCGATGCCGGTGATCTCGTCGAACACCATGCCCTGGCCGGCCACGCCGCGGAAGTCGAAGGTGGCCAGCCGCATCAGCCCCTGCAGGCTGAGCACGCCCAGCAGCTTGGCCGCACCCGGCTCCACGGCGAGGATCTGGCCGTTGTCGAGCTTGAGCGTCACGCGGCCCGACAGGGTGGGGTAGTCGATCGCCAGCGGCGATCCGCGCCAGCCCACGCGCCCCTCCAGCGTGCCGCGGCCGTCGGCCAGGATGTGCGGCAGGCCCATGCGCTCGAGCACCTGGCCGCCGTTGCGCACGTCGAGCTTGAAGTCGAGCAGGGTGCGGCGCTCGGCGCTGGCGCCTTCGCGCAGCCGGCGCGGCATGCGCCAGCTGCCGCTGCCGGTGAAGGTGGCGCCGGGCTGCTCGAGCACCAGGCGCTCCAGCGTCCACACCGGGTCGCCGCCGCTTTCGCTGGCGTGCGCCTTGACCTCGAGCTTGCCGAAGTCGCGCCCGTGCAGCTCGAAGCGGTCGGCCACCAGGTCCAGCGCGGGCAGCTCGTCGGTATTGCCGGCCAGCGTGTCCGCCATGTTGCCGGCGTCGCTGTTGTCGGGGATGTTCAGGCGCGACAGGCGCACCGTCAGCGCGCCGGCCGGCCCGGTGGTGGCGTCGTCGCGCCAGCGCAGCGTGCCGGCGACCTGGCGCGCGTCCACGCGCACGTCCCAGCCGCCGGGCGCGCGGCTGGCTTCCACCGCCGCCTCGTCCAGCTCGCGGCCGAATGCCACCAGCGTGCGCGCGTGCGCGGTGATGCGCTCGGGGAGGAAAGGCGAGGGCGGCGCGGGTGGCGTGGCCGGCGCATTGCCCCGGCCGCCGCTGCTTGCGCCGCTGTTCGCCCTGGCGGCGCCGTCGTCGCCCGCCAGCAGCGCGCGCCACGGGTCGAGGTCGAAGCGGCCGCTGGCCAGCGCGGCGGTGACGCCGCTGGCCGGCTGCGGCGCGGGCTGCTCGATGCCGATGCCGCCGGACACCACCTCCGTGCTTTCGGCGCCGCGCCGCAGCAGGTAGCGCGCGTTGAGCGCATTGCCGTATTGCACCAGCAGTTCCTCGTGGCCGGCGCGCGCGGCGGCCGGGCGCAGTTCCATGCGCAGCGGCACGGCCTGGGCCGCGCTCTTGCCCAGCGGCGCGGGCAGGCCGAGCGCCAGCCCGGCCAGATCGGAGGTGACGGTGATCTGCGGCTGGTGCTCGCGCACGCCGATCACGGCGCTGTAGGCGGCGCTGCCTTCGGTCTTCTGCGCCAGCGCGGCGAGCGGCGAGCCGGCCAGCAGCTCGCGGATGCCGGGCGCGCCGAGATTGCCGCTGGCCGTCACGCGCACCGTGCCGTCGGGCTGGCTGCCGCCGCCGGCGCGGATCTCGCCGCCGAGCAGGCGCGCGCGCAGGTCGTTGAGCTGGAAGCCGTGCTCGTTGAAGGCGATCACGCCGGTGGTGCCGCCCAGCGGCGGCCATTGCGGGTTCAGCACGACCTCGTTGCCGGGCAGGCGGAACTGGCCGTCCACCTTGGCCGCGTGGGACTCGGTGAGCGGCAGGTCGAGCTTGAGGCGCAGTTCGCCGTTGCCCTGGGCGCGCATCTCGCTGGTCACCTGTCCGGTCCAGTCGCGCACCGGGCTGGCGGCGATGAAGCGCAGGAAGCCCGACATGGTGCCGCTGGCGCCGCCGTCGAGCAGCAGGTGGCCGTGGTCGCTGAGGTCGGCGATGTGGCCGTTGACGTCCTGCAGCGCGACGCCGGGTACGCCCTGCACGCCCGCATGCTGGGCCACGAAGGACAGGCCGCCGCGCTCGAACAGCACGCGGCCGCCGATGTCGGTGAAGTTCGGCCACGCCTTGCCGCCGTTGGCGGCGGCCGCGGCGCTGCCGGGCGCCGCGCCGACGTGGGGCGCGATCTGGTAGCTGACGCGCTGGATCGGCACCTCGACGCGGAAATCGCCGGCGCCCTCGTGCGGGCTGTGGAAGGGGAAGTATTCGAGGTCGCCCTTGACCAGGAACTTCACGTCGCTGGCCTCGCCGGCCACCAGCGCGCCGGCCAGGTACTGGCGCGTGGCCGCGGGCAGGCCCAGCGGCAGGTAGCGCGGGATGCGGCCGACCTGGGCGCGGTCCAGCTCGCCGGTCAGGTCGGCGATGCCGCCGTGCCCGTCGCCGCCGGTCTGCCAGGTGCCGCGCACGATACCCGCGGTGTCCGGGTTGGCAAAGCGCACGCCGTCGGTGCGCACCGCCAGCTTGTTGTTGTCGCGGGTCCAGTGCACTTCGCCGGCGATCTGGTCGAACACCACGCGCGGCTCCTCGAACATGCCGGGCAGCACCAGCGCGGCGTTGCTGCCTTCCAGGCGGGCGCTGCCGCGGCGCTCGTCGAAGTTGAAGCTGCCGGACAGCCGCGAGAAGCCGGGCACGCCCAGGTTGGGCTTGCCGTTCGCGCCGAGCGCGGGGCTGGCCGGCTGCTCGCGCACCGAGACGTTGCGCAGCGTGCCCTGCACGTTGAAATGCGCCGCGCCGGCGCGGCGCGTCAGCAGGTTCGGCCGGTCGCGGTTCCAGTTCACGTCCAGGTTGTCGAGATGGCCGGACGGCTGCAGCGCGCGCAGCTGGCGCGACAGGGCGGTGTCGAGCGGCAGCGAGGTGGCCAGCGAGCGCACCGTGTTGAGGTCGAACGTGGGCGCCTTGAGCGAGAACTTGCGCAACTGGCCCTTGTTGTCGGTGGCCCAGCCCACCACCACCTTGCGCATGCCTTCGCGCCAGGCGTTCTCGGCGGGCGCGTCGGAGGCCGCGCCGGCGGGGGCCGCGGAGGCCGGCATGGCGGCGGATGCGGAGGAGGACGCCAAAGAGGACGTCGACGAGGGCATCGCGGCGGGCGCGGAGGCGGCCACGTCGGCGCGCCCCGGCGGCACGGCCGGGCCCTCGGCCGGCTCGGGCTGCCACAGCAGGGTGTCGATGGTCAGCAGGTGGTCGTGGTCGCGCCCGATGCGGTGCATGACGAAGGCCTGCGCGCTGGCCAGCTTGAGCGGCTCGGGCGCGCCGGCCAGTTGCAGGTCCACGCCGCTGGCGCGCAGCCGGGCCTGGCTGCGGCTGATCTCGCCGCCGCGGAATTCGATGGTGCCGTCGGTGTTGAAGGTGCCGCGCGCCACGCGGTCGAAGATGGCGGTGTAGCGCTGCAGCACCGGCAGTTCCAGCCGGCCCAGGTCCCAGCTGGCCTGGCCGTGCCAGTTGTGCCAGTCGCCGGCGCGGCGCAGGTAGTCGTGGCGGAAGTCGGCCGCGATCACCAGCGGGCGCGGCGCCAGCGTGGGGGACTGCGCCTCCAGCCTGACGACGTGGCGCGAGCCGAACCGCCGCGCGCTGAACTGGATGTTGCCCACGTCGAGCTGCGGCAGCTTGTTCTTGTCGTCGAGCCAGCGCAGCTTGCCGTCGCTGAGGTCGACCTTGCCCTGCGCCAGCAGCCAGTCGAACAGGCGGTTGTCCTGCGGCTTCGCGCTGGCGGTGTCGACGGTCAGGCCGGCCACCTCGAGCCGGCCCTCCGGAGTGCGCCGCACCAGCAGGTCGGTGTGGCTGGCGGAGACCTGCTGGAACAGCAGGTCCATGCTGAACAGCGAGCGCCACGAGAGCTTGCCGTCGAGCGTGCCGGCGGCCATCAGCACGTGCTGCTCGCTGTCGACCGCGGCGACGTCGCGGGCGTGGAAGGCGGGGTGCCAGCCGTCCCAGTAGGTGTCGAGCTGGCCGATGCTGAACTTGGCGGCGAGCGCGATCGAGCCGCGCTGCTCCAGCCAGGTGCGCGCGGCCGAGGCCTGCGGCCACAGCACGAAGCGGATCAGCAGCCCGGCCAGCAGCGCCATCACCAGCAGCGCCAGCGCCAGGCGCACCAGCACGCGGCCGAGCCCGCGCCAGGCGGGATGGCGCACGACGGTCAGCGCGGCGCGGCCGAACGCGCGCGCCAGCGCCAGCGCGCGGCGCGGCGCCTGCCGCAGGAGGGAGGGGCCGGCGGCGGCATCCCGTCCCGGCGCGGCGCTGGCGGCGGCAGCGGCCGTGGCAGCGGCCGTGGCGGCGGGTTCTGCGGGTGGGGTGGCGCGGCTGGACATGCGCTGATTATCCGACAATACTAGGCGCTCTCCAATTCGGTGCCTGACCGGCCATGCACGATGCGCGCGCCGGCCCCGGGGCCGGCTCACGCGCTTCCAAACAACAACAGGAATGACTTCCACTGATCCGACGAGTTCCACGGCCGCGCCCGCGCCCGCCGCCAGCGCCGCCGCGGGCGGTGCCGCCGCCGCCGGACATGCGCCCGGCAACACTTCCGGCGCCGCCAGGCAAGCCGTGGCCGACATGGCCAGCGGGCCTCACGCCGTCGTGGCCGCCGCCGGACTCGTGCCGGTCGACTGCGCCGGCACGGCATTGTACTCGCCCGCCTATTCGCGTTATACCCGCCGCATGGTGCAGGCCCGCCCCGGGCTGGCCGAAATCGTCGCCGCCGCCAGCGCGCAGCCGCTCACGCGCGCGTGGATGGCGGCGCGGCTGCAGGCGCTGCGCGAGCCGTCGGCCGACGTCGAGGATGCCGTCAAGCGCGCGCTGCGCCGGCTGCGCGCCGAGGTGATGTGCGTGGTGATCGAGCGCGACCTGCGCGGCCTGTCGACGCTGGGCGAAGTCACCGGCGCCATGACCGACCTGGCCGAGCTCGGCATCCAGTACGGCATGGCGGTGCTGGAGGAGGACATGGCCCCGGCCTACGGCCGCCCGGTCGGCGAATCGAGCGGCGAGGTGCAGGAGCTGGTGGTGGTCGGCATGGGCAAGCTGGGCGGGCGCGAGCTCAACGTGTCGTCCGACATCGACCTGATCTTCCTCTACGACGAGGACGGCGACACGCGCGGCGGCCAGCGCAGCCTGTCAAACCACGAATATTTCATCCGCCTGGGCCGCCGCCTGATCAACCTGCTGGCCGAAGTCACCGCCGACGGCTACGTGTTCCGCGTCGACATGCGCCTGCGCCCGAACGGCGACGCCGGCCCGCTGGCGTGCAGCTTCGGCATGCTGGAGCAGTACCTGGTGGTGCAGGGGCGCGAGTGGGAGCGCTATGCGTGGATCAAGGGCCGGGTGGTGTCGGCGCAGGACACGCCGCACGCGCGCCGCACCGCGGCGCAGCTTGCCAGCCTGACCGGCCCGTTCGTGTTCCGCCGCTACCTGGACTACGGCGTGATCGCCGCGATCCGCTCGCTGCACGCGCAGATCCGCGCCGAGGCGGCCAAGCGCAGCGGCGGGCTGGTGGCGGCCGGCGGCGGGCAGCGCGTCAACCAGCGCGCGTTCGACATCAAGCTGGGCCGCGGCGGCATTCGCGAGATCGAGTTCATGGCCCAGGTGTTCCAGCTCATCCGCGGCGGGCAGGACACCGCGCTGCGCGTGCGGCCCACGCTGGAAGTGCTGGCGGTGGCGGTCGAGCATGGCCTGCTGCCGGCCGGCCAGGCCGAGCAGCTGGCCGACGCCTACCGCTTCCTGCGCCAGCTCGAGCACCGCCTGCAATACCGCGACGACGCCCAGACCCATCACCTGCCGACCACCGAGGAAGAACAGCAGGCGGTGGCCGCCATGATGGGCTTTGACGGCTGGCCGGCGCTGATGGCGCGGCTGTCCTCGCTGCAGGAGCCGGTGGCGCAGCAGTTCGAGGCGACCTTCTCCGACCCCGACCAGGTCAACGAGCCGTGCGAGGCGCTGTGGCCCGCGCTGATCCGCGACGAGGAGGACGAGCCGCCGTGCGAGCGCCTGGCCAAGGCCGGCTTCACCGACTGCACCGGGCTGCTGGACCGCCTGCGCGCGACCGGCTCGTCGCTGCGCTACCGCGCGCTGTCCGAGCAGAGCCGGGCGCGCTTCGACCTGCTGGTCAACCGCGCGCTGGACCTGGCCGCGCGCCAGCACGACGCCGACCGCACCATCGCGCGCTTCGTCGATTTCCTCGAGGCCATCAGCCGGCGCGCGTCCTATCTGTCGCTGCTGTCCGAATACCCGCAGGCGATGGCGCGCGTGGCCGACACGCTGCACGCATCGAGCTGGGCCGCCGCCTACCTGACGCGCCACCCGCAACTGCTCGACGAACTGCTCGACAGCGACGCGCTGGCCGGCGCGCCGGACTGGCACGATTTCCGCGCGCGCCTGGCCGCGCGGCTCGACGCCGCCCACGGCCAGGTCGAGGCGCAGATGGACATCCTGCGCCGCGAGCACCATGCCGAGACCTTCCGCATCCTGCTGCAGGACCTGCAGGGCATGCTGACCGTGGAGCAGGTGGCCGACCGCCTGTCCGACCTCGCCGACGCCATGCTGGCCGTCACGCTGCACGCGGTGTGGCGCCAGCTGGCCACGCGCCACCGCGAGGATCCGCGCTTCGCGGTGATCGCCTACGGCAAGCTGGGCGGCAAGGAGCTCGGCTACGCCTCCGACCTCGACATCATCTTCCTGTACGAGGACGAGCACGAGCGCGCGCCCGACATCTACGCGGCCTACGCGCGCCGGCTGATCACCTGGCTGACCAGCCACACCGCGGCCGGCACGCTGTTCGACGTGGATACGCGGCTGCGCCCGAACGGCGAGGCGGGCCTGCTGGTGACCAGCTTCGAGGGCTTTCGCCGCTACCAGCAGCGCGAGGGCGACAACACGGCCT
Source organism: Cupriavidus sp. FW216-B1 (assembly GCF_058789195.1). Classification (NCBI taxonomy): domain Bacteria; kingdom Pseudomonadati; phylum Pseudomonadota; class Betaproteobacteria; order Burkholderiales; family Burkholderiaceae; genus Cupriavidus; species Cupriavidus sp. FW216-B1. Next base: position 413,701 of record NZ_JBYTEL010000003.1, on the reverse strand, counting down.
GGGTATGGGAGCACCAGGCGCTCACGCGCGCGCGCTTCTGCGCCGGCGACGCGGAGATCGGCGCGCACTTCGAGCGCCTGCGCGACGAGGTCCTGCGCCAGCCGCGCGACGCCGCCACGCTGCGCGGCGAGATCGCCGCGATGCGGCGCAAGGTGGCCGACGGCCACCCGAATCCCGGCGAGCTGTTCGACCTCAAGCACGACCGCGGCGGCATGGTCGACATCGAATTTACCGTGCAGTACCTGGTGCTGCTGCACAGCCACGACCATCCCGAGCTGACCCGCAACGCCGGCAATATCGCGCTGCTGCGCACCGCCGGCGAGCTGGGCCTGATCGACGCCACGCTGGCGCGCGAGGTGGGCGACGCCTACCGCGCGTTCCGTGCGCGCCAGCACCAGTTGCGGCTCGACGGCCACGACCAGGCGCGCGTGCCCGCCGATGCGGTGGCCGCGGCGGTGGCGCAGGTGCGCGCGCTGTGGCAGGCGGTGTTCGGCGAGCCGGCGGGCGCCGGCGGCAATTGACGCAGCCGCCCGCGCCGCCGCCGGCCGCCGCCAGCCCATCCACCTTGCCCGGCGTGCTGGCCGCGCTGGCCGCCACGGCCGCGCTCGGCGCGGCCTTCACCTTCATTCCGTGGCTGCACGCGCACGGGCTCTACCTGCGCGACGCGGTGCTCGGGCATGGCGCCGCCGGCCAGTGGTGGCGCCTGCTGACCGCGATGTGGGTGCACCTGGGCTGGCGCCACTGGCTGGCCGACCTGCTGGCGGCCGCGGGCCTGCTGCTGCTGGTCGGGCGCGAGGCGCGCGGCGGCGTCATGTTCGCGGTGCTGCTGGCCTGCGGCGTGGCGGTGCAGCTGGCGTTGTGCCGGGTGCCGTCGGTGGGCTGGTACGGCGGGCTGTCCGGCGCGCTGCACGGGCTGGCGCTGTGGGGCGGCTTGCGCCTGCTGCGCGGCGACGGCTGGTCGCGCGCGACCGGCGTGCTGCTGTGCCTGGGCGTGCTGGTGAAGACCTGGCTGGAGCAGTCGTGGCTGGCGCCGGTGGTGTTCGACGCGCACTGGGGCTTCGGCGTGGTGCGCATCTCGCACGCGGCCGGCGCGGTGGCCGGCCTGGCGCTGTGGCTGCTGCAGGAGTGGTGGGAGCGCCGGCACGGCGCTTGAGCGCGCGGGGTCTGGCGCAGCAGCCGCGGTTCGCGCGGCCGCCTCCGCCGTGCCGTCAGCGCGGCGCGGCCTTCCTGCCGCGCCGCGCGCCCAGGCCCAGCAGCAGGCCGAGGCCGCACAGCGCGATCGAGAGCGGCCATGCCAGCGCGCCGCCACCGCCACCGCCGCCGCTATCGCCACTCGAAGGCGCGGTCGGCGTGGTCGCCGGCGCCTGCGTGGCGGCGATCAGCGCGGCATTGGCGTCGAGCAGGCCCGCGCCGCAGTTGCCGGTGTTGGCCGCCAGCGTGCAATAGGTGTTGGCCGGATGCGGGCGCGCCGAGCTTTTCAGCGCGGCCAGCACCTGGGCCGGCGTCAGTGCCGGGTTGGCCGCCAGCATCAGCGCGGCCACGCCCGACACCAGCGGCGCGGCGAAGCTGGTGCCCTGCGAGTTGGTCACGTTGTAGTTGCCGAGCGTGGTGGTGCCGTCGTTGGACAGCGTGCGGATGAACGACTGCGACGCCGAGCACGAGATCTGGCCGGTGCCGGGGTCGGTGACGACCTTGGAGTTGCCGCAGCCGCCGCCCGGCGCGCTCAGCGAGACCTGCGGGCCGACGTTGGCGTAGCTGGCGTTCTCGCCGTCGTTGACGTGCGCGGTGACGGCCACCACGCCGGCGCAGTCCGCCGGCGCCTCGACCGCGCCGGCGCTGTTGCCGGTGGCGGCGACCACCACCGCGCCGGCGGCGGCGAGGTCGTTGACGGCCTGCTGCTCGACGGTGGAGCAGGTGCCGCCGCCCAGGCTCACGTTGATGACGCGCGCCGGGGTGGGGTTGTTCGGGATGTTCGGCACCGGCAGGCCGCCGGCCCAGCGCATGCCGTCGACGGTGTCGGACAGCAGCGCGCCGCAGCGGCCCGAGACGCGCACCGGCTGGATGCGCGCGTTCCAGTCCACCCCGGCGATGCTCTGCCCGTTGTCGGTGATCGCGCCCAGCGTGCCCGCCACGCGCGTGCCGTGCCAGCTGTTGTTGGTGGCGGTGGTGGCCGGCGCCGAGCCGGAGCAGGTGTAGCCGACCGGCACGCCGTCGCCGGCATCGGTGGCGTCGGCGTCGCGGCCGCCGCCGTCGTTGGCGGTGCCGGGGTCGGTGATGAAGTCATAGCCCGGCACGATGCGTGCGGCCAGGTCGGGATGGGGCAGGTAGCCGGTGTCGACCACCGCGATCACCAGGCTGCCGTTGCCGCGGCTGCGGTCCCAGGCGGGCGGCAGGTTGACGCCGCCGCGCACCACGGCGGGCGTGTTGAGATAGGCCTGGTTGAGCGCGAATTCGGGATCGTTGGGGCTGGTGTCATGGAGCCGCAGCCAGCGGTCAGGCACCACCTCGGCAATGCGCGGATCCTTGCGCAGGCGCGCCGCGGTGGCTTCGGGGTCGGCGGCATCGCCGGCGCTCAGCAGTTGCAGGTTGCCGCCCATCTGGCGCTTGACCGAGAGCGCCACGCCGGTGTCCTGGCTCACGCTCAGCATGCGCTCGGATTGCGGGTCCGCGCCGGCGCTGCCGGCGGCGCCGTCCTTGGTGGTGGCGCCGTCGCGCCAGCGCACGATGAAGTTGCCGCTGTAGCGGGGTGCCGGGCGCGCGGCCGGGTCGGGCGCCGCGCCGGCGGCGGCCGGCAGGCCCAGCCAGAGGCCGGCGCCCAGCACCAGCGGCGCCAGCAGCGCCGAGAGCGCCGATCGCGCTGCGCCGCGCCGCGCCCGTTGCGCTAGCCCGCTATTTCGATCCTGAAACGGTTGCCGCATGTCTGCCTCCTGCCGTTTGGTCCGCGTCGGACCGACCGCGGTGGAGCACCCCTGGGATGCTCCGGAATTGCCTGTGCGCGGATGCGCCGGAAACCTCGGTTACTGCGACCAAGCTTTTTCAAGGTACTTCAACGCCCGAGCGCGGGCATTCGACTACAGCAAACCGTTTTTCTCAGTCGGGCCGCATGTCGCGGCTGGCCGGCTGGGTGCGGTTGGGCTTGAGCACGCGGTCGGGCTCGGCGGTCTCGATGCGCGGCGCCGCGCGCAGCGTGGCCACGGCCTGGTCGAGCGTGGCGTCGGCCGAGGCGGAGATCGCGGTGACGAGCCAGACGCCGCCCGACATGGGCCGCTTGACCACGAAGCGGATCGGCCCGGCGATGGATTCCACCAGGCGCCCGGCGTCTTCCGAGGCGGTCACAGGCGGCGCGGTGAAGCGCACCATGATGTCGCCGACGGCGCGGTCGGCGTTGAGGCTGCTGGCCGGCGCGGACGGGCGCTGGGCCTGGCAGGCGCTCAGCGTGGCCAGCGCCAGCAGGGCCAGCGCGCCGCACAGGATGGTCAGGCGCAGCGGGCGGGCCGGCTTGCGGGAGAGCGGCTGCGTGCCGATGGACATGGGAGACTCCTGAATGGTTACGGGGCCGGAGGACGGGGCGCGGTCAACTGGCGGCGCGGCGCGTGCGGCGCGGCTCGCGGGCCGTGCCGGCGCCGCCGCGCGCGCCTTGCGCGAGCATTTCCTCGGCGTGCTGCATGGTGGTGGCCGTCACCGTGGTGCCGCCGAGCATGCGCGCGGTCTCGACCACGCGGCCGGCGGCATCGAGCGCGCGGATGCGCGAGCGGGTGACGGAGCCGGCCGGGCCGCCCTCGCTGGTTTCCTTGCTGACCAGCAGGTGCGTGCCGGCCTGCGCGGCCACCTGCGGCAGGTGGGTCACGCACAGCACCTGGCGCGCGCGGCCCAGCTCCTGCAGGCGGCGGCCAACGACTTCGGCCACCGCGCCGCCGATGCCGGTATCGACTTCGTCGAAGATCAGGGTCGGCGTGGGCGCGGCCTCGCTGGTGATGACCGAGATCGCCAGGCTGATGCGGGCGAGCTCGCCGCCGGAGGCCACCTTGGCCAGCGGGCGAGCGCTCACGCCGGCATGCCCGGCGACCAGGAACTCCACCTGTTCGAGGCCGTGGCTCTGGCCTTCCTCGAGCGGGTGCAGCGCCACGGCGAAGCTGCCGCCGGCCATCGACAGGCCCTGCATGGCCTCGGTCACGCCGGCCGAGAGCTTCTCGGCGGCCACCTTGCGCGCCGCGCCGAGGTGCTGGGCGATGGTCAGGTAGGCGGCGCGCGCGGCGGCCTCGCGCGCCATCGCCTTGTTCAGGTCCTGGGCCGACTGCAGGTCGTCGAGCTGCTGGCGCCGTGCCAGCAGCTCGTCGGGCAGTTGCTCGGGCGGCAGCCGGTACTTGCGCGCGGTGGTGTGCAGCGCCTGCATGCGCGCCTCCACCACCTGCAGCCGCTCGGGGTCGAGGTCGAGCCGGTCGACGTAGCGGTTGAGCGAATGCGCGGCTTCCTCGACCTGCACCTGGGCCGGGTCGAGCGCGGCCAGCACGTCGCCCAGGGCCGGGTCGACGTCGGCGAGCTGGCGCAGGCGCTGCACCACGCCGTTGAGCGTGGACAGCACCGAGCCGTCGGCCTCGGAGAGCGCCTCGAGCGCGGCGCGGCTGCCTTCGATCAGGCCGGCGGCGTGCGACAGGCGGTTGTATTCGGCCTGGATGTCTTCCCATTCGCCGGGCTGCGGCGCGAGCTTTTCCAGCTCGCCGACCTGCCATTCGAGGCGCTCGCGCTCGAGCGCCATCTCGCGCGAGCGGTGCTCCACGGTCTCGCGCTGGCGCACGCAGGCGCGCCACGAGCGCCAGGCTTCGGCCACGGCGCCGGCCTGCGCGGTGAGGCCGGCGTGGGCGTCGAGCAGCAGGCGCTGGGCGTCGGGGCGCAGCAGCAGCTGGTGGGCGTGCTGGCCGTGGATGTCGACCAGGCGGTCGCCGATCTCGCGCAACTGGCCGAGCGTGGCGGCGGCGCCGTTGATGAAGGCCTTGCTGCGCCCGCCGGCGTCGACCGTGCGGCGCAGCAGCACCGTGCCTTCGTCGCCGGTGAGGTCGTGCTCGGCCAGCCAGGCGTCGAGCCCGGGCGGCGTGGCGAAGGTGGCGCTGATACCGGCGCGGGCGGCGCCTTCGCGCACCACGCCGGCGTCGGCGCGCTCGCCCAGCACCAGGGCCAGCGCGTCGATCAGGATCGACTTGCCGGCGCCGGTCTCGCCGGTGAAGACGGTGAAGCCCGGGGAGAAGTCGAGGTCGAGGCTATCGACGATGACGAAATCGCGGATGGACAGGCTGCGCAGCATCGTGGGCGACGGGTCAGGGTCTGGGTTGGATCGTTCCGGGTCGTTCGGGGCCGCATCAGAGCCGGTTGTCTTCGCTCGGGTACTCGTGCCAGTGCAGCTTCTTGCGCAGCGTGGCGTAATAGTTGTAGCCGAGCGGGTGCAGCAGGTGGACGGTCTTGGCCGAGCGCCGCACCACGATGCGGTCGCCGGGCAGCAGCGAGGTCAGCGACTGCATGTCGAAGTTGACGCTGGCGTCGCGCGCGGTGGCCACCTCGATCGACACCTCGGCGTCGTGCGGTAGCACGATCGGGCGGTTCGACAGCGCGTGCGGGGCGATCGGCACCAGCACCAGGCCGGACAGCGTGGGATGCAGGATCGGGCCGCCGGCCGACAGCGCGTAGGCCGTGGAGCCGGTCGGCGTGGACACGATCAGGCCGTCCGAGCGCTGGTTGTACATGAAGTAGCCGTCCACCGAGACCGCCAGCTCGACCATGCCGGAGATGCCGGAGCGGTTGACCACCACGTCGTTGAAGGCCAGCGCGGAGAAGATCACGCCGTCGTCGCGCACCACCTGCGACTCCAGCAGCATGCGGGTCTCGGATTCGTAGCGCCCGGCCAGCATGTCGGGCAGCACCGACTGCACGTTCTCGAGCGGGATGTCGGTCATGAAGCCGAGCCGGCCGTGGTTGACGCCGATCAGCGGCACCGGGAAGCCGGCGAGCTGGCGCGCCAGCCCCAGCAGGGTGCCGTCGCCGCCCAGCACCACGGCGACGTCGGCATGCTTGCCGATCTCGCCGGGCGGCAGGGAAGGGTAGTCGGTCAGCCCGGTGGCCAGCGCGGTCTCGCGTTCGAACACGACGTCCTGGCCGTTCTTCAGGATGCAGGCGGCCAGTTCTTCCAGCGGGCCTTCGATGCCGGCGGTGGCGTACCTGCCGATCAGGGCGACGGTGCGGAAGGGGGCGCGCGCGGCGGCGGGCTTGGGGAGCGATGACATGCCCGGATTAGACCATACCGCCGTGACCATTGTCAGCACGCGGGCGCGCGCCGGTGCGCGCCAGCCGCCCGAACCGGGAAAACTTGCGTAAAATCGGGTGCATCATGGATGAACGTGCCAAAACGCTTCTCAAAACGCTGATCGAGCGCTATATCGCCGAGGGGCAGCCCGTCGGCTCGCGCACCCTGTCGAAATACTCGGGGCTCGACCTGTCGCCGGCCACCATCCGCAATGTGATGTCGGACCTGGAGGAGATGGGCTTCATCACCAGCCCGCACACCTCGGCCGGGCGCATCCCGACGCCGCGCGGCTACCGGCTGTTCGTCGACACCATGCTGACCGCCCAGCCGCTCGACAGCGCGCTCAACCTGGCCGAGCTGGCCGGCAAGATCCAGGGGCAGCTGCACGGCCAGCAGCTCGGGCCGCAGCGCATGATCACCTCGGCGGCGCACACCTTGTCCAACCTGTCGCATTTCGCCGGCGTGGTGATGACGCCGCGGCGCGCGCAGGCGTTCCGCCAGGTCGAATTCATGCGGCTGTCGGACAAGCGCATCCTGCTGATCATCGTCACGCCCGAAGGCGACGTGCAGAACCGCATCATCCAGACCGAGCTGCCGTACACGCCGTCGCAGCTGGTCGAGGCCGCCAACTTCATCAACTCGCACTATGCCGGCATGAGCTTCGACAACGTGCGCGACCACCTGCGCGGCGAACTGCGGGCGCTGCGCATGGACATGTCGCAGCTGATGCAGGCGGCGGTGGAGGCCGGCAGCAGCGCGATGGCCGAGGAAGAGGACAACCACGTCTTCATCTCCGGCGAGCGCAAGCTGCTCGAGGTGGAGGACCTGTCCTCCAGCATGGAAAAGCTGCGCCGCCTGTTCGACGTGTTCGAGCACAAGACCGGCCTGCTCAAGCTGCTCGACGTCTCCAGCCATGCGCAGGGCGTGCAGATCTTCATCGGCGGCGAGAGCAAGCTGGTGCCGCTCGAGGACATGGCGGTCATCACAGCGCCCTACGAGGTCGACGGCCAGATCGTCGGCACGCTGGGGGTGATCGGGCCGACCCGCATGGCCTACGAACGGGTGATCCCGATCGTCGACATCACGGCGCGGCTGCTGTCCAGCGCGCTGAGCCAGAACTAGTGCGGGCCCCGGCGGGTCTCACCGGCTGCCAGTGCCGTTGCGCCCGCCGGCCCGGCGCGACCCGGCGGCCGCGCGCGTTCGCCGCGGCCCGCCCCGCCACACCGGAAACACCATGACGACTACACCCGAACCGGCCTATCAGCACGGCCAGGCGCCGCGCACGGCGGTCCTGCTGATCAATCTCGGCACCCCGGACGCGCCGACCCCGAAGGCAGTCGGCAGCTATCTCCGGCAGTTCCTGTCCGATCCGCGCGTGGTGGAGATCCCGCGCGCGGCCTGGCTGCCGATCCTGTACGGCTTCATCCTGCCGCTGCGCTCGCGCGCCTCGGCCATGAAATACGAGTCGGTGTGGCTGCGCGAGGCGCACATGACCGGCTCGCCGCTGCTGGTCCACACCGAGCGCCAGGCCCACGCGCTGCAACTGCTGCTCAACCAGCACGGCCACGAAGTGACGGTGGCGTGCGCGATGCGCTACGGCAATCCGTCGATCGGCTCGGTGCTCGAGGCGCTGCGGCGCCAGGGCACCGAGCGCGTCCTGCTGCTGCCGCTGTACCCGCAGTATTCGGGCAGCACCACGGCCACGGCGTTCGACGAGGCGTTCCGCGTGCTGGCGCAGTGGCGCAACCAGCCAGAGCTGCGGCTGGTCAAGCATTTTCACGACCATCCGTCCTATATCGCCGCCCTGCACCAGCAGGTGGGCGCATACTGGGCGCAGCACGGCACGCCCGATTTCGCGCGCGGCGACCGGCTGATCCTGTCGTTCCACGGGGTGCCGCGGCGCACGCTGGAACTGGGCGATCCCTACCATTGCGAATGCCTCAAGACCGGCCGCCTGCTGGGCGAGGCGCTGGGCCTGCAGCCGGGCCAGTACCAGGTCACGTTCCAGTCGCGCTTCGGGCGCGCGGAATGGCTGCAGCCGTACACGGCGCCGACGCTTCGGGAGCTGGGCAAGGTCGGCACGGGCCGCGTCGACGTGTTCTGCCCGGGCTTCCCGGCCGACTGCCTGGAGACGCTCGAGGAGATCGGCATGGAAGGGCGCTCCGAATTCCAGGTGGCCGGCGGCAAGGTTTTCCACTACATTCCCTGCCTCAACGACGCCGAGTCCTGGATCGCCGGGCTGGCGGAGATCGCCCTGCAGCACCTGCAGGGCTGGCCGCTGCGGCTGCCGCACCCGCACGAGCTGGAGGCGCGCCGCAGCCAGGCGCAGATGCGCGGCGCGGCGGCCTGAGGCGCGCTTCGTGGCAAGGAGATGACAGCATGAACGTATCTTTCGAGGCGGATGCCCGCCTGCGCATCGACAAATGGCTGTGGTGCGCGCGTTTCTTCAAGACCCGCTCGCTGGCGGCCGAGGCCGTGGAGCGCGGCAAGGTGCGGGTCAACGGCCAGCCGTGCAAGAACTCGCGCGAGGTCAGGCCCGGCGACACGGTCGTGCTCGAAGCGCACCAGCAGCGCTGGGAACTGGTGGTCAGGGGGATCGCGGGCGCGCGCGGCGCGGCGCCGGTGGCGCAGACGCTCTACGCGGAAACCGAGGCAAGCCAGGCGCGGCGGCGGGAGGAGGCGGAAAACCGGCGGGTCAACACGGAGCCGGCGTCGCGGCTGCAGGGCCGGCCGACCAAGCGCGACCGGCGCCTGCTCGACGGCATCGGGCAGTGAGGCGCGCGCCGGCGCATGCGGCGCCGCGGCTCACTGGCTGGTCAGCGAACGAAGGGAACGATGTAATGCTTGAAAACCGCCTTGCCACTGCCGTATTCGGTATCCCGCGGCGTGAAGGCGCCGGAGAGGCAGATGAAGACTGTCATCACCGATAATGCGGCGAGAAGGAAGACCGTCAGAACAGGCAGCTTATGCATGGCTAACCTTTCGAGAGTGGCCCGACTTGTGATGCATCTTCGACCCCGTTATTTTTGTCATTTTTGTACACTTTCATCTTAGAGGGTGCGTTGCAGCAAAGCAATATGGCCCCTATTTCGGTGCCCGCCTCTTTGTAACCATGTGTTTCACTGCACCGACACGGTGCGCTCTTGAAAAACCGGAAGCCTGTCACCAATTGCAGGCTACATTTGCCGATTTACCACCCGTGGCCGGCGCAGGCCGGCCGCGTCCTTGTATCAGAACGGATCGACATGGAAGAACAGAAGCAGACGCCATCCAACACGACGCCGCCCGCGGCCGCCGGCGAGGAGCTGAACAACGCGCCGGCCGCGCAGGCCGAGAACGCCGCCGCGGACGGCGTGGCCGCCCAGTTGGCCGCGCTCGAAGCCAAGGCCAAGGAAAACTATGACCTGTTCCTGCGCGCGACCGCCGAAGGCGAGAACATCCGCCGCCGCGCCCAGGAAGACGTCGCCAAGGCGCACAAGTTCGCCATCGAAAGCTTCGCCGACTACCTGCTGCCGGTGATGGACAGCCTGCAGGCCGCGCTGGCCGACGGCTCGGGCGACATCGCCAAGCTGCGCGAAGGCGTCGAGCTGACCGCGCGCCAGCTCACCAGCGCCTTCGAGAAGGGCAAGCTCGTCGAGCTGAACCCGGTCGGCGAGAAGTTCGACCCGCATCGCCACCAGGCCATCTCGATGGTGCCGGCGCCGCAGGAGCCCAATACCGTGGTGTCGGTGCTGCAGCGCGGCTACATGATCGCCGACCGCGTGCTGCGCCCGGCGCTGGTGACGGTGTCCGCGCCCAAGTAACCGCCGCAGTCCCTTTCGCTGTCCGCCCGTCCGGCTGGCACGAGCAACGCCCGGTGCCGCTCTGGCCCGGGCGTTTTCCATTGATGGAGAGACCGATGTCCACATCCCCCGACCAGGCCGCCGGCGCCGAGGCCCCGCACCAGGATCACCGCGCCTTCGAGGCGTTCGGCATGCGCGAAGTCAATGGCGACGACATCGACGCCGCCATCGCCGCGGCCGGCGACAAGCTGGTCTGCGTGTTCTTCTGGGGCGTGGACTGCTTCAATTGCGAGATGGCGAAGAAGGCCATGCTGGCCAATCCCGAGCCGGTGCGCGCGCTCGACCTGCACTGGCTGCACGCCAACGTCTACGCGCACCCGGAGCTGGGCCGGCGCTTCGGCCTGCACGGCATCCCGGTGTTCATGTTCTTCCACAAGGGCAAGAAGCTGGGCCGCGCCACCGGTTGGCACGGCCACGGCCAGTTCGCCGCGGCGGTGGGCAACGCCCGCCTCAAGGCCGGCGGCAAGCCGCTGGCCGGCTGAGCGCCGGCGGCGCTAGCGCGACAGCGCGTAGCCGAGGCGGAACTGCCACGGCAGCTTGCGGTTGTAGTCCAGCAGGCTCTCGCCGTAGCCGATGAAATAACCGGCCATCAGGTAGCCCGCCGTGCCCGGAACCAGCCGCGCGAGCGGGTAGGTCACGGCCGCGTCCACGCTGCCGTAGTACTTCTGCGTGCCCTTGCGCAGGGTGGCGGCGAACTCCCACGAATCCGCCTTGCCGTAGGCCAGCTTGAGATCCATGTAGCCTCGGTAGCTGGCGATGTTGGTGTTGTCGCTCTTCTCCACGTAGTAGTACAGCTTGGGCGACGCGCTCCAGTGCCAGTCGGTCAGGTCGCCCAGGTAGAGGGTCGGCCTGACGAACACGGTATTGATGCTGCGCGAGCGGTCGCCGTCGAGGCCGTTCGATTCATGCTCCAGCCCCGCCGCCACCGACAGCCGGCTGATGGCGCGGTTGTGCACGCCGGTATCCGACAGGTAATAGAACAGGCTCGGCCGGTAGTTGGTGTCGCGGAACGGGTGCGAGTCTGAGGCCAGGTCCCACAGCGAGAACTGCGTATAGCCGAAATACAGGTTGTCGAGCAGACTGCGCGAGTTCGGGTTCTCGCCCTGGAACACGCGGAACTTGAAGCTGAGCTGGAACTTGGCATTGGCGCCGCCGTGCCCGCCGGCCATGAAATACATCGGTTCGTGGAAGGTCAGGCGGCCCTGGTCGCGCAGGTCGGCCTGCACCGGCGCGGGCTCGGCCGCCGCGGCTACCGGCACGACCGGCACCACGGGCGCCGGCGCCGGGGCGCGGCCGTCGTCGGCCGGTGCCAGCGAGGTGGCCACGGCGGCCGCGGGTGCTGGGGCCGCCGTGGCCGGGGCCGCCGGCGCGTTCGCCGGGCCGGGCGCGCGGTTCAGCGTGACCAGCACCGGCGCGGCGTCGATGTCGACCGCGTCGAGCCGCACCAGGCCGCGCAGCGTGGGCGGCACGGTCGCGCTGTATTCGATGATGCGGTGCTCGCCCTGGCGCAGCCGGACCGTGGCGGGGCCGGGCGTGGCGCGCTCCATGTGCAGGCGCACCGGCGCCTGCAGGTCGGCCGAAGCCACCACCTCGATGGTCTGCGGCACCAGGAACGCGCGGTTGGCCTTGTCGGCGCTGACCAGCAGCGTGAGGGTCAGCGGCCGGGTGCCGTCGACCACCTTGGGCGGCTGCAGCAGCGCGATGGCGGCGCGGCCCTGGAGCGGCCAGGCCGCCGCCAGCATCAGCGAGAACAGAAGGGCGGGCGCGGCCGGTGCGGGCCGGCGCCGGTGCGCGCCGGAGCCGGCGGCCCGGGCTTTGCGCGAGAAAGGCGGCATGGGATGAAGGCGGCCTGCGTTCCCTGACTCCGGGGGGCGGGTGACGCATGCGCGGCGGGTGATTGCGACGCGGTAGAGCCTATCATGCCCGGCACGCGCAATTTGTGATGATTTGTGCGCCGCCGTTGTCTGCCACCATTCGCCGCCGCCGTTATCCGCCGCGACGGCGGGCGGCGCCGGCCTAGCGCGTGGCGCGGCGCTGGACGGCGGCGATGTATTGCTCGCCGTCGGGCGGCAGGCCGCTGCGCTGTGCCTGCCACAGCATTTCGCCCAGGCATTCCATGACCTGGTGATGGGCCTCGTGCGGCGAGTCCAGGCGCCGCGCCAGCGCCTCGTAGGCGCCGCGGATGCCGGGCGGCTGGTCGATCGAGACCTGTTCGGCGATCGACAGGTGCATGGCCAGGTGCAGGAAGGGGTTGGTCTGGCCGCCTTCGGGCGTGTAGTCCTGGCCCAGCGCGCCCTCGGTGTCGGCGAGCAGGTCCTGGTATTCGGGATGCTCGCCGATCCAGTCGACGGCAATGGCTTCGAGCGGGGTGAGGACGCTGCCGGCGCGCTGCTTCTGCCAGGCTTCGCAGAAAAAACGGCGGACTTCTTCGCGGGAGGGATTGAACATGGTGGCGCCATTGTAAACGAGCGCGGATGGCGCCGCAGGGCGCCTGCCGGGCGTTTCCGCCCAGGTGCCGCCATGTCCGCTTGCCGCGCCTGCGCCGCCGCCTCCGCGCGGGCGCAACAGAAGGTGCGGCAAAAGATGCAACAGAATTGAATCGTCCGCTCAAATCGCTTGCAGAGGGAAAGCGCGGTCTTCGCTACAATCCGGCTCTTACCTCCTCCTCCTCCTCCTCCTTCTCCCGCTCAGGAACCGACGCATGAAACCGATCGACCAGGCCGCCATCGCCCAACTGTTCACCGATGCCCGCACCCACAACGTCTGGCAGGACCGCCAGGTGGACGATGCCGTGCTCCACCAGATCTACGAGGCGATGAAGTTCGGCCCGACCGCCGCCAACGGCTCGCCGGCCCGCATCGTCTTCGTCAGGAGCGCCGCGGAAAAGGCCCGCCTGGTCGAATGCGTCTCGGCCGGCAACACGGAGAAGACCCGCTCGGCGCCGGTGACGGCCATCATCGCGTTCGACAACGCCTTCCACGACCAGCTGCCCAAGCTGTTCCCGCATGCCGACGCGCGCGCGTGGTATGCCGGCCAGCCGGAAAAGATCGCGCGTGACGCGCTCATGAACGGTTCGCTGCAGGGCGGCTATTTCATCCTGGCCGCGCGCGCGCTCGGCCTCGACTGTGGCCCGATGGCCGGCTTCGACGCCGCCAAGGTGAACGCCGCCTTCTTCCCCGACGGCAAGTGGTCGGTCAACTTCCTGTGCAACCTGGGCTACGGCGAGGCGGACAAGCTGTTCCCGCGCGGCCCGCGCCTGTCGTTCGACGAGGCCTGCCGCATCGTCTGAGGCCGGCGTTCCGGTCCGCGGCAAGAAGCAAAGGCCCCCGCGGGGGCCTTTCTGCATTGCGGGCGCCGCTCGGATGCCGCTTGGGCGCCGTTCAGATGCTGGGCGCCTCGGTCTTCTCGCGGAACTCGCACAGCGGCTCGATCGCGCAGTGCCAGCACTCGGGCTTGCGCGCCTTGCAGACGTAGCGCCCGTGCAGGATCAGCCAGTGGTGCGCGTCGTGCAGGAATTCCTGCGGCACCACCTTGAGCAGCTTGTGCTCCACCACCTGCACGTTCTTGCCCGGCGCCAGCCCGGTGCGGTTGGCCACGCGGAAGATGTGCGTGTCGACGGCGATGGTGGCCTCGCCGAAGGCGGTGTTGAGCACCACGTTGGCGGTCTTGCGGCCCACGCCCGGCAGCGCTTCCAGCGCCGCGCGGTCGCGCGGCACCTCGCCGCCGTACTGCTCGGCCAGGATGCGGCAGGTCGCCATGACGTGCCTGGCCTTGGTCTTGTAGAGGCCGATGGTCTTGATGTACCCGATCAGCCCTTCCTCGCCGAGGTCGAGGATCTGCTGCGGCGTGTGCGCGACCGGGTAGAGCTTGCGGGTGGCCTTGTTCACGCCCACGTCGGTGGCCTGCGCCGACAGCAGCACGGCGATCAGCAGCTCGAACGGCGAGCTGTATTCCAGTTCGGTGGCCGGGGCCGGATTGACTTCGCGCAGTGTTTCGAACAGGGCGCGGCACTTGGCGGCGTTCATTCGTCCTTGTGGGCTGGGTTGGTGTCGGGTGCGGGGCCGGCCGGGTCCGGCGCGGCGAGGCCGGCCCTGGCGCGGCGCGCCTCGGCGGCGTCGATCTGGGCCTGCACGGCGGGCGCGACGTTTTCCGTGTTGCGCGGCTTGACGGCCTGCTGCTTGAGGCGCGCGCGCTCGATGGCGGCCTGGATGATGGCCTGCTTGCGCGCCTGGGCCTGGCGTTCTTCCTCGCTCTGCGCGGTCTCGGCCTGCAGCGCCTCGAGCTTGGCGGCGGCCTTGGCGGCCAGGCGGGCGTCGTTTTCCTCCCGCTCGCGCACCAGCCGGGCGCGGCGCGCCACGTAGCGCGCGCGGGCCTCGTCGGCTTGCGCCTGCGACCACGCGGCCCAGCCGGTGCGCCCGGGCGTGACAGGGATCATGGCGATGCAGTCGACCGGGCAGGGCGCCACGCACAGGTCGCAGCCGGTGCACCAGTCGGCCAGCACGGTGTGCATCTGCTTGGGCGCGCCCACGATGGCGTCGACCGGGCAGGCCTGGATGCACAGCGTGCAGCCGATGCACAGGCTTTCGTCGATGCGGGCCACCGCGCGCGCCTGCTCGGTGCCACATGCCGGGTCCAGCGCCGGCGCCGGCGCGCCGAGCAGCGCGGCCAGGCGGCCGATGCCTTCGGCGCCGCCGGGCGGGCAGCGGTTGCAGTCGGCCTCGCCGGCGGCCAGGGCTTCGGCGTAGGGGCGGCAGCCGTCGAAGCCGCACTTGGTGCACTGGGTCTGCGGCAGCAGGGCTTCGAGCCGGTCGGCGAGGGTTTGCGGAATGGCAGTCACAGCGGCATTTGCGGGTTTGCGGGGACGGCGGGGCGCCGTTCTCTTGTCCGGCCGGTGGCCCGGCCCGCCGGAACGGCTGCGCGGCAGGGATTATCCCCGATTTCGTTGCGGCGCAGAAACGCGCGATGATGCGGCGCAGCTCCGCGGGGCTGGGCGCCTGCCACCCTATGCCATAATCCCGCGCAACGATTCTTCAGCCGTCGCATGCAAAACGAAACCAGAACGAAGCGGGACCCAGAGGGTACGCGCCGCCGTATTCTCGACGCGGCGACCGAGGAATTCTCCAAGGGCGGCCTGGCCGGCGCGCGCGTCGACCAGATCGCGCGGCGCGCCGAGACCAACGAGCGCATGCTGTATTACTACTACGGCAGCAAGGAGGGCTTGTTCCTCGCCGTGCTGGAGCGCCAGTACGCGGAATTCCGCGCCGCCGAGGAGCAACTGCACATCGTCGACGAAGACCCGGTGGCCGCGGTGCGCACGCTGGCCCGCTTCGTCTGGGACTGGTATTACCGCAACCCGGAGTTCATCCGCCTGGTCAACAGCGAGAACCTGCACGAGGCGCGCCACCTGAAGAAGTCCACGCAGCTGCACCAGCTGGTCAACCCGATCGTCAACGTGCTGGCCGACATCGTCAAGCGCGGCCAGCGCCAGGGCGTGTTCCGCGACGACGTGGACGTGCCGCAGCTCTACCTGACGATCTCGGCGCTGGGCTACTACCTGCTGTCCAACCGCTACACCATCAGCGCGGTGATCGGCCGCGACGTGGCCTCGCAGGACGAGCACGCGCGCTTTGCCGAGCTGCACACCGACATGCTGCTGTCCTACCTGGAAAAGCGCTGAGGCCCGCCGCCGCGCGCGTCACCGCATGAAAAAACGCCCGCATCCGATGCGGGCGTTTTGCCTTCTTGCCGCCGGTGCGCCGGCGGCGGTTCAGCGGGATCAGCGGTACTTCAGGATGAAGTCGCGCAGCTCGGGGTAGATGTCCTGGCGCCAGCGGCGGCCGGAGAAGATCCCGTAGTGGCCGCACTTGGGCGCCACGATATGCTGCTTGCGCGTCTTGGCGATGCCGGCGCACAGCTCGTGCGCGGCGGCGGTCTGGCCGGCGCCCGAGATGTCGTCCAGCTCGCCCTCGATGGTCAGCAGCGCGGTGCCCTTGATGTCCTGCGGGCGCACCGCCTCGCCGTCGATTTCCCAGGTGCCGTTGGCCAGGCGGAATTCCTGGAAGACCTCGCGGATGGTGTCCAGGTAGTACTCGGCCGCCATGTCGAGCACGGCGTTGTATTCGTCGTAGAAGCGCACGTGGGCTTCGGCGTCGTCGGAGTCGCCCTCGACCAGGCTCAGGTAGTAGTCGTAGTGCGAGGACAGGTGGCGGTCCGGGTTCATCGCCACGAAGCCGGCGTGCTGCAGGAAGCCGGGATAGACCTTGCGGCCGTGGCCCGGGTAGTTCGCCGGCACGGTGTAGATCACGTTGTTCTCGAACCACTCGTACGACTTGTTGGTCGCCAGCGAATTGACCGCGGTGGGGCTGCGGCGCGCGTCGATCGGGCCGCCCATCATGGTCATGGTCCTGGGCGTCTTCTCGCCGGCCGAGGCCAGCAGCGAGATCGCCGCGAGCACCGGCACGGTCGGCTGGCAGACCGAGATCACGTGCAGGTTGTCCGCGCCGATATGGCGGATGAAGTCCTGGATGTAGTGGATGTAGTCGGCCAGGTGGAACGGGCCGTGCTCGACCGGCACCATGCGCGCGTCGAGCCAGTCGGTCACGTAGACCTTGTGGTCCTGCAGCAGCGTGCGCACGGTGTCGCGCAGCAGCGTGGCGTGGTGGCCCGAGAGCGGCGCGCACACCAGTACCACCGGCTCGTCCTTGAGCAGCTTGATGGTTTCGGGGTCGTCGGCATAGCGCTTGAAGCGCACCAGCCTGCAGAACGGCTTCTCGACGATGGTCTGCTCGACGATCGGGATCTCGCGGCCGTTGGAGCGGACCGACTTGATGTCGAACGACGGCTTCTCGTATTCCTTGCCGAGCCGGTACAGCAGCTCGTAGCCGGCGGCCAGGCGGGTGGCGCCGGGGACCAGGGAGAGCGGGCTGAGGGGATTGGTGAAGGTCTTGGCCGTGGCCTGCGCCCACGCGGTCAGCGGGTGCAGCATCGAGCGCTGGAACTCATGCAGCTGGTAAAGCATGACGGATACCTATCAGGCTGGGGGGCGAAGCGGGAATTCAACGCCTTGACGTTATAAATGTGATGAAACCACGATTCATGCTGCTCACGTTGCCAACGTGTTACCGACTGCGGTGGATTATGCGCGTTTGCGAACGATCGTGCGATGCAGCATATACCCTAAGGTACGCCCGCACCGGAAAAAGACAATAGGACAAAGCCGGTACCGCTCCATTACAGATCGGAAAAGATCGTAAAAAATTGAGTCCGGGCGCGAAAAAGGCGACCGAAGTCGCCTTTTCATCGCTTTTTGCCGCGAATTACAGCACGGCCGCGATCGCGTCGACCACCGCGTCGATGTTGCGGCTGTTCAGCGCGGCCACGCAGATGCGGCCGGTGCCGACCGCGTAGATGCCGTGCTCGGTGCGCAGGCGGTCGACCTGGGCCGAGGTCAGGCCCGAGTACGAGAACATGCCGCGCTGGGCCTTGACGAAGGAGAAGTCGCCCGGCACGCCCTTGGCGGCCAGCTTGTCCACCAGCGCGTGGCGCATCAGCTTGATGCGGTCGCGCATCTCGCCCAGTTCCTGCTCCCACATGGCGCGCAGTTCCGGGCTGTTCAGCACGGTCGCCACCACGGTGCCGCCGTGCGTGGGCGGGTTGGAGTAGTTGGTGCGGATCACGCGCTTGACCTGCGACAGCACGCGCTGCGCTTCTTCCTTGCCGGTGGTCACGATGGACAGCGCGCCGACGCGCTCGCCGTACAGCGAGAAGCTCTTCGAGAACGAGCTCGAGACGAAGAACGGCAGGCCCGACTCGGCGAACAGGCGCACCGCGGCGCCGTCCGGCTCGATGCCCTCGGCGAAGCCCTGGTAGGCCATGTCGAGGAACGGGATCAGGTTGCGTTCCTTGACCAGCTCCACCACCTGCTTCCACTGCGCGGGCGACAGGTCGACGCCGGTCGGGTTGTGGCAGCACGCGTGCAGCACCACGATGGTGTTGGCCGGGTAGGACTTGAGCGACTCGACCATGCCGGCGAAGTTCAGGCCGTGGCTGGGCGCGTCGTAGTAGGCATAGTTGACCACGGGGAAGCCGGCCGCCTCGAACAGGGCGCGGTGGTTTTCCCAGCTCGGGTCGCTGATGGCGACCTTGGCGTCCGGGTACAGGCGCTTGAGGAAGTCGGCGCCGATCTTCAGCGCGCCGGTGCCGCCCAGTGCCTGCGCCGTTACCACGCGGCCTTCGGTGATGAGCGGCGATTCCTTGCCGAACAGCAGCGTCTGCACGGCCTGGTCGTAGGCAGCGATGCCTTCGATGGGCAGGTAGCCGCGCGGCGTCGCGGTGGCCAGGCGGGCTTTCTCGGCTTCCTGCACGGCGCGCAGCAGGGGGATTTTCCCTTCGTCGGTGAAGTACACGCCGACACCCAGATTGACCTTGGTGGCACGGGTATCGGCATTGAAGGCTTCATTCAGGCCCAGGATCGGGTCGCGCGGGGCCATCTCGACGGCAGAAAACAAACTCATTTGGGATCTCGTGGTCAGCTATGTAACAAAACGGGAGGGCGTAGAATGCTCCGGACTGCGCTGGAGAGTGCGGCGGCCCCCATCTTGATACCTGGCCGCCAACCCCAAGATTCTAGCGTATCCATCCGTTTTCCTGAGGTTTTCCCTTACTTTTCCGCTACCAGCCCTATGTCGAATCTTGTTGAAGTCGCGCCCGCGCTGGACGAAGAGAAGTTCGCGACCTTTCCCGGCTCCCCGTTCCAGCTCTACCAGCCCTATCCGGCCGCCGGCGACCAGCCCGAGGCGATCCGCCAGCTGGTGGAGGGCGTGGAGGACGGCCTCTCGTTCCAGACCCTGCTGGGCGTGACCGGCTCGGGCAAGACCTTCACGATGGCCAACGTGATCGCCCGCCTGGGCCGCCCGGCCATCGTGTTCGCCCCCAACAAGACGCTGGCGGCGCAGCTGTACTCGGAATTCCGCGAGTTCTTCCCGCGCAACGCGGTCGAGTATTTCGTCAGCTACTACGACTACTACCAGCCCGAAGCCTACGTGCCGCAGCGCGACCTGTTCATCGAGAAGGATTCCTCGATCAACGAGCACATCGAGCAGATGCGGCTGTCGGCCACCAAGAGCCTGCTGGAGCGGCGCGACACCATCATCGTGGCCACGGTCTCGGCCATCTACGGCATCGGCAATCCGTCCGAGTACCACAAGATGATCCTGACGCTGCGCGCGGGCGACAAGATCAGCCAGCGCGACGTGATCGCGCGCCTGATCGCCATGCAGTACACGCGCAACGAGACCGACTTCCAGCGCGGCACCTTTCGCGTGCGCGGCGACACGCTCGACATCTTCCCGGCCGAGCACGCCGAGCTGGCGGTGCGCGTCGACATGTTCGACGACGAGATCGACTCGCTCCAGTTCTTCGACCCGCTCACCGGGCGCGTGCGCCAGAAGATCCCGCGCTTCACGGTCTATCCGTCGAGCCACTACGTGACCCCGCGCGAGACCGTGCTGCGCGCGATCGAGGACATCAAGGTCGAGCTGCGCGAGCGGCTCGATTTCTTCTACAAGGAGAACCGGCTGGTGGAGGCGCAGCGGCTCGAGCAGCGCTCGCGCTTCGACCTCGAAATGCTGTCCGAGCTCGGTTTCTGCAAGGGCATCGAGAACTACTCGCGGCATCTGTCCGGTGCCCGGCCCGGCGAGCCGCCGCCCACGCTGGTCGACTACCTGCCGCCCGACGCCCTGATGTTCCTCGACGAGTCGCACGTGCTGATCGGCCAGTTCAACGGCATGTACAACGGCGACAAGGCGCGCAAGACCACGCTGGTGGAATACGGCTTCCGCCTGCCGTCGGCGCTCGACAACCGCCCGCTCAAGTTCGAGGAATTCGAGCGCAAGATGCGCCAGGTGATGTTCGTCTCGGCCACGCCGTCCAACTACGAGAACGAGCACGCGGGCCAGGTGGTGGAGCAGGTGGTGCGGCCGACCGGGCTGGTCGACCCGATCATCCACGTGCGCCCGGCCACCACGCAGGTGGACGACCTGCTGTCCGAGATTCACGCCAAGGTCGAGATCGGCGAGCGCGTGCTGGTGACCACGCTGACCAAGCGCATGGCCGAGCAGCTCACCGAGTTCCTGACCGAGAACGGCGTCAAGGTGCGCTACCTGCATTCGGACATCGACACCGTCGAGCGCGTGGAGATCATCCGCGACCTGCGCCTGGGCACCTTCGACGTGCTGGTCGGCATCAACCTGCTGCGCGAGGGGCTGGACATTCCCGAGGTGTCGCTGGTGGCGATCCTCGACGCCGACAAGGAAGGCTTTCTGCGCGCCGAGCGCTCGCTGATCCAGACCATCGGCCGCGCCGCGCGCAACGTCAACGGCACGGCGATCCTGTACGCCGACCGCATGACCGATTCGATGAAGCGCGCCATCGGCGAGACCGAGCGCCGCCGCGCCCGGCAGATCGCCTTCAACGAGGCCAACGGCATCGTGCCGCGCGGCGTGGTCAAGCGCATCAAGGACATCATCGACGGCGTCTACGACCCGGGCGAGGTCAAGGCCGAGCTGCTGGCCGCCGAGGAGCGCGCGCGCTACGAGGACATGAGCGAGAAGCAGGTCGCCAGGGAGATCAAGCGGCTCGAGAAGCAGATGTTCGAGCACGCCAAGAACCTCGAGTTCGAGCAGGCCGGCCAGGTGCGCGACCAGCTCGCCAAGCTCAAGCGCCAGGTGTTCGGCGCCAGCGGCGACGGCGAGCACCTGCCGCCCGCCGCGGCGGCTTCCTGAGGCGTCTCGCCGCCCCGCTCACCGTCTATAGTTGGAATCCCGGACGGTGATGAAGAGGTGCGTCATGGTCAAGTTCGCGCTGTGGGTTCCGCTGCATGCGAAGCCCGGCAAGGAAAAGGAAGTCGAGGCGTTCCTGCTCGGCGGGCTGCCGCTGGTGCAGGCCGAAACCGGCACCACGGCCTGGTTCGCGCTCAAGCTCGGGCCGTCCACGTACGGCATCTTCGATGCCTTCGCGGACGAGGCCGGGCGCGACGCCCATCTCTCCGGCAAGGTGGCCGAGGCCCTCATGGCGAAAGCGCCGGACCTGTTCGCCGATCCGCCGTCGATCAACAAGCTGGACGTGCTGGCGGCCAAGCTGCCCTGAGCGCGCGGCTCCAGGGCCGCGCCGCGCCGGGCTAGCTCTTGGGCGGCAGCGTGCGCAGGCGCTTGTTGACTTCCAGCAGCGTCTCGCACGCATCGGCGTCGGCCGCGCGGCGCTTGCCGATGTAGTCCGCGATGGCGCGCAGCGGTTCCTGCTGCGCCGCGCAGGCGGTGGCGTCGGCCGGGATCGAGGCGGGTGCCACGCAGGCCTTGCCGAGTTCTTCTTCCAGGCTGCGCTCGATGACGGCCAGCATGTTGGCGCAGCCGGCCACGGCGGCCGCGTTGCCGGCCGCCGTGGCGGCTTCGGCGGAAGGCTCGGCGCGCGCGGGGCCCGCGCACAAGAGAGCGCCGCACAGGAGCGCGCCGCACAGCAAGGCGCCGGAGGCGGGGAGGGGGCTGAAGCGATGGTTCACCGCCGGCATTATGCGGGTGGAGGAACCGTTGCGTCACCTTTTTTGCTTTTCTTGCGCCGCCGCCGGTTCGCTGCCGCCGCCGTTTTTTTGCCGCTTCTTCGCTGCTTTTCCGCCGCCGCCGCGCAGCCTGGCCGGCGCCGGGCCGCGCGCCGCGGGCCGCCCGGCCCGATCCGGCACGCCACGCGGGCCTGTCGCCGCGGGCGGGTAAAATCCGCTCTCCGCGCGCCGGGCGCCGACCGATCAGGAGGCTGGATTCAGCATGCCGACAAAGACATTCTCGATTCTCATGTGCTGCATGGGCAATATCTGCCGTTCGCCGACCGCCGAGGGCGTGCTGCGCGCCAAGCTGCGCGCGGCCGGCATGGACGGCGCGGTCGAGCTCGATTCCGCCGGCACGCACGGCTACCACGTCGGCCGCGCGCCGGACACGCGCGCGCAGCGCCATGCGCTGGCGCGCGGCTACGATCTCTCCGCGCAGCGCGCGCGCCTGGCCACGTCGGCCGATTTCGCGCGCTTCGACCTCGTGCTGGCGATGGACCGCGACAACCTGCAGGCGCTCGGCGCGCTGTGCCCGCCCGGCAGCCGCGACCGGCTGCGTCTGCTGATGAGCTTCGCCTGCCGGCACGACGCCGACGAGGTGCCGGATCCGTACTACGGCGAGGGCGACGGTTTCGAGCGCGTGCTCGACTACGTGGAGGACGCCTGCGACGGCGTGGTCGCCATGCTGCGCGCCAGGGGCCTGGACGCGGCGGGCTGAGGCGCGTGCGCGGCTTGCGTGGCATGCACGAATTGCCCGGCAAGTGCGCCGGCCGTTTTTCCCATTTTCACGAGGTGCCATGTTCCGTTCCCTGTTCCGCAAATGGCGCGAGTCGCGCAATGCCAGCCTGCAACTCGACGCGATCCTGGCCGCCGCGGATCCGGAGGCGCCGCTGGCGGACCGCAACGGCTGGCTGATCGAGCTGGGCTACTGGATCCGGCGCGACGGCCTGCCCGGCGCCGAGGGCGTGGCGGCCGACAACAGCCGCAAGAGCCGGCGCGAGCACGTGCGGCTGCGCTACCTGCTGCAGGTGCTGGGGCGCAATCCGGAGATGGCCGCGCGCGTGGCGCGCACGGTGCGCTCGCTGGTACGCGACAACGACCCGACCGCCTTGCTGTGCGACACCGGCGTGGCCTCCCATCCGGGCTTCTGGGGCGAGATGCTGGACCGCCTGCAGGCGCGTGTCCTGCCGCCGCCGCCCAACCGCGGCGACCTCGCCGGCCTGTTCGCGCTGCTGTTCATCGACGACAACGACGCCGACTGGGTCGAGTCGCTCGACGCCGACCTGCTCGAGCGGCTGGCGGCCATGCTGCGCGCGGGCGAGGAGCCGGCGGGCGAGGCCGCCGGCGCCGCGCCGCCCGAATGGGACCGCTTCGACCGCACGCTCGCCACCAGCATCCAGGTGCTGGTCAGCCAGGTGCGCGCCACCGGCCTGAGCCAGTCGATCCGCTCGCGCCTCAAGGGGCGCGTGCAGGACACGCCGTTCTTCCGCCTCGACAGCGCCATCGAGGCCTTGTGCGAGGACGACGCGGCCGGCGGCGAGGCCTTCGCGCACCGCCTGAACTATTTCCGCGCGCTGCTCGACGGCTGCCACCAGGCGGCGCAGCGCGTCTACGACGACCTGGAGGAGAACGGCGTCTCGGTCGAGGTGGTGTTCCAGATCGAGCGCATGAAGGTGCGGCTGGCGCGCATCGAGCTGCTGCTGGCGACCTGGGTCGAGCCGCAGCGTCCGGGCCGCCACGCGCACCTGATCGCCGCGCTGATCCGCTCCACGCAGGCGCGCCGCAGCATCGCCCACCTGGCCGGCTCGTCGTTCTCGCAGCTCGCGCGCAAGGTGGTCGAGCGCTCGGCCGAGAGCGGCGAGCACTACATCACGCGCGACCGCCGCGAATACCGCGAGCTGATGCGCGCGGCGGCCGGCGGCGGCCTGATCACGGCGGCCACGGTCTATCTCAAGTTCCTGATCTACGGGCTGCACCTGGACAAGTTCGCCGAGGGCCTGCTGGCCTCGTTCAACTATGCCGGCAGCTTCCTGGTGATCCACTTCGCGCATTTCACGCTGGCCACCAAGCAGCCCGCCATGACCGGCCCGGCGCTGGCGCACCGGCTCGACGCGGCGGGCAAGCCGGAAGGGCGCGAGGCGTTCGTCGACGACACCATCGCCATGATCCGCTCCAACGCCGCCGCCATCTTCGGCAACCTGGCCCTGGTGTTCCCGGTGGCGCTCGGCATCCAGTGGCTGGCCAACCGCGTCCTCGGCGCCAACCTGATCACGCCGGCCAAGGCGATCGACACCATCGGATCGTTCTCCATCCTCGGCCCCACGCCGCTGTACGCGATCTTCACCGGCGTGCTGCTGTGGCTGTCGAGCCTGGTGGCGGGCTGGGCCGACAACTGGTTCGCGCTGCACAAGGTGCACGACGTGATGGCCTACAACCGCCGCCTGCGCTACGTGCTGGGCGCGGCCGGCGCCATGCGCCTGGCGGATTTCTGCAAGCGCAACATGTCCGGCATCGCGGCCAACGTGTCGCTGGGCCTGCTGCTCGGGCTGGGGCCGGAGATCCTGAGCTTCTTCGGGCCGCACATGGAGGTGCGCCACGTCACGCTGTCGACCGGCGCGGTGGGCGCGGCGATCGGCGTGCTGGGCTTCGACGCGCTGCGCATGCCGGCGCTATGGCTGGCGGTGGCGGGGATCGCGCTGATGGGGCTGCTGAACGTGGCGGTGAGCTTCGCGCTGGCGTTCAACATGGCGTTGCGGTCACGCAGCCTGCGGCGCGTCGACCGGCGCGCGGTGGTGTCGGCCGTGCGGCGGCGCATCCTGAAGCACCCGTGGTCGCTGATCGTCCCGCCGCGCACGGCCGGGCAGGCCGTGCCGGCCGGCGAGGAGCGCGCCTGAGGCGGCGTTGATGCAATGCAGTAGGGGTACTTGACTGAATTAGTCGGGATCTTTATACTCGACCAAAATGATCAAGTATTCCCCGGCATCATGAGACTGACTACCAAAGGCCGCTTCGCGGTAACCGCCATGATCGACCTGGCCATGCGCCAGGATCAGGGCCCCGTTACGCTGGCCGGTATCAGCCAGCGCCAGAAAATCTCCCTGTCCTACCTGGAACAGCTGTTCGGCAAGCTGCGCCGCCACGAGATCGTGGAGAGCGTGCGCGGCCCGGGCGGCGGCTACAGCCTCGCGCGCAAGGCCGAGGACGTCACGGTTGCCGACATCATCATCGCCGTCGACGAGCCGCTGGACGCCACGCAATGCGGCGGCAAGGGCAATTGTAACGGAGATGAAGGAAACGGGCGCTGCATGACCCACGAGCTGTGGGCCACGCTGAACCAGAAGATGGTCGAGTACCTCGACTCCGTTTCCCTGAAGAACCTGGTCGACCAGCAGCGCGCCAAGTGCCCGACGGTGCTGCACGACATGCGCGAGGATGCCGCCGCGCACGCCGTGGCCACGCCGCGCGCGGTCCCCGAAAAGGAAAAGCCCGCGCGCCCGCGGGTGGTGAATTCGGTCTTCAGCCTGGCCCAGTCATAAGCGAGCACCCGGCCGGACAGATCAACTTCAAGCATTGCGGTCCCAAACAAAGGCAGTCATAACGATGAGCACCCCACATTTCCCCATCTACATGGATTACTCGGCCACCACCCCGGTGGACCCGCGCGTTGCCGACAAGATGATCCCGTACCTGCGCGAGCAGTTCGGCAATCCGGCGTCGCGCAGCCACGCCTACGGCTGGGACGCCGAGCGCGCGGTGGAAGAGGCGCGCGAGCAGGTGGCCGCGCTGGTGGGCGCCGATCCGCGCGAGATCGTCTGGACCTCGGGCGCGACCGAGTCGAACAACCTCGCCATCAAGGGCGCGGCGCATTTCTACTCGGGCAAGGGCAAGCACATCATCACGGTCAAGACCGAGCACAAGGCCGTGCTCGACACCACCCGCGAGCTGGAACGCCAGGGCTTCGAGGTGACCTACCTCGACGTGCAGGACAACGGCCTGGTCGACATCGACGTGTTCAAGGCGGCGCTCCGCCCGGACACCATCCTGGTCTCGGTGATGCTGGTCAACAACGAGATCGGCGTGATCCAGGACGTCGAGCAGATCGGCGAGATCTGCCGCGCCAAGGGCATCATCTTCCATTGCGACGCGGCCCAGGCCACCGGCAAGGTCGCCATCGACCTGAACACGCTCAAGTGCGACCTGATGTCGTTCTCGGCCCACAAGACCTACGGCCCCAAGGGCATCGGCGCGCTGTACGTGCGCCGCAAGCCGCGCGTGCGCATCGAGGCGCAGATGCACGGCGGCGGCCACGAGCGCGGCATGCGCTCGGGCACGCTGGCCACGCACCAGATCGTCGGCATGGGTGAAGCCTTCCGCATCGCCCGCGAGGAAATGGCCACCGAGAACGAGCGCATCCGCATGCTGCGCGACCGCCTGTGGCGCGGCCTGTCGGGCATGGAAGAGGTTTACCTGAACGGCGACATGGAGCGCCGCGTGCCCCACAACCTGAACGTCAGCTTCAACTTCGTCGAAGGCGAGTCGCTGATCATGGCCATCAAGGACGTGGCCGTGTCGTCGGGCTCGGCCTGCACCTCGGCTTCGCTGGAGCCGTCCTACGTGCTGCGCGCGCTGGGCCGCAACGACGAGCTGGCGCACAGCTCGATCCGCTTCACGGTGGGCCGCTTCACCACCGAGGCGGAAGTCGACTACACCGTCGAGCTGCTCAAGAGCAAGATCGCCAAGCTGCGCGACCTGTCGCCGCTGTGGGAGATGTTCAAGGACGGCGTGGACCTGAATTCCATCCAGTGGGCCGCGCACTGAGCGCCGAGGCCCCCAGCAAGACCCCATAAATACGCAAGAGGTAGCCAAAATGTCATACAGCAACAAGGTTCTCGACCACTATGAAAACCCCCGCAACGTGGGTTCGTTCGACAAGAACGACGACGCTGTGGGCACCGGCATGGTCGGCGCGCCGGCTTGCGGCGACGTGATGAAGCTGCAGATCAAGGTCAACGAGGCCGGCGTGATCGAAGACGCCAAGTTCAAGACCTACGGCTGCGGCTCGGCCATCGCCTCGTCGTCGCTGGTGACCGAATGGGTCAAGGGCAAGACCGTGGACCAGGCGCTGGAGATCAAGAACACGCACATCGCCGAGGAACTGGCGCTGCCGCCGGTGAAGATCCACTGCTCGATCCTGGCCGAGGACGCCATCAAGGCCGCGGTCGAGGACTACAAGAAGAAGCACGTGGGCGCAGCCGAGCAGCAGGCCGCCTGAGTTCAACGCAAGGGATGACGCAGCGATGATCACGCTTACCGAGAAGGCCGCCAAGCACGTGGCGCGCTACCTGGACCGCCGCGGCAAGGGCGTTGGCCTGCGCCTGGGGGTCAAGACCACCGGCTGCTCGGGCCTGGCCTACAAGCTGGAATATGTCGACGACCTGCAGCCGGAGGACAGCGTGTTCGAGTCGCACGGCATCAAGGTGATCGTCGATCCCAAGAGCCTGCCGTACATCGACGGCACCGAGCTCGACTTCGCGCGCGAAGGCCTGAACGAGGGGTTCCGCTTCAACAACCCCAACGTCAAGGACGAGTGCGGCTGCGGAGAGTCGTTCCGGGTCTGAGCGTCCGCCGGGCGGCAGGCGTGGCGCGCGGCGGCGCCGGTTTCCATCGGGACGGCGAACACCGCGGGTGGCCGGGCTCGATTGCGGTCATGGCGCATGCGCCATGACCCGCCCTGGCGATGCGGCCGCGGACCGCGCCCGAACGCGCGCTACGGATCGGCGTCCCGCCGGATTGCCTGACGCGCGACCGCGGCGAGCCGCCGGCCGGGCGGGCAGTCCCGCCGAGGGGTTTGCCTGCGTCTGCCTTTGCCGCCGTTTTCCGCGACGCGGGACAGGGCCGGGAAGACCACGAACGGCAAGCTGACCTCGTCAGCAGCCTGGGGCGGCGCAGCCGCTCTTTTTTGTTTGGGGAAGGTGTTGAAAGACGACTATTTCGCGCTGTTCGGCCTGCCGGCCACCTACACGGTGGATGAAGCCGCGCTGGACACCGCCTACCGCACCGTGCAGTCGCAGGCGCACCCGGACCGCTTCGCCAACGCCGGCGATGCCGAGCGCCGCGTCGCCATGCAGTGGGCCGCGCATGCCAACGAGGCCTACCGCACGCTGCGCCAGCCGCTCAAGCGCGCGATCTACCTGCTGTCGCTGCGCGGCGTGGACATCCAGGCCGAGAGCAACACCGCGATGGCGCCCGCGTTCCTGATGCAGCAGATGGAATGGCGCGAGGCGCTGCAGGAAGCGGTGGCCGGGCGGGACGTGGCGCGCCTCGACGCGCTGCTGCGCGAACTGCGCGGCGAGAAGCGCGAGCGCCACGCGGCGCTCGGCGCGCTGCTCGATGCCGGCGACGATGCCGCCGCCGGCGGCGCGGCCAGGCAATTGATGTTTATCGAGAAGATCGAACACGATACCAGCGAAGCGATCGACCGCCTGGAAGACTAGCCCGGCCGCCGGGCAGGTTCGCCCCGGCCATGCCACAATGGCGCCCCGGCGCGGGCCGCATCGCTGCAAGCGGTGATGCCCGCCACCGCACGAATAAAGACGATTCATCATGGCACTGCTCCAGATCTCCGAACCCGGCATGTCGCCGGCTCCCCACCAGAAGCGGCTCGCGGTCGGCATCGACCTCGGCACGACCAACTCGCTGGTGGCGGCGGTTCGCAACAGCATTCCCGAAGTCCTGACCGACGAAAGCGGCCGCGCGCTGCTGCCGTCCGTGGTGCGCTACCTGCCCGGCAAGGGCACGCAGATCGGCTACCGCGCGCAGGACGAAGCGGTGCACGACCCCAAGAACACCATCGTCTCGGTCAAGCGCTTCATGGGCCGCGGCCTGCGCGACGTGACGCACATCGAGCACAGCCCCTACGATTTCGTCGACGCGCCCGGCATGGTGCAGATCAAGACCGCGGCCGGCGTGAAGAGCCCCGTGGAGATCTCGGCCGAGATCCTCGCCACGCTGCGCCAGCGCGCCGAGGATTCGCTCGGCGACGAGCTGGTCGGCGCCGTCATCACGGTGCCCGCGTACTTCGACGACGCCCAGCGCCAGGCCACCAAGGACGCGGCGCAACTGGCCGGCCTGGAAGTGCTGCGCCTGCTCAACGAGCCGACCGCGGCGGCCATCGCCTACGGCCTGGACAACGCCTCCGAAGGCATCTACGCGGTCTATGACCTCGGCGGCGGCACCTTCGACATCTCCATCCTCAAGCTCACCAAGGGCGTGTTCGAAGTCATGGCCACCGGCGGCGATTCCGCGCTCGGCGGCGACGACTTCGACCAGCGCGTGATGTGCTGGATCGTCGAGCAGGCTGGCCTGCAGCCGCTTTCGGCCGAAGACATGCGCCTGCTGCAGGTACGCGCCCGCGCCGCCAAGGAAGCGCTGTCGGCGGCCGACGCCACCGTGATCGACGCCGTGCTCAACAGCGGCGAGATCGTGCACCTGACGCTCACCGCGGCGGCCTTCGTCGAGATGACCGCGCCGCTGGTGCAGAAGACCCTGGCGCCGGTGCGCAAGGCGCTGCGCGACGCCGGCGTGGCCGCCGACGAGGTCAAGGGCGTGGTGCTGGTCGGCGGCGCCACGCGCACGCCTTCGATCCGCAAGGCGGTGGGCGAGTTCTTCGGCCAGCCGCCGCTGACCAACCTCGACCCGGACAAGGTGGTGGCGCTCGGCGCCGCCATGCAGGCCAACCTGCTGGCCGGCAACGGCGCGCCCGGCGAGGACTGGCTGCTGCTGGACGTGATCCCGCTCTCGCTGGGCGTGGAGACGATGGGCGGCCTGGTCGAGAAGATCATCCCGCGCAACAGCACCATCCCGGTGGCGCGCGCGCAGGAATTCACCACCTTCAAGGACGGCCAGACCGCGATGGCCATCCACGTGCTGCAGGGCGAGCGCGAGCTGGCGGCGGACTGCCGCTCGCTGGCGCGCTTCGAGCTGCGCGGCATCCCGCCGATGGTGGCGGGCGCGGCGCGCATCCGCGTGACCTACCAGGTCGACGCCGACGGCCTGCTGTCGGTCTTCGCGCGCGAGACGCAGTCGGGCGTGGAGGCCACCATCACCGTCAAGCCGTCCTACGGGCTGGCCGACGACGAGATCGCCCGCATGCTGCAGGACAGCTTCCGCGAAGCCGAGCACGACATGAAGAGCCGCGCCCTGGCCGAGGAGCGCGTGGAAGCCGCGCGCCTGGTCGAGGCCACCAGCCGCGCGCTCGAGACCGACGGCGAACTGCTCTCGGCCGACGAGCGCGCCGCCGTGGAGCGGCTGATCCAGGCGGTCGGCGACGTGGCCGCGGGCCAGGACCACCACGCCATCAAGGCCGCCGTGGAGGCGCTTTCCCGCGGCACCGACGAATTCGCCGCACGCCGCATGGACCGCTCGATCAAGAGCGCGCTGGCGGGCCGCAAGGTGCAGGACCTGGGCTGATCCCCGAGGCCGCGCCGTATCCATATCCAGGACAACCCATGCCACAGATCATCGTATTGCCCCACGTCGAACTCTGCCCGGAGGGCGCCGTGTTCGAAGCCGAGGCGGGCACCAGCATCTGCGATGCCTTGCTCAACAACGGCATCGAGATCGAGCACGCCTGCGAAAAGTCGTGCGCCTGCACCACCTGCCACGTGATCGTGCGCGAGGGCTTCGACTCGCTCGAGGACGCGGAGGAAAAGGAAGAGGACCTGCTCGACAAGGCCTGGGGCCTCGAGCCCAATTCGCGGCTCTCGTGCCAGGCGCTGGTCGCCGACGGCGACCTCACCGTGCAGATCCCGAAGTACACGATCAACCATGCCAAGGAAGAGCACTGAGCGCCCGCCGCGCGCCCCTGCCGCCTTCACGACCCGACCGGAGAGAGAGAGCCCATGAAGTGGACCGACACCTACGACATCGCCGCCGCGCTGTACGACAAGTACCCCGACGTCGATCCCGCCGCGATCCGTTTCACCGACCTGCACCGCTGGGTCATGGAGCTCGATGGCTTCGCCGACCTGCCCGACCGCTCGGGCGAGAAGATCCTGGAAGCGATCCAGGCCGCGTGGATCGAGGAAGCGGCGTAGGAAGTCGTTTCAAAAAGACCCTGGCGTCGCTGCGCTGCGCGGCAAGTTACTGGTTGTACTGTCTGCGGCCGCGCCCTTGCAGGGCGCATGCGCGCTGGCAGGCGCGCACCGCTGCGTGATCCGAGTTCCCTGCTTCGCCCTGGCCAGGATCGCTTCGCTTCATCTTGAAACAACTTCCAGGCCGCGAGGCAGGCAGGCTGGCAGCAGGTAAAGGGCCAAGGAAAAACGGGCGCGCGCGCCCGTTTTTCTTTGGCCGCCGGCACTGTGTCCGTCTCAGGCGGGGGCCAGCCCGCCGTCCTGCAGCCGGACCCGCTCGCCGACCTGCACGCCGGGATCGGCATGGTAGGTGAAGGTGCGGTGCGTGCCGTTGTCCATCTGCACGCGGACCTGGTAGCTGGTGTCCTTGCGCACGCTCTTCTCGATCTGGTTGCCGGCGAAGCCGCCACCCACGGCGCCGGCCACGGTGCCGAGGATGCGGCCGTTGCCGCGGCCGATCTGGTTGCCCAGCAGGCCGCCGACCACGGCGCCGCCCACCGCGCCGAGGCCCGTGGCCGGCTTGGCGGTCTCGACCGGCGTGATGGCCACTACGCGGCCGAGGCTGGCGCTGGGTGGCGCGGACTGGCGCTGCGCATACGCGCCGTTGTCGGCGCGCCGGGGCGGCTGGGCCTGCGCGGCCGGCGCAGCGGGGGCGGCAGCTTGCGCCGGCGCCGGATTCATGGCCTCGGGAGGTCGCGTGGTGCTGCCCGGCACGGGCTGCTGCGGCTGCTGGCTGGCCGCGGCATTTTCCGCGGCGATCTGCGCGGTCAGCGACTGCGGCGCACCGGGCGCGGCCTTGCCGAGCGGCAGCACGCCGGTCATGGCGGCCACCGCCGTCAGGCTGGCGATCACGATGGCCACGGCCGCGGCGCCCACGAGCGGATGCAGGCGGCGTTGCGCGGGCAGCGCCGGCGCGGTGGATTCGCTGGACGGGTTCAGGGTCGGATTCGGCATGTCGTTTTCCTTGTGCGGTACCGAAAGCACACGTTGAGTTGAGCGCGCGCGGCTTCGATGTTTCCCGGTCTTGAGTCTGGCCGAATCCGCCGCCGTTTTCCGTTTGATTTTGTAAGTTTGTGTAGGACGGATTTGCCAGTGGAATCAATGGCTTGGCCGAGGTGGGCCGGGCGCCGCGCCGGGCCGTTTGTAACAACGCCGCAGCGGAAAGCAAAAAGCCCCATCGAAGCGATGGGGCTTTGGGTCGCCGGCACGTTCAGCCGGCCGCTTGGGTTCGCCCCTCTCCCACCAGCAGGAGATGAGCGCCAGCCATTCAGCAGCGTTCAGTCCTCGCGGCGCAGGTGCGGGAACAGGATGACGTCGCGGATGTTGGGGCTGTCGGTCAGCAGCATCACCAGGCGGTCGATGCCGATGCCGCAGCCGCCCGTCGGGGGCATGCCGTATTCCAGTGCGCGGATGTAGTCGGCGTCGAAGTACATGGCTTCCTCGTCGCCGGCGTCCTTCTGGTCGACCTGCTTGCGGAAGCGCTCGGCCTGGTCCTCGGCGTCGTTCAGCTCGGAGAAGCCGTTGGCGATCTCGCGGCCGGTGATGAACAGCTCGAAGCGCTCGGTGATGCCGGGCAGGGTGTCCGAGGCGCGCGCCAGCGGCGAGACTTCCACCGGGTAGTCGACGATGTAGGTCGGCTCCCACAGCTGGCTTTCGGCGGTTTCCTCGAACAGCACCAGCTGCAGCGTGCCCAGGCCCGCGTTGAGGAACTGCGGCGCGCCGGTGTTGACGCCGAACTTCTTCAGCTCGGCGCGCAGGAAGTCCACGTCGGCCAGTTGCGCGTCGGTGTATTGCGGCGCGTATTTCTGGATCGCCTGGCAGATGGTGAGGCGGTGGAACGGCTTGGACAGGTCCAGCTCGCGGCCCTGGTAGGTCAGCACGGCGCTGCCGCGCGCGTCGATGGCGGCCTGGCGGATCAGGTTCTCGGTGAAGTCCATCAGCCAGCGGTAGTCGGTGTACGCGGCGTAGAACTCCATCATGGTGAACTCGGGGTTGTGGCGCGGGCTCACCCCCTCGTTGCGGAAATTGCGGTTGATCTCGAACACGCGCTCGAAGCCGCCCACCACCAGGCGCTTGAGGTACAGCTCGGGCGCGATGCGCAGGAACATCTGCATGTCCAGCGCGTTGTGGTGCGTGATGAAGGGCTTGGCCGCGGCGCCGCCCGGGATCGGGTGCAGCATCGGCGTTTCCACTTCCATGAAGTCCGCGTCGGCCATGTGGCGGCGCAGCGAGCTGATGGCCTGGGTGCGCGCGCGGAAGGTGGCGCGCGTCTCCGGCGACACGATCAGGTCGACGTAGCGCTGGCGGTATTTCAGCTCCTGGTCCGACAGGCCGTAGAAATCGCCGGGCAGCGGGCGCAGGCTCTTGGACAGCAGGCGCAGCTCGCTGACCGCCACCGACAGCTCGCCGGTCCTGGTCTTCATCAGCGTGCCGCGCGCGGCGATGATGTCGCCGAGGTCCCACTTCTTGAAGGCGGCGTAGACCTCTTCGCCGATCGCGTCGCGGCTGATGTAGAACTGGATGCGGCCGGCGCCGTCCTGCACGGTGGCGAAGCTGGCCTTGCCCATCACGCGCTTGAGCATCATGCGCCCGGCGATGGCGACCTCGACCGGCGCCGCTTCGAGCGCGGCCTGGTCGGTTTCGCCGTACTGCGCGTGCAGCGCGGCGGACTGGTGGGTCGGGCGGAAGTCGTTGGGGAAGGCCACGCCTTGCTGGCGCAGGGCCTGCAGCTTCTCGCGCCGTTCCGCGATGATCTTGTTTTCGTCGGCTGCGGCGGGGGCGTTGGCCTCGGCGGGAGCGCGGTTGGAGTCGGTCATGGTGTCTTGGTGAGGCGCGCGGCGGGCCGCGCGCGGGTCAGGCGGTTCAGGGCGATTCAGGTATTGCGGATGTCGTCGAGCTCGGTGCTGCCGAAGTCCGGGCGGTCGAGGTAGGCCGCGATGCGGCGCGCGGTGTCCTCGGCCGAGGCGAGTTGGTCGTTGTCCTTGAGGTCGCGGAAGCGCTGCACCTGCGCGAAGTCGGCGCCGCGGATGGTGGCCTGCATGCTGGTGTCGACCACGCCCGGGGCCAGCGCCACCGCGCGCACGCCGCGTTCGGCCGGCGCCTGCGCGTACTCGGCGTTGACCGAGCGCACGAACATGTCGAGCCCGGCCTTGCCGGCGCAGTAGGCGGCCCAGCCCTCGACCGGGCGGCGCGCCGCGCCGGACGAGATCGCCAGCACCTTGCGCGGGCAGCCGAAGCGCTCGGTGCGCGCCAGGAAGGCCGCGGTCATGGTCATCGGCGTGGCCAGGTTGGTGAGCAGGTGCGGTACCAGCGTGGCCTCCTGCAGCGCGGCCACCGGGCCGATCGGCTCGATCATGCCCGCGTTGAGGATCAGCGTGGCGCTGGCGGGCGCCTCGTCGACCGCGTCGAGCACGCTGCCCAGCCACGCCGCGGCAGGCCCCGCCTGCGACAGGTCCTGCAGGTGCCAGGCCACCTTGACGCCGCTGGCGGCGGCGGCCTGTTCCAGTTCGGGGTTGCGGTTGCGCGCCACGCAGATCAGGCGGTGGCCCGGCTTGAGCAGGGCCTGCGCCAGCGCGGCACCGAGCCCGCGCGAGGTGCCGGTGATGATGAACAGGTGCGTTGCTGCGGTCGATGCTGCGGTCATGGTCGGATGGGTCCGGCAGGTGAGTCGCGCCGCGCCGCCGGGCGGCGGCGCGGGGTCGTGTTACAGGCCTTGCTTGAGGCTGGCCTCGATGAACGGGTCCAGGTCGCCGTCCAGCACCTTCTGCGTGTTGGACATTTCCACGTTGGTGCGCAGGTCCTTGATGCGGCTCTGGTCCAGCACGTAGGAGCGGATCTGGTGGCCCCAGCCCACGTCGGTCTTGCCGGCCTCGAGCTTGTCGGCCTCGGCCTGGCGCTTGCGCATCTCGTGCTCGTACAGGCGCGACTTCAGCATCGACATGGCCTCGGCGCGGTTGCGGTGCTGCGAGCGGTCGTTCTGGCACTGCACCACGATGCCGGTCGGGATGTGCGTGATCCGCACGGCCGAATCGGTCTTGTTGATGTGCTGGCCGCCCGCGCCCGAGGCGCGGTAGGTGTCCACGCGCAGGTCCGCCGGATTGACCTCGACCTCGAACGAATCGTCCACCTCGGGGTAGACGAACACCGACGAGAACGAGGTGTGCCGGCCGCCCGACGAGTCGAACGGCGACTTGCGCACCAGGCGGTGCACGCCGGTCTCGGTGCGCAGGTAGCCGAACGCGTATTCGCCCTCGATCTTGATGGTGGCGCTCTTGATGCCGGCCACGTCGCCCTCGGACTCTTCCAGCACCTCGGCCTTGAAGCCCTTGCGCTCGCAGTACTTCAGGTACTGGCGCAGCAGCATCGAGGCCCAGTCGCAGGCCTCGGTGCCGCCGGCGCCGGCTTGGATGTCGATGAACGCGTTGGCCTGGTCCATCTCGCCCGAGAACATGCGGCGGAATTCCATGTCCGCGACGACGGCCTCGAAGCCCTTGACGTCGGCCTCGATGGCTTCCATCGTGTCGTCGTCGCCTTCCTCGCGCGCGAGCTCGAACAGCTCCTCGGCGCCCGAAAGGTCATCCGTGAGCTTGCCGAGGACGCCGACCACGCCCTCCAGCATCTTCTTTTCCTTGCCGAGGTCCTGGGCCTTCTTGGGGTTGTTCCAGACCTCGGGATCCTCGAGTTCGCCGTTGACTTCGTCGAGCCGTCCTACCTTGACATCGTAGTCAAAGATACCCCCGTAGATCTTCCGTCCGGGAACGGAGATCGGAGATGGCACCGGAAATGGCGTTGAGGCGTTCTGCTTCCATGATGTTCTGCGCTTTTCAAAACCTTGAATTATAGCGGATCGGGGGCTGTTCCCCCGCACCGGGCGGCGCGCGGCGGACAATTTCGAACGGTTCGCTTGCCGAACGGTCTACAGTTGCGGGTGCGGCATGGCAGACTTGCGGCAGGCCCGCGCCGGCGGGAGCCCGCCGGCCGCCTTCGAAATAGCCGTTCAGACATGGACAAGGATGGACGATAAGCACGCATGAAGCCAAGCAATCACGAGACGACCGAGACGACCAGAATCGAGAGGGCAAGGATGACCGGGACGACCGACACGACCGACACGACCAATGGCCGCCGCCGCCGCGCGCTCGGCCTGCTGGCCGCCGCGGCCGCGGCGTGCCTCGCGGCGGGCTGCGGCACCCTGGCCAGCGAGCCGGCGCCGGACGGCTACTACCGGGTGCAGAGCGGCGACACCCTGTACAGCGTGGCCCAGCGCCACAAGCGCTCGGTGCGCGACCTGACGCGCTGGAACCAGCTGCCCAGCGCCGACCGCATCGAGGTCGGCCAGTTGCTGCGCATCCGCCCGCCCGGCAGCGGCACCGCCAGCGCCGGCGGCAGCGCGGGCAGCGGCAGCGGCCCGGTGGCCGTGCGCGACACCCCGCGCGTGGACAGCAGCCCGCCGGCGCGCGCGCCGGCCACCAGCATCCGCCTGCAATGGCCGGCCGAGGGCCGCGTCACGGCGGGCTACGGGCCGCCCGCCAGCAAGGGCCTGAGCATCGACACGCCGCCCGGCAGCGCGGTGCGCGCCGCCGCCGCGGGCAAGGCCATCCACGTGGGCAACCTGCGCGGCTACGGCATGCTGGTCATCATCAAGCACGACGACAACTGGCTGACGGTCTACGGCAACCTCGACAAGCCCTCGGTCAGCGAAGGCGCGCAGGTGTCCGGCGGCCAGGAGGTCGGGCGCATGGGCAGGTCCGACAGCGAACTGCACTTCGAGGTGCGCAACAACGGCAAGCCGGTCGACCCGGCCGGGCTGCTGCCCGCGCGCGGCTGAGGCGGGCGGGCCTGAGTAGCGGCGGGCGCCGCCGCTACTGCGCGTGCTCGATCACCATCTGCACGCGCGTGACGCCGTTGAAGGTGTTGTTGTCCAGCCGGTAGGCCACCAGCGCGCTGGCGCCGAGCGAATCGGCGTGGTTGAACCAGATCGCGTCGAAGCGCTGGCTGCCGCGCCCGAGCTGCAGCTTGAGGTGCTTGCCCTTGAGCACGCTCTGGCGCAGCACGTCGAACTCGCCGCAGAAGGTCGGCGCGGGAAAGCCCTGGCCCCACACCTGCTGCTCGAGCAGCGTGACGAATTCCGGGCTGAAGCAGCCGTCCTCGATGTCGCCGTCGGTCTCGATCACGCGCGCGAGCTGCTCGTCGTCCAGCCATTCGCGTCCCACCGCCTCGAACGCTTCCGTGAACTCGCCGAAGGTGTCCGCGCGCAGCGTCAGGCCGGCCGCCATCGCATGGCCGCCGAACTTGACCAGCAGGCCGGGATGGCGCTTGGACACCAGGTCCAGCGCGTCGCGCAGGTGGAAGCCGGGGATCGAGCGGCCCGAGCCCTTGATGGTGCCGTCGTCGCCGGGCGCGAAGGTGATGGTCGGCCGATGGTATTTCTCCTTGAGCCGCGACGCCACGATGCCGATCACGCCCTGGTGCCAGGTATCGTTGAACACGCTCACGGTGAAGCGCGCGGCCGGGTCCAGCGCGCCCAGCGGGCCTTCCAGGATGCGCAGCGCTTCCTGCTGCATGCCGGCCTCGATGTCGCGGCGCTCGCGGTTCATGCCGTCGAGTTCCTGGGCGATTTCCCACGCGCGGCTGGCGTCGTCGGTGAGCAGGCATTCGATGCCGAGCGACATGTCGGCCAGCCGCCCGGCCGCGTTCAGGCGCGGGCCCACGCCGAAGCCGAGGTCGAAGGTGTTGGCGCGCGCGGCGTCGCGCCCGGCGGCGCGGAACAGCGCGGCCACGCCCGCGTGCATGCGCCCGGCGCGCATGCGCTTGAGGCCCTGCGCCACCAGGATGCGGTTGTTGCTGTCGAGCTTGACCACGTCGGCCACCGTGCCCAGCGCCACCAGGTCGAGCAGGGCGTCCAGGCGCGGCTGGGCCTGCGCGTCGAACGCGCCGCGGCGGCGCAGCTCGGCGCGCAGCGCCAGCAGCACGTAGAACATCACGCCCACGCCGGCCAGGTTCTTGCTCGGGAAGGCGCAGCCGGGCTGGTTGGGGTTGACGATCACCGCCGCGTCCGGCAGCTGCTCGCCGGGCAGGTGATGGTCGGTCACTACCACGTCGATGCCGAGCGCGTTGGCCGCCGCCACGCCGTCCACGCTGGCGATGCCGTTGTCCACCGTGACGATCACGTCGGGCTGCTGCCGCGCGGCCAGCGCCACGATCTCCGGCGTCAGGCCGTAGCCGTACTCGAAGCGGTTCGGCACGATGTAGTCGACGCGCGCGCCCAGCATGCGCAGGCCGCGCACGCCCACCGCGCAGGCGGTGGCGCCGTCGCAGTCGTAGTCGGCCACGATCAGCAGCCGGCGGCCGGCGGCGATGGCGTCGGCCAGGTAGGTGGCGGCGTGGCCGATGCCTTTCATCGTGTCCGGCGGCATCAGCCCCGGCAGCTCGGTGGCGAGCTCGGCCGGCGCGCGCACGCCGCGCGCCGACAGGATGCGGGCCAGCGTGGGGTGCAGGCCGGCGCCTGCCAGCGTGCCGGCGTGTTCGGCGGAAAAGGAGCGGACGGCGATTCGGGTCATGTGGAGGCAGGCAGGAAAACGGGGTGAGGCGCTCGGGCGGTCAGTCGGCCGGGTGGCTGGGCGTTAGTTCATCCGGCCGTTCAGGCGGCATAGGCCAGGTCGGACAGCAGCGCGCGCCAGTCGCCGCGCGCGCCCAGGCCGCGCCAGAACTTGCGTAGGTCGGCGCGGCGCACGGTGAACTCGGCATAGTGGTTGTCGCCGGCCAGCACCAG
Source organism: Cupriavidus sp. FW216-B1 (assembly GCF_058789195.1). NCBI lineage: Bacteria > Pseudomonadati > Pseudomonadota > Betaproteobacteria > Burkholderiales > Burkholderiaceae > Cupriavidus > Cupriavidus sp. FW216-B1. The sequence continues at coordinate 375,072 of NZ_JBYTEL010000003.1, read as the reverse complement.
CGTCAGGGCCGGCAGCGCGCCGCTCTCCAGCGCGGCCAGCGCCGGGGCGAACCAGTTGGCCTCGAGCGCGTGCATGCGCTCGATCCACAGGCCCCAGTCCTCGCCGATATGGGCTTCGGTGGCGTCGTCCAGCAGCGCCAGCGCGCTGTCGGCGGTCCCGGCTGCCGCGGCGTCGAAGCGCGGCGGCAGCGGCTGGTAGGCCGCGCCGCCCGCCAGCGCCAGCCCGCGCAGGAAGGCGTCGTCGCCGAGCACGGCGCCGGCCAGGCGCGGCACCGCCTGCAGCGTGCCGCCGCCGTGCAGCCAGACCGAATTGACGGCCGGCTTGCCGGCGGCCTCGCGGGCCTGGTTGACGCGGTGGTCGTGCCAGGTCATCTGGATCTCGTTCTGGACGCGGCGCCAGTCGCGCGCGCGCTCGCCGGCCTGCATCCACATGTCGATATTGCGCCCGCTGGCACGCAGCGGACTGGTGGCGACCAGCGGGCCGAACGCGGCCTCGGGCAGGTACCAGCGCGCCGGCTGCGGCGTTTCCAGCACGATGCCCGATTCCTCCAGCAGGCCGGCCACCGCCGCGTGCAGGGCCGCCGCCTCGTCGGCGCGCAGGCCCAGGTGGGCCGGGTTCATCAGCACCAGGTGGTCGCGCGCGGCGTGGATGTGCACCGGCTGCAGGCAGGCCCAGGCCTGGCCGCCGCCGTTACCGTCGCCGCTGTCTTCCGGCAGGCCCGCGGCGGCGCGGTCGGCCAGCCGCATGAAGGGGGCGCTGGGCACGCGGGTGGTGTCCAGCCCGGCGCGCCCGGCCAGCCAGCGCTCGTGCGGCAGCGAGCGCAGGAAGGGATCGTCGTGCCGCTCGCGCGGGCCGGGGCTGGCGCGGGTCAGCAACTTTCCGAGCGCCGGCAACTCCAACTGGCGCAGCAGCGCCTCCAGCATGGCGTCGTTGCCGCCGCCGTCCGCGTCGGTCGCGGCGCCCGGCGGCACGGAAAAGGGCACAATCAGGGTCAGGTGCGTCATCATGATGGCCGAGATTGTAAACTTCCGGCTGGCGGGCGGCGGAAATATCGCCCGGACAGGCGTCGGCGGCTGCACCGCCGGCGGTGCCGGCGACGTGGCGCCGGCGTTTCTCCTCAACGACAGGGATCCTCTTGAACTTTCCGTACGAATGGCAGATCGGCTGGCGCTACACCCGCGCCAGCAAGCGCGCCAGCCGCAACACCTTCATTTCCTTCATCTCGATGATCTCCATGCTCGGCATCGCGCTGGGCGTGGCGGCGCTGATCGTGGTGCTGTCGGTCATGAACGGCTTCCAGAAAGAGGTGCGCGACCGCATGCTGTCGGTGCTCTCGCACATCGAGGTGGTCGGCCCGGGCGCGCTGCCCGACTGGCAGAAGACCGCCGCCGAGGCCGAGCGCAACAAGGAAGTGATCGGCGCGGCGCCCTATGTGGCGGCCCAGGCCATGCTGACCCGCGAGGAAGCCGTGCGCGGCGTGCTGCTGCGCGGCGTCGAGCCCGGCCAGGAGCCCAAGGTCTCCGACATCGGCAAGCAGTTTCGCGCCGGCAGCATGGACAGCCTGGCGCCCGGCAGCTTCGACATCGCGCTCGGCAACGAGCTGGCCAACGCGATCGGCGTGCAGGTCGGCGACAAGGTCACGCTGGTGGTGCCGCAGGGCACCATCACGCCGGCCGGCGTGCTGCCGCGGCTCAAGCAGTTCACCGTGACGGGCATCTTCTCGTCCGGCCATTTCGAGTTCGACAACGCGCTGGCGCTGATCAACCTGCAGGACGCCGAGACCCTGTTCCGGCTGGCCGGCCCGACCGGCGTGCGCCTCAAGTTGAGCGACATGCAGCGCGCGCCGCAGGTGGCCGACGAACTGGCCGGCACGCTCTCGGGCGAGCTCTACCTGCGCGACTGGTCCAAGCAGAACCGCAACTGGTTCGCCGCGGTGCAGACCGAGAAGCGCATGATGTTCATCATCCTCACGCTGATCATCGCGGTGGCGGCCTTCAACCTGGTGTCCACGCTGGTGATGACCGTGACCGACAAGCAGGCCGACATCGCCATCCTGCGCACGATGGGCGCGCAGCCGAGCTCCATCACCAAGATCTTCATCGTGCAGGGCGTGGCGATCGGTTTCATCGGCACGCTGGCCGGGGTGGCCGGCGGCGCGCTGATCGCCTGCAACATCGACGTGATCGTGCCCTTCATCGAGCGGCTGCTGCACGTGCAGTTCCTGCCGCGCGACATCTATTTCATCAGCGAACTGCCTTCGGACCCCCGCGTGAACGACATCGCCACCATCGGCATCCTCTCCTTCGTGCTGGCCACGCTGGCCACGCTCTACCCAAGCTGGCGCGCCGCCCGCGTCAACCCGGCGGAGGCGCTGCGCTATGAGTGAAGCCATGCTGCGCAGCGCCCCCGAAGGCGCCGCCGCGTCCGTGCCGGCCGCGCCCGCCGGCACCCCGGTGCTGATGGCCGAGGGCCTGACCAAGCGCTTCCGCCAGGGCGGCCTCGACGTGACCGTGCTCAAGGGCGTGGACGTGCGCGTCGACGCCGGCGAGAAGGTGGCCATCGTCGGCGCGTCGGGTTCGGGCAAGAGCACGCTGCTCCATGTGCTGGGCGGGCTGGACAACCCGGACAGCGGCCGCGTCGCGCTCAAGGGCAAGCCGTTCACCGCGCTGCGCGAGAGCGAGCGCAATATCGCGCGCAACCGCGACCTGGGCTTCATCTACCAGTTCCACCACCTGCTGCCCGAGTTCACCGCGCTCGACAACGTGGCCATGCCGATGCGCATCCGCGGCCTGAAGCAGGGCGAGGCGCGCGCCGCGGCGCAGGCCGTGCTCGAGCGCGTGGGACTGGGCGAGCGCGCCCAGCACCGCCCCGGCGAATTGTCCGGCGGCGAGCGCCAGCGCGTGGCGATCGCGCGCGCGCTGGTGGGCAGCCCGGCCTGCGTGCTGGCCGACGAGCCGACCGGCAACCTCGACGACCACACCGCGGGCGGCGTCTACGACCTGATGCTGGAACTGTCGCGCACGCTCGGCACCAGCTTCGTGATCGTGACCCACGACCTCGACCTCGCCAGCCGCTGCGACCGCGTGCTGCGCCTGCGCGACGGGCACCTGCACCGCGAGCGCTGAAGCGCGCAGGACGCCGCCGCCCATGTGGATCGACACCCACTGCCATCTCGACGCCGCCGAGTTCGACGCCGACCGCGATGCCGTCGCGGCGGCCGCGGCCGCGGCCGGCGTGAGCGGCATCGTGCTGCCGGCGGTGGCGGTGTCGAACTTCGCCGCGGTGCGCGCGCTGGCGCGGCGCCACGCGGGCTGCGTCTACGCGCTCGGCATCCATCCGCTCTACACGCCCGGCGCCGGGCAGGCCGATCTCGATGCGCTGCGGCGCGAGGTGGCGGCCTCGCTGGACGATCCGCGCTTCGTCGGCATCGGCGAGATCGGCCTCGATTTCTTCGTGCCCGGGCTCGACGCGCAGCACCAGGCCTGGATCTACGGCGAGCAGCTCAAGCTCGCGCGCGAGTTCGACCTGCCGGTGCTGCTGCACGTGCGCAAGTCGCAGGACCAGGTGGCGGCGCAGCTGCGCCGCGCGGGCGTGCGCCAGGGCATCGCCCATGCGTTCAACGGCAGCCCGCAGCAGGCGCGCGGCTTCGTCGACCAGGGCCTGAAGCTGGGCTTCGGCGGCAACATGACCTTCAGCCGCGCGAAGCAGATCCGGCGTTTGGCGCAGGAACTGCCGCTCGAGGCCATCGTGCTGGAGACCGACGCGCCCGACATCGCGCCCGCCTGGCTGTCCGACGACCAGTTCGGCGAGCAGCACAAGGCGCGCAACACGCCCGCCGAAACGGCCGGCGTGGCGCGGGCGCTGGGCGAACTGCGCGGCATCGGCGCGCCCGCGCTGGCGCAGGCGATGTGGCGCAACTCGGTGGCCGCGCTGCCGCGCCTGGCGGCATTCGAGGCCACCATGTTCCCGGCCGGCGCTTTGTCCGCCGACTCGTTCGCCGGCAAGTTCGCCGACCAGCCCGCCGACACAAACGGCAACCTTTCCGTTTCTTCCTGACAAGTTTTCCGCCGCGCGCCGGCCGTATAAACGGACCCTGGTGAATCCGTCCGGGAATCCGCATGCGTCTGGTCCTGATCGCCTTCGTGGCGGGAAGCTGGTGGCTGCAGCAGCAAGGCGCGCTGCCGGGCCGCGGGGCCGGCTGGGCGCTGGCGGCGGCGGGCCTGCTGGCGGCGCTGCTCGCGGTCCTGCTGCGCGCCCGGCATCCGGCCCGGGCGCGCGCGGCCCTGTGCGCGTTTTCCGCGCTGGCCGGCTTCGGCTGGTCGGCGTGGCGCGCGGACGCGCGGCTCGGCGAGCGGCTGGCGCCGGCGCTCGAAGGCATCGACCTCGTCGTGAGCGGCGTGGTCGCGGGGCTGCCCGCGCCGGCCGCGCGCGGGCAGCGCTTCGAGTTTGCGCCCGATGCCGTGCCCGGGATTTCACGCGATACCGCGTCCCATATCGCACCCGACGCCGCGCCCGACGCCGCGCCCGACGCCGCCCCCGATGCGCCGGCCGGCGGCGCGCGCTCCGCGCCGCGCCTGCCGCCGCGCGTCGTGCTCGGCTGGGAGGACGCGCCGGACGGCCTGCTGCCGGGCCAGCGGCGCGTCTTCGCGCTGCGCCTGACGCGGCCGCGCGGGCTGGCCAACCCGCACGGCTTCGACTACGAATTCTGGCTGCTGGCGGCCGGGCTCGGCGCCACCGGCTACGTGCGCGCCGAGCGCGTCCCGCCGCGCGAGGCCGTGGGCGAGCGGCTGGAATGGCGCATCGCGCGCTGGCGCGCGCGCGTGCGCGACCACGTGCTCGCCAGCCTGCCCGCCGGCGCGCGCTTCGGCCCGGTGCTGGCGGCGCTGGTGGTGGGCGACCAGCGCGGCATCCAGCCGCGCGACTGGACCTTGTTCACGCGCACCGGCATCGGCCACCTGATCAGCATCTCGGGCCTGCACATCACCATGATCTCGGGCCTGTGCGGCGCGCTGGTCCACTGGCTGTGGCGGCATTCGCTAGGCCTGGGGCATTGGCTGCGCCGGCCCCTGCCGCTGTGGTGGCCGGCGCGGCGCGCGGCGCTGGTGGCGGCGGTGCTGGCGGCGTTCGCCTACGGCCTGCTGGCGGGCATGCAGGTGCCGGCGCAGCGCACCGTGTCGATGCTGGCGGTGGCGGCACTGGCGTTGTGGAGCGGGCGCGCGCCGCCGGCCTCGCTGGTGCTGGCGTGGGCCGCGTTCGCGGCGATCGCGCTCGATCCGTGGGCGGTGCTGGCGCCCGGTTTCTGGCTGTCGTTCGGCGCGGTGGGCGTGATTTTCCTGGCTGCCGCCCGGCCGGCGCGCGGGCCGGGCGCCGCGCGCTGGCCGCGGCTGCGCCACGCGCTGGTGCAGGCCGCGCGCACGCAGTGGGTGGTGACGATCGGGCTGGTGCCGCTGACGCTGCTGCTGTTCGGGCAGGTCTCGGTGATCTCGCCGCTGGCCAACGCGGTGGCGATCCCGCTGGTCAGCCTGGTGGTCACGCCGCTGGCGCTGCTGGCCGCGGCCATGCCCGCGCCGCTGGCGGGCTGGCTGCTGGCGCCGGCCCATCTGCTGCTGGCGTGGCTGGCGGCCGCGCTGGAGGCGCTGGCGGCACCGCCGTGGGCGGTCTGGCAGGCGGCGCGCGCGGGGCCGCTGGCCGGCGCGCTGGCCACGCTCGGCGCGCTGCTGTTGCTGGCCCCGCTGCGCTGCGGGCTGCGCGCGCGCCTGCATGGCGTGGCGCTGCTGCTGCCGATGGTGGTGGCGGGGCGGCAGCCGGTCGCGCATGGCGAGTTCCGCGCCACGGCGCTCGACATCGGGCAGGGCACGGCGGTGCTGGTGGAGACGCGCTCGCGCGTGCTGCTGTACGACGCCGGGCCGGCCTACGGCTGGGGCGCCGGCGCGGCGCAGCCCGGCAACAGCGCCGGCGCGCGCGTGATCGCGCCGTATCTGCGCGGCGCCGGCGTGCGCGCGCTCGACCGCCTGGTCATCAGCCATGAAGACGCCGACCATGCCGGCGGCGCGCGCGACGTGATGGCGGCGCTGCCGGTGCGCGACCTGCTGACCGCCGCGCCGGCCGGGCATCCGCTGCTGGCGCCGCCCGACGGCGTGGCGCCGCCGCCAGCGCGGCCATGCGCGGCGGGGCAGCGGTGGCAATGGGACGGCGTGGCATTCTCGATGCTGCATCCGCTGCCGGCGGCGGCGGGCAATACCGCGCTCGACAGCAATGCGCGCTCGTGCGTGCTCAAGGTGGCGGGCAGCGCGCGCAGCCTGCTGCTGACCGGCGACATCGGCCGGCGCGACGAGGCTGCCTTGCTGGCGCGCCTGCCGGCGCAGGACCTGCGCGCGGACTTCCTGCAGGCGCCGCACCACGGCAGCGGCACCTCGTCGGGCGCGTCGTTCCTGGCGGTGGTGTCGCCGGAGCTGGCGCTGTTCCAGCTTGGCTACCGCAACCGCTACCGGCATCCGCGCGCCGACGTGTGGGCGCGCTATGCCTCGCGCGGGATCGCGCGCTACCGCAGCGACGAAACCGGCGCGGTCCAGCTCACGACGCGCGGCGCGGCCTACGTGCTGCGGGCTTACCGGCAGCACGAGCGGCGCTACTGGCGCGCGGCGCCGGCTGCGCCCGATCCTGGCGATCCTGCGCCCGAGCCCCCGCCTGGGGGCCGGCCTGAACCCCGGCCTGAACCCCCTTGACCCGGGCCGGCTCGGCCTGCGCGATGCGGCGCTCGCGCAGGTGCGCCTTGGCGCGCTGCAGGCCGGCGGAGACGATGTCGGCGCGCTCGAGCGCCACGCCGGCGGCGAGCACGTCGCCCAGCACCAGGTGGCAGATGCGCGAGGTCATCGGCGTGTAGACCTCGCTGTCTTCCTCCACGTCGGAGAACACGCAGACGTCGGCCAGCTTGGCCAGCGGCGAGCCGCTGTGCGTCAGCGCCAGCACGCTGGCGCCGCTGGCGCGCGCCAGCGTGGCGGCGGCCAGCATGTCCCAGGTGCGGCCGCTGTTGGACACCAGCACCGCCACGTCGCCGGGGCCCAGCAGCGCGGCCGACATGCTGAACACGTGCGAGTCCGAATACGCGGTGGTGGGAATGCCCAGGCGGAAAAACTTGTGCTGGATGTCCAGCGCGACGATGCCCGAGTTGCCGCAGCCGTAGAACTCGATGCGGTGCGCGGCGGCGAGCAGCTTGATGCCGTGTTCGATCTGGTCCGCCGAGAGCGCGTTGCGCACCGTCATCAGCGTGGCGATGGTGCGGTCGAACACCTTGCCGGCGATGTCGGCGGGGCGGTCCTCGGCCTTGACGTCCTGGTGTACGAAGGGCGTGCCGCCGCCCACGTTCTGCGCGAACTGTAGCTTGAACTCGCGGAAGCCGTCGTAGCCGAGAGCGGCGCAGAAGCGCGCGATGGTCGGCTGCGACACGCCGGCGCGCTCGGCCAGTTCGGGCATGGACAGGCGGATCACGCTGGCGCCGTGGCGCGCCACGTAGTCGGCCAGGCGGCGTTCGGAGGGGCGGAGCGTGTCGTAGACGGCAAGGATTCGTTCGCGCATGTCGGCAGGCGGGATCTCTCGTGCCCGCGCGCGCCGGACATGGCTGCCGGGATCGCGCGGGCTTGGGGTTCGATTGGGAATGTAGATATTCTACAGAATTCGCGCTGCGATTCGCCCGGCGCCGCGCTCGGGAATGGCTAGGGATTTCACCTATGGAGCCGAAATATACCGTGCTTTCGCCGCTTTGTGATGTGCTGTCGGGGTGCGCGGCGGAAGTCTTTCGATATAATGTAGAAAATCTACACAAAAAAACGTTCACGGAACCACCGGACACACCATCAGGAACTCCCACGAATGTCGCAAGCCCTCCATTCCGAAGTGCAGGCCGTCACCGCGCGCGTGGCCGCGCGCAGCCAGCGCAGCCGCGCCGCCTACCTGGCGCGCTGCGAGCGCGCCCAGCGGGAGCTGGGGCCGCTGCGCGGGCTGTCCTGCGCCAACCTGGCGCACGGCCTCGCGGCGCTGCCCGCGCATGACAAGCTCAAGCTGCGCGTCGAGCATGCCGCCAACCTGGGCATCGTCACGGCCTACAACGACATGCTGTCGGCCCACCAGCCCTACGAGCGCTATCCCGGCGTGATCCGCGAGGCCGCGCGCGCGGTGGGCGCGGTGGCGCAGGTGGCGGGCGGCGTGCCGGCGATGTGCGACGGCATCACGCAGGGCAACCCGGGCATGGAGCTGTCGCTGTTCTCGCGCGACGCGATCGCGATGGCCACGGCCGTATCGCTGTCGCACAACACCTTCGACGCCGCGGTGATGCTCGGCGTGTGCGACAAGATCGTGCCGGGCCTGCTGATGGGCGCGCTCCAGTTCGGCCACCTGCCGGTGGTGTTCGTGCCGGCCGGGCCGATGGCCACGGGCCTGTCGAACAAGGAAAAGGCGCGCGTGCGCCAGCTCTACGCGACCGGGCAGGTCGGCCGCGAGGCGCTGCTGGAAGCGGAATGCGAGGCCTATCACGGCGCCGGCACCTGCACCTTCTACGGCACCGCCAACAGCAACCAGTTCCTGATGGAGATCATGGGCCTGCACATGCCGGGCGCGGCCTTCGTCCATCCCGACAGCGGCCTGCGCGACGCGCTCACCGCGGCCGCCGCGCAGCGCGCGCTGGCGCTCTCCGCGCGCGGCCCGGACTACCTGCCGCTGGCGCGCATCGTCGACGAGCGCGCCGTGGTCAACGCCATCGTCGGCCTGCTGGCCACCGGCGGCTCGACCAACCACACCATCCACCTGGTGGCGATGGCGCGCGCGGCCGGGATCGTGATCGACTGGGACGATTTTGACCGCCTGTCGCGCATCACGCCGCTGCTGGCGCGGGTCTATCCGAACGGCTCGGCCGACGTCAACCATTTCCACGCCGCCGGCGGCGTGGCCTACGTGATCGGCCAGCTGCTCGAAGCCGGGCTGCTGCACGAAGACGTGCAGACCGTGGCCGGGCGCGGGCTGGCGCGCTACACGCAGGAGCCGGTCATGACCGGCGGCGCGCTGCGCTGGCGCGACGGCCCCGCCGCCAGCGGCGACGCCGCGGTGCTGGCCAGCGCGGCCGCGCCGTTCTCGCCCGAGGGCGGGCTGCGCCTGCTGCGCGGCAATCTCGGCCGCGGCATGATCAAGGTCTCGGCGGTGGCGCCGGAGCACCGCGTGGTGGAGGCGCCGGCGCGCGTGTTCGATTCGCAGGAAGGCCTGCAGGCCGCCTTCGAGGCGGGCGAGCTGACCGGCGACGTGGTCGCGGTGGTGCGCTTCCAGGGCCCCAACGCCAACGGCATGCCGGAGCTGCACCGCCTCACGCCGGTGCTCGGCTCGCTGCAGGACGCCGGCCACAAGGTGGCGCTGGTGACGGACGGCCGCATGTCGGGCGCGTCCGGCAAGGTGCCGGCCGTGATTCATGTGGGCCCGGAAGCACTTGCGGGCGGCCCGCTGGCGCGCGTGCGCGACGGCGACCGCATCCGCGTGGACGCCGTGGCCGGCACGCTGGAATGGCTCGGCGGCGCGGACGGCGCGGATGGCGCGTCCGGCCTCGCGGCGCGCGCGCTGGCGCCGTCGCCCGACGACGACTTCGCCCGCTTCAGCGTCGGCCGTGGCCTGTTCGGCCTGTTCCGCCGCCACGCGCGCACCGCGGAGGAGGGCGGCAGCGCGCTCGACCTGTCCGAGGCCGACGCGCCCGGCGCTGTCCAAACCGCCGCGGCCGTCGCACAATAGTCCGCGCCCCCAGGCCGCTTTCCTCTTTTTTGTGGCCTTGCCCGCCGCCTGGCGGGCAAGGCAGCCCCGAGCCGGTGCATGCCAGGTCCTGGCATGGCTGCATGGCCGTGCGGTTCGCCAGAAACCGCCCGGCGCGGCGCGGGGACTACCGACAAGGATGGGACAACCATCCGAACACGATCGCTGGAGCAGACATGATCTACATCCTGATGGGCGTTTCCGGCAGCGGCAAGACCACGGTCGGCCAGTTGCTGGCCAAGACCCTGCATTGCGGCTTCCATGATGCCGACGAATTCCACAGCGCGGCCAACAAGGAGAAGATGCACAACGGCATCCCGCTGACCGACGAAGACCGCTGGCCCTGGCTGGGCGCGCTGCGCGCGGCCATCGACACGGCCCGCGCCGAGGGCCGCACCCATGTGTTTACCTGCTCCGCGCTGCGCCAGGCCTACCGCGACCGCCTGACCCCGCCCGACGGCGGCGTGACCTTCGTCTACATGAAGGGCGACGCCGCCGTGATCGGCGGGCGCCTGTCCGGGCGCAGCGACCATTTCTTCAACCCGGCCCTGCTGCAGAGCCAGTTCGACACGCTGGAGGAACCGCGCGAGGCGCTGGTGCTCGACATCCGGCAGCCGCCCGAGGCGCTGGTGCAGCGCATCCTGGCCGAAGTCCCCGCCACCGCCGCGGCCCGCTGAGCCCTCGCCGGCCTCCGCGGGCGCTTTTGCGCCGCGCACGCGCGGGCTGGCAGACATCTTGCTACATTCCCTTGCGATGGCGCGAACGCTTGCTGCTTGCGGCTTTCGCGGTCATGGGTATCATCCCAGTTAGGACAGCACTTCGACGCATGGCCCGCGGCCTTGACCGCCGGGCCCCGGGTGGTGGCCTCGAAATGCTGTGCCGGGAAGAACAAGCCAATCAAAACGGGATCGCCGGCAGGCTGAGCGGCGCCCAAATCATGGGGGAACGGCCATCATGGCGGCGCGGTTTTTCGACGAGATGCTCGATTGGCAAGATGGCGTGGCGGCAGCAATCCACGCGGGGCAGGCCCTGCCGGCAGGCGCGGTGCGCGCGCACTACAAGCAGTTTGCGGAGTGGCTGGCGCGGCAGTCCGAAGGGACGATGGGCAACAAGCGCGCGGAAGCGGACCTGATCTTCCGGCGCGTGGGCATCACCTTCGCCGTCTACGGCGACAAGGACGAGTCCAACAGCGGCACCGAGCGGACCATCCCGTTCGACGTGATTCCGCGGATCTTCCCGGCCAGCGAGTGGGCCACGCTGGAGCGCGGCCTGCGCCAGCGCGTGTCGGCGCTGAACCGCTTCATCCACGACATCTACCACGGCCAGGACATCATCCGCGCGGGCGTGATCCCGCCCGACCAGATCTACAACAACGCCCAGTACCGGCCCGAGATGCTCGGCATCGACGTGCCGCGCGACATCTACGCCCACGTGGCCGGCATCGACGTGGTGCGCGCGGGCGAGGGCGAGTTCTACGTGCTGGAAGACAACCTGCGCGTGCCCTCCGGCGTGTCCTACATGCTGGAAAACCGCAAGATGATGATGCGGCTGTTCCCGGACCTGTTCGCGCGCAACCGCGTGGCGCCGGTGGCCCACTATCCCGACCTGCTGCTCGACATGCTGCGCAGCGTGTCGCCGCAGAGCATCGCCGACCCGACCGTGGTGGTGCTCACGCCCGGCATGTACAACTCCGCCTATTTTGAGCATGCGTTCCTGGCCCAGCAGATGGGCGTGGAGCTGGTCGAGGGCAGCGACCTGTTCGTGCAGGACGAGCACCTCTACATGCGCACCACGCAGGGGCCGCAGCGCATCGACGTGATCTACCGCCGCGTCGACGACGACTTCCTCGACCCGCTGGTGTTCCGCCCCGACTCCACGCTCGGCGCGGCCGGGCTGCTGTCGGTCTACCGCGCCGGCAACGTGACCATCTGCAACGCCATCGGCACCGGCGTGGCCGACGACAAGTCGATCTACCCGTACGTGCCGGACATGATCCGCTTCTACCTGGGCGAGGAAGCCATCCTCAACAACGTGCCGACCTACATGTGCCGGCGCCCCGACGACCTGCAATACGTGCTCGACCACATGGACCAGCTGGTGGTCAAGGAAACCCACGGCGCCGGCGGCTACGGCATGCTGGTGGGCCCGGCCGCCACGCGCGCGGAGATCGACACCTTCCGCGAGGTGGTGCGCTCGCGCCCCGAGCAGTACATCGCCCAGCCCACGCTGGCGCTGTCGACCTGCCCGACCTACGTGGAGTCCGGCATCGCGCCGCGCCACATCGACCTGCGGCCGTTCGTGCTGTCCGGCAAGGACGTGCGCATGGTGCCCGGCGGGCTCACGCGGGTGGCGCTGCGCGAGGGCTCGCTGGTGGTCAATTCGTCGCAGGGCGGCGGCACCAAGGACACCTGGGTGCTGGAGCGCTGAGCGCCGCGCGCAACGAATGCTTGAGATGACCCGCGCCGCCGCCGCTGCCAGCGCGGCCGGCGCGGACGAACCGCGCAGTACGAGGGGACCGACCATGCTAAGCCGCACCGCCGACCATCTGTTCTGGATGGCGCGCTATACCGAACGCGCGGAGAACACCGCGCGCATGCTCGACGTGAATTACCAGACTTCGCTGCTGCCGCAATCGGCGGAGGTGGCGGAGCAGGGCTGGTGGGCGATGCTCGACATTTCCGAGCTGACCACCGTGTTCGACCACAAGTACGGCCTGCTCACGCGCGACGACGTGATCGACTTCATGGTGCGCGACATGACCAACGCGTCGTCGATCATGAGCTGCCTGCGCGCGGCGCGCGAGAACGCGCGCGCGGTGCGCGGCTCGCTCACCACCGAGGTGTGGGAGACCATCAACACCACCTGGCTGGAAGTGCAGCGCATGATCGCCGACGGCGTGCTGCGCGAGGACCCGGCGCAGTTCTTCGAGTGGGTCAAGTTCCGCTCGCACCTGGCGCGCGGCGTGCAGTTCGGCACCATGCTCAAGGACGACGCCTTCCACTTCATGCGGCTGGGCACCTTCCTCGAGCGCGCCGACAACACCGCGCGCATTCTCGACGTGAAGTTCCAGGCCAGCACCGTGGACGACAGCGACCCCAACCGCGACGCCAACGACTTCTATCACTGGGCGGCGGTGCTGCGCTCGGTGTCGGGCTTCGAGGTCTACCGCAAGATCTACCGCACGGTGATCACGCCCGAGCGCGTGGCCGAGCTGCTGGTGCTGCGCCCGGACATGCCGCGCTCGCTGGTGTCGAGCATGGACGAGGTGGTGTCGATCCTGGCGCTGGTGGGCAACCAGCATTCGTCGGAGACCGAGCGGCAGGCTGGTAAACTCCATGCCGACTTGAAATACGCGCGCATCGACGACATCTTCGCCGTCGGCCTGCACGCCTACCTGACCAGTTTCCTGGAGCGCATCGGCGACCTCGGCAATGGCATCAGCCGGGATTTCCTCGTGCCGCTGCTGGCTGCCTGAACTCCGTGGTGGTCGCGCCGGCCTCGCCACATCGTGAAATACAAGATCCGCCACAAGACCGTCTACCGCTACGCCGAGCCGCCGCGCCGCAGCGTGCACGAGCTGCGCCTGGCGCCGCGCTCGGGCCCGCTGCAGACCGTGCGGCAGTGGCAGGTGTCGGCGCCGGGCAACCTGTCGGAGGCGCGCGACGGCTTCGGCAACATCGTGCACAGCTTTACCGTGGCCGGCCCGGCGCATACGCTGGTGATCGAGGCCAGCGGCGTGGTGGAAGTGACGCCGCCCGCGGCCGGCGGCGCGCCGCTGTTCTGCGATGCGCCGCCGGCCGGCGAGGCGCGCGTGTCGCCGCTGTACTACCTGGGCGGCACGCCGCTGACCGCGGCGCCACCGGAGATGGTCCGCTTTGCCGCGCCTTACCTCGCGGCCGGGCATGAGGTGCCCGCGCTGCTGGCGCTGGCCGACGGCATCGCGCGGCGCGTGCGCTACGCGCCGGACAGCACCGACGTGGGCACCTCGGCCGGCGAGGCGTTCGCGCTCGGCAGCGGCGTGTGCCAGGACCAGGCCCAGGTGATGGTGGCGTGCTGCCGCGCGCTGGGCGTGCCGGCGCGCTACGTCAGCGGCTATTTCTACGACCCGGCCGCGGCGGCGCTGGCCGGCCATGCCTGGGCCGACATCTGCGTGGATGCGGACAAGGAACTGTGGTGCAGCGTCGACGTGACGCACCGCTGCCTGAGCGACGCGCGCCACGTGCGCCTGGCGGTGGGGCGCGACTACCGCATGGCCGCGCCGGTGCGCGGCGTGCGCCACGGCGGCAGCGGCGAGCAGATGGCGGTGGAGATCGCCATTGCACCGCAGCGGTGAATGCGGTGGTGCGTGGCGCACCACCGGTGGGCGCGCGCGCCGGTTCCGCGCGCGGGGCCGCGGCGCTAGAATGCTGCATTCGTTGATGTGGCCTCGGTGCGCCCCTGATGCCGGCGGCGCGCCGGCGCCGGACATGCACCATAACAAGACAAGATCATGACGTATTGTGTTGCCATGCGGCTCGACGCCGGCCTGGTGTTCCTCTCCGACTCCCGCACCAACGCCGGCGTCGACGCGATCTCCAGCGCGCGCAAGATGACCGTGTTCGAGGAACCCGGCGACCGCGTCATGGTGCTGCTCACCGCCGGCAACCTGGCCATCAGCCAGTCGGTGCGGCAGGTGCTGGCCGAAGGGCGCGACGAGAAGCGCTCGCTGTGGACCGCGCGCGACATGTTCGAAGCCGCCACCATCGTCGGCGACGCGGTGCGCCAGGTGCACAAGCACGATGCCCACGCGCTGCGCGAGGCCGGCATCGAGTTCAACGTGAGCCTGATCTTCGGCGGGCAGATCCGCGGCGAGCGGGTGCGCCTGTTCAATGTGTACGCGGCCGGCAACTTCGTCGAGGCCACGCCCGAGAACTGCTACTTCCAGATCGGCGAGGCCAAGTACGGCAAGCCGATCATCGACCGCGTGGTGGAGCCGTCGCTGCCGCTGGGCGAGGCCGCCAAGTGCGCGCTGATCTCGATGGACTCCACGCTCAAGTCGAACATCTCGGTGGGGCTGCCGCTGGACCTGCTGGTCTACGAGGCCGACTCGCTGCGCGTGAGCCGCTTCGTCAACATCGACGAGAAGAACGCCTATTTCCGCATGATCCGCGACACCTGGGGCCAGCGCCTGCGCCAGGTCTTCGGCGAGATCCACGACCCGGAATGGGATGCCGCGGCGCCGGCCGAATTCCCGCTGGCGCGCCAGGGCGAGGCCGACCGCTGGGGCCAGCCGGTGCGCGCCAAGCGCGAGCGCAGCGGCGGGCGCGGCTGAAGGCGCCGGCCAGGGCGCGGCCAGGGTGAGATGAGGGGCAAGCGGCGCATGCGCCGCAGCGCGCCGCGGGCATGAAGGGCGGGCGCGCGGAGGGGGGGCAGGTGAAGGTCCGCTTGTCACAAATGCGGCGGTGCAGCAGGCAGCCGCTCATGTATAATCCCGATTTCCCCGGCAAGCTCGGTTTATGACCAAATTCGTCTTCGTCACCGGTGGCGTCGTCTCTTCTCTCGGCAAGGGCATCGCTGCTGCTTCGCTCGCGGCCATTCTCGAGTCGCGCGGCCTCAAAGTCACCCTCCTCAAGCTAGATCCCTACATCAACGTCGACCCCGGCACGATGAGCCCCTTCCAGCATGGCGAGGTGTTCGTCACGGAAGACGGCGCGGAAACCGACCTCGATCTCGGCCACTACGAGCGTTTCGTCTCGGCCAAGATGCGCAAGTCGAACAACTTCACCACGGGCCAGATCTACGAGTCGGTGATCCGCAAGGAGCGCCGCGGCGAATACCTCGGCAAGACCGTGCAGGTGATCCCGCACATCACCAACGAGATCCAGGCCTTCATCGAGCGCGGCGCGGCCGCCTCGCACGGCGGCAAGGCCGACGTGGCGCTGGTGGAGATCGGCGGCACCGTGGGCGACATCGAATCGCTGCCGTTCCTGGAAGCGGCGCGCCAGATGAGCCTGCGCATGGGCCGCAACCACGCCGCCTTCGTGCACCTGACGCTGGTGCCGTTCATCGCCAGCGCCGGCGAGCTCAAGACCAAGCCGACCCAGCACTCGGTGCAGAAGCTGCGCGAGATCGGCATCTCGCCGACCGCGCTGCTGTGCCGCGCCGACCGCCCGATCCCCGACGACGAGCGCGCCAAGATCTCGCTGTTCGCCAACATCCCGCAGGAAGCCGTGATCTCGGTGTGGGACGTGGACAGCATCTACAAGATCCCGCAGATGCTCAACGAGCAGGGCCTCGACCGCCTGATCTGCGAGGAACTGCGCCTCGACCCGAAGCCGGCCGATCTCTCCATGTGGCAGCGCCTGGTCAATGCCCAGGAAAACCCGCAGCACGAGATCACCATCGGCATGGTCGGCAAGTACGTCGACCTGACCGAGTCCTACAAGTCGCTGATCGAGGCGCTGCGCCACGCCGGCATGCACACCGCCACCCGCGTGAACATCGAGTACATCGATTCCGAGGAGCTCGAGTCGGGCCACCTGGAAGTGCTCGCGCCGCTGGACGCCATCCTGGTGCCGGGCGGCTTCGGCAAGCGCGGCACGGAAGGCAAGATCCGCGCGATCCAGTACGCCCGCGAGAACAAGGTACCGTACCTCGGCATCTGCCTGGGCATGCAGCTGGCCGTGATCGAGTTCGCCCGTCACGTGGCCGGCATGACCGACGCCAACTCGACCGAATTCAACCTCGAGACCGAGCACCCGGTGGTGGCGCTCATCACCGAGTGGGTGGACCGCGAAGGCAAGGTCGAGCAGCGCTCGGCCGACTCCGACCTGGGCGGCACCATGCGCCTGGGCGCGCAGCGCGTGCCGGTCAGGGCCGACACCAAGGCCGGCCAGATCTACGGCGCCGAGGTCAACGAGCGCCATCGCCACCGCTACGAGGTCAACAATCACTACGTGCCCACGCTGGAAAAGGCGGGCATGGTGATCTCGGCGCGCACCCCGACCGAGGACCTGCCCGAGATGATGGAGCTGCCCGACAGCCTGCATCCGTGGTTCGTCGGCGTGCAGTTCCACCCGGAATTCACCTCCACCCCGCGTGACGGCCATCCGCTGTTCAAGGCCTACGTGGAAGCGGCGCTGGCCAGCCAGAAGAGCAAGGCGGCCTGAGGGCCCGGCACCGCGCAAGCAGGAGACTAGTAGCGATGAAACTCTGCGGCTTCGAGGCTGGCCTGGACCAGCCCTTCTTCCTGATCGCCGGCCCGTGCGTGATCGAGTCCGAGCAGATGGCGCTGGATACCGCCGGCGAGCTCAAGGCGATCACCGGCGCGCTCGGCATCCCGTTCATCTACAAGTCCTCGTTCGACAAGGCCAACCGCTCGTCGGGCAAGAGCTTCCGCGGGCTGGGCATGGAAAAGGGCCTGGAGATCCTGGCCACGGTCAAGCGTGAGATCGGCGTGCCGGTGCTCACCGACATCCACGAGATCGACGAGATCAAGCCGGTCTCGGCCGTGGTCGACGTGCTGCAGACGCCGGCCTTCCTGTGCCGGCAGACCGATTTCATCCGCGCCTGCGCGCAGAGCGGCCGCCCCGTCAACATCAAGAAGGGGCAGTTCCTGGCGCCGCACGACATGAAGAACGTCATCGACAAGGCCCGCGACGCCGCGCGCGAGGCGGGCCTGCCCGAGGACAGCTTCATGGCCTGCGAGCGCGGCGTCTCGTTCGGCTACAACAACCTGGTCTCGGACATGCGCTCGCTGGCGATCATGCGCGAGACCGGCGCCCCGGTGGTGTTCGACGCCACCCACTCGGTGCAGCTGCCGGGCGGGCAGGGCACCAGCTCGGGCGGCCAGCGCGAGTTCGTGCCGGTGCTGGCGCGCGCCGCGGTGGCGGTCGGCATCGCCGGCCTGTTCATGGAAACGCACCCGGACCCGAGCAAGGCCATGTCCGACGGCCCCAACGCGGTGCCGCTGTCGCGCATGAAGGAACTGCTGTCGGTGCTCCGGGACCTCGACGCGCTGACCAAGCGCGCCGGTTTCCTGGAAGACAACTTCGGCTGGCCGGCCTGCGCCTGAGCCCGCCGGCCTGCCGCGCCGCCGGGGGCGTCCGCTGACGGAAGCTCCCGGCCGGTGACGGATCGTATCGAAAGACAATACAAAAACTTCGGAGACACGCATGCCCGCCGGCTATATCATCGCCTACGTCGATGTGACCGATCCCCAGCAGTACGAGCAGTACAAGGTGCTGTCGAGCAAGGCCATCGCGGCGCACGGCGCTGAGATCCTGGTGCGCGGCGGCAAGACCGAGCAGCTCGAGGGCGAATTGGCGCCGAGCCGCGTCGTGGTGCTGAAATTCCCCGATTACGAGGCCGCGAAGGTGTTCTATGCCTCCGAGGAATACGGTGCCGCGCGCGCCGCGCGCGAGCATGCCGCGAAGATGAACATGATCGTGGTGGAAGGCGCCTGACATATTGGTCGGGCATCATCCGCGCTGATCCCGGTCAGCAGCAAGATTCAAAACAGTCAGAGAGGAATTCATGAGTGCAATCGTAGATATCATCGGTCGCGAAGTTCTCGACTCGCGCGGCAACCCGACGGTCGAGTGCGACGTCCTGCTGGAATCCGGCGTGATGGGCCGCGCGGCGGTGCCGTCGGGCGCGTCCACCGGCTCGCGCGAAGCCATCGAGCTGCGCGACGGCGACAAGTCGCGCTACCTGGGCAAGGGCGTGCTGAAGGCGGTCGAGCACATCAACACCGAGATATCCGAAGCCATCATGGGCCTGGACGCTTCCGAGCAGGCCTTCCTGGACCGCACCCTGATCGACCTCGACGGCACCGACAACAAGAGCCGCCTGGGCGCCAACGCCACGCTGGCCGTGTCGATGGCGGTGGCGCGCGCCGCCGCCGAGGAAGCCGGCCTGCCGCTGTACCGCTACTTCGGCGGCTCGGGCGCGATGCAGATGCCGGTGCCGATGATGAACATCGTCAACGGTGGCGCGCACGCCAACAACAGCCTGGACATCCAGGAATTCATGATCATGCCGGTGTCGCAGACCAGCTTCCGCGAAGCCCTGCGCTGCGGCGCCGAGGTGTTCCACGCGCTCAAGAAGATCCTGGCCGACAAGGGCATGTCCACCGCGGTCGGCGACGAAGGCGGCTTCGCGCCGAACTTCGCTTCCAACGAAGAGTGCCTGAACGCCATCGTGCAGGCCGTCGAGAAGGCCGGCTACCGCGTCGGCGAAGACGTGCTGCTGGCGCTGGACTGCGCCGCCAGCGAGTTCTTCCGCGAAGGCGAGGACCTGTACCACCTGGACGGCGAAGGCCTCAAGCTGACCTCGACCCAGTTCGCCGACTACCTGGCCAACCTGTGCGACAAGTTCCCGATCGTGTCGATCGAGGACGGCATGGCCGAAGGCGACTGGGAAGGCTGGAAGACGCTGACCGACAAGCTCGGCAAGCGCGTGCAGCTGGTGGGCGACGACCTGTTCGTCACCAACACCAAGATCCTCAAGGAAGGCATCGAGAAGGGCATCGGCAACTCGATCCTGATCAAGATCAACCAGATCGGCACGCTGACCGAGACCTTCGCCGCCATCGAGATGGCCAAGCGCGCCGGCTACACCGCCGTGATCTCGCACCGCTCGGGCGAGACCGAGGACAACACCATCGCCGACATCGCGGTGGGCACCAACGCCGGCCAGATCAAGACCGGCTCGCTGTCGCGCTCGGACCGCATCTCGAAGTACAACCAGCTGCTGCGCATCGAGGAAGACCTCGGCGACATCGCCAGCTACCCGGGCAAGAGCGCCTTCTATAATCTGCGCTAAGCCCGCGTCATGCGCCGGCCGCGGATAACCCTCATCGCGGCCGGCGCCGACGGCCCCGACCTCTTCTGCAAAGCGCCGGAATCCCTATGCGCCTGATCTCGCTGCTGCTGTTCGTGCTGTTGCTCGCCATTCAGTATCCGCTGTGGCTGGGCAAGGGCGGCTGGCTGCGCGTGTGGGACATGGACAAGCAGGTGCAGGAGCAGAGCGCGCGTAACCAGGCGCTCAAGCTGCGCAACGCCAAGCTGGAAGGGGAAGTGAAGGACCTGCAGGACGGCACCGGCGCCATCGAGGAGCGTGCCCGCTACGAGCTGGGCATGGTCAGGGACGGCGAGGTGTTCGTGCAGTTCGTGGCGCCCGCGCCCAAGGTCAGCGCCACGCCGCCGCTGCCCCCGCCGCCGAATTCGCCGGCCGGCGGCAGCCACTAGCGTCGGCGCCGCGCATGGCGCCCGCCGCGGGTGCTGTCATGCCGCCGGCGGGATTCGCCGGTCCGGCGATTCCCCGTTTTTCCCTCGTTTCCCCCCAATTGCAGCTACCTGTCGCGGCGAGCGGCGTCTCGTCCACGCGCGCCGGCGTCTTGCCGCCCCATTACCACCAGTACGGATAACCGCCCCAGCCCCAGCCCGGATAACCATATCCGCTGCTGAAGCCGACGCCGCCGCCCCAGTGGCGCCCGCCCCAGCCGCCGTAATACAGGTTCCAGCTTGGCGACGGGTAGGCGTAATAGGAATAGGCGCGCGCGTAGGCCTCGGCCTGCTGCTGGCGCGCGATGGCGGCGTCCTGCTCGCGCAGGATGTCGCGGTTCAGCGTGCCCAGCTTCTGGCTTTCCTCGGGGGTGATCGGCGCGGGCGGGATGCTGTTGGGCACCAGCCGCGCGGTCGGCGGCGAGCCGTTGATGTCGCGCGGCAGCCCGGCGCAGCCGCCCAGCAGCGCGGCGCCGAGCAGCAGCGCGCCGAGCGCGCCCGGCAGGCGCCGCGCCGCGGCGGCAGGCGCGTTCGGAGACGGGTTTGGAGACAAAACCGACATGATATTTCCCCTGGCTCTGGTGGGTCACTGACGCTTGGACCCCGGCGCACCGGGCAAAGGTTCCGCCGGGTCCGGCCGCCTCCCGCCGCTCAGTGCTGCTGGCTGGCGCCGTCGCCGGCGCCGGTGGCCACCGGCACCGGCGTGAACAGCTGGGCGCAGTCGACCGGGTCGAAATGATATTGCTGGCCGCAGAAATCGCAGTGGATCTCCACGTTGCCGCGCTCCTCCAGGATGCTCTCGATCTCGGCGCGGCCCAGGTTCTGCAGCATGCCGGCCACCTTGGGGCGCGAGCACGAGCAGTGGAAATGCGGGCCGAGCGGCTCGAACACGCGCACGCCGGCGGCCTGCAGGTCTTCCCAGAACAGGCGGCGCAGCAGCGTGTCGGGGGTCTCGGCCAGCAACTCGTCGGCCTTGAGCGTGGCGCCGAGCTGGCAGGCGCGGTCCCAGGTGTCGAGGTCCTGCGCGCGGGCGCTCTCGGCCAGCGGCGCGCCGGTCTCGCCGACCTGCGCCGGGGCGCGGCCGGCGTGGCCTTCCAGGGTGCCGCCGTAGCTCGGCAGCTTCTGCAGCAGCATGCCGGCGGCGACCTGGTCGTCGGCGGCCAGCCACAGGCGCGTGTCGAGCTGCTCGGACGAGCGCATGTAGTGCTCGAGCACCGCGGCCATCGAGTCGAACGCGCCATGCGCGTCGGCCAGCGGCACGATGCTCTGGTAGGCCTGCTGGCCCGGCAGCTTGTCCTGCGGGTCCAGCGTGATGGCGAAGCGGCCGCCGCCGCGCACGTTGACCAGGTCGGCCAGCGTGGCGTCGTCGGCCACCTGCGCGCCCTCGGCCAGCTTGGCGGTGGCGCGCATCGACAGATCGGACAGGCATTCCACCACCAGCATGCGCACCGGGCCGTCGCCGTGCACCTGCATCACCAGCGCGCCGTTGAACTTCAGGTTGGCGGTGAGCAGGGCGGCCGCGGACATCATCTCGCCCAGCAGCCGGCGGACCGGCGCGGGATATTGATTGCGGCGCAGCACATCCTGCCAGGTGGCGCGCATGCGCACCAGTTCGCCGCGCACTGGGGCCGCGTCGAACAGGAATTTCTGCAGGATGTCGGGGGAGGTGGAATCAGTCACGATGGTCCGTCGGTAGATCGGCGCGGGGCGGTTCCTGGCCGGCGCCCTGGTCGATGCGTGTTAGTCGATGCGTTTCAACTGCGTCTTGTACATGGCCTGGCGCGTGGCGTAGGTCTCGGCGTTGCGGTACAGGTTGGCCACGTCCTGCTCGGTGAGCTCGCGCACCACCTTGGCCGGCGCGCCCAGGATCAGCGAGCGGTCCGGGAACACCTTGCCCTCCGTGACCACCGCGCCGGCGCCGACCAGGCATTCCTTGCCGATCACCGCGCGGTTCAGGATCACCGCCTGGATGCCGATCAGCGAGCCTTCGCCCACGGTGCAGCCGTGCAGCATGGCCTGGTGGCCGATCGACACCTTGTCGCCGATGGTCAGCGGGCAGCCCGGGTCGGTATGGAGCACGGTGCCTTCCTGCACGTTGCTGGACTCGCCCACCACGATCGGCTCGTTGTCGCCGCGGATCACCACGCCCGGCCACGCGCTCGCGCGCGCCTTGAGCGTCACGTTGCCGATGATGGTGGCCTCCGGCGCGACGTAGGCGTCCGGATCGATGGTCGGGGCGATGTCGCCGAGCTGGTAAAGCGCCATGAAGTCTCCTGCACAAGTGCGTATGGGTATATGGGGTTTGCCGCCGGGCTTTAAAGGTTCGCGGGAGGGCGGCGGCGGGGACGCGCGATGTGGCGGATGCCGGCCGCGCCGAGCGCCGGCCCTACAATGGCGGCAACCCGGATTTTACGCTGATGGCAGCCAACCTGAACGACACCCCCCGCGCGGCCGAGCCCGCTTTCCCGGACGCCGCCGCCGCGGCCATCCCCGGCCTGCCGGATTTCACCGGCCTGTCGCTGCGCCGGCAGGCGCTGGCCATCCTGTGCCTGCGCGACGCCCGGCAGAAGGCGGCGGCCACGCGCCGCATGCGCCAGGCCGCCGCGGGCATGGCGCCGGAAGCACTCGGCGCCGGCGAAACCCTCACGGCCACGCTGCCGCTGCCGGGCCGCCCCGAGCGGCCGGAGCTGGTGGCGCCGCAGCGCGTGGAGCGGCGCCGCTCGATCCATACGCCGGCCGGGCGGGCCGCCATGATCCACGCGCTGGCGCACATCGAGTTCAACGCCATCAACCTCGCGCTCGACGCCCTCTGGCGCTTCGGCGGCATGCCGGCCGGGTTCTACCTCGACTGGCTGCGCGTGGCCGACGAGGAGGCGCTGCACTTCACGCTGCTGGCCGACCACCTCGCCACGCTGGGCGCCAGCTATGGCGATTTCCCGGCGCACAACAGCCTGTGGGAGATGGCCGACAAGACCGCCGGCGACCTGCTGGCGCGCATGGCGCTGGTGCCGCGCACGCTCGAGGCGCGCGGGCTGGATGCCTCGCCGCCGGTGCGGGCCAAGCTGGCCGCCGCCGGCGACCACGAGGCCGCCGCCATCATCGACATCATCCTGCGCGACGAAGTCGGCCACGTGGCCATCGGCAACCGCTGGTACCGCTGGCTGTGCGCCGGGCGCGGGCTGGATCCGGTCGCCGCCTATGGCGAGCTGGCGGCGCGCTACCAGGCGCCGCGCCTGCGCCCGCCCTTCAACCTCGAGGCGCGCCGCGCGGCCGGCTTCGACGACGCCGAGCTCGCGTGGCTCGAGGCGCAGGCCGCTCGGTAATGCCCGCTCAGTAATACTCGGCCATCACGACCAAGCCCTGCTGGCCACCGTCCGGATCGCTCTTCCTCACGAAGCGCGCCGTCTCGACCGAGGCGCGCGCCGACTTCAACTGCACGGACTTGCCGGGCATCAGCGGCACGGCGGCGAACTCGGCGGCCTGGGCGCCGTTCTGCGGGCAGCTTACCGAGGCGCTGCCGGAGCCGGCGCTCATCTGCGTCATGCACGACGGCGCGACGATGGCGCCGCGGAAGAAGATCACGCCGCCGGCGCCCCACGCCGGGACCGAGAGCAGCGCGCACGCCAGCGCCAGCGTCAGGCGGTGCTTGAGGTTGCGGATGGAGGCGTTGCCGGTGCGTGCATGCGTGCTCATGGTGATCCCCTTTTGGTCATTGAGCCCAGGAAAATTCGTAAAGCCTTGTCGGAAATTTCTTCTTGTTTGATAGGAAGTTTATTTTCTGTTTGTGGGAAATTCAACTTAGAAAAGATGAATTTTCCTAAGTCTATTCGTTCGTTGTTGTGTTAAGTCAATCGGCCTTTTATGCGGGTTTTCAGCATCTTGATATTGGAATAAACAACATCTAGATGAGATTTATCCTAATTTAAATGATGCGGATGAAGAATAATCCGTGGAAAGTTTTTGGACGATTTTTCTTTAAGAGTTATCTTATTAATAAGATAAATTCCATGCCATTCGATATGCCATGCCATCCGGTGCGACTGGTCTGCCATGAACGGTATTTCGCCGACATGACCTGCGTTTTGACTGTGCGATCGGCAACGTGGCCACCTGTCTTCGCTAACGTCAACTTTGGCGAATACTTGACACGGGAATCCACCAGTCCGGATGCCTGCCGGGCAGAGTGGGAAAAAGAGGGGAAAAGATGCGGGGGGAGGGGAAGTGCGGGGAGGTGGCGCAGACCGGCCACGCAGGCGCCGGCGGGCCGGCGCGCGCATGGCCTGCCGGGGGGGCTAGTGCGCCGGCGTCGTGCCGCGCTGCGCTTCCATCTCGCGCAGCACGCGGCGCTGGATCTTGCCGGTGGTGGTCATCGGCAACTGCGCGATGAACTCGATGGTCTTGGGGTACTCGTAGGGCGCGAGCAGGCCGCGCACGTGCTGCTGCAGCGCCGCGGTCAGGTCGGCGTCGGCCTGCGCGGAGCGGGCCACCGACGGCTGCAGCACGACGAACGCCTTCACCACGGCGCCGCGCTCCGGGTCCGGCGACGGCACCACGG
Organism: Cupriavidus sp. FW216-B1; assembly: GCF_058789195.1. Lineage (NCBI taxonomy): Bacteria > Pseudomonadati > Pseudomonadota > Betaproteobacteria > Burkholderiales > Burkholderiaceae > Cupriavidus > Cupriavidus sp. FW216-B1. The sequence continues at coordinate 350,468 of NZ_JBYTEL010000003.1, read as the reverse complement.
CGCAGTTCGACACGGCCGGATGCTTGAGCAGGCAGTTCTCGATCTCGCTCGGGCCGATGCGGTAGCCCGACGACTTGAAGACGTCGTCGGCGCGGCCCTGGTACCACAGGTAGCCGTCGGCGTCGGCGCGGGCGAGGTCGCCGGTGCGGCACCAGCGCAGGCCGCCGTGCTCGACGAACCGGTCCCGCGTGGCGGCCTCGTTGCGCCAGTAGCCGAGGAAGAACACCGGGTCGGGGTGGCCGTGCCGGTCGGTGTCGCACACGGCGATCTCGCCGGTTTCGCCGGGCGCGCACGGCCGGCCGTCCTCGTCGACCACGGCCAGCCGGTGGCCCGGATACGGGCGGCCCATCGAGCCGGCGCGCGCCGGCCAGCCGAGCTCGCCGTCGTCGTTCTGCGCGGTGCAGTTGCCCACGATGTAGTTGATCTCGGTCTGGCCGAACATCTCGTTGACCACCACGCCGAGCGCGTCGCGGCACCACGCGAACACGGTCTCGCCGACCGCCTCGCCGGCGCTCATCAGCGCGCGCAGGTGCAGGCGGTACTGGCCGCGCGGCGCCGGGCAGGTCTTCATCATCTGCTTGAGCGCGGTCGGGAACAGGAAGGTGTTGGTGACGCGGTAGCGCTCCAGCAGCGCGAACGCCACCTGCGCCGAGAAGCGGCCCTGGTAGCCCACGATGGACTGGCCGAAGTACAGCGCCGGCATCAGCGCGTCCCACAGGCCGCCGGTCCAGGCCCAGTCGGCCGGGCTCCAGAACACGTCGCCCTCGCGCGGATACCAGTTCTGCGAGCAGACGAAACCGGTCAGGTTGCCGATCAGCGCGCGGTGCGGGATCACGGCGCCCTTGGGCGGCCCGGTGGTGCCGCTGGTGTAGATCAGCACGGCCGCTTCGTCGGCCTTGGTCAGCTCGGCGGTGAAGTCCGGCAACTGCGCCGCCAGCAGCGCGTCCCAGCCGTGCCCGGCGTGGGGCGCGGCCGCGCCCACGCCGATCACGGAGGCAAGCGCCGGGCATTCGGGGCGCGCGGCCAGCACGTTGTCGATGGCGCTCTCGTCGGCGATCGCCACGCGCGCCTCGCTGTGCCGGAAGCGGAAGGCCAGCGCTTCCGGCCCGAACAGCATCGACAGCGGCATGGCGATGGCGCCGAGCTGGTAGATCGCCATATGCGCGATGACCGTCTCGATGCGCTGCGGCATGACGATGCCGACGCGGTCGCCGCGCGCCACGCCGAGCGCGCGCAGCGCGCGCGACAGGCGGTTCGCCTCGGCCTGGATGTGGGCGTAGCTGTAGCTGGCGCGGCGGCCGTCCTCGTGCTCGGTGTAGACCGCGATGCGGCCGGCGCTGGCGGGGTCGCGCGCCCAGCGGCCGCAGCAGGCTTCGGCGAGGTTGAAGTGCTCCGGCACGTGCCAGCGGAAGCTGTCGTACAGCGCGCGGTAGTCGTCGCGCCGGCTGGCGGGCAGGGCGGATGCGGTCATGCAGGTCTCCTGTTTGCTGGCGTTCGCGCGGCGGCGTGGCGGCGGCATCGAGGCAGCGGGTGCCGCTATAATCGCCTGAGCGAACGATCGTTCTATTTTTATCGCGCCTCCCCGTTGTCGCGGGTGAAGGCGCCGGCCGGAAAGGGACCGGGGGAGACCACCATGACAATCAGAGAAACCTCGCGCTCGGAATTTATCACGTTGCGCGGGCTCGCCATGCACGTGCGCCACTGGGGCCGGGCGGGCGCGCCGAAGCTGTTCGCGCTGCACGGCTGGATGGACGTGGCGGCCTCGTTCCAGTTCATGGTGGACGCGCTGGCGGGCGACTGGCACGTGATCGCGCCCGATTGGCGCGGCTTCGGCCAGACCGCCTGGCCGACCCGCCATCCGGGCACCGAGTCGTACTGGTTCCCCGACTACATCGCCGACCTAGAGGCGGTGCTCGACCACTTCCAGCCCGGCGAGCCGGTCAACCTCGTGGGCCACAGCATGGGCGCCAACGTGGCCTGCTTCTACGCCGGCATCCGTTCCGCGCGGGTGCGCCGCGTGGTGGACCTGGAAGGCTTCGGCATGACCGCCACGCGCGCGGAGCAGGCGCCGGGGCGCTACGCGCTCTGGCTCGACGAGCTGCGCGCGCGCCCCGCGCTCAAGACCTACGACAGCGTGGCCGCGGTGGCCGCGCGGCTGCAGAAGACCAACCCGCGCCTGCCCGACGACCGCGCCGCCTTCCTGGCCGCGCACTGGTCGGCGCGCAATGCCGGGGGCCGCTGGGAGATCCTGGGCGATCCGGCGCACAAGATGGTCAATCCGGTGCTTTACCGGCTCGACGAGGTGATGGCGATCTGGGCGCAGGCCACCGCGCCGGTGCTGCACGTGGAGGCGCGCGACTCGCAGACGCTGAGCCACATCGCGCGCGGGCAGCCGCTCGACGAATTCCGGCAGCGCTTCAAGGCGTTCCGCGATTTCCGCGAGGCGGTCATCGACGACGCGGGCCACATGCTGCACCACGACCAGCCGCGCGCGGTGGCGGCGCTGGTCGACGACTTCTGCGCGTGAGGCGCGCCCGCGCCGGGTTCAGGCGTGCGTGAGCTTGTCCTTGAGTGCGGCGTTGTTGCTGGTGTGCACGTGCACCAGCGCCTTCTCCGGGAAGGCGTAGTGATAGGCCTTGCGCAGCGCCAGCGCGGCCTCGTGGAAGCCGGACAGGATCAGCTTCTGCTTGTTCGGGTAGAAGGCGATGTCGCCGGCGGCGAAGATGCCGCGGCGCGAGCTTTCGTAGGTGGTGGTGTCCACCACGATGCGCCCGGCGCGCATGTCGAGATCCCAGTGCGCGATCGGGCCCGGCTCCGACACCAGGCCGTACAGCGCCACCAGTTCGTCCGCGGGCAGGCTCACGGTGTCGTCGCGCGTGCGGATGTCCACGCCAGTCAGCGTGTCGCCCTCGGTCTTGAGCGCGCCCAGCATGCCTACCACGAAATCCATCTCGCCGGCCGCCACGGCCGCGCGCATTTCCGCCACCGTGCCGTCGGCGGCGCGGAAGCCCTCGCGCCGGTGCAGCAGGGTGACGCGCGCGGCCACCTTGCGCAGCGCCAGCGCCCAGTCCAGTGCGGAGTCGCCGCCGCCGGCCACTACCACGCGCCTGCCGGCGAAGCGCGCCACGTCGCGCACCGCGTAGTGCAGGTGGCGGTCTTCCAGCGCGGCGGCCTCGGGCAGCGCCACGCGCTGCGGGGCGAAGGCGCCGGCGCCGGCGCAGATCAGCACGGCGGCCACGTCGAAGCGCCTGCCGCCGTCGGTGGTGACCAGCAGGCGCGGCGGATGCGCGTGGCCGGCGTCGGGCGCGGCCGGCGCGGCCTCGCCGGCGCGGGCGATCTCCTCCAGGCCGTTGGCGCGCTCGTTGAAGTGCATCGGGAACGCGAACGGCGCGCACTGCTCGAGCAGGCGGTCCACCAGGTCCTGCGCCAGACAGCCGGGCACCGCGGGGATGTCGTAGATCGGCTTCTCGGGATAGAGCTCGGCGCACTGGCCGCCGGCGCGGTCCAGCACATCGACCAGCTCGCAGCGCAGGCCCAGCACGCCCGCCTGGAAGGCCGCGAACAGGCCGACCGGGCCGGCGCCGACGATCAGCACGTCGGTGCGGGTCACGCCGTCGGCGTGGGCGGAGTCGGCTGGGATGGCGGAAGCGTCGGTCGGCATGGCATGGCGGGCGGCGCGCTTGGCGCCGCCGGGCGGGAGGATCGAGAGGCCCCAACTATACCGCGCGGCGGGGCGCCGCCGGCCGACGCCAGCGTTGGCGGCAGGGCTATCGGGCCGTACCTCGGCCGTACCTCGGCCGCACCTCGGCCGCACCTCGGGCGGCGCTGTCGGGCCGCCCCGCCGGACCGGCCGACCGGCGCGCGGCGGCGGCCGGCGCCGCGTGTGCGGCCTCGCGCGCGGGAGTAGAATGGCGGCATGCAGAACCCTCACGCCATCAACGCCGATCTCCATTGCCATTCCACCGTGTCCGACGGCATGCTGTCGCCGCGCGACGTGGCCGCGCGCGCCCATGCGGGCGGCGTGGCTTTCTGGGCGCTGACCGACCATGACGAGGTCGGCGGGCAGAGCGAGGCGCGCGCCGCTGCCGAGGCGCTCGGCATGCGCTTCGTGCCGGGCGTGGAGATCTCGGTGACGTGGGCCGGCCAGACCGTGCACATCGTCGGGCTGCAGATCAACCCGGCCTGCCCGGCGCTGGTCGAGGGGCTGGCCGCCACGCGCTCGGGCCGCGCGGCGCGCGCGCAGGACATCGGCGACGCGCTCGCGGCCATCGGCATCGAGGGCGCCTACGAAGGCGCGCTGCGCTACGTCGGCAACCCGGACCTGATCTCCCGCACGCATTTCGCGCGCTGGCTGGTGGACCAGGGGCGCTGCAAGACCATCAGCGACGTGTTCAGCGAATACCTCGGCGAAGGCCGCCCCGGTTATGTCGGGCACCGCTGGGCCCGGCTGGCCGACGCGGTGGGCTGGATCCAGGCTGCCGGCGGCATTCCCGTGATGGCGCATCCGGGCCGCTACGACTACACCCAGCTCCAGCACGACGCGCTGTTCGACGAGTTCGTGCAGCTCGGCGGCGCCGCGGTCGAGGTGGTGACGGGCAGCCATACGCCCGACCAGTACCGCAAGTATGCCGACGTCGCGCGCCGCTACGGCCTGCTGGCCTCGCGCGGCTCGGATTTCCACGGTCCCGGCGAAGGCCGCACCGAGCTGGGCGCGCTGCCGCCGCTGCCGTCGTCGGTCACGCCGGTCTGGCATGACTGGTAAGCCGGCCCGGCCCGCGGCCGCCCGGCGCTCCGATGGCCCGCCCCCGTCATGCGCACCGTCCGATCTTTTTCCCCGCAAGACCTGCCCGTCGCGCATGTCGCCTTCGCGCCGGGCCGGCGGCCTTTCGCCCTCCGACCGCCCATGTCCCAATATTTCGACATCCACCCGCTCAATCCGCAGCCGCGGCTGATCAAGCAGGCCGCGCAGATCATCGGCCAGGGCGGCCTGATCGCCCTGCCGACGGACTCCAGCTACGCGCTGGCCTGCCGGCTCGACGACAAGGCCGCGGTGGAGCGCCTGCGCCGCCTGCGCGGCATCGACGACAAGCACCACCTGACGCTGATGTGCAGCGACCTGTCCGAGCTGGGCAACTTCGCGCGCGTCGACAACCGCCAGTACCGCTGGCTCAAGGGCGCCACGCCCGGGCCCTACGTGTTCATCCTCGAGGCCACCAAGGAAGTGCCGCGGCGGCTGTCGCACCCCGCGCGCAAGACCATCGGCGTGCGCGTGCCCGACCACCCGATCCCGCTCGCGCTGCTGGCCGAGGTGGGCGAGCCGCTGATCTCGGCCACCCTGCAGCTGCCCGGCGACGAAGCCCCGCTCAACGAGCCCGAGGTGATCCGCGCGCGCCTCGAGAAGCTGCTCGACCTGGTGATCTGCGGCGGCGCCGCGCCGGCGCAGCCGACCACCGTGATCGACCTGACCAGCGGCGAGCCCGAGCTGATCCGGCAGGGCCGCGGCGACATCGGGCGCTTCGGCCTCTGAGCGCCGCCGGCGCGCTCCACGCGGGCGGCCGCCTCAGGCGCGCGGCGGCCCGGTACAATAGCGCCCCATGGATTCTTCCCTGATTCAGACCCTTGCGGTCTACGCCCTGCCGGTCCTGTTCGCCATCACGCTGCACGAAGCCGCCCACGGCTACGTGGCCAAGCTGTTCGGCGACAACACCGCCTATGTGATGGGCCGCGTCAGCATCAACCCGGCGCGGCACATCGATCCCATCGGCACCATCGCGGTGCCGCTGCTGCTCTATTTCATGACCAGCGGCCAGTTCGTGTTCGGCTACGCCAAGCCGGTGCCGGTCGCCTTCGACCGCCTGCGCAACCCGCGCTGGCACGGCATGTGGGTGGCGCTGGCCGGGCCGGGCAGCAACGTGCTGCAGGCCTTCCTGTGGGCGCTGATGGCGGTGGGGCTGGTGCTGGCGCAGGTGCAGGAGCCGTTCTTCAGCCAGATGGCGCGCGCCGGCGTGCTGGTCAACCTGGTGATGGCCGCTTTCAACCTATTCCCGGTGCCGCCGCTCGACGGCGGCCGGGTGCTCACCGCGCTGCTGCCGCAGCGGCTCGCGCATGCCATCTCGCGCATCGAGCCCTACGGCATCTTCGTGGTGCTGGCGCTGGTGGCCGCCGGCGTGATCACCAAGGTCTGGATGCAGCCGGTGATGGGCGTGCTCAGCGGGCTGGTGCAGCTGATGCTGCAACCCGTGCTGGCGCTGGTGCAATAGCACGCCGCCGGGCCGCGCCCGGCGCGCCGCATCCGACCTGCCGTACCGAGTACCGAGTACCGAATCCCCATCAAAAGCACAGACAGACATGTTTCCCGACCGCGTTCTCTCCGGCATGCGGCCTACCGGTGCGCTGCACCTGGGCCACTACCACGGCGTCCTGAAAAACTGGGTCCAGTTGCAGGCCGAATACCCGTGCTTCTTCTTCGTGGCGGACTGGCACGCGCTGACCACCCACTATGAATCGCCCGAGGTGATCGGCGAGTCGGTGTGGGAGATGCTGATCGACTGGCTCGCGGCCGGCGTCGATCCCGAGCGCGCCACGCTGTTCATCCAGAGCCGCGTGCCCGAGCACGCCGAGCTGTTCCTGCTGCTGGCGATGGGCACGCCGCTGGGCTGGCTGGAACGGGTGCCGACCTACAAGGACCAGATCGAGAAGCTCAAGGACAAGGACCTGTCCACCTACGGCTTCCTCGGCTATCCGCTGCTGCAGGCGGCCGACATCCTGATCTACCGCGCCGGCCGCGTGCCGGTGGGCGAGGACCAGGTGCCGCACGTGGAGATCACGCGCGAGATCGCGCGCCGCTTCAACTACCTGTACGGCCGCCAGCCCGGCTTCGAGGAACGCGCGCAGGAAGCCGCCAGGAAGCTGGGCGGCAAGCGCACCAGGGCCTATCTCGAGCTGCGCCGCGCCTACCAGGAGCAGGGCAAGGCCGAGGCGCTGGACGAGGGCGCGGCGCTGGTGGCGCAGTCGCAGAGCCTGGCCGCGGAAGACCGCGAACTGCTGCTGGGCTACCTGGGCGGCTCGCGCAAGACCATCCTGGTCGAGCCGCAGGCGCTGCTGACCGCGGCCTCGCGCATGCCGGGGCTGGACGGGCAGAAGATGTCCAAGTCCTACGGCAACACCATCCGCATGCGCGAGGACAAGGCCTCGGTGGAGAAAAAGGTGCGCACCATGCCGACCGATCCGGCGCGCGTGCGCCGCACCGACGCGGGCGACCCGGCGCGCTGCCCGGTGTGGCAGCTGCACCAGGTCTACTCGGACGCGCCCACGCGCGAGTGGGTGGAGCCGGGCTGCCGCAGCGCCGCCATCGGCTGCATCGAATGCAAGCAGCCCGTGATCGACGGCATCCTGCGCGAGCAGCAGCCGATGCTGGAGCGCGCGCAGAAGTACATGGACGATCCCGCGCTGCTGCGCGACATCGTCGCGCACGGCTGCGACCGGGCCAGCCAGGTGGCGCGCGAGACCATGCGCGACGTGCGCGCGGCGATGGGGCTGGGATATCAATGAACAGCGCGATGAACCACGCCGCCACCGCCGCGCCGCCCTCGCCGTGGGTGCTGCGCTGGGCGCACCTGGCGCGCGCGGGCGGCCGCGTGCTCGACCTCGCCTGCGGTAGTGGCCGCCATGCGGCGTGGTTCGCCGCGCGCGGGCATGCCGTGCTGGGCGTCGACCGCGACGGCGCGGCGCTGGCCGCGCTGCCCGCCGGCATCGAGACGCTGCAGGCCGACCTGGAGCAGGGCGCGTGGCCGCTGGCCGGACGCGCGCCGTTCGACGCCATCGTGGTGACGAACTACCTGCACCGGCCGCTGTGGCCGCACCTGATCGCCGCGCTGGCGCCGGGCGGCGTGCTGATCTACGAGACCTTCGCCGCCGGCAACGAGACCGTGGGCAAGCCCTCCAACCCGGATTTCCTGCTGCGGCCGGGCGAACTGCTGGACGCGGTGCGCGGCGGGCTGCGCGTGGTCGCCTATGAGGATGGCGTGCTGGAAGTGCCTAGAACTGCTTTTTTGCAGCGCCTGTGCGCGGTGCGCGAGGCGGCGAGGGAGGGCGGAGGCGAGGGTGGCCAGGCCGGCGCCGGCGCGCCGCCACGCTATCTTCTGCCCGGCTGAAGTGCGGCCGGGGCTATGCGCCCGCACGCCCGGCGAGACCCGGACTTCACGCGCTGAACCGGCTTGGGTTTTCCCGGGGCGAAGCAGCGGTCGGAAGGCCCGGGCGATCCGGTACAATCGCGGTATTCGTTTCCCGAATTCTCAAACGTTATGACACAGATTAACGGCAGCATCGTCGCGATCGTGACGCCGATGCAGGAAGATGGCAGCCTGGATTTCCCCGCGCTGCGCGCCCTGATCGACTGGCACGTGGCCGAGGGCACCGACGGCATCGTGATCGTCGGCACCACCGGCGAGTCGCCCACCGTGACGGTGGACGAGCACTGCGAGCTGATCCGCGTGGCCGTGGAGCAGGCCGACAAGCGCATCCCGATCATCGCGGGCACCGGCGGCAACTCCACCAGCGAGGCGATCGAACTGACCGCCTTCGCCAGGAAGGTCGGCGCCGATGCCTCGCTGCAGGTCGTGCCGTACTACAACAAGCCGACCCAGGAAGGCATGTACCGCCATTTCCGCACCATCGCGGAAAGCGTGGACCTGCCGGTGGTGCTGTACAACGTGCCGGGCCGCACCGTGGCCGACATGCAGCCCGAGACCGTCCTGCGCCTGGCGCAGGTGCCGGGCATCATCGGCGTGAAGGAAGCCACCGGCAACATCGACCGTGCCGCGCAACTGATCAAGGACGCGCCGCAGGGCTTCGTCATCTACAGCGGCGACGACCCCACCGCGATCGCGCTGATGCTGCTCGGCGGCCACGGCAACATCTCGGTCACGGCCAACGTGGCGCCGCGCAAGATGCACGAGTTGTGCGTGGCTGCCCTGAAGGGCGACGCCATCGCCGCGCGTCGCATCCACATGGAACTGGTTGCGCTGAACAAGGCGATGTTCGTCGAGGCCAACCCGATTCCCGTCAAGTGGGCACTCCAGCAAATGGGCAAGATGCAGGGCGGTATCCGCCTCCCGCTCACCCCGCTGTCACCGGAATACCACGACGTGGTGCGCAAGGCGCTGTCGGATGCCGGCCTGCTCGGCTGAGATCCCGCGGTACCCTGCCGTTGTCCCATCAACTAGGATTGCGTGTCAATGAAACTCAAGCTTAACCGCCGCGGCGCAACGCAAGTTCGCCGTGCCGCCCTGGTCTTGCCCGTGCTGGTGGCCAGCGCGATGTCCGCGTGCAGCAGCATCAACGATGCGATGGCGCCGGACAAGATCGACTACAAGGCCAACGCCAAGCGCACCTCCACGCTCGACGTGCCGCCCGACCTGACCAAGATCGAAGGCGACCGCCGCTACTCCGTACCCGACCAGAACGGCACCTCCACGCTGTCGACCTACAACCAGTCGACCAAGGTGGCGCAGCAGCAGGTCGGCACCGAGAACGTGCTGCCGTCCACGCAGGGCGTGCGCATGGAGCGCGACGGCAACCAGCGCTGGCTGGTGATCAGCAACGGCATGCGTCCGGACCAGTTGTGGCAGTCGCTGCGCGAGTTCTGGCAGGAGAGCGGTTTCCTGCTGGTGCAGGACTCGCCCGAGACCGGCATCATGGAAACGGACTGGGCCGAGAACCGCGCCAAGATTCCGCAGGACTTCATCCGCAACACCATCGGCAAGGTCTTCGACGGCCTGTACTCGACCTCCGAGCGCGACAAGTTCCGCACGCGCCTGGAGCGCACGCAGAACGGCAACCTGGAGGTCTACATCAGCCATCGCGGCGCGCAGGAGCAGCTGACCGGCATCGACAAGTCGCAGACGGTGTGGACCCCGCGCCCGTCCGATCCCGAGCTGGAAGCGGAATTCCTCTCGCGCTTCGCGCAGCGCCTCGGCGTGCAGAAGGAGCAGGCCGACCGCATGGCCAAGAACGGCGGCGCGCCGGCGGCAGCGGCGTCCGGCGCGGCCGCGGCGCCCGTGGTGGCGGCCAAGGCACCCGCGGCCGGCAGCAACCTGACCCAGGTCAACGGCAGCCAGGCGCTGCAGCTGGCCGAGCCGTTCGACCGCGCCTGGCGTTCGGTCGGGCTGGCGCTGGACCGCGTCAACTTCACGGTGGAAGACCGCGACCGCGCGCAGGGCCTGTACTACGTGCGCTACGTCGATCCGCGCGACACCGTGGACAACCGCGGCTTCTTCTCCAAGCTGTTCGTCAGGACCGGCTCCGAGGACAGCAAGCGCGCCAAGAAGTACCGCGTGGCGCTCAAGGGCGACGGCACCGGCACCACGGTGACGGTGCAGAACGACGCCGGCCAGCCGGAAAGCACCGAGGTCGGCAAACGCATCCTCTCGCTGCTCGACGAGCAACTGCGCTGAGCGCGGTGCCGGTCGTGCCAGCACACCCGCGGCGTCCTGCCGCGGGAGGCTCCCGCAAGCTGCCGCGCGAGGCCGGCGCATGATGCGCTTCGCCTTTCTCGGCAGCGGCAGCGAGGGCAATTCCCTGTTGATCGAAGCGCGCGAGGGCAGCGCCACCACGCGGGTGCTGCTCGACTGCGGTTTCGGCATCCGCGAGACCGCGCGCCGGCTCGAGCGGCTCGGTGTCACGCCGGACCAGCTCGACGCGGTGCTGGTCACGCACGAGCATGGCGACCACGTCGGCTCGGCTTACGCATTCGCGTCGCGCCACGACCTGGCGGTCTACACCAGCCACGGCACCTGGCTGGCCACCTCGCACCTGCGCGGGGCCGAGACCGCTGACGTGCGGGTTTGCTGCGCCGACCATCCGCTGGCCATCGGCGCGCTCCAGATCCTGCCGTACACGGTGCCGCACGACGCGCGCGAGCCGCTGCAGTTCGTGCTCGGCGACGGCGACGCGAAGCTCGGCGTGCTGACCGACGCCGGCATGGAAACGCCGTACATCACCGCGCGCCTGTCGGGCGTGCACGCGCTGGTGCTCGAGTGCAACCATGACCGCGAGATGCTGCGCAACTCCGCCTATCCGGCCTCGCTGAAGCGGCGCATCGGCGGCGATTTCGGCCACCTCGCCAACGAGGTCGCGGCCGGGATCCTGGCGCGCGTGGCGCACCCGGGACTCCAGCGCGTGGTGGCGGCGCACCTGAGTCAGCAGAACAATACGCGGGAACTGGCGACGCAAGCGCTGGCGGGAGCACTTTCCGCGGCGGCCAGCGAGATCCTGGTGGCGGACCAGCACGAAGGGCTGGGCTGGCAGCCGGTCAGGGCCTGAATCCGGGGCGCCGCCGCGCGTGTGGCTGCCATGCGACAGCCGGTGCGGAAACGAACCGCATGGACGAAAAAAAGCCGACCCGAAGGTCGGCTTTCTTATCGGTCGAGACCGATTACTGCTTTGCAGCAGGAGCCGAAGCGTCGGCAGCGGGAGCCGAAGCGTCAGCGGCCGGAGCCGAAGCGTCAGCAGCCGGGGCAGCAGCGGGAGCCGAAGCTTCCGGTGCCGGAGCAGCAGCGGCGGGAGCCGAAGCTTCCGGTGCGGGAGCGGCGGCTTCTTCTTTCTTGCCGCAAGCGGCGAGAGCAACGGCGGCGAGCAGCGATGCGATCAGGAGAGACTTCTTCATTGTTCGTCCTTTAACTTTAATAACAGAAAAACAGGCGATGAATAATTACCGGTAATTATCGCTCTTGAACTGCAAAATAGAGGCTCTCCCGGGTGCCGACAAATGCAGTGGTACACAGTACTAGCCAGCCGACGATTATATCCGCGTTTTCCCGGCTTGTGTAGCGCTGTCTTTTCCTGTTTTTGCTTGTTACGGATTATTACAGCGGAGATGGCGCAAATTGCAGCCAACCCTCCAGCGCCCAGTGATGAAAGGTCTCCATCAGGTCGGGCAGAGCGGCGCTGGCGGCCACTTCGGCGGCACTCAGATGGCGCCGGTCGGCCAGTTGGCGCAGCCAGCGCGCCAGTTCCGCGGGCGGTTCGTAGGCTTCGCCGTTGATAAAGAAATGGGTGCGGTCGTACAGCGCGATCGATCCCGGCGCCAGCACGATGCCGTGAGATAGTGCCAGCTTGGTGTATTTCTTCAGCGTGATTTCCGGTATCTCCGGGAATTCCACGCTCGGCTTCGGCTCGGAAAGGTGGGTGCCCAGAAACTCGGAAATCATGCTACCCGACCAACGAAGGGCACCGAGGCGCTCGCCGACCGCGCGCACCATGCCGGCCGGCAATTGCGCCGGCCGCGCGGTGGCGGCCTCGCCCGGGTCCGCGTAGCGGCCCTCGAGTTCCTCGTTGTCCTCGACCGTCTCCGACAGCCAGGCCAGGAAATGCCCGGCCAGCTCGCGGTAGGCCGGCGCGCGGAAGCCGACGGAGTAGGTCATGCACTCGCCCTCGGCCACGCCGTCGTGCGCGTATTGCGGCGGCAGGTAGAGCATGTCGCCGGGTTCCAGCACCCATTCCTGCTCGGGCGTGAAGTCGGCCAGGATCTTGAGCGGCAGGTCCGGCACCAGGTCGAGCCGGGGCTGGGACGAGATGCGCCAGCGCCGCCGGCCCGATACTTGCAGCAGGAACACGTCGTAGGAGTCGAAATGCGGACCCACGCCGCCGCCGTCGGTGGCGTAGCTGACCATCAGGTCGTCCAGGCGCGCATCGGGGGCGAAACGGAATTGCCCCAGCAATGCCGCGGCTGCACTATCGTGGAGGTTGACGCCCTGCACCAGCAGGGTCCATTGGCGCGTCTTGAGCGAGGGCAGGTTGTCGGCGGCGAAGGGGCCCTGCTCGAGCTTCCAGCGGTTGCGGAAGTGCGACACCAGGCGGGACTCGACGTCGTCCCGGTCGGCCAGTTCGAAAAGGGACTCGCGCGATACCGGCGGCACGATTCCCGGTATGGCCTGTCGGATCAGCAGGGGCTTGCGGTGCCAGATATCGCGCATGAAAGCGGCCGGCGTCATGCCTCCCAGCAGGGGGAGCGGCACGTCTGGATCGACGGGGCCGGGGGGCAAGGCCTGCGCGTATAATGCGGAATCGTTCATGGAGTCAAGAATTGAAAATCGCTAAGAACACGGTGGTATCCGTGGTGTACAAGCTGTCGGATGCGCAGGGCAATCTGATCGAGGAATCGGATGAGCCGATGGTCTATTTGCACGGCGGCTATGATGGCACGTTCCCCAAGATCGAGGAAGCGCTGGAAGGCCACGAAGCCGGCTTCGAGACCCAGCTCCAGCTCGAGCCCGACGAAGCGTTCGGCGATTACGACGCCGAGATGGTCAAGGTGGAGCCGCGCGACCGCTTCCCCGAGCCGCTCGAGATCGGCATGCAGTTCGAGGGCGTGCCCGAGGACGGCGACGAAGACGATTCGATCATCTATACCGTGACCGACGTGGCCGAAGACAAGGTCGTGCTCGACGGCAACCATCCGCTGGCCGGCATGGCGCTGCGCTTCTGGCTGCAGGTGTCGGAAGTGCGCGAAGCCACCGACGACGAAGTCCAGCATGGCCACGCCCACGGCGCCTCGGGCGTCGAGGTGGTGGACGAGGACGAAGACGAGGACGACAGCAAGCGCACGCTGCACTGAGTGCGCACCGCCGCGCAGCACGTTCGCTCCCGAAAAGCCGGCTTTGCCGGCTTTTCGCTTTCATGGGCCACCGCATTGGCTACCATCCTGGCCGCCGCATCGTCCCCCGCGCCGCTCAGTCCGGCCCCGGGCCGTCCCTGAGCGTCACCTCGAACGGCCTGGGCGAGCCCGGCGTGATCGCCAGTTCGGCGTACTGCCCGGGCGCGCCGGCCGGCAGCGCCACGCGGGTCACGTTGCGCAGCGTCTTGCCGCCGGCATCGCGCAGCGGCGTGTCGATGCCGAAGCCGCCCAGGCTGGTATGCACCAGCAGTACCTGGCCGCGATAGCGCGCGGCCAGTTCGCGCAACTGGCGCTTGAATTCCAGGAAACCGTCGCGCGCGCGGCGGCGCAGGAAGCCATCGAACAGCGACGGGTTGCCGCGCTGCTCCCAGCCGTTGCCGAACTGCGGATCGGCGTGGACCAGCACCACGATGCCGGGCAGGTTCTGCTGCTGCGCCAGCGAGAACGCGCGCGCGAGCCACTGGCGGTTGGCCTCGCGGCGGTCCTCGAACTCGCCGTTGCGGCCGCCCTCGGAGCGATAGTGGTTGTTGTCGCCGGGCAGGTTCAGCGTCACCAGCAGCGCGCCGCCGGCGCTCCAGCGCACGTTCTCGCGGTAGCTGCGGAAGGTGGCCTGGTCGGACTGCCGCATCAGCGCGGCGGTGCGCTGGCCCAGTGTGGCGTCGTCGGGAAAGAACAGCTCGCGCAGCCGGTTGAGGCGCTCCACCGCGTCGAAATGGCCGTTCACGTCGCGCTGGCATTCCGCCCAGTCGGTTTCGCCGGGCAGGTAGACCAGCGGCAGCGGCGACTGGTCGAGCAGGCGCTGGCGCGCCGCGAGCAGGGCGTCGCCGCACGATTCGGTGTCGCCCTTGATGCCGCCCAGGTGCACCACGAAATCGAGCCGGCGCTCGGCGGCGTAGTCGAGCAGGCGCGCGGTGCGCGCCTCGGCCGCGGGCCACTGCGGCTGGTCGGCGATCAGCGCCAGGCGCACGGTCGCGGCGGCCGGCGCGGCGGCGCGCCGGGGCGCCGCCGCCGCGTGCAGCGCGGGCAGGGCCAGCGCCGCGCCCAGCAGCACGGCGCGGGCCAGCGTGCGCGCCGGCGCGTGGCGGCGGCGCGGCCCGGTCGGCGTCATGCGGTGGCTACCGCATCCCTGGCCAGCGCCCGCAGCCGGTAGAGCGCGTCGAGTGCCTCGCGCGGGGTCAGGCTGTCGGGGTCGAGCCCGCCGATGGCGTCGAGCAGCGCGGACTGCTCCGGCGACATCGCGCCGCCCTGCGCCGCGGCGGGCTGCGCGTAGTCGTCCTCGTATGCCTCCTCGTCCGGCGCCGGCGGCGCGGCGAACAGGTCGAGCTGCGGCGTGGGCGTGGCGTCGGCCGACTGCTGCTCCAGCCAAGCCAGGTGCTTGCGCGCGGCGCGGATCACCGGCTGCGGCACGCCCGCCAGCTGCGCCACCTGCAGGCCGTAGCTCTGGCTGGCCGGGCCGTCCTGCACGGCGTGCAGGAACACGATGCCGTCGCCGTGCTCCACCGCCGAGAGATGCACGTTGGCCGCCTGCGTGAACTCCTGCGGCAGTTGCGTGAGCTCGAAGTAGTGCGTGGCGAACAGCGTGTGGCTGCGGTTGTGCGCCAGCAGGTGGCGCGCGATCGCCCACGCCAGCGCGAGGCCGTCGAAGGTCGAGGTGCCGCGGCCGATCTCGTCCATCAGCACCAGGCTGGCCGGGGTGGCGTTGTGCAGGATGCCGGCCGCCTCGGTCATCTCCACCATGAAGGTGGAGCGCCCGCCGGCGAGGTCGTCGGCCGCGCCGATGCGGGTGAAGATGCGGTCGATCGGGCCGATCACCGCGCGCCGCGCGGGCACGTAGGCGCCCACGCAGGCCAGCAGCACGATCAGCGCGGTCTGGCGCATGAAGGTCGACTTGCCGCCCATGTTCGGGCCGGTGATCAGCAGCAGCTTGCGTGCCTCGGTCAGTTGGCAGTCGTTGGCGATGAACGGCACCGACTCCGACGCGAGCTGGCCTTCCACCACCGGATGGCGGCCCTGCGCGATGTCGATGGCGTTCTCGTCGACGCGCTCGGGCCGGGTCCAGTCCAGCGTCTGCGCGCGCTCGGCCAGCGCCGCCAGCACGTCCAGCCGGGCCAGCGCGCCGGCCACGCGCTGCAGCTCGCCGATATGCGGCAGCAACTGCTGCAGCAGCGCGTCGTAGAGCTGCTTCTCGCGCGCCAGCGCGCGGTCCTGCGCCGACAGCGCCTTGTCCTCGAAGGCCTTGAGCTCGGGCGTGATGTAGCGCTCGGCGTTCTTCAGCGTCTGGCGGCGGCGGTAGTCGTCGGGGACCTTGTCGGCCTGGCCGTTGGTCACTTCGATGTAGAAGCCGTGCACGCGGTTGTATTCCACGCGCAGGTTGGCGATGCCGGTGCGGGTGCGCTCGCGCGTCTCCAGGTCGACCAGGAACTGGCCGCAGTTCTCGGAGATGTCGCGCAGCTCGTCGAGCTCGGCGTCGAAGCCGCGCGCGATCACGCCGCCGTCGCGCACCACGCTGGCCGGCTCGGGCGCCACCGCGGCCACCAGCAGCGCCTGGCAGTCCTGCGGCACGGCCAGCTCGGCCACGGTCTGGCTCAGCAGCGGCGCGGCCTCGTCGGGCCGCACGCGGGCCTGCACCTCGGGCAGCGCGGCCAGCGTGTCGCGCAGCGAGGACAGGTCGCGCGGGCGCGCGTTGAGCAGCGCCAGGCGCGCGGTGATGCGCTCCACGTCGGACAGCCGGCGCAGCGCCGCGCGCAGCGGCTCGATGCCCTGCTCCAGCAGCGCGCCGATGGCCTGCTGGCGCGCCTGCGGCAGCGCGCGGTCGCGCAGCGGATGGTGCAGCCAGTGGCGCAGCAGGCGGCTGCCCATCGTGGTGGCGCAGGTGTCGAGCAGCGAGAACAGCGTGGGCGACTCGCCGCCGCGCAGGGTCTCGGTCAGCTCCAGGTTGCGGCGCGTGGCGGTGTCCAGGCCGACGAATTCCGATTCGCGCTCGACCGTCACGCCCTGCACGTGGCGCAGCGACTGGCCCTGGGTGGAGGCCGCGTAGTTCAGCAGCGCGCCCACCGCGCCCAGCGCCGCGCCCAGCCCGGCGCAGCCGAACGGGTCCAGGCTGGCCACGCCGAGCTGCTCGCGCAGGCGGCGTGTGCCGGCCTCCTGGTCGAAATGCCATTCCGGCAGGCGCGTGCGCGCGCAGGCCAGCGCCGGCAGCTCGATGCCGTCGGCGAACAGCAGCTCGGCCGGGCGGATGCGCTCCAGTTCGCGGCCCAGCTGCGCCACTTCGCACTCCATCAGGCGCAGCTCGCCGCTGGCGAGGTTGAGCCAGGCCAGCCCCATCTTGCTCACGCCGCGGCGCGTGGTGTGCTGGTGCACCGCCATCAGGAAGGTGTCGGCCTTGTCCGGCAGCAGCGCCGCGTCGGTCAGCGTGCCGGGGGTGACGATGCGCACCACCTTGCGCTCCACCGGCCCCTTGCTGGTGGCGGGGTCGCCGATCTGCTCGCAGATCGCCACCGATTCGCCCAGCTTGACCAGGCGCGCGAGGTACTGGTCCACCGAGTGGAACGGAATGCCGGCCATGCGGATCGGCACGCCGTTGGAGGCGCCGCGCGCGGTCAGCGTGATGTCCAGCAGCCGCGAGGCTTTCTCCGCGTCGTCATGGAAGAGTTCATAGAAATCGCCCATCCGGTAGAACAGCAAGGTGTCCGGATGGTCGGCCTTGAGGCGCAGATACTGCTGCATCATCGGCGTGTGCTTGGCGCCGGAAGCCTCCGCCGCCGTCTGGTCCGGGTCCGTCTTTTTCTGCAATCCCATTGCCATTAAACCTGTTTGGCACGGAGGGCCGCTGCCGGCGCCCCCGTGCTTGCCACCGCCTTGCCGGCCCGATCGGCGCGCACGGCGCGCGGCGCGGGCGCGGCGGAAACAATCCGGCCGCGCGAGGGGCCTGCCTCGGGACGCAAGGGGGTATTTCGGAAGATGGGCGATATGGTACAGCACCGGCCGCGCGGCTTGGGGCCGGCGGCGCCCGGCGAGGGCGCCGGGCACGGCAACGCGCCCCGGTGAGCGGGGCGCGGAGGGAGGGCTGGCGCGCGTGCGCTCAGCGGAACACCAGCACCGGGATGGTGCTGTGCGTGAGCACCTTCTGCGTTTCGCTGCCGAGCAGCAGGCCGCTGATGCCGCTGCGGCCGTGCGATGCCATGAAGATCACGTCGCAGCCCTGCTCGGCGGCGGTGGCGATGATGCCGCGGTACGGCGCGGCCGAAACCGAGGTGACGGCGTTGCACGGCACGCCGGCCAGCGCCGCGGACGCTTCGATGCGCGACAGCTCGGCGCGCGCGGCGGCCTCGACGCGCTGCTCGAACACCGAGCGCTTCTCGTGGGTGGCGTCGCTGGTCGGCAGGAACGGATATTCCTCCAGGCTCATGTAGGCGGTCAGCTTGGCGCCGGTGGCGCGGGCGAACTCGATGGCGGCGCCGACGGCCTTCTGGGAAAGCTCGGAACCGTCGATGGGGAGGAGGATGTGCTTGAACATGGGTGGTACCTGGGTTGGGGCGTTGGGGAGGGGGCGGTGCTTCAGGCCGAAGCCTTGCGCAGGATGACGTAGAGCTCGTCCTTGAGCTTGAGCTTTTCTTTCTTGAGGGACTCGATGGCGGTGCTGTCGGCCGGCACCAGCCCGGCTTCCATGTTCTTGATTTCCTGGTCCATCTCGTTGTGGCGATGGAACAGCTTGGCGAAGTGCGTGTCCTGTGCCTTGAGCACAGAGATCAGTTCGCGGAATTCGGGAAACATGCGAGGCTCCTTGAAGTGGCGGTCCGGGCTGCGCGGCGGCCTGCAGCGGGCGGGGGCCCGCGCCAGGGCGAGGGTGCCGGCAGCGCATGCCTTCATTGTGTGCCGGCGCGGCACCGCGGGCCTTGATATGGATCAGGCTCACACGGCGTATGCGCCGCCCGCGCGCAAACGAAAACGCCCGCTCCGTGAGGGGCGGGCGTTGCGCGCGGGCGGCGGGGGAGGCTCAGGCCGCCTTGGCGTGGTCGGCCGAGAACGGCGACAGCAGGCGCACCATCTGCGCGAATGCCTTGGGGTTGCCGGCCAGGATCTCGCCCTGCTCGAGCTGGCGCGCCTCGCCAGCGTAGTTGCCGGTCAGGCCGCCGGCCTCGGTCACCAGCAGCATGCCGGCGGCCATGTCCCAGGGCTTGAGGCCCTGCTCGAAGAAGCCGTCGGTGCGGCCGCAGGCCACGTAGGCCAGATCCAGCGCGGCGGCGCCCGGGCGGCGCAGGCCGGCGCAGTTCTGCGTCATCAGCGCGAACAGCTCCATGTACTGGTCCAGGCCGGCCAGGTCGCGGTACGGGAAGCCGGTGCCGACCAGGCAGTCGGCCAGCTTGTCGCGGCGCGAGACGCGGATGCGGCGGTTGTTCAGGAACGCGCCGGCGCCCTTGCTGGCGGTGAAGAGCTCGTCGCGCGTGGGGTCGTAGACCACGGCCTGCACCGGCACGCCCTTGTGCAGCTGGGCGATGGAGACGCAATACTGGGGAAAGCCGTGGATGAAGTTGGTGGTGCCGTCGAGCGGGTCGATCACCCACGTGTATTCGCCGGCTTCCTCGCCCTCGGCCCAGGACTGGCCGGACTCTTCCGCTAGAATGGCGTGTTCCGGGTAGGCCGTGTGGATGATCTCGATGATCGCGGCCTCGGCGGCGCGGTCGACTTCGGTGACGAAATCGTTGTGCTGCTTGCGGGAGACATGGACCCGGTCGACGTCCATTGACGCGCGGTTGATAACGGAACCTGCCTTGCGGGCCGCCTTGACGGCGATATTGAGCATCGGATGCATGAATCTCTCCAGGCCGGCCAGGAGTGCGCCACCCGGCGCGAAAGGCCGGACGCGCTGCCCTCCGGGGGCGGCTGACAACACAACGAATTGTAGAAGAACGGGCGCGTCGCCTTGGCCGGAAACCGGCGGAACGGGCGGCGCACCGAAGATGAAGCCTGGATTGTATATGAACCCGCCGAACCAGACGAGTGCCGCCGCCGGCGACGCCGCCGCCACGCCGCGCCAGCCAGTGGATATGACGCAGGGTGCACCCGCGGCCTTCGCCGCCGTGCGCTTCGTGCTGGTGGAGACCAGCCATCCCGGCAACGTAGGCGCGGTCGCGCGGGCCATCAAGACGATGGGCTTCGGCGCCGTGCCGGGCAGCCTGGTGCTGGTCGCGCCGCGCGAGCTGGAAGTGCGCGCGCATCCGGACGCGGTGGCGATGGCCAGCGGCGCCGACGACGTGCTGGCCGGCGCGGTGATCGTGGACGGCATCGAGCACGCGCTGGCTGGCACCGCCTACGCGGTGGCGCTGACCGCGCGCCAGCGCGAGTTCGGCCCGCCGCGCCTGCTGCCGCGCGACGCCGCCGCGCAGGCCGCCGGCCGCATCGCCGCGCGCCTGGCCGCCACGCCCGGCGAGCCGCCGGCCGGCGCGCATGTGGCCTTCGTGTTCGGCAACGAGCGCTTCGGCCTGCCCAACGAGGCCGTGGCGCGCTGCGCGGCGGTCACGCACATTCCGGCCAACCCGGCCTACACTTCGCTCAACCTGGCGCAGGCCGTGCAGCTGATCGCCTACGAGATGCGGCTGGCCCTGCTGGAGCCGCGCGCCACGCCGCTGGCCGAGATCGGCTATGCTGGCGAGCCGGCCACCGCCGAGCAGGTCGAGGCCATGTTCGGCCACCTGCAGACGGGGCTTGAGGCGATCGGCTTTCTCGACCCGGCCGCGCCCAAGAAGCTGATGCCGCGCCTGCGCCGGCTGCTGGCGCGCAGCGGGCTGGAGCGCGAAGAAGTGAACATCCTGCGCGGCATCGCCAAGCACATGCTGCTGGCCGCGCGCGGCGAGGTCCCCGGCGCCGCGCGCGCGCCGGGCAAACAGGAGACGTAAGCGGTGGTGCAGATTCCTGCCTTCGGCGCGATCCACGCGATCGGCCTGACGACGACCGGCCCGGCAGTTGGCCCGACAACCGGCCCGGTAGCCGGCTCGACGGCCGGGCCGTTCCGCGCGCCCGCGCGATGTTGACGGCCGGCGCCGCCGGCGTCCGCCAGCGCGGACGGGGCGGCGCACGCGCAGTCAATGTCCATGACGGCAGCAGGGCACCAAATCTCTTACACTCCCTGCTCCGTTCCCACCGGCCAACGACCATGCCGGCGATCGCGTTTCCACCCCGGCGCACCTGACCGGGCCGGGGCCCGCGGCGCACGGCAGGGCAACACGACACGACCACGATGTTCTCTCGTCTGAAGGAAGATATCGACGCCATCATGCGGCGCGATCCCGCCGCGCGCAGCCGTCTCGAGGTGCTGACCTGCTATCCCGGCCTGCATGCCGTGGTGTTCCACCGCTTCGCGCACGCCTGCTGGAACGCGGGCTTTCACTGGCTGGGGCGCTGGATCTCGCACTGGTCGCGCTTTCTCACCGGCATCGAGATCCACCCGGGCGCCAAGGTCGGGCGGCGCGTGTTCATCGACCACGGCATGGGCGTGGTGGTGGGCGAGACCGCCGAGATCGGCGACGACTGCACCATTTACCAGGGCGTGACGCTGGGCGGCACCTCGCTCTACAAGGGGCAGAAGCGGCATCCCACGCTGGGCGCGGGCGTGGTGGTCAGCGCCGGCGCCAAGGTGCTGGGCGGCTACGCCATCGGCGACGGCGCGCGCATCGGCTCCAACGCCGTGGTGCTCAAGCCGGTGCCGCCGGGCGCCACCGCGGTGGGCGTGCCGGCGCGCATCATCCTGCCCGACGCGCCCGGCGCGCAGCAGGGCGCCAAGCAGGAATTCTCGGCCTACGGCATCACGCCCAACGCGGACGACCCGGTCTCGCTGGCGCTCAAGAGCCTGATCGACAACGCCGCGCAGCAGCACGAGCGGCTGGAGATCGTGATGGCCGCGCTGGACCGGCTCGGCGAGCATCTCGAGAACACGCCGAACGACCGGTTCGACGCCAGCGAGCTGCGCAAGCTGATGAAGTGACGATGATGGCGGCGCGGGGCCGCGCCGGGCGCGCTCAGTCCGCCTGCGGCAGCACGCTGAAGCCGCTGGCGTCGAGCTGCAGCACCGCCGCGCGCGGGCGCCGGCCGTCGAGGTCCCAGTCGGTCAGCACCCAGCGCACGCCTTCGGCGCTTTCGTGGCGCGCGGGGCGGTGGGTGTGGCCGTGCACCAGCACCGGCGCGCGGCTGGCGCGCAGCAGCGCGGCCACCGCCTGCGGCGCGGTGTCGCCGTAGTCGGGCGGCGCGTCGCGGCGCGCCTGCCGGGCGCGGCCGGCTTCGCTGTCGGCGCGCAGCCGGCGCGCCACGCGCAGGCGCAGCGCCAGCGGCAGCGCCAGGAACGCGCGCTGCACCCAGCCCTTGCGGGTCCAGCGGCGAAAGCGCATGTAGCGCGCGTCGCCGGTGCACAGCATGTCGCCGTGGCTCAGCGCCACGCGCTGCCCGGCGCAGTCGATCACGGTCGGGTCGGGCAGCAGCGTGGCCCCGGCGGCGCGCGCGAAGCGCTCGCCCAGCAGGAAATCGCGGTTGCCGTGCATCAGGTACACCTGCACGCCGTAGCGGGCCAGCTCGCGCAGCCGGGCCGCGATCTGCGCCGCGAACGGGCTGTCGGTCTCCTCGTCGCCCACCCAGAATTCGAAGAAGTCGCCGAGGATGAACAGCGCGCGCGCCTGCACGGCGGCGCGCTCGAGCACGCGCTCGAACGACGCCAGCGTGCGCGGCATCGCGGGCGTGAGGTGCAGGTCGGAAATGAACCACGCCGGCTCCGGCACCGCGAGGGCGCCGGCAGCCGGCGTGGAGGGGGGCATGGTCATGGGGAGGAAAAGAAGTTCTGGCCCGACATCATGCCGCGACCCGGCGCCACCCGGCGGCACGGACCGCCGGGCTGCGCCGCGGATTTACTCGACCACCACGGCCTTTTCGATGACCACGTCCTCGAGCGGCACGTCCTGGTGGAAGCCCGCGCTGCCGGTGCGCACGCCCTTGATCTTCTCGACCACGTCGGCGCCTTCGCTCACCTTGCCGAACACGGCGTAGCCGAAGCCCTGCGGGGTCGGCGAGGTGAAGTTGAGGAAGTCGTTGTCGACCGTGTTGATGAAGAACTGCGCGGTGGCCGAGTGGGGCGCGTTGGTGCGCGCCATCGCCACCGTGTAGCGGTCGTTCTTGAGGCCGTTGCCGGCTTCGTTCTCGATCGGGGCGTCGGTGCCCTTTTGCTTCATGCCGGGTTCGAAGCCGCCGCCCTGGATCATGAAGTTCTTGATGACACGGTGGAAGACCGTGTTGTCGTAGTGGCCCTTGCGCACGTAGGACAGGAAATTCTCGACCGACTTCGGCGCCTTCTCGGCGTCGAGTTCGATGGTGATGACACCCTGGTTGGTGTGGAGTTCTACCTTGGACATGTTGCTTTCCTCTGTTCGGTGATTGCCTGGCTGTTGCCCGGCGTGACGACGGGGCGGGGCGGCCGTGCAGCCTTACTTGACGACCGTGGCCGACTCGATGACGATCGGCGCGGCCGGCACGTTGTGCATCGGGCCATATGACGTGGTAGGCGCGCTCTTGATCTTGTCGACGGTATCCATGCCTTCCACCACCTTGCCGAACACGGCATAGCCGTTGCCGTCCGGCTGCGGATAGTCGAGGTTGGAATTATCCACCACATTGACGAAGAACTGTGCGGTGGCCGAGTTGGGATCGCTGGTGCGCGCCATCGCCACCGTGCCGGCCTTGTTCTTCAGCCCGTTCTGCGCTTCCAGCGGGATCGGCGCGCGCGTGGCCTTCTGCTTCATGTCGCGGTCGAAGCCGCCGCCCTGCACCATGAAGCCGTTGATGACGCGGTGGAAGATGGTGCCGCTGTAGAAGCCGCTCTTGACGTACTCGAGGAAGTTCGCCACGGTCTTGGGCGCGGCATCGGGGTAGACCTCGATCGTGAATTTGCCCGCGCTGGTGACGAACTGCACCCGTTCGGTCCTGGTCTGCTGTGCCTGCGAGGCCAGCGGCGACAGCGCCAGGGCACCGGCGAACAGGCCGGCAAGGACGAGGCGACGCGAAAAAATCATGCTTGACTCCGTGGGTCGGGGAAACATTGGGGACGGGCCGCGGCCCGCCTGCCGGATAGGGAGGATGCGGCGGCTATGGCGTCTGTGACGTTACCGCGCGGGTTCGGCGGCGGCATCGCTGGCGGCGCCGCTCGCGCGGGTCTCGGTGGCGGCCGCGGCGGCGCCGGCGGCCGGCTTGCGCCGCGCGCCGGCGGCCGGCGCTGCCGGCGCCGGGGCCGGGGTGGCCGTCAGCTGCCGGAGGCCGGCCTGCGCCACGGCGTCCGCCGGGTTGCGGCGCAGCGCGTCGCGGTAGGCAGTCTCGGCCAGGCGGCGGTAGACGTCGCCGAGATTGGCGTAGCCGACCGAGAAGCCGGGCCTGACCTCGACCGCGAGCAGCAATTCCGCCTCGGCGCGCTTGAGGTCGCCGCGCCTGGCATACAGCAGCGCCAGGTTGTTGTGCGGCTCGGGCAGCTCGGGGAAGTCCTGGGCCATCGACGACAGCGCGGCAATCGCCTCGTCCTCGCGCCCGGCCTGGGCCAGCGCCCAGGCGCGCTCGAAACGCGCCTGCGCATTGCGCGGGTTGGTGGCCAGCACGCGGTCGAAGCCGCTGATGGCCTCGTCGTAGTGTTGCTGCGCCGCGGCCTTCTGCGCCGCGGCCATGCCCGGGTCCGCCGAGCGCACGCCGCCCGGCGGCGTGGCCGGCGCCGCCAGCGAGAGCGGCCCGTTCTGCGCGCCGGCGGGCGCCGCCGCCAGCAGGCCCGCCAGCATTGCCGCCAGGCCGATCGACGCGGCCGCGGTGCGTCGGCGCGCGGGCTTGGGTGAAGCGGTTTTCAGGGTGGGCAGGAACAGGCTCATGTAAGGGCGGTCCGTTATACTCCGCGGCATTCTAGCAAAGCGCGGCCCGCGGGCCGCGCTTTGCCGCTTGTGCGGGCGCGCCGCGGCGCGCGGCGGGCCGCCTCCGGGCGCCGCCGTGGTGCGCCGCGAGGCGCGGGGCGCGTCACGGCGGGCGGGCGCTTCCGGTAAGATATGGGGCGCGCCGGAATTTGCCCGGGCGCAAATCGCCGGACTCGCGAATGGCGCGACAATGGCGTGACGATCTGGCGCGATTGTCGCCTTGTCGCCTGGCCGTGTCGCTGTGCCCTGTTGTGCCGTCGCTGTCGCAACCTGTCATGCTGCCGGCAGGATTTCTCTTCCATTCACCTCGTTTCATGTATCCACTGAATATCTACAACACGCTCGCGCGTGAAAAGCAGCTCTTCGTGCCAATCGAACCCGGCCGCGTGCGCATGTACGTCTGCGGCATGACGGTGTACGACTATTGCCACGTCGGCCACGCGCGCGTGATGGTGGTGTTCGACATGGTGCAGCGCTGGCTGCGCACCGCCGGCTACGAGGTGACGTATGTGCAGAACATCACCGACATCGACGACAAGATCATCCGCCGCGCGGCCGAGAACGGCGAGACCATCGGCGCGCTGACCGACCGCTTCATCCGCTACATGCACGAGGACGCCGACGCGCTCGGCATCCAGCGCCCGGACCACGAGCCGCGCGCCACCGAGTACGTGCCGCAGATGCTCGACATCATCGGCAAGCTCGAGGCGCGCGGCCTGGCCTACCAGGCCAGCGACGGCGACGTGAACTATGCGGTGCGCAAGTTCCCGAACTACGGCCGCCTGTCGGGCAAGTCGCTCGAGGACCTGCGCGCCGGCGAGCGCGTGGCCACCAACGAGGCCAAGCACGACCCGCTCGACTTCGTGCTGTGGAAGTCGGCCAAGGAAAGCGAGCCGGCCGAAAGCAAGTGGCAGTCGAAGTGGGGCGTGGGCCGCCCGGGCTGGCACATCGAATGCTCGGCCATGAGCTGCGCGTTGCTGGGCGAGCATTTCGACATCCACGGCGGCGGCGCCGACCTGCAGTTCCCGCACCACGAGAACGAGATCGCGCAGTCCGAGGGGGCGAGCGGCCAGACCTTCGTCAACCTGTGGATGCACAACGGCTTCGTGCGCATCAACGACGAGAAGATGTCGAAGTCGCTCGGCAACTTCTTCACCATCCGCGAGGTGCTGGCCGCCTACGACGCGGAAGTGGTGCGCTTCTTCATCCTGCGCGCGCACTACCGCAGCCCGCTGAACTACAGCGACGCGCATCTCGACGACGCCCGCCATTCGCTCACGCGCCTGTACACCGCGCTCAAGGACGTGCAGCCCGACGGCGAGCCGCTCGACTGGGAGGAAGCGCACGCGAAGCGCTTCGTCGACGCGATGGGCGACGACTTCAACACGCCGATCGCGATGGCCGTGCTGTTCGACCTCGCCAGCGAGGTCAACCGCACCGGCGCGCCGGCGATGGCACGCCAGCTCAAGGGCCTGGGCGCCACGCTGGGCCTGCTCGGGCGCGACGCGCACGCCTTCCTGCAAGGCGGCAAGAGCGCCGACGGCCTGCAGCCCGGGCAGATCGAGGCGCTGATCGCCGCGCGCAAGGAAGCCAAGGCCGGGCGCAATTTCGCCGAGGCCGACCGCATCCGCGCCGAGCTGCTGGCCGGCGGCGTGATCCTCGAAGACAAGCCGGGCGGTGTCACCGAGTGGAGGCGCGCTTGAACGCTGCCGCGCGCAAGACGGTGCCGGCCGCGGCGCCGGCCAAGACCGCCGCGGCCGGCAAGGCCGCCGCGCCCCGGCCGGCCAAGGCCGCAGGCGCGGCCAAGGCCGCCGCCAAGCCGGTGAAGCCGGCGCCCAAGGCCGGCGCGCGCGCCGCCAAGGCGCCCGCGCTGCCCGAGGCGCAGGCGGTGCCGCTGCCGGTCGAGGCCGTGGTCGACGCGGTGCGTCCCGCCTACTGGGACGAGGCCTGCGCCGACCTGATGAAGCGCGACCGCATCCTGCGCAAGATGATCCCCACCTACGGCCCCGCGCACCTGATCTCGCGCGGCGACCCCTTCATCACGCTGGCCCGCTCGGTGGTCGGCCAGCAGATCTCGGTCAAGGCCGCGCAGACCGTGTGGGAGCGGCTGGCGGCGCTCTGTCCCCGGCTGACGCCGGCGCAGATGCTCAAGGCCGGGCACGAGAGCCTGGCCGGGTGCGGCCTGTCGCGCCGCAAGGCCGAGTACATCGTCGACCTCGCCGAGCACTTCAAGGCCGGGCGCGTGCACGTGGGAAGCTGGGCGGAGATGGACGACGAAGCGGTCATCGCCGAGCTCACGCAGATCCGCGGCATCGGCCGCTGGACCGCCGAGATGTTCCTGATGTTCAACCTGATGCGGCCCAACGTGCTGCCGCTCGACGACGTCGGCCTGATCAACGCCATTTCGGCCAATTATTTCAGCGGCGAGCCCGTCACGCGCAGTGAGGCGCGCGAGGTTGCCGCCAACTGGGAGCCCTGGCGCACCGTGGCCACCTGGTACATGTGGCGCAGCCTTGACCCGCTGCCAGTGACCTATTAGCCTGACGGGGCGCAGAATTTGCAAGGAAGTGCGCGAGACTGCATCCGCAGACTTGCGGTTCAGCGGGCGAATTCCGGTAGAATGCGCCCCTTCACAGACAGGTACGTGTGATTCTCATGAAAACCACCTTCCTGGATTTTGAGCAGCCCATTGCCGAACTCGAGGCAAAGATCGAAGAACTGCGTTTCGTGCAGGACGATTCGGCTGTCGACATCTCCGAAGAAATCTCGCGGCTGGCCGGCAAGAGCCAGCAGCTTACCAAGGACATCTACGCCAACCTGACCCCGTGGCAGGTGGCGCAGATCGCCCGGCATCCGCAGCGTCCCTACACGCTGGACTACGTGCGCGAAATCTTCACCGATTTCCACGAGCTGCACGGCGACCGCGCGTTTGCCGACGATCTCTCCATCGTGGGCGGGCTGGCCCGCTTCAACGGCCAGGCCTGCATGGTGATCGGCCACCAGAAGGGCCGCGACACCAAGGAGCGCGCGCTGCGCAACTTCGGCATGTCCAAGCCCGAAGGCTACCGCAAGGCCAAGCGCCTGATGGAGCTGGCGGACAAGTTCGGCCTGCCGATCTTCACCTTCGTCGACACCCCGGGCGCATTCCCCGGCATCGACGCCGAAGAGCGCGGGCAGTCCGAGGCCATCGGCCACAACCTCTACGTGATGGCCGGCCTCAAGGTGCCCCTGATCGCCACCATCATCGGCGAAGGCGGCTCCGGCGGCGCGCTGGCGATCGCCGTGGGCGACGTGGTGCAGATGCTGCAGTTCGCCACCTACGCCGTGATCTCGCCGGAAGGCTGCGCCTCGATCCTGTGGAAGACCGCCGAGAAGGCGCCCGAAGCCGCCGAGGCGCTGGGCCTGACCGCGCACCGCCTCAAGGCGCTCGGCCTGATCGACAAGATCGTCAGCGAGCCGCTCGGCGGCGCGCACCGCGACGCCAAGGGCATGGCCGCCATGCTCAAGCGCTCGCTGGCCGATTCGCTGCGCCAGTTCCAGGGCATGGACGTGAAGGAGCTGCAGGCGCGCCGCCATGCGCGCTTGCTGGCCTATGGCAAGTTCAAGGAATCCGGCACGGCGGGCTGATCCGTCCGCCGGCTTGACCGACAAGGTCGCACAGGCCCTCCAGGCCGGTGCGGCCTTTGTCGTTTCTGGTCCCGGCGAGCGGAGCGGCACGGTGGCGGTGGCGCTGTCGGGCGGGCGCGACTCGGTCGCGCTGCTGCACGCGCTGCGCGCGGCGGTGTGCGCCGCCGCGCTGCCGCTGCGCGTGGTGGCGCTGCACGTGCACCACGGCCTGCAGGCCCGCGCCGACGAGTGGGATGCGTTCTGCGCATCGCTGTGCCGCGACTGGCAGGTGCCGTTCCTGAGCCGCCGCGTCACCGTCGGCCAGCAGCACGGCGAAGGCCTCGAAGCCGCCGCGCGGCGCGCGCGCTACGCCGCGCTCGAAGCCATGTGCGGCGAGGCCGGCGCACACCTGCTGCTGTTCGCCCATCACCAGGACGACCAGGCCGAGACCGTGCTGCTGCGCCTGTTCCGCGGCAGCGGCCTGGCCGGGCTGGGCGGCATGCCGCGCCTGCGGCGCATGGGCGCGGACCGGCAGATCGTGCTGCTGCGCCCCTGGCTCGACGCGGGCCGCGACCAGATCGACGCCTACTGCGCGGTCCACGCGCTGCCGTGGATCGACGACCCCTCCAACCACGACCCGCGTTTCGCCCGCAACGCGCTGCGCCAGCACATGCCGGCGCTGGCCGCCGCATTCCCGGCGCTGCGCGCCAACGTGGCGCAGGCCGCCGCGCACCTCGCGCAGGCCGGCGAACTGCTCGACGCGCTCGCCACGGAATGGATGGCGCCGCTGGTGCGCCCGCCGCGCGACGCCGCCACCGTGGCCGAGCTCGATCTCGCCGGGCTGCGCGCGTTGTCCGCGGCCCAGGCCGACGCCGTGCTGCGCCTGTGGCTGCGCGAGCTCGGCACGCAGGCACCGTCCACCGCGCGGCTGTCCGCCATGCGCGCGCAGCTGATCCGGCACGACGGCGGCGAGCCCGCCATCCGTCACGAAGCGCTGGTGCTGCGGCGTTTCCAGGGCCGCGTGCTGGCCTGCCGCGCCGAGCCGGATGTGTCCCCGCCGGAACTGGCCCTGCGCTGGAATGGCGAGGCGAGCCTGCCCGCGCCATCGTGGCGCGGCGAACTGCGCTTCACGCGCGACGACACCTTCGGCGTGCCCGAGGCGGTGCTGCGCGAGCCGCTGCGACTGGCCGCGCGGCAGGGCGGGGAACGCATCGTGCTGCGCCCCGGCGGCCCCGCGCGCGCGCTCAAGCAGGCCTACCAGGAAGCCGGCGTGCCGGCGGCGCGGCGCGCGCACCTGCCGCTGCTGTGGGCCGGCGGCCAGCTGGTGTTCGCGGCCGGCCTCGGCATGCACCGCCGGTGGCCGCAGGCGCCGGCCGCGCCGCGCTGGCGCATCGAATGGTCGGCGTGGCAGGGCGGGGCGCCGGCCGCCGAATAGGCCGCATCCGGCGCCGTGCGGCCGCGAAAAACGCCGCGCGCGGCGGCCTCCGCGGGGCGGGTGCGCACCGCCCTCCACATCGGCCGGGGCCTCTTCGGGCCGCCCGCGCCTTGCCTCGGCACGCCTCTTCGTGTATTTTCAGAGGTTTTGCACAATCGCTGGCGTCGACAAGAAGATGGCTCTCATCGTTCACAAATACGGCGGCACTTCGATGGGTTCTCCGGAACGCATCAAGAATGTCGCCAAGCGCGTTGCCAAATGGCACCGCGCCGGCCACCGCGTAGTCGTGGTGCCTTCGGCCATGTCGGGCGAGACCAATCGCCTGCTCGGCCTCGCCAGGGAAATCTCGGCCCAGCCGAACCCGCGCGAACTGGATATGCTGGCCTCCACCGGCGAACAGGCCAGCGTGGCGCTGCTGGCCATCGCGCTGCAAGGCGAGGGCATCGACGCCATCAGCTACACCGGCTGGCAAGTGCCCGTGAAAACCGATTCGGCCTTCACCAAGGCCCGCATCGAATCGATCGACGACGAGCGCATCCTCGCCGACGTCGATGCCGGGCGCGTGGTCGTCATCACCGGCTTCCAGGGCATCGACGACGAAGGCAACATCACCACGCTCGGCCGCGGCGGCTCGGATACCTCGGCCGTGGCCATCGCCGCGGCCATCGAAGCCGACGAATGCCTGATCTACACCGACGTGGACGGCGTCTACACGACCGATCCGCGCGTGGTCGAGGACGCCCGCCGCCTGGACAAGATCACCTTCGAGGAAATGCTGGAAATGGCCAGCCTCGGCTCCAAGGTGCTGCAGATCCGCTCGGTGGAGTTCGCCGGCAAGTACCGCGTGAAGACCCGCGTACTGTCGTCGCTGACCGACCCCCTGATGCCGCTCGAGAAAGAAATGCACTCGGGCACGCTGATCACTTTTGAGGAAGAGTCTGACATGGAAGCAGCCGTCATCTCCGGCATCGCCTTTGCCCGTGACGAGGCCAAGATCACCGTCCTGGGCGTGCCCGACAAGCCCGGCATCGCCTACCAGATCCTGGGCCCGATCGCCGACGCCAACATCGACGTCGACATGATCATCCAGAACCAGTCCGTCGACGGCAAGACCGACTTCACCTTCACCGTGCCGCGCGGCGAATACCAGCGCGCGCTGTCCATCCTGAACGACGGCGTGAAGGGCCACATCGGCGCCGCCAGCGTGTCGGGCGACCCCAAGGTGTCGAAGGTCTCGGTGGTCGGCGTGGGCATGCGCTCGCACGTCGGCATCGCCAGCAAGATGTTCCGCACGCTGTCCGAGGAAGGCATCAACATTCAGATGATCTCCACCTCGGAAATCAAGATCTCGGTGCTGATCGACGAGAAGTACATGGAACTCGCGGTGCGCGCACTGCACAAGGTGTTCGAGCTGGATCAGGCGTGATCCGGCGCGGCAGGCCGCATCCGGCCCGCCGCACGTTTTGCCGGGGTGCACAAATTTTTGCGGCCGGTCATCGAAACTTCGTTGACCAATCGAAAACACCCCGATAGAATACGCGCTTCGTTGTGTGGCCTCCCTCACACAACGGCAGGTTTGGGAGACGTGGCCGAGAGGTCGAAGGCACTCCCCTGCTAAGGGAGCATCCGGGCCAAAACCTGGATCGAGGGTTCGAATCCCTCCGTCTCCGCCAGCAATGGCGGCAGAACCCCGGAAGATCGCGGTCTTCCGGGGTTTTGTTTTTTGTGGGCCGTCAGCGGACCCATTACTGGGTGAATCTGTCCGCCGGTTGCCCACTTTCCGCGTTGTCACGCACCGCGCGTCCCGGCACGTTTTCACGGTCACGTCGGCACAGTGCACGGCGCACGGTCGACGCCGATCCGGCACTACTGCCAGCCCGTCACGCCAGAAGAGCCGATCCCGTTCTGCCGGTCTGGGCGGAACGCCCGATGCCGCTCACTCGCGCCACCACTCATTCGCCGGCGTTCGTCGCCCGGCCGGCGGGCCATCCTCCACCCAGCGCCCGGTACAGTTGCACGGAGGCAATGGCCTGGCCCGTCTGCGTCTGGATCTGCTCGTCCTCGCGCCGCAGCGCGTCGACGCGCGCATCCAGCACGTCTTGCAGCGTGCGCAGGCCGCCTTCATAGAGGCGCACGGCGCTTTCGCTGTTGCGCCGCGCGGTGGCCACCACCGTATCCAGCGTGGCGTTGCGCTGGTCCAGGCCACGGCGAACGCCGTAGGCGTTGTCCACTTCCTCGAGCGCGCGCAGCACGACCATGTCGTAGTTTGCCTGCGCCGCTTGCAGGCGGGCATCCGCGGCGTCGATATTGGCCTGGATGCGCCCGGCCGTGAAGATCGGCAGTTGCACGCCGACGCCCAGTAAGCCGCCGGAGCCGCTCAGCGCCGGCAGTCCCTCCAGGTGCAGGCGCCCGTCCTGGCCGAGGAAGGTCAGGTAGAAGCGCGGGAACAGCTCCGCCTTGGCGCTGCCGAGCCTGGCGGCCTGCGCCTGCACGAGCGCGGCGTTGGCGCGCACGTCGGGCCGCCGCTGGATGACCTCGGACGGCAACTGTCCGGCGGGAGGCGCCGGCACGAAGAATGCCGCCGGCGCGGGCAGCGCGGCGGTGCCCTGGGGCGCGTCGCCGGCGAGCACGGCCAGGCGGCGCTCGCGGACCGAGATCTGGCTCAGCAGCACGGGCCGCTGCGCGCGCAGCGCGTCGAGCTGTTCGCTCACGCGATCCACGTCGAACGGCAGCGCCTGCCCGGCGGCACGGCGCGCGCGGGTGTAGCGCAGCAACTGCGCCACGGTGTCGACGCTGCGGTCCAGCACCTGCAGGCGGCGCTGCAGGCCGCGCGCCGCGAAGTAGTTCTCGGCCACGTCGGCGGCGATCATCAGGCGCGTGCCGCGCATCTGCTCTTCGGCGCCGAGCGCGACGGCCGCGGCGGCCTGCGCGTCGCTGCGCCGGCCGCCGAAGACATCGATCTCCCATGCCACGGTGGCCCCGGCAAGGTAGCCGTCCACGCCCGGCGACATGTCGGGCAGGCCGGCCGGGCTGCGCAGGTCGGTCACGCCGCGCGCGGCGCGCGCCTGCGCCGAGAGCGTCGGGTAGAGCGCCGAATCGGCGATCCGGCCGGTGGCGTGCGCCTCCGCCACGCGGGCCTGCGCCAGGCGCAGATCGGGATTGGCCTGCAGGGTGCGGGTGATCCGCTGCGTCAGTTCGGGGTCTTCCCAGTTCTGCCACCATTGCGACAGGTCTTGCCCGGCGCCCGGCGCGGCCGGGTCGGGGGCTTCCGTGAACGCGGCGGGCAGCGCGACGCTGCCCGGCACGGTGACGCTCACCGTGGTGCAGCCGGGCAGGCCGAGCGCGACGCACGCGACAAGGCCGGCAACGGTGACAAGGGTGGCGAGGGTGGCTCCTGGACTATGGCTCAAGGCAGAAATCCGCTTGGGTGGCGTGGTTGCGGGGGAATGTGCGTGGCGTTCCGGCATGGCGGCCTAGCCCTGCTGCGCCAGCATGGAGCGAAAGCGCGCGAGCGCCAGCGCGAGGAAGATCCCGCCCGCGGCCGTGACGCCCAGCAACTGCGGCCACACGACCTCCAGGCCCGCGCTGCGGAACAGGATGGCCTGGGTGAGGTTGACGAACTGGGTGGTCGGCAGGAATTGCACGGCGCGCTGCATGGCGGCCGGCATGCTTTGCACCGGCGTGGCGGCGCCGGACAGCAGGTAGGCCACGGCGTAGGTCGGCACCGCCAGCAGGCCGAACTGCGGCATCGACGGCGCCACCGTGGCCAGCCACATGCCCAGCGCCGTGACGGAAAACAGGTAGAGCGCCGTGCTCAGCGCGAACAGCGCCGGCGAGCCCGAGAGCGGCACCTTCAGCCACAGATGGACCACCAGCCACAGCGACAGCAGGGAGGCCACGAAGATCACCGCGCCGTTGGCGAGGATCTTGGCCACGGCGATCTCGCTGGCGCGCACCGGCATCACCAGCAGGTGTTCGATGGTGCCGTGCTCGCGTTCGCGGATGACCGCGGCGCCGACCAGGATGATGGCCAGCACGGTGATGTTGACCACGATCTGCATGGTGGACGTGAACCAGTGCGATTCCGTATTGGGATTGAACATCACCGTGCTTTCCACGCGCACCGGAAGCTGCGCCTCGATGTCGGCGGCGTGCAGGAATTCGAGCACCTCGCGCGTGAAGATCTGCTGCAGGTAGGCCGAGCCGAGCCCGGCCTGCGTCATCGCCGTGGCATCGACGAGCACCTGCACGGTCGGCGTCCTGCCGGCGAGCACGTCGGCCTCGAGGCGCGGCGGGATCTCGATGGCGAAGATATAGCGTCCGCGGTCCATCTCCTCGTCCACGGCATGCCGGTCCACGTCGACGGGCGTCTTGAAATACGGCGGGCGGATCGCGTTGCGCAGGCGGCGCGAGAGTTCGGAATGGTCGGCGTCGACGATGGCCACCGATGCGTTCGATACCTCCGCCTTGATGCCCTTGGCCACCGACTGCACGGCCAGCGTGAAGGCGAACGCGATCAGCACCATCAGCGTGATGTCGCTCGACAGGCTGCGCAATTCCTTGCCGCACAGCCGCGCCACGTTCTTGCACCACTGGTTCATCTCGGCGGCTCCGGGCTAGGTTTCCTGCTTGCGCAACAGCAGGCGCGCGGCAGCGAGGTATGACAGCGCAAAACCCAGCAAGGCCAGGTACATGGAGCCGAAGCTGCCCGCGCCCAGGCCCTTGGTGAAGCTGCCCAGGCTGACCAGCTGGAACCACGACGACGGAAATCCCAGCCCGATCCAGTAGCTGCTGCCGGTCAGCGTGGACACCGGATAGAGCAGGCCGGAGAAGTTGACGGACGGGATCAGGCACAGGATGGCGGTGCCGAAGATGGCCGCCACCTGCGAGCGCACGAAGGTGGACACCAGCAGGCCGAGGGCGGTCGCGGCCAGCACGAACAGCGCCGCGCCCAGCGACAGGGCGAAGAAGGAGCCCTTGAGCGGCACCTGGAGCAGCACGATCGCCAGCGCCACCAGGGTCAGGTAGCTGACCATCGCCAGCGCCACATAGGGCATCTGCTTGCCGATCAGGTATTCGCCCACGCTCGCCGGCGAGGCATACAGGTTGGTGATGGATCCCATCTCCTTTTCACGCACCACGCCGAGCGCGGTCAGCATGGTGGGGATCAGGATCAGCGCCAGCATGACGATGCCCGGCGTGATGGCGTAGATGCTGCGGAATTCCTGGTTGTAGACGAAGCGGGATTCGATGGCAATCGGCAGCGCCGGCGCCCGGGCCGGCTGCGCGCGCATCTGCGCCTCGGCATAGGCCAGCAGCACGCCGGTGACGTAGGCGCGCGTGGTCGCGCCGGGGAAAGGGCTGGAGCCGTCGATGCGGAACGCGACCTGCGGCTGCCGGCCGGCCAGCAGGTCGCGCGCGAAGCCGGGCGGGATCTCGATCACCATCGTGGTGGCGGCCGCGCGCAGGCGCCGGTCGGCATCCGCGTCGTCTCGCGCGGCGTCCGTCTGCACGAAGTAGCGCGAGCCGGAGAACTGCTCCACCAGTTCGCGGCTAGCGCGGCTCTGGTCGCGGTCCAGCACGGCGAAGCGCACGTTCTCCACGTCGAACGACACGCTCCACGCCGCGGCGCAGAGCAGCACGATGGGGCCGAGGATGGCAAACGCCAGCCGGAGCTTGTCGCGCGCCAGCTCCATGGCCTCGCGCCGGCCGAACGCCCACGTGCGCGCCAGCGCCGAGCCGCCGGACCTGGCCGCGCGGCGGCCGTCCGG
>NZ_JBYTEL010000003.1:297523-315049 GCF_058789195.1 Cupriavidus sp. FW216-B1 | reverse complement strand
ACACGAAGACCTATTCGTCGGCAGCGTCAGAGGTGGAGAAGAGACAGGCGCGGGCGATGCCGGCGCGGAAGCCGCCGCAGCCGCCGCAGCCGCAGCAGCCGCGGTAGCCGCCGCCGCGTCATGAGCCGGGCTCTCGGCTTCCTCCAGGTAGCTGACGAAGGCATCCTCCAGCGTGTGGGCGTGGCGGCTTTCCTGCAGCTCCGCCGGCGTGCCCACCGCCAGCACCCGGCCGCGATGCATGAACGAGATGCGGTCGCAGCGCGCGGCCTCGTTCATGAAGTGGGTGGAGACGAAGATGGTGACCTGCTGCTGGCGCGAAAGCTGCGCCAGGTGGCGCCAGAACATGTCCCGGGCGGCCGGGTCCACGCCGGAAGTCGGCTCGTCGAGGATCAGCACTTCCGGGTGGTGCAGGCAGGCCGCGGCCAGTTGCAGGCGCTGGCGGATGCCCAGCGACAACGCGGCGGGCTGCGCATCGGCATATGGCTCCAGCTCGAAATCACGCAGGGCCTCTCCCACGGCCTGCCGCGCCGCGGCGTTCTCCATGCGGTAGAGCTTGGCGTGCAGGTCGAGGTTCTGCCGCACCGTGAGCTCCTCGTAGAGCGAGAACGCCTGCGACATGTAGCCCACCCGCATGCGCGTGCGCATGTCGCGGGCGTCGATGGTCTGGCCGAGCAGGCGCGCGCTGCCGCTGGTGGCGTCGAGCAGCCCGGTCAGCATCTTCATGGTGGTGGTCTTGCCGCAGCCATTGGAGCCGAGAAAGCCGAAGATCTCGCTGCGCCCGATGCGAAAGCTCACGTTGTCCACGGCGACGAAGTCGCCGAAGCGCCGCGTCAGGCCCTCGGCCTCGATGGCGGGTCCGCGGTCGTCGGGCGGGCGCGGCGGCATCACCAGGCCCGCGGTGCTGCCGCGCCGCGAGGCCGGCAGCAGCGAGACGTAAGCCTGTTCGAGATCGCTGGTGCCGGCGCGCGCGAGCACGTCGGCGGTGCGATCGCACACCAGCACCTTGCCCATGTCCATTGCCACCAGATGCTCGAAGCGCTGCGCTTCCTCGATGTACGCGGTGGCGACGATCACCGTCATGTTCCGCTGCTCCGCCCGCAGGTCCTCCACCAGCGTCCAGAACTGGCGCCGCGACAGCGGGTCCACGCCCGTGGTGGGCTCGTCGAGGATCAGCAGGTCGGGATCGTGCACCAGCGCGCAACACAGCCCCAGCTTCTGTTTCATGCCGCCCGAGAGCTTGCCCGCCGGCCGGTCCGGGAACGGGGCGAGGCCGGTGGCCGCGAGCAGGCGCGCGATGCGCCGGCGCCGCTCGGCCGCGTCCAGACCGAACAGCCGGGCGAAGAAATCGATGTTCTCGACCACGGACAGCGTCGGGTAGAGATTGCGCCCCAGCCCCTGCGGCATGAAGGCCACGCGCGGCGACAGCGCCTCGCGCGCGCGCCGGTCGCGCAGATCCGCGCCCAGCACCGAAACGCTGCCCTGCTGGATGCGCTTGACCCCGGCGATCAGGCCCAGCAGGGTCGACTTGCCGACGCCATCGGGGCCGATCAGGCCGATGGTGGCATTGCCCGGCAGCGTGAGCGACACGTTGTCCAGCGCCACGCTCGCGCCATAGCGGTGCGAGACGCCCTCGACGCGGATGGACGCGGCCTCGCCGGCGTGCGGGCTGGCCACGGCGTCAGTCCGGCCGCTTGCGCGGCGCCAGCGCGGCGGGCCAGGGCTGG
Source organism: Cupriavidus sp. FW216-B1 (assembly GCF_058789195.1). Classification (NCBI taxonomy): domain Bacteria; kingdom Pseudomonadati; phylum Pseudomonadota; class Betaproteobacteria; order Burkholderiales; family Burkholderiaceae; genus Cupriavidus; species Cupriavidus sp. FW216-B1. The sequence goes on along the minus strand of NZ_JBYTEL010000003.1, from coordinate 313,325 downwards.
GAGGCGTCCAGGCGCACGAAGCCGTCGCCCGTCATGCCGGCCTTCAGCCTGGCTGCGTAGTGCCGCGCCATCTCCGGCGTCAACTGCAGCTTGACGCGGTACATGAGCTTGGCCCGCTCGGCATCCGTCTCCACGTACTTGGGCGTGAACTGCGCCTCGCTGGCGACGAAACCGACTCGCGCCGGGATCGGCTCGTCCGGCATCGCATCCAGCACGATGCGGGCCTCGTCGCCGATGGCCAGCTTGCCGGCGGCGCCGGCCGGCAGGAACACGGTGAAGTACATGTCGGCCAGATTCAGCAGCGACACCACGCGCCCGCCCGCCGGCAGCACCGCGCCGACCTCGATCACTCGGTATTCCACGCGGCCGGCCACGGGCGCATGGATCACGCTCTCATCGAGCAGCACCTTCAGGCGGGCGATCTGGGCATCGGCCTCCACGATCGCGGCCCGGGCCTCGCCGAGCGCCGCCCGCGCGCCCGCCGCGCCCGCATTCTCGCCATCCAGGCCAAACTGCCGGCGATCCCGCTCCACCGAGGAAATCTGCTGGTCCTGATAGAGCTTGACCGCCTCGGTCAGCTCCAGCCGCGCCAGCCGCTGCCGGCTCGCGCGCGCATCGATTTCCGCCTGCGCCCGCGATGCCGCCTGCATGGCGCGCTCCCGCGCGGCGTTGGCCAGGCTCAGCTGGGCCTGCAGTTCGGCGTCATCCTGGCGCGCGACCACGGCGCCGGCAGCCACGGCATCGCCCTCGCGCACGGGCAGGTCGATCACGCGGCCGCCGTACTTCACGGCCACGTCGAGCCGGCCGATCTCCATGCGCCCGTTGCTGTGGACGACATACGCGGGCCAGGGATCGCGATGCGTGCCAAGCCACCACAAGGTGCCCGCGACGACCATGACCGACAACAGTACTGCGATACCCCAGCCAGGCTTCTTTTTCATCGACTATCGTGCCCCGAATGGGCAGGCGTTGTTGGATGGCTCCGGGAACCGGGCTATCAGCGCGAGGGGCAGGCGAGAGGGAAGGGACATCGGAGAAGCCTTGATCCGTGGGGCGACGGGTGCGGGTGTCGAAATGTTATCCCGGCGATTGTACGATGGCTTGATCTAGCGCAAGCCGGCGGCGGTGCCGCCTTTTCCGCGATGACGGGCTCTCGTTCCGCGATCGCCGGCCCGCGCGTGCCGATGTGCGGCGTGGATTTTCTCGCGCCGGTGTGCCGGGCGGGCTGGCCTGCATTCGGGCGCAGCGTTGCGCATGGCTGTCGGGTGGTCTCTCGCCGCCGTGCCGACGAGAAACATCGGGGCCGGCAGGGCGCCATGCGGGACTGGCGATGGCAGACGGCCAGCGCTGGGCCGTGTGTCGAGCATTTGCACGCGGGATCGCAGGCGTCCCTGGGGCGGGGCGAAACTCATGCGAGATGATTGGCGGAGCCGGACGCTTGCACCATGAAAAACGGGTCTTGTCGCCCGTTTCAACGCGAGATTTCTCGCTCCGCCCGAGAACCGAGGGCAGCGATGACATCGGCGAAGTCGGAAGTAACCGCAGCCCCCACCTCGCTGGCTGCCGGCTCCGGTCCGTCGACTTCGCAGCGATAGGTGATCCGGGTGCCGTGCCCGGTCGCCGATAGTTCGTGGCGAACACGGACGACCACACCGGCGTCGGGGACCTCGGTCACATCCTCGAAGCCTTTGTCGGCCTCGACCCACGCGAAGCGGAACGGCAGCGCCGTCGAATCCGGCAGGACCATCACCGCCGTCGTGCCGGCCCGGAACGGTCCATGCATCTCGATTCTGAGGACGCCCTTGTTCCACTCCGACCACTTCTCCGGCTTCGCCAGGATGCCGAAGACCTGGGCCGGTGTCGCGGCGCATTCACCTGTGACCTCGACTGTCCACATATCAACTCCTTTCAACATGGCAAGCGCATATATACGTCACGGCCTGCATCGCCCGGAGACCGTCGCCGACGGTCTTGGCCAATCACGGTCAAGTATGGCGTCATTTGCCGAAAGCTTCGTTGATGCGTGTCATCGCGGTGTCGGGTCGTTTGGCCTGGCAATGACAGATGCTTTTCCGTCGCGCTCTCGATACCGCGCGTGACGCGGGCGGCTGCCAGGGATGCCCGCCTGCGCAACGCCGCGCCCCTCTTCAATCGGGTGCCCTACGGTGTCGGCGGCGTGGCCGTCGGGATCGTCAGGCTGACCTCGGTGCCGCGGCCGGGCGCGCTGCGCACGTCCAGCCGGGCGCCGATGCGCTCGGCGCGCAGGCGCATGCCGGCCAGCCCGCGCGAGCCCGGGCCGGCAGCCGGCTGATCGAAGCCCTGTCCGTCGTCCGCGACCCGGATGACGATGTGCTCGCCCTCGGGCCGCACCGATACGCGGATGTGAGCGGGCGCGGCGTGGCGCAGCGCGTTGTTGATGGCCTCCTGCACGATGCGCAGGATGGCCAGCGCCGACGTCGGCGTCAGCGCGTCCAGCTCGGGCGGCGGCAGCACGTCCCACGCCAGGTGTATGCCCAGCGTGGCCAGGCGCGGCGCCAGGCGGAACCGCAGGTTGCCCAGCAGCGGCAGCAGGTCGCTGTCGGTCAGGTCCAGCGAGTCGATGATCAGGCGCAGGTCCTGCAGCGACTCCTCGATGGCGCGCTCCAGGTCCCGGCGGTCGACGTCGGGCCGCTGGGCCAGGCGGCGCGCGGTGATGAGCTGGGCGCCCATGCCGTCGTGCATGTCCTGCAGGATGCGGCCGCGCTCGGTGGCGATGGCCGCCTGCCGTTCGCGCGCGCTTTCCTCGCGGTCGAGGATGAAGCGCTCGGCGAAAACGAAGATCAGCACGACGCAGAAAGGCAGCGCGCCGGCGACGCTCCAGCGGAATGCGTCCCAGGGCAGCCACTCCATCAGGATCAGGTAGGACTGCGCCACCGTTGCGCACCACAACGCCGCGCTCAACGCCAGCAGTGCGAGCTTGGGCGAACGCCGGCGCCAGCCGGCCACCAGCAGCAGGCCGCACAGCAGCACCCGCAGGGCGAGGTGCGGCCAGGTCAGCATCCATATGTCGTCGCCGGCATTGCCCAGGGCCAGCGCCGCCACAATGGCCGCCACGGTCAGCGCCGACAGGCCGTGGATGACGGCACGCATGCCGCGTATGGCGAAGCCGCTCAGACGATAGCCTTCCACGCACAGCAGCCAGTACATGGGCAGGCTGGCCAGGGCGCGCAGCCCTTCCAGGCTGTCGCGCGACACCGGCAGTGCCTGCGTCAGGTACAGCAACAGCGTCACCAGGCCGGCCAGAAAGGCCTGCGGCGTGGCCCCGAAGCGCCGCTGGCGCCGGGCGTAGGCGGAGAGAAAGCACAACGCGCCGGCGACCAGCACCAGCAGGATGTAGGGCGCCACGACCTGCGGCAGGTAGCGCAGCAGCCAGACCGGATGCAGGACATGGGTGGGCCCGAGCCGGATGGCCGACAGGCCGCTGCGCAGGCCGCGATCGCCTTGCAGGCGCACGTCCAGCACGTTTTCGCCGGGATGGAACAGGGCGGAAGGCAGCACGAGGTAGAGGGGCGCATCGGCCATGCTGTCGCCCTTGCGGCCCGCTTCGTCGAAGCGCACGTCGGGACTCAGCAGCGAGCCGTTGAGCCATAGCTCGCCGATCAGCGCCAGCCGCGGCAGGTACAGGGCCTGGGGCTGGCGCGGCACCGCGGGCAGGGTGAAGCGCAGGCGGTACCAGCCGTAGCCGCTGTATTGCGGCCGGCTCAGGCGCCAGTTGTCGGGCAGCGCGACAGGCGTCCAGCCGGCGGCGGGCGGCTGCGGCGCGTCGCTGGCGACGAATTCGCCGTGCTCCAGCCACAGCACGCCGTCGTCGGTGGCGGGCAGCGCCGGGGTGAGCGTCCCGGGCATCGTGGCGGCGGGCGCGGCCTGCGCCGTGGGCGTGACCGGGTTGATGGCCTGGACGCTATCGGGCAGCACCAGCAGGCAGGCCAGCAGCGCTACCATGCAGGCCGGCAGCCGCATCCACGGGTGCTTCATCGTATCAGGCCCTGGCGGCGCGCCAGGTTGACCGCTTCGACCCGGTTGCGCACCGCCAGCTTGCTGTAGATATTCTTGACGTGCGTGGAGGCCGTATGCGCCGAGATATGCATGAGACTGGCGGCCTCGGCCACCGTGTAGCCCTGCGAGATGCGGGTCAGGATGTCGATCTCGCGGCCGGTCAGCGCGTTGGGGCCAGCCTGCCATGCCGGCTGCGCCGCCGGCGCCAGGCGCTTGAGCAGATGGCACGCGATCCGTGGCGACAGCGGCGAGCCGCCGTCGTGCACCACGCGCAGCGCATGGGCGAACTCTTCCAGCGAGGTGTCCTTGAGCAGGTAGCCGCGCGCGCCGGCCTCGATGGCGCGAATGACATGGGCCTCGTCGCCGAACACCGTCGCCACCAGCGACGCGGTCTCGGGCCGTTCGCGCGCCACGGCCGCGATCAGTTCGACGCCGTCGCCGTCGGGCAGGCCCAGGTCGACGATCATCACATCGGGGCGGCAGCTTTGCAGCAATGCACGCGCCTGCGCCAGCGTGCCGGCGGCGCCCAGCAGGTGCAGCCCATCGTGAGCCTGAACCATGCGCTCGAACTCCTGGCGCAGCGGCGCATCGTCTTCGACGATGAGGATGGAGATGGATGAGGTGGACAAGGCAGCAAGCATGCTTCGAGCAATATCGCAGCCGGGCAAAATTGACAAGCCGTGCAAGTGCTGAGTCTGTTTGGGAATTGTCTTATTACGCAGTCGGATGTTCGCGCGCAAACGACAAGCGTTGCGACAAGCGCGACGATGGCGCCCAGGCGCGCGCGTTCCCGAACCGCGTCGGTGGCCTGTGGCGACGGCGTGATCCGGTGGACAGCGATAAGCGGAAGGTTTCATGGTTCCACGCGGATGAAATTCTCGGCGAAGCTCAGTGGCAGCCGCGACGGCGCCCGGTCGGGCTGCGAGAGGCTCACCAGCCGTGAGGGACGGGGACCGAACGGAGTGTCGTGGCGGGCGGCGTAGCGCGCATCGATGGCGCTGTTTTCCAGTTGTCCGGCGGTAATCATCCCCTGTGCCGCGCCGATCGTCAGGGAGCCGTCGCGGTAGTCGATGCGGTAGTTGCCGGAACGCAGGCCTTCCGCCGTCAGGCCATAGACGCCCGGCCGCGTGGCGCCCTGCGCGCTGCCGCCATAGGCCAGGGCGCCCTCCAGCACCGAGGCGTCCTCGCCGTTGACGAAGCCGGTATAGCCCACGCCGTTGCCGCCCTGGTAGGGGATGCCGTTGGCGATCCGGGTGGCGTTGTTGGCGGTGATGAGCAGACGTGCCGGGTCCACGATCCAGGTGCCGTCGCGGGATTCGGTGACGAGGTAGTTGCCGTTGGTCAGTGTGCCGTTGACGCGCAGCGTGTGGCTGCCGGCGTTGGTGCCGTGGTTGATGCCGAAGCTGTTGGTCAGTCCCGTTAGCACACTCACGTCTTGCTCATTGACCAGGCCGTTGGCGGTGAGGCCGGGGTTGATCTGGTTGGTATCGCCGTAGGTGGAAAGCCCGCCGTTGGCAGTGACCGCGATCTGTCTCGGATCGACGCCCCAGGTGCCATCGTTGCGCTCCGTGACGATGTAGTTGCCGTTGGTGAGCGTGCCGTCGACGCGCAGCGTGTGACGACCGGCGTCGGTATCGTGGTCGATGCCGAAGCTGTTGGTGAGGCCGGCCAGCACGCCGATGTTCTGGCCGTTGACCAGGCCCTCGGCGGTGAGGCCCGGATTGGTCGGGGCGTCGCCGTAGATGGAGCGGCCGCTGTTGGCGGTGACGGTGATGGCCTTGGGATCGACGATCCAGCGGCCGTCGCGAAGCGCGACGCGGTAGTTGCCGTTGGTCAGCGTGCCCGAGACGGTGAGCACGTACTCGTCGGCATTGGTGGTGGGGTCGATGCCGAAGCTGTTGGCGAGGTCGCCCAGCACGCCGACGTCCTGGGCGTTGACCAGGCCCACGGCGGTGAAGCCCGGGTTGCTCGGGGTGTCGCCGTAGGTGGAGCGCCCGCTGTTGGCGGTGATGGTGAGCGGCGCCTTGTCGATGGTCAGCGTGCCGTTGACGTAGCGAACGTCGTAATTGCGGGCGCTCAGGTCCTTGGCGGTGATGGTGTAGTCGCCGGCGTTGAACGCCTCCTGGGCGTTGCCGCCGAAGGCGAGGGTGCCATCGAGTGCCGCCTTGGTCTCGCCGTGGACGAAGCCGTCGTACCTGACGTCGTAGCCGCCCGTGTAGATCAACCCATCGTAGACCTTGCCCTTGTCGAGGGCGGTGATGGTGAGCGGTGTCTTGTCTATGGTGACCGTGTTGTCGGCATAGATGATGTCGTAGCCGGATTGTCCGGAATAGAGGCCCGTATCCAGGCCCAGGCCCGCCGCGTAGCGGCCGGCGTTGGCCGAACGGGTGCCGTAGGTAGCCGCGCCGTCCAGCCGGGCGTCGGCGATGCTGGTGGTGTAAGCGAATGTGCCGCTCGCGGCGGTGCCATCGTAGACCTTGCCGTCCATGCCGCTGGCCGTGACGGTGACTGGCTTGAGGAAGCTGCGCAGCAGCGGCATGGTGTCGCCGTCGTAGATGCGCCAGACGCTGCCGGTGCCGCCCTGGTTGTCGATGTCCCAGCCGGCGTAGGTGCCCAGGTTCATCAACTGCGCGCCGGTCTTGCCGCTCGCGCCCGGGGCGGGGGCGGCACCTACGCCGATGGCGGCCAGATCCATATTCCAGAAGCTGTCCTGGATGGCGCCCCCGACGTAGCTACCGACGAGGCCGCGGGCATAGTCACCATCGCCGTTGACCGTGGCCGTGGCATAGGAATTGGAGATGATGCCGCCGCTGTGAGTGCCCACCAGTCCGCCCACGAAGCTGTTGGCGGTGACTGTGCCGGTGGCATAGCTGTTCTCCACCGATCCGGCATTCTGGCCGACCAGGCCGCCCGTGCCGAAAGTGAAGAGGCTGCCGGTGACGACACCGTCCGCATAAGAATTGGAGATAGTGCCGAGGTTGTTTCCGACCAATCCGCCAAGGCCTCCCTTTCCCTGGATAGTCCCATTGCGGGAATAGACTCCCGTGATGACGCTGTCGACCCTGCTGGTACCGGCCAGGGCCCCAGCGCTGGTATTGGCGGTCACGGTGGCGTTCACCAGGCCGAGATTGCTGATCCGTGCGCCCTGCAGTTTGGAAAACAGGCCCACCGTCGAGCGATTGGGGGTGTTGATAGTCAGGTTGCTGATGATGTGGCCCTGGCCATCCAGGCTGCCGGTGAAGGGCGCGGAGGAGCCTATGGGCGCGAAGCCCGCGCCGTCGTTCCACGCCGCCGAGGCACCGGCATCGATATTGTCGCCCAGCACGAAATGGCCCCCCAGCAGGCTGCCCATGCCCTGCAGGCCATAGACGTCGGTCAGCAGGTAGGGGGTGGTGGCGCTGCCGTCGCCCCCGGTGGCGCGCACGAAGGTGCCGCCGGCCAGGCGGAAGTCGCTGGCCGAGAACGTGGGCAACGCGGGCAGGGTGCCGATCTGGCGCCAGTGGCCCGCGTTGAGGGTGTAGCGGCTGACCTCCACCTTGTCAGGGGCCGTGATGTTGCCGGCGACGTTCAGGCTCAGGTGGTTGCCGGATAGCTCGATGGTGCCCAGTGATGCATTCCCGCGCGTGGCCGTCACGGTCAGCGTCTGGCCGCTGGTGCCGGTGCCCTGGGTGACGCCGCCCAGCAGGTTGACGTCGCCACGGGCGGCGCTGATGGTGCGATCTCCGGTCAGCCGGTAGCCGCTGTTGCGGATACTTCCCCCCTGGGTGCCCACCAGCGAGCCGACATTCGTCACGCCGCTGACATCGCCGGAGGCCCATGCGTCCTTGACGGTGCCGTCATTGCGCCCGACCAGGCCACCGACATTGCTATCGCCCTCTACGGTGCCCGTGGCATAGGCGTCGCTGATGCTGACCGTGCCGCCATTGTTGGCATGGTTGATTCCGACCAGACCACCGATGGCGCTACTCGCACCCGTTACGGCGTCGTTGCTAGTTACCGTGCCTGTGGCGTAGGCGCTGCTGATGCTGGCCGAGCCGCTGTCGGCAACGTTTTGTCCGGCCAGGCCACCGACGAAGTTCTTGCCCGTTACCGCGCCCGTGGCATAGGCGCTGCTGATGTTGGCCGTGCCGCCAGCGTCAGCATAGTTGTATCCAACCAGGCCACCGAAGTTGTAGGTGCCGGTACCCGTTACGTTGCCCGTGGCATGGGCGTTGCTGATGCTGGCCGTGCCGCCGTTGGCAATGTTGACTCCAACCAGGCCGCCGACGCTAGCGGAGCCATTCACCGTTCCGCTCGCCCAGGCGTTATCGATGCTGGCGGTGTCGCTGTTGGTGGCTTTGAGTTGTCCAACCAGTGCGCCGACGTTCGAATTTCCGGTGATGTTGGCGTCATCCAGTCCGACGTTGCGAATCGTGGCGTTCTGCGCGGCACCGAACAGGCCCACGAATTCCTGGCCGTGCCGGTTGATAGTCAACCCGCTGATGACGTGGTGTCGGCCATCGAAGGTGCCCTTGAACGGGGTGATGCCGTCGCGCCCGATGGGCGAGAACCCGGCGCGGTCGTTCCACTTGGCCGTGCCGCTGGCGTCGATATCGCCAGCCAGCGCGAAATGTCCGGACAGCAGGGTGCCCATGCCTTGCAGGCCATACACGTCGGTCAGCAGGTAGGGGGTGGCGGCACTGCCATCGCCATCGGTGGCGCGCACGAAGGTGCCGCCGGCCAGGCGGAAGTCGCGGGCCGACAACGCGGGCAGGGTGCCGATTTGGCGCCAGTGGCCCGCGTTGAGGGTGTAGCGGTCGACGGTCACCGCATCAGCGGCCGTGATGTTGCCGGCGATGTCCAGGTTCAGGTGGTTGTCGGGTAATTGGATGGCACCCAGATTCGCGTTCCCGCCGGCCTTTACGGTCAGCGTCCGGCCGCTGGTACCGGCGTCCTGCGTGACGCCGCCCAGCAGGTTGATGTCGCCCTCGGAGGCGCTGATGCTGCGATCATCGGTCAGCACGTAGCTGCTGCGGATGAGGCTCGCGTTTTCCCCCTGGCCCACGAGCGAGCCGACATTCGTCGCGCCGCTGACATCGCCGGAGGCCCAGGTGTCTTCGATGGTGCCGCCATTGCTCCCCACGAGGCCGCCGATGCGGTCGTTACCCTCGACGGCGCCTGTGGCATAGGCGTTGCTGATGCTGGCGGTGCCGATAAGGGCATCATTAGCTCCGACCAGGCCGCCGACTTTGCCGTTGCCTGTCACGGCGCCTGTGGCATAGGCGTTGCTAATGCTGGCGGTACCGCCGACGGCAACGTTGATGCCGACCAAGCCGCCGACATAGTCGCCCTGATCCTCACCCTGATCCTCACTCAGACCTGTGACGGCGCCTGTGGCTTGGGCGTTGCGAATGCGGGACGTGCCGCCGATGGCAACGTTGACTCCGACCAGGCCGCCGACGTGTTGCTTGCCCGTCACGGTGCCTGTGGCATAGGCGTTGCTGATGGTGGCCGTGCTGCCTTCGTCAGCTTGGTTGGATCCCACCAGGCCACCGACATTAGCGACGCCATTCACCGTCCCGCTCGCCCAGGCGTTATCGATGCTGGCGGTGCCGTTGTTGGTGGCGCGGAGTTGTCCCACCAGCGCACCGACGTCCCCACTTCCGGTGACGTTGGCGTTATCCAGTCCGACGTTGCGAATCGACGCATTCTCCGCAGCACTGAACAGCCCCACCAAATCCTGATTGGGCCGATAGATGGTCAGCCCGCTGATCACGTGGCTCTGGCCATCGAGGGTGCCCGTGAATGGGGCGCTCTCATCCCGGCCGATGGGTGAAAACCCCGCGCCCTCGTTCCATCCGGCGGTGTGGCTGGCGTCGATATCGCCAGCCAGCGCGAAATGTCCGGACAGCAGCGTGCTTATGCCCTGCAGGCCATAGACGTCGGTCAGCAGGTAGGGGGTGGCGGCGGCGCTGCCGTCGCCGCCGGTGGCACGCACGAAGGTGCCGCCGGCCAGGCGGAAGTCGCTGGCCGACAACGCGGGCAGGGTGCCGATTTGGCGCCAGTGGCCCGCGTTGAGGGTGTAGCGGTCGACGCTCACCGCATCAGCGGCCGTGATGTTGCCGGCGATGTCCAGGTTCAGGTGGTTGTCGGGCAGTTGGATGTCGCCCAGGTTGGCGTTCTTGCTGGCGGTCACGTTGAGCGTCCGGCCGACCACACCGTCGCCTTGCACCACGCCACCCAGCAGGTTGATGTCGCCTTCCGAGGCACGGAGGGTGCGATCTCCGGTCAGACGGTAGCTGCTATTGCGGATCGTTCCCCACTGGTCGCCCACCAGCGAGCCGACATTCGTCGCGCCGCTGACATCGCCGGAGGCCCACGCATCTTCGATGGTGCCGCTATTGTTGCCGACCAGGCCACCGACGCGGGTGTGGCCCGTGACGGCTCCGGTGGCATGGGCCTCGCTGATGCTGGCTGTGCCGCTGTTGACAAAGTTGTCTCCGACTAAGCCGCCGACATGGCTATTGGCCCCACCGGTTGCGGCGCCCGTGGCATAGGCTTGGCTGATGCGGGCCGTGCTGTTGGTGTTGCCGGCCTGGTTTGCTCCGGCTAGGCCGCCGACGGAGGAGCTCTTAGCCCCCGATACGTTGCCTGTGGCATACGTGTTGCTGAGGCTAGCCGTGCTGTTGGTGCCGGCAAAGTTTAGTCCGACCAGGCCGCCGACGGAGGACTTATCCGTTCCCGATACGTTGCCGGTGGCATAAGCGTTGCTGATGCCGACCGAGCTACTGCTGCCGGCGTAGTTTTCTCCGGCCAGGCCGCCGACGGAGCCACCAGCCCCCGATACGTTGCCGGTGGCAAAGGCGTCACGGATGTTGGCTGTGCCGCCGCTGGCAGAGTTTCTTCCGACCAGGCCACCGACCTTGTCGTTACCCTTAACCGCAACCGTGGCGTGGGCGTTGCTGATGCTGACGGTACCGTTGGCGTTGGCATGGTGAGATCCGACCAGGCCGCCGACGTAGGAGCCCTGACCCTCTCCCTGACCCGTTACCTCGCCGGCGGCAGAGGCGTTGTTGATGTTTGCCGTGCTGTCCCTACCAACGGCGGCGCTCTGTCCGACCAGTCCACCGACGTAGCTCTTTCCTGATACGACTCCCCGCGACCAAACATTGTCGAGAGAGGCCTTGCCATCATTGGCCAAGAGATTGCCGACCAGTCCACCGACCAGTGTGTCTCCTGAGATGCTGACGTTATCCAGCCCGACGTTGCGGATCGCCGCATTTTTCGCGACACCGAACAGCCCCACAAGATTCTCGCTGGACCGTTTAATGGTCAGCTTGCTGACGACGTGACCCTGGCCATCGAAGGTGCCCTTGAAGGGGGCGTTGTCGCTGCGACCGATGGGTGAAAATCCCGGCATATTCCACATGCGACCCCAGCTGTCCACGCCGGTTGCACCGGCATCGATGTCGCGCGCCAAGGTGTAGTTGGCCCCGAGGTCCATGGCCATCAATTGCAGTTGATGGGCATTGGTGACGGTGGTGCTGTATTCCGAGGCCAGGAAGGGCCGGGTCTGGCCGTCGATCATGTACCAGCCGGCGCCGGCGTCCTTGCTGGTGGCGACCGTGCCCAGGTTGGCGTAGGCGCTGGCCTTGAAGGCATAGTTGGGGGCGTTGAACTGATTGTTGGCGCTGGTGACGTGACTTAGGTTTCCGCTCCCGCCCGTACCTACGCCAAGGCTTTGCTTGGTGGAATAGCTGTCCCAATAGCTGTTGCTGATGGAGCTGTCGGCGTTGTATCCGACGAAACCACCGACGAATCCGCGAGGGGGGCCTGTCACGGCGCCCGTGGCGTAGGCGTTGCTGATGCTGGCCGTGCTGTACTTGTCGGCAAGAGTGAAGCCGACGAGGCCGCCGACGTAGTTGGCGCCTTCTACCGCGCCCGTGGCATAGACGTTGCTGATGCTGGCCGTGCCACCGACGGTGGTGGAGCCAACGACAGTGCTATATCCGACGAGGCCACCGACGTAGTTGCCCCCACCCTTGACGGCGCTGGTGGCATAGGCGTTGTTGAGGTTGATCGTGCCGCCGTTCACACGGATATCGCCGACCAAGCCACCGACGTAGTCGATACCGGACACGCTTCCGCTCACCCAAGCGTTGTCGAGAGAGGCCTTTGCACCCTCGCCGACGGAGACTTGTCCGACCAGTCCGGCGACCTGTGACTTTCCTGAGACGCTGACCCCGTCCAGCCCGACGTTTCGGATCACCGCGTTCTGCGCAGCACCGAACAGTCCCGCGTAGTCTTGGTCGGGCCGGTTGACGGTCAGTTGGCTGATGACGTGGCCCAGCCCATCGAACGTGCCGGTGAAGTAATTCCTGGCCTCACCCAGCGGGTCAAATCCCGCACCGCCGTCCCACTCACGGGTGGCACGGGCATCGATATCGTTGCCCAGCACGTAACGACCGCCCAGATCGCCGTTAATGCCCTGCAGGTCTTTACCCGTGATGCTGCCTTGCTCCCCCAGGCCGGTGATGATGGTGTAGTTGATCGTGGCGCCATCACTGCCCAGCGTGGTGCTGAAGCGGCCGGTCGAGGCCAGGTTGACCGGCGCGCGCACCTGGTAGGTGGCGGTATTGTCCGCGGCCGGTGCGCCCTGGCCGTACCTTAACGCCAGCCCTGCCGCTTCCGAGCCGTTCATGGCGGCGTTGATCTGGATATCGCGCTCGGCGGTGAGGGTGAGCGTATTGGCGCGCCAATTCACCGTGTCGTTGACGAAGATATCGCCCTTGCCGGACTTGCTCCCCCTGACGCTCTGGATCTCGAAGCCGGTGTTCTGCAGCGCCTCGCTGACCTTCGCGCCGGTCATGTCGCCGCCGGTCGCGGCGATAGTGAAGTCGTTGGGATCGATCAGCCAGGTGCCGGTCGTGCCGTTGCCGGCGCGGGTCGTCACAGTTGCACTGTCGGCCACCGACACGCGCGCGGCGCTGGTCTCGATAAAGCCGCCGTTGCCACCTTGCGGCGCGCTGGCATCCAGCGTACCGGCCACCTCGGTGGTGCCGCCGCGGTCCAGGTTGGCCAGCAGCAGGATACGACCCTCGCGCGTCGCCACGGTGCGCGCCTGGATGGTGCCGGTGTGACTGACCACGGCCGAGGCCAGCGCGTCGGCGCCCTGGGCGGTGAGGATCACCTGGCCACCATCGGCCTGGATCAGGCCGCCGTTGCTGGCCAGCGTAGCCACATCCGCCGGATCGACGGCGATCTGGAGGTGGCCGTTGGCGCCGGCCGACAGGGTGATCTGCCGGCCGGCAGCCAGGGCCACGTCACCCAGCGGGGCGAGGATGGTGCCGGTGTTGGACACGCGCGCGCCCAGCAGCGCCACGCGGCCGCCGTCGGCCGCCGTGATGCTGCCCTGGTTGCTGACCTCGCCGGTGGCGCCGTCGAGGGCGAAGCGGTCGCGGCCGGCGAGGAAGTCGGCGTCGGCGATGCGCAGGGTCGAGGCCACCAGACTGCCCACGTTGACCTGGGCACCGGCGCCGAACAGCACGCCGGCCGGGTTGACCAGGTAGACCTGGCCGTTGGCGGTCATGGTGCCCAGGATCTGGCTGGCGCCGCTACCGGTGACACGGTTCAGCGTGGCCGCCGTGGTGGAGGGCTGCGCGAAACGCACGCTGGCGTTCGCGCCGACATCGAACGACTGCCAGTTGACGATGGCGCGGTCGCTGTCCTGGGTGATGGTCAGGGCGTTGCCCGAGCCGGTAATGTTCGCCGTGCCTGCGGCGACGCTGCCGCCGGTAGGCAGGGCGCCCGCGTCAAGCGCGAGAGCCGGGTGCGCGAGGAACGCGCCGGCCAGGGCCAGGCTCAGGAGGCGCCAGCGCGGATGCGCGCGCGGAGGGAGGCAGGCCGATGCGCGGCTGCTGCGGGCCACGGCGCTGCCCGCGCTGTGGCCGCGCGCGGTTTCCGGCGCCGGCACGAAGGCCTGCTGGACGCGGCTCCAAACCAGCCGATAGGCGCGGTTGATGCTGGCGTGCTTCCACATGGATGGACCTCTTCTGTCAGTGGTTTGCGGTTCCGGCGGACGTCAGGGCCCCACGCGGATAAAGTTCTCGGCGAAGCTCAGCGGCAGCCGGGACGGCCCCTGGTCGGGTTGCGACAGGCTTGCCAGCCGCGAGGGACGGGGGCCGAACGGAGTGTCGTGGCGATCGGCGTAGCGTTCGTCGATGGCGCCGTTTTCCAGTTGTCCCGCGGTAAGCAGCCCCTGTGCCGCGCCGATCGTCAAGGAGCCGTCGCGGTATTCGATGCGGTAGTTGCCGGAGCGCAGGCCTTCCGCGGTCAGGTCATAGACGCCCGGCTGCGTAGCACCCTGCGCGCTGCCGCCATAGGCCAGGGCGCCCTCCAGCACCGAGGCATCCTCGCCATTGACGAAGCCGGCATAGCCCACGCCGTTGCCGCCGCGGTAGGGGATGCCGTTGGCGATCCGGGTAGCGTTGTTGGCGGTGATGAACAGACGCGCCGGATCCACGATCCAGGTGCCGTCACGGGATTCGGTGACGGTGTAGTTACCGTTGGTGAGCACGCCATCGACGCGCAGCGTGTGGCTGCCGGCGTTGGTGTCGTGGTCGATACCGAAGCCGTTGGTCAGTCCCGTTAGCACGCTGACGTCTTGCCCATTGACCAGGCCGTTGGCGGTGAGGCCGGGGTTGGTCTGCTTGGTATCGCCATAGGTAGAGCGCCCGCCGTTGGCGGTGACGGTGATGTTCTTGGGATCGACGACCCAGGTCCCGTCGCGGCGTTCGGTGATGGTGTAGTTACCGTTGGTGAGCACGCCATCGACGCGTAGCGTGTGACGGCCGGCGTCGGTGTCGTGATCGATACCGAAACTGTTGGTGAGGCCGCTCAGCACGCTGACGTCCTGATCGTTGACCAGACCCACGGCAGTGAAGCCGGGATTGGTCGGAGTGTCGCCGTAAGTCGAGCGCCCGCTGGTGGCGGTAATGGTGATGTCCTTGGGATGGACGACCCAGGCGCCAACGTTGCGCTTCGTGACGCGGTAGTTGCCGTTGGTCAGCGCACCGGTGACGGTGAGCACGTAGTCGTCAGCGTTGGTGTGGCTGTCGATGCCGAAGTTATTGGTGAGGCCGGCCAGCACGCTGGCGTCCTGATCGTTGACCAGGCCCACAGCAGTGAAGCCCGGATTGGTAGGGCTGTCGCCGTAGGTGGAGCGCCCACTGGTGGCGGTGACCGTGATGTCCTTCGCATCGACGATCCAGGTGCCATCGTTACGCTCGACGACACGGTAGTTGCCCTTGGCCAAGTCGCCGGTGACGGTGAGCACGTAGTCGTCGGCGTTGGTGGTGCGATCGATGCTGAAACTGTTGGTGAGGCCGCTCAGCACGCTGACGTCTTGCCCATTGACCAGGCCGGTGGCGGTGAAGCCGGGATTGCTCGGTGTGTCGCCGTAAGTCGAGCGGCCGCTGGTGGCGGTGACGGTGATGTCCTTGGCATCGACGACCCAGCTGCCGTCGTGGCGCTCGATGACGCGGTAGTTGCCCTCGGCCAGGTCGCCGGTGACGGTGAGCGTGTATTTGTCGGCGTCGGTGGTGCGGTCGATGCCGAAACTGTTGGCGAGGCCGGTCAGCACACTCACGTTCTGGCCGTTGACGAGACCGTCGGCAGTGAAGCCCGGATTGCTCGGGGCGTCGCCGTAGGTGGAGCGGCCGCTGGTGGCGGTGACGGTGATGTCCTTGGCATCGACGACCCAGCTGCCGTCGTGGCGCTCGATGACGCG
>NZ_JBYTEL010000003.1:297334-297424 GCF_058789195.1 Cupriavidus sp. FW216-B1 | reverse complement strand
GGTAGTTGCCCTCGGCCAGGTCGCCGGTGACGGTGAGCGTGTATTTGTCGGCGTCGGTGGTGCGGTCGATGCCGAAGCTGTTGGCGAGGC
>NZ_JBYTEL010000003.1:141240-297235 GCF_058789195.1 Cupriavidus sp. FW216-B1 | reverse complement strand
TCGTTGCGCTCGATGACGCGGTAGTTGCCCTTGGCCAGGTCGCCGGTGACGGTGAGCGTGTATTTGTCGGCGTCGGTGGTGCGGTCGATGCCGAAGCTGTTGGCGAGGCCGGTCAGCACACTCACGTCCTGGCCGTTGACGAGACCGTCGGCAGTGAAGCCCGGATTGCTCGGGGCGTCGCCGTAGGTGGAGCGCCCGCTGGTGGCGGTGACGGTGATGTCCTTGGCATCGACGACCCAACTGCCCACGTTGCGCTCGATGACGCGGTAGTTGCCCTTGGCCAGGTCGCCGGTGACGGTGAGCGTGTATTTGTCGGCGTCGGTGGTGCGGTCGATGCCGAAGCTGTTGGCGAGGCCGGTCAGCACACTCACGTCCTGGCCGTTGACGAGACCGTCGGCGGTGAAGCCCGGGTTGCTCGGGGCGTCGCCGTAGGTGGAGCGCCCGCTGGTGGCGGTGACGGTGATCGGTGCCTTGTCGACCGTCAGCGTGCCGTTGACGTAGGCGATGTCGTAGTTGGTGGCACCGTGGCCGCTAGCAGTGATCGTGTACCTGCCGGCGTTGACCGCATCCTGGGCGCTGCCGCCGTAGGTCAGCGTGCCGGTGAGATCGGTCGATGTCTCGTTGTTGACGAAGCCGTCGTACGTGACGCCGTAGCTGCCGGTGTAGGTCAACCCATCGTAGGTCTTGCCCTTGTCGAGGGCGGTGATGGTGAGCGGTGCCTTGCCGATCGTCAGGTGACCGTCGACGAAGGTGATGTCGTAGCCCTGCTGCGACGAATACTGGCCCCCCGGTGTGATGGCGTAGCTGGCGTCATCAGCATTGGCATTGATCGCGCCTTGGGCGTTGCCGGTGTAGCGCAGCGCACCGGCCAGCGAGGCGTTCGGGTCGCTTTGCGTGACGCCGTTGTCGCCCGACCAGGCGAGGCCGTCGTACGTCTTGTCGGCGTCGTTCGCGGTGACTGTGATGGGCTTGAGGAAGCTGCGCAGCAGCGGCATGGTGTCGCCGTCGTAGATGCGCCAGATGCGGTCGGTGCCGCCCTGGCTGTCGATGCTCCAGTCGGCATAGGTGCCCAGGTCCCTCAGTTGCTCGCTGGTCTTGCCGATCACGCCTGCGCTGTTCCCGCCGCCTACGCCAGCGGTTCGTCCGGTGGTGCCGATATCCCAGTAGCTGTTGTTGATGATGGAGTTGGTGTCGTTCAGTCCGACCAAGCCGCCGGCAAAAACGCCACTACTCGTTACAGCGCCTGTGGCATAGGCGTCGCTGATGCGGGCCGTGTGGCCGCCGTTGCCAAGGCTCCATCCGACCAGGCCGCCGACCTTGTCGTTGCCCTTTACGGTGCCCGTGGCATAGGCGTTGCTGATGTTGATCGCGCCGAAGCTGGCTTCGTTCGTTCCGACCAGTCCTCCTACCTCGTTACCCCGGCCCGCCACCTTTCCGGTCATCCAGACGTTGTCGAGATAGACTGCGCCGCTGTTGGCATAGTTGTGTCCAACCAGTCCGCCGACCTGTGAGCCTCCTGAGACGCTGACGCGGTCCAGCCCGACGTTACGGATCGTGGCATTCTGTGCCCGGCCAAATAGCCCCACATAGTCCTGGCTGGGCCGGTTGACGGTCAGCCCGCTGATCACGTGGCCCTGGCCATCGAAGGTGCCCTTGAAGGGGGCGGCCGCGCCGCCGCCGATGGGCGAGAATCCAGCCATAGTCCACATGCCACCCGAGACCTCCGCCGTGCCATCGTTGAGGCCGGTTGCACCGGCGTCGATGTTGCGCGCCAGGGTGTAGTTGGCCCCAAGGTCCATGGCCATCAACTGCAACTGATGGGCATTGGTGGCGGTGGTGCTGTATTCCGAGGCCAGGAAGGGCCGGGTCTGGCCGTCGATCATGTACCAGCTGGCTCCGGCGTTCTTGCTTGTGGCAACGGCGTCCTCGCCCAGGTTGTTGGTGTAGGCGCTGACCTTGAAGGCGTAGTTGGCGGCGCCGGACTGGGCGGGGTCACTGGTGACCCAATGGAGGTTCCAGCTCCCGCCGGCCCCGACGCCATCATTTTGCTTGGTGGAAAAGCGGTCCCAGTAGCTGTTGGTGATGGAGCCGGAGCTTTGTCCAACCAGGCCGCCGGCGTTGCCATTAGCCGTCACCGCGCCTGTGGCATAGGCCTTGCTGATACTGGCCGCGCTACTAGCATTGTGTCCGACCAGGCCGCCGACGTTGTACTTACCCTTCACGGCGCCTGTGGCGTAAACGTTGTTGATGCTGGCCGTGCCGCGACCGACAGAGTTTTCTCCAACCAGGCCGCCGACAAGGCTGTCACCACCCTCTACGGCGCCTGTGGCATAGGCGTTGCTAATGCGGGCCGTGCCGCCAGTGAAACCGTAGTTCCTTCCGACCAGGCCGCCGACGTAGTTGCCCTGGCCCGTCACGTTTGCGCTCGACCAAACATGGTCGAGAGAGGCCGTGCCGTCGCGGGCAAGGTTGTATCCGACCAGCCCACCGACGTATGCGTTTCCTGAGACGCTGCCCCTATCCAGCCCGACGTGGCGAATCGTGGCATTTGTCGCGAAACCAAACAGCCCCACATGGTTCTGGCCGGGCCGGTTAATGGTCAGTCCGGCGATAGCATGGCCAAGGCCGTCAAAGGTCCCCCTGAACGGGGTGTTCTCGGCATAGCCGATCGGAGAAAATCCTGCACCGCCGTACCACTCCCGGGTGGCACTGGCATCGATATCGCTGCCCAGCACGTAACGACCGCTCATATTGCCGTTGATGCCCTGCAGGTCGTTACGCGAAGTGCTGCCTTGCTCCCCCAGGCGGGTGAGGATGGTGTAGTTGAGCGTGGCGCCATCGCTGCCCAGCGTGGTGCTGAAGCGGCCGGTCGAGGCCAGGTTGACCGGCGCACGGACCTGGTAGGTGGCGGTATTGTTTGCGGCTAGCGCGCCTTGGCCATACTTCAACGCCAGCCCTGCCGTGTTCGAGCCGTTCAGGGCGGCGTTGATCTGGATATCGCGCTCGGCGGTGAGGGTGAGCGTGTTGGCACTCCAGCTCACCGTGTCGTTGACGAAGATGTCGCCCTTGCCGGACGTGCTCCCCCTGACGCTCTGAATCTGGAAGTCGGTGTTCTGCAGCGCCGTGCTGACCGCCGCGCCTGTCATGTCGCCGCCGGCCGCGGCGATGGTGAAGTCGTTGGGATCGATCAGCCAGGTGCCGGTCGTGCCGTTGCCAGCGCGGGTGGTCACCGTGGCGCTGTCGGCGACTTTCACGCGCGCGGCGCTGGTTTCGATAAAGCCGCCGTTGCCGCCGTGCGGCGCGCTGGCGTCCAGCGTGCCGGCCACCTTGGTGGTGCCGCGGTCCGGGTCGGCCAGCAGCAGGATGCGCCCTTCGCGCGTCGCCACGGTCTGCGCTTGCACGGTGCCGGTGTGACTGACCACCGACGAGGCCAGCGCGTCGGCGCCCTGGGCGGTGAGGATCACCTGGCCGCCCTCGGCCTGGATCAGGCCACCGTTATGGACCTGGGTGGCGAGATCGGCGGGATCCACGGCGATCTGGAGGTGGCCGTTGGCGCCGGCCGACAGGGTGATCTGCCGGCCGGCAGCCAGAGCCACGTTGCCCAGCGGGGCATGAAGGGTGCCGGTGTTGGTGACGCGCGCCCCGAGCAGGGCCACGCGGCCGCCTTGGGCCGCCGTGATGCGGCCCTGGTTGCTGACCTCGCCGGTGGCGCCGTCGAGGGTGAAGCGGTCGCGGCCGGCGAGGAAGTCGTTATCGGCGATGCGCAGGGTGGACGCTACCAGGCTGCCCACGTTGACTTGCGCGGTAGCACCAAACAGCACGCCGGCCGGGTTGACCAGGTAGACCTGACCGTTGGCGCTCAGGGTGCCGAGGATCTGGCTGGCCGGGCCACCGGTGACACGGTTCAGGGTGGCCG
Source organism: Cupriavidus sp. FW216-B1 (assembly GCF_058789195.1). Classification (NCBI taxonomy): domain Bacteria; kingdom Pseudomonadati; phylum Pseudomonadota; class Betaproteobacteria; order Burkholderiales; family Burkholderiaceae; genus Cupriavidus; species Cupriavidus sp. FW216-B1. Next base: position 293,319 of record NZ_JBYTEL010000003.1, on the reverse strand, counting down.
CTGTGGTGGAGGGCTGGACGAAACGGACGCCGGCGTTTTGGCCGACGTCGAACGACTGCCAGTTGACGATGGCCCGGTCGCTGCTCTGGGTGACGGTCAGCGCGTTGCCCGAGCCGGCAATGTTTGCCGCGCCCGCAGCGACGCTGCTACCTTGGGGCAGGGCACCCGCGTCAAGCGCGAGCGCCAGCGGGCTGACGAGCAGGCCGGCCAGCGCCAGCGCCACGTTCAAGACCCGCCAAAGGGGCCGCCTGTCACTCGGGACGACGGCGCCGCCGTGGCGAGTCCGGGCGCGGGCCGCCCCGCCCGCGCTGTGGCCGCGGGCCGTTTCCGGCGCCGGCACGAAGGCCTGCTGGGCGCAATTCCAAACCAGCCGATAGGCGCGGTTGATGCTGGCATGCTTCCACATGGTCGGATTCCTTTTCTCGGTAGGTCCGTTCAGAACGCCAGGCTGGCGCTGATCCACAGGCGCGCGCCGCGCCGGCTGCCGTCCTGGTTGCGGCCGGGGTTGGCGCTGGCCGGGTTGTGGCCCAGCGGCACGGCGAACACCGCATCCAGCGCGAAGCCGCGCGGGAGGCTCCAGCGCAGGCCGAGGCCGGTGGCATACAGGGCGTAGGTGTTGCGGTTCGTGCCTTGCATGTCCCAGCCCGGCCAGCGCGCGCGGTGCTGGCGCACCACGCCGGCGTCGGCGAACAGGTAGGCGTCCAGGCCTGGCAGCGCCGGGGCCAGCAAGGCATGCAGTTCCACCTGCGCCAGCGCGCCGCTGTCGCCGTAGCCTTCGCTGGCCGGATAGCCGCGTACCCCGTAGGGGCCGCCGAGGCCGAACTGCTGCGAGGAATCGAGGTTGTCGGCCGACCATTGCCCGGCCGCGCGCACGCGCAGGTAGCTGGCGGCGCCCAGCACCTGGTCGCGGCGCAGATCGGCGTTGAGGCGGGTGAAGCCGCCGGCGACGCGCGGGCCGGCGGCATCCTGCCGGCGGTCGTCGGCCAGGCGCAGGGCGGCGTTGCCCTGGGTCAGTTCGGCGCGCCAGGCGGTCTGGCCGCCGCGGCCGAAGGCGTCGCGGCTGTCGCCGTACAGGGACAGGCCCAGGGTGTTGAGGCGCCGTTCGCGCAGGGTGAAGCCCAGGCTGTCGTCGCGGTTGCGGCGCTGGCCGAGGTTCAGCGCGAGCCACAGGTTGCGCTCGGCGCCGCGCAGCAGCGGGTAGGCCAGCCCGGCGGTGGCGGTGCGGGCCTGGCCACTGGCATCGAGGGCTTCGAATTCCTTGCCCAGGCGGTAATGCAGCTGGCTGTAGCCGAGCGACAGGCGCAGGCCGTCATGGCCCAGCGGCACGCCGTAGCCCAGGGTCTGGTAGTCGAGGTGGCCGGCGGCGGCGGCGCTCAGGCTGAGCTGGTCGCCATAGCCGCTCGGGTTGTTCAGCGCGACCATGCCGTAGCCCTGCAAGGCGCCGGTGGTGCGGCTGCCGAGGTTGCCCAGGCCGAGTTGTCCGGAGACCCACGGGCCGTCGCGCACGCTCAGCGCCAGGTCGGTGCTGCCCGGCGCGGCGCCGGCCTGCAGTACGCCGTCGGCGGCGATGCCGGGCAGGTCGTTGGCGAGCAGCAGGCCACGTTCGAGATCGGCCTGCGAATAGGGCTGCCCCGCGTCCAGGCGGCGGCCGACGATGCGCGCCACGAAGTCCTGGCGGGCGCGGGTCTGGCCCGGCGCCATGAGCAGGCTGCCGAAGCGGCCTTCGACGACCTGGATGCGCAGGGTGCCGCCGGTCACGTCCTGCTGCGGCAGCAGCACCCGCACGAACCAGCCGCGCGTGCGGTAGTAGCCGACCAGGGCCTGGGCGGCGGCGTGCAGTTCGCCGAGGGTCTGCGGCCGGCCAAGGCTGGCGTCGAGCTGGCGGGCCAGTTCCTCGGCCGGAATCAGCGTGGCGCCCTCGATGACGACGCGCCGGATGACCACGCTGGGCCCGCTGCGGTCTTCCGGGGCAGCGGGCGCCGCGGGCGTCGGCGCGGTGGCGGCGGGCGGGGTCAGGGTCTGTTCCAGCTGGCGCTGGAGATGGCCGGCGTCGGTCGGCACCTGGGCGTGCGCCAGGCCGGTGAGGGCGAGGAGGGCGAGGGGAGCGCCCATCAGGGAACAGCCAGCCCGGCAAAGGGGCAAAGAGAAAGGTAGGCGTCGATTCACGGTGGCTTCCTGAGGGTGCGTGAACGCATGCGCCGGCTGGGCAGTCCTGCCGGCAGGGTTGCGTTTCAAACTGGGGCTCAAGCCCGCACTCTAAGAAGCGCTGCCGAATGGCGCATACCCTGTTTCGGGTATTTGTCCCGGCGAGGTTGGCGTTCGCGCACCGTCACGATCGGCGCATTTGCCATGCGAATTGCGTTTGCTTGCCGACGTTTGCGTTGTCTCGTTCTTGCCCGGCGCGCCGGTCATCCGCGCGCGATGCCTGGGGCGGGCTGCTGGCGTCCGGATCTCAATGGCGGCGTCGCCGCAAACACAAGGACACCACCACCCGCGTCACAAATGCGCCCAATGAGTCATCAGAAAATTCTCTCGAATTAATCCGATTTTTCTCTATGCAATTGCAGATGTGTCCGCAAACCGGCGCGCATTTTCTGATCGACACTCGCCCTCGAAATCCGTCCTGCGGCCGAATGGCCGGCGCGGTGGCGGGCTTCCTCACCGTTCGAGGCGAACGGCCAACCGATACAGCGAGCACTGCCATGTCCAAGAAACTTCTCTCGTTTTTTTTCGTGCTGGCCGGCGTGGCGGCGGCCGCGTCTTCCGCCCGGGCCCAGACCAATGACGGCACCATCTACATCACCGGCCAGGTAACGGCATCCACCTGCACCATCACCGGCACCAACAACGAGGATGTCTACGTCTACCTGGACAATGTGCCGGCATCCGCGTTCTCCGGCATCAATACTTTCGCCGGTGCCAAGCCGTTCACTATCAGGCTGACCGGCTGCTCGCCGAGCACCGGCAACGTGCACACGCGCTTCATGCCGGGCGCCAACACCAACGTCGTGACCAATCGCCTGAACAATGCCGCCACCGGCGGCAGCAACGCCGACATCCAGATCGTCAACGGCGACGACACCGCGATCCTCGTCGGCAAGCCGGACGGTGCGCAGAACTCGAAGCCGGTCGCGCTGACCGGCGGCGCGGCGGACCTCACCTACAAGGCGCGCTATTACGCGGCGTCCTTCCCGGTCACCAACGGCACGGTGGAAACCTCGGTGCCGTACATGATCGTCTACCCGTAACCCGCACACCTGCATAACGCGGCAACGGCCGCCGCCCTGGCCGAAGGGCGCGCGGGCGGCGCCGGGATGGAAACGCATATGCCAGTCAAGCACAGAGCCCGGCCGGGCGCGGCGCTGGCCGCGCTGATGGCCTGCGCCGCGCTCGGTCCGGGCAGCGCCGCGGCCTCCATCGTCATCAACGCCACGCGTGTGGTGTATCCCGAGCGCGAGAGCGAAGTCACGGTCAAGCTCGACAACAACGGCCGCTCCCCGGCCCTGGTGCAGGCCTGGATCGACGGCGGCGACCTGACCGCCACGCCGGACGAATCCACCGCGCCGTTCACGCTGACGCCGCCCCTGTTTCGCCTGGACCCCGGCAAGGGGCAGAGCCTGCGCCTGTTCCATACCCGCGAGGCGCAGCCGCAGGACAGGGAGTCGCTGTTCTGGCTCAACGTACTGGAAGTGCCGCCCAAGGCCGCCGGCAACGACCGCCGCAATGCCCTGCGCCTGGCGTTCCGCACGCGCATCAAGCTGTTCTTCCGTCCGGCCGCGCTCGCCGGCGCGGCGCGCGATGCGCCGGGCAGCGTGACCTGGCGGTTCGCGCGCGGCGGCACCGGTTACGTCCTGCGGGCCAGCAACCCGAGCGCTTACCACGTGACCTTCAGCCGGATCGTGGCCAGGGCCGGCGGCGAGACCTGGAGCAACGACGAGGGCGGCATGGTCGATCCGGGCGCCAGCGCCGATTTTCCGCTGGGCCTGCTGGCGGCGCCGCCAGCCGGGCCGTTTTCGGTGGAGTACCGCTATCTCGACGATTTCGGCGGCAGCCAGGACGGCGCCTACCAGGCGCCGCCGCGCTGAGCGCCGGCATGCCCCGCGCCCGCCGCAGACGTTCGCCACGCGGTACCGCAACGATGCGCGGGCGCCATGCGCTCGCCCTGGCGATGCTCGGTGGCTGGAAGGCGGCCGCGCTGGCCGAGGCCGTCGCCCCGGACGCGCCCGCGATCGCCGCCGTGCACTTCGACAACGATTTCCTGATGAACCGCAAGGGCGAGCGCATCGACGTTTCGCGCTTCGCGCGCGGCAGCCCGGTGCCGCCCGGCGACTACCGGCTCGACCTGTACCTCAACGGCAACTGGCTGGGCAACACCAGCGTGCGCTTCGCCGCCGCGCCGGCCGACCACAGCGCGGCGCCGTGTTTCGCGCCGTCGCTGATCGAGCGCCTGGGCCTGGACGCCGCGGCTCTCGACGCGGCCGGGCGCGACGAACTGGCACGCATGCGCGGCGGCGAGTGCGGCAATTTCGCGCGCATCGCCGCGGCCGCTTCCTATGCCTTCGACCTGGGCAAGCTGCGCCTGGACCTGAGCCTGCCGCAGGCCGTGCTGCTGCGCAATCCGCGCGGCTACGTGAGTCCCGAGTTCTGGGATGCGGGCATCCCCTCGGCCACGCTGGGATACAACTTCAGCGCCTTCCGGATGTCCGGCAGCGGCGGCGCCTCCACCTCCACCTCGTCGTACCTGGGGCTCAATGGCGGCCTCAACGCCGGCGGCTGGCATCTGCGCCACCACGGCAGTGCGAGCCTGCAATCGCGCGGGCGCGGTACCTATCAGAGCGTCGCCACCTACCTGCAGCGCGACCTGCCCGCGCTGCGCAGCCAGCTGACCCTGGGCGACGTCTTCACCGACGGCGCGATGTTCGACAGCCTCGGCATCCGCGGCGCCACGCTGGCCAGCGACGAGCGCATGCTGCCCGAGTCCGTGCGCGGCTACGCGCCGCTGATCCGCGGCGTGGCCAACAGCAACGCGCACGTCAAGGTCACGCAGAACGGCAATACCCTCTATGAAATCAACGTGGCGCCGGGCGAGTTCCGCATCGACGACCTCAACCCCACCGGCTACGGCGGCGACCTGCTGGTGACGATCACCGAGGCGGACGGCAGCCAGCGCAGCTTCGGCGTGCCTTATGCCGCGGTGGCGCAATCGCTGCGCCCGGGCACGAGCCGCTTCAACGTCAGCGCGGGCAGGCTGCGCGAGCGGCTGGTCGGCCGCCGCGCCACCATCGTCCAGGCCACGGCGCAGCATGGCTTCACCAACCTGTTCACCGGCTACGCCGGCGTCCTGGCTGCCAACGGCTATATGGCGGGGTTGCTGGGCGCGGCCTTCAACACGCTGGCCGGCGCGGTGGCGCTGGACGTCACCCAGGCCCGCGCCAGCATCGCCCGCGCCGGCCGGGCCAGCGGGCAAAGCGTGCGCCTGAGCTACAGCCAGCTTCTGGAGCAGACCGGCACCGGCATCACCGTGGCCGCCTACCGCTATTCCTCGAGCGGCTACCGGAGCGTGCGCGATGCCCTGGGCGCGCGCGAAGGCCGCGGCGGGCGCGGCGGCGGCCAGGACCCGGCGCTCGCCTACCGCCAGCGCAACCAGCTGCAGCTGACCCTCAATCAGAACCTGGGCGTGCGCTGGGGCAACCTCTACGCGGTGGGTTCCACCACCGACTACTGGCGCCAGCGCGGGACCATGACCCAGTTCCAGATCGGCTACAACGGCCATTTCCGCGTGGGCGGACTGGATCTGAGCGTCAATCTCTCGCTGTCGCGCCAGCGCGATGGTTTCTCCGGCAGGCTGGAAAACCAGGTGTTCTCCAGCGTCTCGCTGCCGCTCGGACGCGGCCGGCCGGCGCCGCTGCTGACGGGCAGCTACGGCCACAGCAACAACGGCGGCGGCTCGCAGCAGGTCAGCCTGGGCGGCGGCCTCGGCGAAGACAGCGCACTGAACTACAACGTTAGCGCGGGGCGCGCCGCCGGCAACGGCAACGGCGGCGCCAGCATGCAGTACCGCGGCGCCGTCGCCACGCTCTCGGCCGGCGTCGCCGGCGGCCGCGGCTACACCCAGCAGTCGCTGGGCATCTCGGGTGCCGTGGTGGCCTACGCCGGCGGCGTGACCCTGAGCAACGCGCTGGGCGAGACCGTGGCGGTGGTCGAGGCCAGGGGCGCCGAAGGCGCGCGCGTCAACGGCATCTCGGGGCTGCGCATCGACGCGCGCGGCTACGCGGTGGTGCCCTATCTGACGCCCTATGCCGTGAACACCGTCAGCATCGACCCCAAGGGCACGCCGCTGGACATCGAACTGCGGACCACCAGCGAACGGGTGGCGCCGCGCGCCAACGCGGTGGTGAAGGTGCGCTTCGCCACCGTCAGTGGCCGCGCCGTGCTGATCCGCGCGCGCCTGCCCGACGGCACCGCGCTGCCGTTCGGCGCCGACGTGCTCGACGAGCAGGGCAACAGGGTCGGCATCGCCGGCCACGGCGGCCGCCTGTTCGCGCGAGGCCTGCCGGAGGCCGGCCGGCTGAGCGCCACCTGGGGCGCGCGCCCGGGCGAGCGCTGCACGTTCGCGTACCGCCTGCCCGCCGCGGGCGGGAATGCCCATGCGAGCCTCGCGGCGGTGTGCGACAGCGGCGATGTGCCGCTCGCGCTGGCGCCGGCCAGCGATTCCCGAACCCTGTTCCCCATCCCCGACGAATCCGGCGCGCCGGCAGGAGCGAATTTCCCATGAACCCGATGCAATACTGCCGCCGTTGCCTGGCCGTCCTGGTTCTCTGGCTCGGCCTGCACGCCGCGGCCCACGCCGAGCTTGTCTTGTGCTCGATGACGCCGCCGCTGAACACGAGTTGCTCGCCAGGCTGCCAGGACATCGCCATCTGGCCGCTGTTCCTGCTGCCGCCCAAGGCGCAGGCACCCAACGGCACGGTTCTCGCCTCGAAGACTGTCCATTACCAGTACAACTGCCCGAAGGCATCCACGCCCCGCACCTACACCCCGCAATATGCGCCGGTCTGGGTGAACAGCACGGCCGTGCCTGGCGTCAGGGTCCGCAACCAGGCCGCCACGCTGGGCGTGCGTATATACGTCAACGGCCAGCTGATTTCCAACATCCCCTTTAACAACACCAAGACATGGTACGACAGGTCATGGACGGCACCCTGCGTGCCGCCTTGCTCGGGGTCGGTGGCAATCACCTATGAACTGGTGAAGGTCAGCGACGTCCTCTATGACAACCCGCAGCCCGGGGGCAACGTGATCTATTGCGGCCCCGCGTCGAGTGTCTGCAGCTTCAACTTCAGCAACTTCGACCAGTTCCGCTTCAACGACAGCGCAAACCCGCTTGGCGACTTCGCCGGGCCAAGCCCGCTCGCCTGGGTCAGCAGATGGTCGGGCACCTCACAGGGCAGGCTGATGGCCCGGACCTGCACGGTGAATGCGACTCCGGTCAACGTCCCCATGCCGCCGGTCAATGCCGGCGTCCTGAGCGCGGCCGGCACCAGCGGCACCGGCGACACCCCGTTCAGCATCGGCCTGACCTGTGCCGCCGGCGCCAGGGTCTACGTGACCCTGACCGACCTCACCGATCCGGCCAACCGGAGCGACCTGCTGAACCTGACCACCGCGTCCGCGGCCCGCGGCGTGCGGCTGCGCATCCTGCGCGCGGGCAATGTGCCGGTCAACTACGGCGCGCCGTCGATCGCGCCCGGCAATCCCGGCCAGTGGCTGGTGGGATCGTCGGCCGGCCTGGCCAGCATTCCGCTGACCGTGCGCTACGTCGCCACCGGCGCCGTGCAGGCGGGCGACGTCGTCGGCATTGCCGCGTTCACGCTGAGCTATCAGTGAGGGTGGGGCGCAAACGGCGCGCCGCCAGTCCACCAGCCCCGCATCTAGCGTCCCGGTTGTCTGCGCCGGTTGTCCGCGCGGCTCCCCACGGGCCGGCGCCGCCCGCGCTGGCAAGCATCTTGCATAACTCCCGCGTAATTCCGAATCCATAAGTGGATTTCTATTTGGATCCAAATTGAAATCCGAATTGATGTCCAAAACATGTGCGTGAACGAGATGACGATGAACCGGGATGGTGCGCAGAGGCTGGAAATCGTGCAGGACCAGGCGTCGGCGACCCGAGGCAAGAACTCGATGGTCAACGATGCCTACGAACGGATCAAGGAGGACATCTTCGAACTCCGCATGCCGCCGGGGCAACGCTATTCGGAGCAGGAGTTCGCCAATGCGCTGGGCATCTCGCGCACGCCGCTGCGTCTTGCTCTCCATCTGCTCGCGCACGAAGGGTATCTGCAGCGCCTCGACGGCCATTCGAGCTGGCAGGTCAAGCCGTTCGACCTGGCGCACTACGACGATCTCTATGACTTTCGCACCAGCATCGAGGTGATTGCCGTGCGCCGCCTGTGCGCGATGGACTCGCCGCCCGACCTGTCGGCGTTGTGCAGGTTCTGGATGGTGCCGGAGGCGGAAAGGAACCTCGACGGCAAGCGGGTCGCGCAGGAGGACGAGCGATTCCACCAGGCGCTGGTCGAGCTGGCCGGCAACCGGGAGATGGCGCGCACGTCCGCGCGGCTGACCGAGCGCATCCGCATCATCCGGCGCCTCGACTTCACCGACGCGGCGCGGATCTCGGCGGCGTTCGACGAGCACAGGGCGATATTGCGCTGCCTGATGACCAGGAAGGCCGATCGCGCGGAGATGCTGGTCAAGGCCCACATCGGCGCGTCGCGCATCGCGATCCGCCACATCACGCTGCATCGGCTCGCGCTTGCCGCGGTGCAGCCGGACGCGCGCTGAGCAGCCGGCGCGCCGGCGCGCGACTGCGCGCCGCAACGCGGTGCCGCGCCGCAATGGCCCCGGGCAGGCACATCAAACCACCCCCACGTAGACAGGAGAATGCAAGTGAACAGAGTGAGCGTATTGGCGAAGGAACTGCAAGGATGCCAGGACACCGTCCTGCTGAACGACTGGCATGTGACGGGCGTGTCGGAGGACGTCGTGCCGGGCAAGCTGGTGCCGGTGACGCTGCTCGAGCGCGACCTGGTGATGTGGCGGCAGGCGGACGGCAGCCTGCATGTCTGGGAGGACCTTTGCGTGCATCGCGGCGCGCGGCTGTCCAAGGGCTTCATCTGCGAGGACCGCGTCGTGTGCCCGTACCACGGCTGGAACTACGACGGCACCTCGCAATGCGTGCTGATGCCGGCGGCGCCCACCGAGACCCCGATGAAGAAGGCGCGCGCCATCGCGCACCAGGTCGTGGAGCGCTACGGCTTCATCTGGGTGTGCCTCGGCACGCCGTCGAACGACATCCCGGCGTTCCCCGAATGGGACGATCCGTCGTACACCAAGGTGCTGTGCGGGCCGTACCATTTCCGCTCGGGATACCGGGCGATCGAGAACTTCATCGACACCACGCATTTCCCGTTCGTGCACGCGGGCGTGAACGGCCTCATCGACAACCCCGACGTGATCGCGCCCTATGAGGTCGACGAAACCGAGGACGGCCTGTCGACCAACGAAGTCCGCGTGACGCAGCCCTATGGCGATCCGCGCAACGTGCCGGTGATCGCCTACTACGCCTATCGCTGCCTGCGCCCGCTCGTGGCCTATTTCCGCAAGCGCGTGGAGATTTCCGATCCGGCGCGCGCGGCGGAGGGCAACCCGAACGACCGCTTCTGCACGTTCCTGACCGCGCAGCAGATCGACGAGACCCACAGCATCGTGCGCATCTGCTGCGCGATGAATTTCTCGCCGGCGCCGACCCCGGAGGAAGTGCGCAAGCGGCAGGACCTGGTCTACGCGCAGGACAGCGAGATCGTCGATACACAGCGCCCGGAACGCATTCCGGTGGACCTGCGCTACGAACTGCATCATCGCAGCGACCTGCTTGGGCAGAAGTACCGCAGCTGGCTGCGCAACATGGGCGTCACCTATGGCACCTTCTGCTGAAGTGGGCTACGCCACTCGCCTGGCCAGCATCCGCTACGCCGGGCCGGACGTCTCGCTGTTCGAGTTCGCGGCGCTGGATGCGGCGCCGCTGCCCGAGCCGGAGCCGGGCGCGCACATCGACGTGCGCATCGGCCCCGGCCTGGTGCGGCAGTACTCGCTGGTCACGCCGCTGTCGACGCGCTCGTCCTACGTCGTGGCGGTTCGCCGCGAGGCGGACGGACGCGGCGGCTCGCGGCGCCTGCACGACGAATGCCGGGTGGGCGCGACCTTCACGATCGGCGGGCCGCGCAACCATTTCGCGCTGGACGAGCGCGCGGGCCGCACGCTGCTGATCGCGGGCGGCATCGGCATCACGCCGGTCTATTCGATGTTCGCGCGCCTGCGGGCGCTCGGCCGCGCGGTCGAACTGCACTACTGGTGCCGCTCGGCCGGGCACGTGCTGTTCCGCGCGGAACTGGAGGGGCGGCCCGGCGTGACGCTGCATTACTCCGGCGGGCCGGATCGCGCCGGCGGTTCGCTCGCGGCGGTCCTGGACGGCGTGTCCGACGACACCGAGGTCTATTGCTGCGGGCCGGCGCGCATGCTGGACGACTTCGCGCGCCTCACCGCGCAGCGGCCGCCGGAGCGCAACCACGTGGAGCGCTTTGGCGCCGCCGCCCCATCTTCCTCCGCGGAAGCCGGCGCGGCGGCCGGCGCCGGCACCTTCGTCGTCACGCTGCGGCGCTCGGGCGTCGACGTGCAGGTGCGCGAGGGCGAATCGATCCTCGGGGCGCTGATGCGCGAGCACATCGACGTGTCCTATTCGTGCGAGGAGGGCGTCTGCGGCGCGTGCGAAACGCGCGTGCTCGGCGGCCAGCCGCTGCATCGGGACGCGGTGCGCGCGGCGGCGGAACACGAGCGCCGCGGCACCATGATGATCTGCTGCTCGGGCAGCCGGTCGCCGCGCCTGGAGCTGGATCTCTAGCCTTCCAGTCCGGCTTCTCCGGTCCGGCCGGCCACGTCATGCGGGGCAGGGCGCGCCTATGTCGGCAGGCGCATCCTGCCCCGCATTGTCGCGCGCGGCTGCCGTTTGTTTCTGCAAAGGACTGGGAAGCAGAAATAGGGTAATCCATCGGGTAAAGGGGGTAGTTTTGGTATTGAATCCCCATTTTGGGCTGTGGCTCACCTGCTCACCCCCTGTCCCCGAGGTCGGCATCCCTCTCCGCGAGGCCCGCCGCAGCCCGCACTACAGTCGTGGAAACAGGGTAGTCGAATGATCTTAATGAGGTATTTTTTGAGAAAATACCCTGTTTAAGGGATATGATTGCCCCATTTAGACCGCCTGGGCCGACATTTCCATGCACTCGCTTACCCCCGAGTACCTCACCGCGCTTCGCTTCGATGGCACCCAGGCGGCCACGTTGCGCTCACTGGGCGAGTACCGGGGCAAGCAGCAGCTATACGCCGCGCAATCACCTGAAGTCCTCAAGGGCCTGCGCCAGATCGCGGTGGTCGAGTCCACCGAGTCTTCCAACCGGCTGGAAGGTGTTGTCGTCGCGCCCTCACGGCTGAAGTCCCTGGTTATCCGCAACGCAACCCCGAAGAGTCGCTCCGAACAAGAAATCGCCGGCTACCGCGACGCCCTGGCCCTAATCCATGAGTCCGCCGTGCATATGCCTTTCAACGAAGGCGTGGTGCTGCAGCTGCATACCCTGCTGTACCGCTATATGCCGCAGGCGGGCGGACGCTGGAAAGCGACCAACAACGACATCATCGAACGCCATCCGGACGGCACCTCGCGTCTGCGCTTCCAGCCGGTCGCTGCGCACCTGACGCCGATGGCCATGGCCGATCTGAGTCGACACTACGCTACCGCGCTGGATCAGCACCTGGCCGACCCACTGGTGCTGGTGCCGCTGGCGATGCTCGACTTCTTGTGCATCCACCCCTTCCCGGACGGCAACGGCCGCATGTCCCGCTTGCTGACCTTGCTGCTGCTCTACCACTTCGACTATGCCGTGGGCCGCTACATCAGCCTGGAACGCATCTTCGAGGACACAAAGGAAGGCTATTACGAGACGCTGGAAGCCAGTTCGCAGGGTTGGCACCAGGGGCAGCACGACGCCAAACCGTGGCTTGACTACTTCTGGGGTGCCTTGCTGCGGGCCTACCGCGAGTTCGAGGAGCGTGTCGGCACCATCGAGCGGGGGCGTGGCAGCAAGGGCGACCGGGTGCGGGCGGAAGTGCTGGGGCGCAGCCTGCTGTTTTCGATTTCCGAGATTGAGGAAGCATGCCCGGGCGTGAGCCGGGACATGGTGCGACTGGTGCTGCGGGCGATGAAAGCAGAGGGGTTGATCGAATCAACGGGCAAGGGGCGTAGTGCGAAATGGAGGCGTATCGCTGCTGACGGTCCTGGTAGCACGATCGACGCCTGAAGTGACGGTCTGCTTCATGGCGGCAGCGGCCGAAACCACACGCTTTCTTCACCCCCACCCTTGCCATGCAACTTTGTTGCATTTATGATTGCCGTGCAACTCGGTTGCAAACCGTGGCCGCGGATTGTGAGTGCCAGTCGTGAGTACCAATCGTGACTGCACGCCGGCGGCCACCGCGAGGCGGCCGCGCTTTCGCGCAAGCGACGGTTCTGCCGAACCCGCTTGCGCGAGAGCGCCGGCGCCTTCCGGGGCATCGCCTGGGCATCGGATCCCACGGGCCGCGGAAACGCATCTGGGTACCGCGATTGCGGGGTGAAAGCGGCTGCCCTGGCGCTCTCGGCTTTCTCTTCTTGGTGGACGCAATGAATCTGGGACGGACAGGCGCGGCGCTCGCCGCTTTGCTGATGATGGCCGGCGCGGGTGCGCACGAGGCGCATGTGCACGGCACGGCGAAGCTGGACGTGGTGCAGGACGGGGCCGTGCTCACGGTGCATCTGGCGTCGCCCTTGATGAACCTGTTCGGCTTCGAGCACGCTCCGCATGGCGCGGCCGAGCAGGCTGCCGCGCAGCAAGGCATGGCGCGGCTGCGCGATGGCGAGAAGTTGTTCGTCGCCTCGCCCGCCGCGGGCTGCCGGCTGGAATCGGTGCGGTTCGACTTCGGCCCGCTGAACCGCGCTTTCATGCCCGCCGGCGACGGCGCCGCGGTGGCTGCGGCTGCTCCGCAGGCGGCGGCCCGGGACGAGCATGCCGACCTCGACGCCGACTATGTGTTTCGCTGCAAGGCGGCGTCCGCGCTGCGCCAGATCGACGTGAAACTGTTCGACGCGTTTCCGGCGCTGCAGCGCGCCGCGGTGCAGCTGGTCACGCCGGCGAAGCAGGCCGGGGCCACGCTGACGCGCGCCGGCTACCGGCTGGCATGGTGAGCGCCGCGGTGAGCACCGCATGGTGAGCGAACCGGTCGTCGACCTGACGGATGTGGTCTTCGCCTGGCCGGGCCAGCAGGCGGCGTGCCTGACCCTGGACCGCTTCCGCGTGGCGGCCGGCGAGCATGTCTTCGTCTCGGGGGCCAGCGGCAGCGGCAAGAGCACGCTGCTGGGCCTGCTGGCCGGGGTCCTGGTGCCGGGGCAGGGCCAGCTCCTGCTCAAAGGCACGGCATTGCGGGACCTGAGCGGCGCGCAGCGCGACCGCTTCCGCGCCGACCACATCGGCATCATCTTCCAGCAGTTGAACCTGCTGCCTTATCTGTCCGTGCTGGACAACGTGCTGCTGGCCTGCAAGTTCTCCGCGCTGCGCCGGCGGCGCTCGGCGCAGCAGGGCGCGAGCCCCGCGGCGGCGGCGGGCATGCTGCTGGCGCGGCTGGACCTGCCGGAGCCGCTGTGGCGGCGGCCGGCGGCGCGGCTCTCGGTCGGGCAGCAGCAGCGCGTCGCGGCGGCCCGGGCGTTGCTGGGGCGCCCGGAGCTGGTGCTGGCCGACGAGCCGACCTCGGCGCTGGACGCGGGCCGCCAGGCCGCGTTCATGGACCTGCTGCAGCGCGAGTGCCGCGCGGTCGGCGCCAGCCTGGTCTTCGTCAGCCATGACGAACGGCTGGCGGCGCGCTTCGGCAGCCGCTTCGCCATGCCGGCGGCCGGCGCCGCGGAGGCCGCCTGATGCCGCTGCTCGGGCTGGCCGCGCGCAGCGCCTGGAACCGCCGCTACAACCTGCTGCTGATGGTGCTGGCGATTGCCTTGTCGACCGCGCTGCTGCTCGGCGTCGAGCGCATCCGCCATCAGGTCCGGGCCGGATTCTCGCAGTCGGTCTCGGGAACGGACCTTGTGGTCGGCGCGCGCTCGAGCCCGACGCAGTTGATCCTCTACACCGTGTTCCGCCTCGGCGGCGCGACCAACAACATGGGCTGGGACAGCGCCCTGCGCATCGCGCGGCATCCGCTGGTGGCCTGGACCATCCCGATCTCGCTGGGCGATTCCCATCGCGGCTTTCCGGTGCTGGCGACTTCGCAGGACTACTTCCGCCATTTCCGCTACGGCGACCGGCGCCCGCTGGTGCTCGCGCAGGGGCAGCCGTTCCAGGGCCTGTTCGACGCCGTGCTGGGCGCGGAGGTGGCGCGCCGGCTCAATTACCGGCTCGGCGACCGCATCGTCCTGAGCCACGGCGACGCCACCGGGCCGATGGCGGGGCAGCTCCAGCACGCGGACAAGCCGTTCGTCGTCACCGGGATTCTGGCGCCCACCGGAACGCCGGTGGACCGGACCGTGCACATCGGCCTGGAGGCGATGGAAGCGATACACCTCGACTGGCAGGCGGGCACCCCGATCCCCGGCCTGTCGATCCCGCCCGGGCTGGTGCGCAAGTTCGACCTCACGCCCAAGAGCATCACCGGCGTGCTGGTCGGCCTGAAGCTGCGCTCGCGCGTGTTCGCATTGCAGCGCGAGATCGCCGACGACCCGCATGAGCCGCTGATGGCCGTGCTGCCGGGCGTGGCGCTCGACGACCTGTGGGACATCGTCAGCATCGGCGAGAAGGGCCTGCTGCTGATGTCGGCGCTGGTGGTCGCGGTCGGCCTGGCCGGGCTGGTCTCCTCGATCCTCGCCGCGCTGGGCGAGCGGCGGCGGGAACTGGCCATCCTGCGCGCGGTGGGCGCGCGCCCGCTGGACCTGCTGATGCTGCTGGCGGCCGAGGGGCTGGTGCTGATGCTGGCCGGCACGCTGGCGGGCTACCTGCTGCTGACCGTGCTGTCGGTGGCGGTCGCGCCGTGGCTGGAGGCGAGCCTCGGCCTGGCCTTGCCCGTCGCCTGGCCGCAGGCGAGCGAGCTGCCGCTGCTGGCCGCGATCGTCGCCACCGGGGCCGCCGCGTCGCTGCTGCCGGGGTGGCGCGCCTACCGGCTGAGCCTGGCCGACGGCCTGACGCCCAATACCTGAGGTGCATCCCATGCCGACCAGACGAACGATGTTGCGCGCCGCGGTGGCCGGCGCCGGCGCGGCGCTGTTGCCGCAGGCGCGCGCCGAGGGCGGCGACGAGTTTCCGACCCTGCCGTGGTCGGCGCTGCTGCCCCGGGGCTGGGACCCGAAGGCGCCCTTCAAGGGCCTCAAGCTCGATGAGCTGGAGGACGGCGACCCGCGCGCGCAGGAGGCGCTGTTCAAGGCGCGCGACTACTGGAAAAGCGCGCCGGTCGAGCCGTCCCTCCAGGGCGCCCGCGCGCGCCTGCGCGGCTACGTCGTGCCGATGTCGGGCGACGCCGGCATCGTGCGCGAATTCCTGCTGGTGCCGTATTTCGGCGCCTGCATCCATGTGCCGCCGCCGCCGGCCAACCAGGTCGTCCACGTGCTGATGGAAAAGCCGCTGAGGAACCGGCTGAGGACGATGAGCTCGGTCTGGGTCAGCGGCACCCTCCGGATCGAACGCTTTTCCTCGGTGATGGGCGACGCCGGCTACGCGATGCGCGGCAGCCTCGTCGAGCCCTACGTGGAGAGGCCGGGCGGCAGGTAGGCGCGCAGATGCGACGAACGGCACAGCCCGCACCCATGTCAGAACGAACGCGCGCCGCCGTCGCGGCCACGGTCGCGATCGCGATTGTGCTCGCCGCGCTCACCATCGCGGGGGTGCGCGCGTTCCGCCCGCTGGCGCAAGGCGAGCCGGCCGGCAATCCCGCATCCGCCGCCCGCGCGGAGTACGCGGTGGGGCAGCCGCTGCCGCACGCGCCCGCCGCCGCCCGGCCGCCGGACCCCGCCTTCCGGGAGATCGACTGGCAGGCCCTGCTGCCCAGGGGCTGGGACCCGATGGCGCCGTTCAAGGGACTCAAGCTCGACCAGATGGAGGACGGCGACCCGCGCGCGCAGGTCGCGCTGTACAAGGCGCGG
The DNA here is from genome assembly GCF_058789195.1 of Cupriavidus sp. FW216-B1. Lineage (NCBI taxonomy): Bacteria > Pseudomonadati > Pseudomonadota > Betaproteobacteria > Burkholderiales > Burkholderiaceae > Cupriavidus > Cupriavidus sp. FW216-B1. The sequence goes on along the minus strand of NZ_JBYTEL010000003.1, from coordinate 277,055 downwards.
CAATACTGGAAGAACGCGCCGGTCGAGCGCGGCCTGGACGGCGCGCCGGTGCGGCTGCCCGGGTTCGTGGTCTCGCTCGACGCGGAAGGCGAGGCCATGCGCGAATTCCTGCTGGTGCCGTATTTCGGCGCCTGCATCCACGTGCCGCCGCCGCCCGCCAACCAGGTCATCCACGTGCGTACCGACCAGCCGCTGCCGGGGCTGCGCACGATGGACACGGTCTGGATCAGCGGCGTCATGCGCGTGGAGCGCGCGGAAACCATGATGGGATATGCCGGCTACGCCATGCAGGCCGCGCGCGTCGAGCCCTATCTCGCGCCCCCCGTGGCGTCCCCCGGGCAGCCGGCGGGGAAATAGGGCGAATCCGTCGCCGCCGCCGGTGCCGGCGGGGTCCGGGCAGGCCGCCGCCATACCATGCCCTGCCGGCATGGGTCAAGTCGACCCTGCAACACCGCCGAATCCGCCGCCGCTAAAATACGCTCCTTGTTCCGAGGATTTTCGACCTTGCGGCCGCTCAGGCGGCAAGGTCCCGCCTGGAGTCCTTCGCGCGGCCTCGACACACCCTGAAGCCCGGGCCGGATGCGGCGACACGCATCGGCCCCGGCCCCGGTAGTGCCCGCTCACGATGCTAAAGATTCCCTTGCCAACCTCGCCGCTGGAACGCCGCTTTGCCCTGATCGCCGCAACCCTGGCCGTGGTCCTGCTGGCACTGTCGGCCTGGCTGTTCTCGTACCAGTGGGCCGCCTACGCGAATGCCGATCGCGCGCTCGCCGACCTGCGCGTCTTCCACTCGATCCTGCTCGCGATGGAGAAGGTCTCGGTGGAGCGCGGCCCCAGCAACGCCGCCTTGGGCGATGCGTCGCCGCCGCCACCGGCGCGCGAGCGCGCGCTGCGGGAGGCGCGCGCGGAAAGCGACCGGCGCATCGCCGACCTGCTGAGCCAGCTTGAGGCGCCGGCGTGCCGCGATTGCCTCGACGAACGCGACGCGGTGCTGCGGGCACGCGCGGATCTGGTTCGGGCGCGGGCCTTCATCGACGGCCTGCTGGACCAGCCGCGCGGCGCCCGCACGGGCGAAGCGCTGCATCGCGCGGTGGCCGGCATGATCCAGGTGGTCCCGCACTTCACGGCCATCGCCGACGTCAGCGCCGCCAAGGTCGACCGGGGCGCGCCCGGCGCGCTCAGCCGCCTGCTGGCGGCCCGGCTGGCGGCCTTGCTGCGGGAACAGGCCGGGCTGCTCGGCTCGCAGCTCACGCCGGCGCTGGGCACCGGCCGGCCGCTGACCGACGCCGAGCAGTTCGCCATCGAGCGCACGCTGGGCACCATCGCGCAACTGCGGGCGCTGCTCCAGCCGCGCGTGCTGAACGATCAGGCGCTGCCGCGCGGCGCGTTTCAGCTGGTGGAGATGCAGTATTTCCGCGTGGGCCTGGATTATTTCTCCCGCGTGCGCGCGCTGGCGAGCCTGCCCGGCGACGCGGGCGTCTCGACTGCCGAGTTCGCCCGGCATTACGTGCCCCTGATGGGCTCCATCACCAATTTCCGGGACGAGGTCCTCGAACTGGTCCAGCAGCAGGTGGGCGCGCGGCGCGACGTCCGGCTGGCGTGGCTGGGCGGCATCGTCGCCATTCTCTCGGTGGTGGTCGCCTGCCTGTTCCTCGGCGTCTGGCTGTTTCGCCGGCAGGTGGTCCAGCCTTTCGCCGAGGCCGCCAGCGCCATCCGCGCCATCGCGGCCGGCGACCTCGCCGCGCCGCTGTCGCCCAGGCCATACCGCGGGGAGATCGGCGAGCTGTTCGATGCCGTGCAGGTCCTGCAGGGCAACAGCATCGAGCGGGCCCGGCTGGAGAACGAGCGCCGCCACCTGATCGCCAAGCTCTCGAAGATGGCGGAGACCGACGCGCTCACCGGCCTGCTCAACCGCGGCGCCTTCGACCGCAGGCTGAAGGATGCCTGCTCGGGGGCGGGGCGGCGCGCCGACGGGCGGCTGCTGTCGCTGACCATATTCGACATCGACCACTTCAAGCGCATCAACGACCGCTACGGCCACGCCTCCGGCGACCGCGCGCTGCGCCGCGTCGCCACGCTGAGCCGGGAGGTCTGGCGCGAGGAGGACATCGTGGCGCGCATCGGCGGCGAGGAGTTCGCGGTGCTGGCCTGCGTGCCGGCGGGCAGCGATGCCGTGGACATGGCGCAGCGCCTGCGCGAGCGCCTGTCGGCCACGATGCTCGTGGCCGACAGCGGCGAGCGGTTCAGCCTGCGGGCCAGCTTCGGCACGGCCTTCGCCGTGCCCGGCAAGACCCGCGACGCGGACGGGCTGATGCGGCGCGCCGACCTGCTGCTGTATCAGGCCAAGCAGGGCGGGCGCGACCGGATCGTCGCCGAAACCGCGTCGCAGGAGCCGGCCGTCGGCTGACGGGCCGCGTCGCCGGATGCGCCATGAGGCCATCCACGCGGCGTTGCGGCCAAGACATTAGCGACATTGCCGTTCGGGGCGGGCCGCGCGTGCCCGCATGGAGACAGTCGCGGCGAACCCGCAGGCTTTCTTGACTGGCATCAAGGCCCGCCGATGGCCGCCGGCGCCTAATCGATACGCTTTTCTGGCGCATGTCGATAAGAGGCGCCATCGGGCGGGTCCCGGCGACGCGACCGCTTCGTTTCATCCCGATGGTGCCTCCTGTTCAAAAACAAGAAACGGAGTCCTCCATGAAACGGCTTTTCCAGAATTCGTTCGTCCGGGGTATGTCAGGTCTGGTTTTCGTGCTGCTGTCGGGCGCCGCGCACTCGGCGGCGCAGGAGCCCGTGCAGCCCATTTCCGCCGCCAAGGTCACGGAGCCGGCCAAGGTCCGGCTCGGCGAGAAGCTCTGGTTCGATCCGCGGCTGTCGCGCTCGGGCTTCATCTCCTGCAACTCGTGCCACAACCTGAGCATGGGCGGCTCGGACAACCTCAAGACCTCGATCGGCGACAAGTGGCAGAAGGGCCCGATCAATTCGCCCACGGTGCTCAATTCGAGCCTGAACCTCGCCCAGTTCTGGGACGGCCGCGCCAAGGACCTGCAGGCCCAGGCCGGCGGCCCGATCGCCAATCCCGGCGAGATGGCGTTCTCGCACGAGCTGGCCGTGGACATGCTCAATTCCATCCCGCAATACGTGACGGAATTCCGCCAGGTCTTCGGCAACGACAAGCTCACCATCGAAGAGGTGACGGCGGCGATCGCGGCGTTCGAGGGCACGCTGGTCACGCCCAACGCGCGCTTCGACAAGTGGCTCAAGGGGAACAAGACCGCCATCGACGCGCAGGAGCTGCGCGGCTACCAGCTGTTCAAGAGCGCGGGCTGCATCGCCTGCCACAACGGCCCCAATCTCGGCGGCAACTCGTTCCAGAAGATGGGGCTGGTGGAGCCGTACAAGACCTCGAACCCGGCCGAAGGCCGCTACGCCGTCACCGGGCGCGATGCCGACCGCTTCAACTTCAAGGTGCCCACGCTGCGCAACGTCGCGCTGACCTATCCGTACTTTCACGACGGCGCCGCCGACACGCTGGGCGAGGCGGTCGACACGATGGGGCGCCTGCAGCTCGGGCGGAAATTCACGGCCCAGGAGAACGCCGACATCGTGGCCTTCCTCAAGACGCTGACCGGCGACCAGCCGCGCCTCACATTGCCGATCCTGCCGCCGTCGAGCGACGCCACCAAGCGGCCGCAGCCGTTCGAGTAAGGTTCGAGAGTCAGAACGTCGCCGGCGAATTCACCCACAGCACCTTGGCCACGTCGGTGCCGATGTTGCGGTACCCGTGCGGCACGCTGCTCGGAAAGGTGAAGGCGTCGCCGGCGGCGATGGTGTAGGTGACGTCGCCGAGCATCAGCTCCAGCACGCCTTCGAGCACGTAGCCGACTTCCTCGCCCACGTGCTCGATCTGCCCGTCGCTGGATTCGCCCGGCGACACGATATGGATGTTCGCCTGCAGCAGCCCGCCGCGCTTGGGCAGCACCAGCCGCTCGAGCGCGATCCCGCCGGCCTTGATGACCGAGCGCTCGCCGCGCCGCAGGATCGGGTTTTCGCCGGGCGCCTCGTCGCTGGTGAGCGCCGCGATGTTGGTGTCGAGCGCCACCGCCAGCCGGTGCAGCATGGCGAACGACGGCGTGGCGTGGCCGCGCTCGAGCTTGGAGATCAGGCTTTCGGAGCAGCCGGCCTTGTGCGACAGCTGCAGCAGCGTGTAGCCGGCCACCAGGCGGGCGTGGCGCAGCTGCAGGCCGAGCGTGGCGGCGGGCGAGGGCGCGGCGGGTGGCGCGGGCGGCAACCCCGCGCCGGCGGCCTTCCCGGGCGCGGCCCGGCGCGTTGCCCGCGGCGCGGCCTTGGCCGCGGGCGCCGCTCCGGCTGCCGGCTTGGCCCTGGCTGCCGGCGCCGCGGCGGCCGTTTTGGCGGGCTGTGCGTTCTTCGCTTTCAATTCGATCCGTCCAGGAATGAGGGCAAGCCGGCGGCTTGCCGGCCGCCCGCTGCGTTGGTCACTGGTGCGCGAGCGCGGCCACGGTGTAGGCCAGCGCCTGCGCGCCGAGGAACAGGTCGTGCGGCGCGGTGTCCTCGGCCGCGTTGTGGCTGATGCCGCCCTTGCTGGGCACGAAGATCATGGCGGTCGGGCAGTGCCCGGCCAGGTACATGGCATCGTGGAACGCGCCCGAGGTCAGCTGCAGCGGCGCGGCCAGCCCCGCGCGCGCGCTGGCGCGCTCGCAGGCCCGGCCCACCAGCGACAGCATCGCGGGCGGGAACAGCGTCGGCGGCCGGCGGAAAAAGCACGCGAAGCCGACGCTGCCGCGGTGCTGCCGCGCGGCGATCTCGCCGAGCCTGACCTCGAAGCGCTCCAGCACCGCCTCGTCCACGCAGCGCGCATCGACCGTGAATTCTACCTTGCCCGGAATCGTGTTCACGGAGTTCGGCGACACCTGCCAGCGGCCCAGCGTGAGGCGCAGCTCGGTGCCGGCGGCGGCGCCCGATTCCGTCGCGGCGAACGCGTACAGCTGCTGCGCGACGTCCACGGCGGTGGCCATCGCGTCGCTGCGCTCGCGCATCGGCGTGGTGCCGGCGTGGCCCATCGTGCCGGCGCACGTCACGCGATACCAGCGCACGCTCTGGATGCCGCCGACCACGCCCAGCGGCACCGCGGCGCGCTCCAGCACCGGGCCTTGCTCGATATGCAGCTCCACGCAGGCCGACATCGGCTGCCGCATGGGGCGGCGCGGCACGTCGGGCGAGGCCGCCAGCGCCGCGTCCAGCGCGTCGCCGAAGCGCACGCCGGCGCCGTCGACCGCGTCGCGGTAGGCCGGCAGGCAGGCCGGGTCGACGAACGCGCTCGAACCCATCGCGCCGGGGCCGAAGCGGCTGCCTTCCTCGTTGGTCCACGCCACCACCTCGATCGGGCGCGGGGTGCGGATGCCGGCGTCGTTGAGCGCGGCGATCACTTCCAGGCCGGCCAGCACGCCATAGGCGCCGTCGAGCTTGCCGCCCACCGGCTGGGTGTCGGCATGGCTGCCGGTCAGCACCGGCGGCAGCTCGGCGGTGCCGGCGCGGCGGAAGAACAGGTTGGCGCAGTCGTCGGTGCTCACCTCGCAGCCGAGCGCGCGGGCGCGCGCGATCAGGTGGCGGCGCGCGGCCAGGTCGACGTCGGTGAGCGCCTCGCGCGAGACGCCGCCGTCGTCGCGCCCGCCGAACGCGGCGAGCTCGGCGATGGCGGCCTGCAGCCGCGCGCCGTCGACGTGGTCCTGGGCGCGCTCGGCGGCTTGTTGTTCCTGAAAGGTCAAAACGGTGCTCCTGGGATGTTGTTCCGGTCCGCGCCGCGGCTCACGCCACGCCGCGCTCGAGCGCGTGCGCGGCGGCCAGCGCCTGCGCGTCGCCGCGGCACGGGCCGACCAGCGTCACGCCGACCGGCATGCCGTGCGCGCCGGTGCCGGTCGGCACGTGCACGCAGGGGTTGCCGAGCAGCGACCACATGCGGTTGAAGATCGGGTCGCCGGTGGCGCCCAGGCCGGCCGGCGCCTCGCCCTCGGCGCTGGGCGCGAGCACGACGTCGAACTGGCCGAAGGCCGCCTCGAACGCGCGGCGCGCCTCGGCGGCCAGCGCCTGCGCGGCGAAATAATGCGTGCCGTCGATGCGCTGGCCGGTGGCCAGCAGCGCGGCGAAGGCGGCGCTGAAGCCTTCCGGGCGCGCGCGCAGCTCGGGCACGAAGGCGGCGGCGGCCTCGTAGGCCATGATGTCGATCTGCGCCTGGGTCAGGCGCGCGAAGGCCTCCGGCATGGCCAGCTCGCCCACGGTGGCGCCCTGCGCCTGCAGCACGCGCGCGGCATCGGCCAGCGCGCGGCGGCTGTCCTCGCCGGCGCGCTCCCAGTGCGGCGTGCGGCAGATGCCCACGCGCAGCCGGGCCGGCGCGGGGGCATCCGCCGGCGCGAGCGGCAGGCGCGCCAGCGTGCCGATGAAGAAGGCCGCGTCGTCGACCGTGCGCGCCAGCACGCCCACGGTGTCCAGGCTCGGCGCCAGCGGCTTGATGCCGGCGCCCGGCAGCGTGCCGTAGGTGGGTTTGTAGCCGACCACGCCGCAGTACGCGGCCGGGCGGACGATCGAGCCGGCGGTCTGCGTGCCGAACGCCAGCGGCACCATGCCCGCGGCCACCGCCGCGGCCGAGCCGCTGGACGAGCCGCCCGGGGTGCGCGGCGCGTCGGCCGGCGCGCGCGGGTTGCGCGTGGCGCCGGGCTGGAAGGTGGCGAACTCGGTGGTGACGGTCTTGCCCATCACCAGCGCGCCGGCCGCGCGCGCGGCGGCCACGCAGGCCGCGTCCATCGCCGGGCGGTGCCCGGCGTAGATGGGCGAGCCGTAGGTGGTGGGCATGTCGGCGGTGTCCATCAGGTCCTTGACGCCGAGCGGCACGCCCTGCAGCGCGCCGGCCGCGGGCGCGGCGTCGAGCGCGCGGGCCTGCGCCAGCGCCTGAGCGGCATCGAAATGCTGCCAGGCCAGGACGCCGGCCTCGGCCGCCTCGATGCGCTCGATGCAGGCCCGCGCCACCGCTTGCGCGCTCAGCTCGCGCCGCGCGATGCGCACCGCCAGCTCGCGCACGGGAAGAGTCAGGAAATCGTTCATGGCAGGTTTTCTCCTGTGGTTCCGGCGCGTTCGGCCGCGAGTCTAGCCAAAATAGGCCGAGCGCACTTCATCGTTGGCGGACAGCGCCTCGGCCGTGCCTTGCGCCACCACGCGGCCTTGCGACAGCACGTAGCCGTAGTGCGAGATCGCCAGCGTCTGGCGCGCGTTCTGCTCCACCAGCAGCACGGTGATGCCGAGCGCGTTGATCTGCTTGATGACCTTGAAGTTCTCCTTCACGTACAGCGGCGACAGCCCCAGCGAAGGCTCGTCGATCACCAGCAGCCTGGGCTCGGCCATCAGCCCGCGCCCGATCGACACCATCGCCTGCTCGCCGCCGGACATGGTGCCGGCCAGCTGCGCGGCGCGCTCCTTCAGGCGCGGGAAGATATCGTAGACCTTGCCGAGCCGCTCGCGCACCAGCGGCGCGTTGCTCTCGAGGAACGCGCCCAGCGCCAGGTTCTCCGCCACCGTCATGCGCGGGAACACCTTGCGGCCCTCGGGAATGCACGAGATGCCCCTGGCGATGATCTTGTGCGTCTTCTCGCCGGCGAGGTCCCGGCCGTCCCACAGGATCTGCCCCTGGCGCGGCGGCGTCAGGCCCAGGATGGCGCGGATCAGCGTGCTCTTGCCGGCGCCGTTGGCGCCCAGGATGCAGGTGATCTTGCCCGGCGCCACCTCGATCGACACGTCGTGCAGCACGTTGACCTTGTCGTAGCCCGTGCTCAGGCCCTTCACGCTCAGCGTGCTCATGCCGCTTCCTCCCCAAGATAGGCGGTCTGCACATCCGGGTCCGCGGTGATTTGCGCGTAGGTGCCTTCGGCGATCTTCTTGCCGTAGTTCAGCACCACGCAGCGGTCCGTGATGCGCTCGATCACGTTCATCTCGTGCTCGATCAGCACCACCGAGAGGCTCTTGAGCTTGCCGCGCACATCCAGGATGTCGTTCATCAGTTCGTGGGTCTCGTCGTGCGTCATGCCGGCGGAGGGCTCGTCGAGCAGCAGCAGGCGCGGCTGGCTCATCAGCGCGCGGCACACCTCGATGCGGCGCCGGTCGATCATGGTGAAGGTCTCCACCGGCTCGAACAGGCGCGCCACCAGCGGCGGGCTGAAGATCTCCAGCAGGCCCTTGACCTTGTCCACGTAGGCATCGTATTCCGCGCGGAAGGCCTTGCGGCGGAACAGGTTGAAGCCCAGCCCGTGGCGCATGTGCTGGTAGTCGCCGATCACGATGTTGTCGAACACCGTCAGCGGCAGCGACAGGCGCGAGCGCTGGAACGTGCGCGCCACGCCGCCGCGGTAGATCTCCTGCGGCGACTTGCCGATGACTTCCTCGCCGCGGTAGCGGATCGAGCCGCCGCTGGCCTTGTAGAGCCCGGTCAGCACGTTGAAGAAGGTGGTCTTGCCCGAGCCGTTGGGGCCCAGCAGCCCGAGGATATCGCCCTCGCGGATGCGCATGTCGAGGCTGTCGAGCGCGGTCAGGCCGCCGAAGCGCATGGTCAGGCCGCGCACTTCCACCATGACGCCGGTATCGTTCACGCTGCTCATCGCGAAGCCTCCCCGGCAAAGAACAGGCGCGTCTTGCGCGGCATCAGCCCGGCGGGGCGGAACAGCAGGATGGCGATCACCAGCGCCGCGTAGAACAGGAAGCGGTATTCCTGGATGAACTGCAGCTTTTCCGGCAGCACCAGCACGATGATCGCGGCCGGCACCAGGCCGACCGCGTTGCCCAGCCCGCCCAGGATCACGATGGACAGCATCAGCAGCGAATCCGAGAACGTGAAGTTGTTGGGCGCCACGAAGCCCGTGACCATGCCGTACACGCTGCCGGCGATGCCGGCGAAGAAGTTGCCGAGCATGAAGGCCACCACCTTCCAGCGCGCGATATGCAGGCCGAACGTGGCCGCGGCGGTTTCGTCGGTGCGCACCACGTCCATCGCCAGGCCCACCCACGAGCGCTCCAGCGCCTTGACCACGGCGAACACGCCGCCGCAGATGCCCAGGCTCAGCAGGGCGTAGCTGACGTAGAACGACACGTCGGCGCCGAACACGGTGAAGCCGTCGTTGAGGGCGTAGCCGAACAGGCGCATGCCCGGCACCTGCAGGCCCTGCGGGCCGCCCAGCACGTCGTTGACCTCGATGAAGGTCTTGAACAGGATGCCGAAGGCGATCGTGACCAGCGCCGCGTAGTGCCCGCGCGTGCGCAGCACCGGCGCGATCAGCAGCGAGCCCACCAGCGCCGAGATCACGCCGGCGATGACGATGATCAGCAGGTGCGGCAGGCCGCTGTGCGCGGCCAGCACCGCGGTGGCGTAGCTGCCGATGCCGAAGAACGCCGCGCCGGCGAAATTGGCCACGCCCGAGAAGCCGAACTGCAGCGTCAGCCCCAGGCACGCGGTGGTGTACAGCAGCACGGTGCAGATCATCAGCAGCGCGAAGTGCGTGTCGTAGAACGCCGCGATCAGCGCCAGCGTGCCGGCCGCCGCCCACAGGCGCGCCAGGCCGGGCCGGCTCATGCCGGCGGCCTCGAGGCGGCGCGTGGCGCCGAGCCGGTGCCCGGCCACCACCGCGGCCAGCGCCACCGCCAGCAGGATGGCCACGCTCAGCTGCGACTCCGCATGCAGGAACAGCCACAGGTAGAGCGTGATGGCGATGCCGGCCGCGGCCAGCACCGCGGCGGGGGCGCGCATCGGGATGGATGGTTGGTTCATGGTGTTGGTTTCCCCTGTGGCCTCAGACCCGTTCACTGGATTTCTCGGCGATCAGCCCGGTCGGCTTGAACGCCATCAGCACGATCACCACGGCGAAGGCGAACACGTCCTTGTACGCGCTCGGAATGTCCGGGATCAGCGCCGGCAGCGTGGCGCTGCCGATCACCTGCAGCGCGGCGAACAGGAAGCCGCCCAGGATCGCCCCGTAGATGTTGCCCAGCCCGCCCAGGATGGCCGCGGCGAAGCCGATCACGCCGAGCAGCAGGCCCACGTTGAAATTGATCTCGTTGTAGTACAGGCCGTTCATGACGCCGGCCAGCGCCGCCATCGCCGAGCCGAGCGCGAAGGTGAACAGCACCACGGCCTCGAAGTCGATGCCCATCAGCCGCGCGGTCTCGCCGTCCTGCGCCACCGCGCGGATCGCCATGCCGAAGCGGGTGCGCGTGATCAGCAGGTGCACGCCGACGATGATGGCGATGCCGGTGGCCAGCAGGATCAGGTTGTCGGCCCGCAGCGACAGGCTGCCCAGCTCGATCGAGGCCGAGGGCAGCAGCCGCGGGAACGGCTTCGGGTTGGAGCCGTCGGGATAGAACAGGCGCACGCATTCGCGCATCACCGTGCCCAGCATCAGCGTGGCCAGCAGCGTGTTCAGCGGCGGCGCCTTGCGCAGCGGCAGGATCAGGAACTTGGCGATGCCGGCGCCCAGCAGGCCGGTCACGCTGACCGCGCAGGCCACCACGGCGAGGAGCTGGATCCACGGCGTGTCGATGCCGAGCATCAGCACGCCGGTGGACGCCGCCAGGCCGGCGAAGGCGCCCACCATCAGCGTGTCGCCGTGGGAGAACTTGATGACATCGAGCACGCCGAAGAACAGCGTGAATCCAACGGCGACCATGGCATAGATCATGCCGAGCATCAGGCCGTTGAACACATATTGGGCAATCACACTCATGGATTCTCCGCGTCAGTGCATGGCGCGTCTTGCGGCCCTGGCGGCCGCGACAGGAATGGCGAGGCGCTGCCGTGCTGCCGCGCTGCGGCGGCAGCGCGGCAGGGCAGCGGCGTAGCGGGGCGGGGGCGCCGCCGTGCCGCCTACAGGCCGGCCAGCTTCTTCTTGCCCTTGCCGTAGGCGCTGTCTTCCCAGATCACCCACTTGCCGTCCTCGACCACGTACTTGGTCACCAGCGGCACGATGTTCTGGCGATGGTCGTCGAACGTCACCTTGCCGACGATGGTGTCGACGTCCTTGGTGGCGTTGAGCGTGTCGCGCACCTTCTTGCGGTCCGGGCCGACCTTCTCCACGGCGTCCATGATGAGGTTGGCCGCGGCGAACGCGAACGGGCCGTAGGCTTCGGGCGGATCGCTGTACTTCTGCTGCGAGTACTTGCCCTGGAAGAACAGGCCGCCGGGCAGCTTCTCCCACGGCGCGCCTTCGATGAAGGCCAGCGAGCCCTCGGCCAGGTCCTTGCCCGTGCCCTGGATGTAGGCGTCGGCCTTGATGCCCGAGGTGCCCTCGAACTGCGCCTTGATGCCGAGCTTTTCCATCTGCGTGCGGATGCGCACGCCCAGCGGCGTCAGGCCGCCGAAATACACCACGTCGGGCTTGAGCTCGCGGATATTGGTCAGCTCGGTGGTGAAGTCCTGCTGGTCGGCGGTCACGCCGAAGGTGCCCACCACGGTGCCGCCGTCCTTCTTGAGGAACTCGCTGAAGTACTTGTTGTGGCCCTTGCCGTAGTCGGTGGTGTCGTGGATGATCGCCCACTTCTTGTAGCCCAGCCCGGTCATGAACTTGGCCGCCACGTCGCTCTGGTTGATCATCGTGCCGTTGACGCGATGGATCTCCTTGAAGTCGTTGCCGTAGGTCACGTCGGGCAGCACCGCGCCCCACACCACCACCGGCAGCTGGAAGCGGTTGTACACGCCCACCGTGCCCATCGCCACGGCCGAGCAGAAATGCGTGACGCCGGCCACGATGCTGCGGTCCGCGGCGATCTTGGTGGCGACCTGCACGCCCACGTTGGGGCGGCACTCGTCGTCCTGCGTGACCAGCTCGTAGGTGTACCTGGACTTGGGATCCGCATTGCGCAGGCGCACCGCCAGGTCGGCGGAATTGCGCCCGCCCAGGCCGATGGCCGAGACCCCGCCGGTGAGCGGCCCCACGAAGGCGATCTTGACCACGTCCTTGGCGGCCGCCGGCACCGACGCCAGCGCCAGTCCTGCCGAAGCCGCCAGCATGGCGGCGGCCACTACGGTGTTCTTCCTACGCATCCTCATCCCCTCGGGCAGATAGCCGGCAGCGGCCGGCTGGATTGGTCTTCAAGTGACTTGAACGAAAGTATTCCCATGATCCGCAAAATTCAAGTTACTTGAATGCCGTGACGCAACATGCGTGCCAGCGCCAGGGCGCGCCGGGTGGCCGATGTTGGTGCCGGAACGGGCCGTTCGGCCCGGTGGCCGAAGCGATATTGGGGACGGCGGCACGGTTGTGGTGCGATGCGCAAACGAAAAGCGGGCCGGCGCCGGGCGCGCGGGGAGGATCTCAGGCGCCGCCGCGCACCTCGCCCTTGCCCAGCACCTTGGCGCGCTGCGCATCGAAGCGCATGGCCTCGGCGGCCAGCCAGTGCTCCACGGTGGCGATCTGCGGCGTCTGCCCGTGCGCCGAGACGAAGTAGTACGAAGCCTGCGAGCGCACGCGGATGCCGAACAGCTCGACCAGCCGCCCGGCGGCGATGTCTTCCAGCACCAGGGCCGAGCGGCCCAGCGCCACGCCCTGTCCCGCCAGCGCCGCTCCGACCGCCAGTTGCGAGAGGTTGAAGCATTGCCCCGCGCCGAGGTTGTCCACGGCGGCGCCGGCATGCCGGAGCCAGTGGTCCCATTCGGCGAAGGCATCCGCGCCTTCCCACGGGCTGACGTCGTGCAGCAGCCACGCGCCTTTCAGGTCCCGCGGCGCGCGCAGCTCGGGGTGCGCGGCGACGAAGGCGGGGCTGGCCACCGGCAGCAGCCATTCGTCGAGGAACCGCCCGGCCTTGAGGTCTTCATAGACGCCGAGGTCGAAGCGCACCGCTGCGTCGATGCCGTCGCGCGCCATGCGGGTGCTGTCGAGCGTGTGGAACTCGCCATACACCCGCAGGCCGACCTCGGGATGGTCGCGGAAGAAATCGCCCAGCCGCGGGGTGAGCCAGCGCATCGCGAACGAGGGCGCGCAGCTCAGCGCGATCGGCCCGCCTTCGCGTGGCTTGCGCAGCTGGGTCAGGGTGCTCTCGATGGCCTGGAACGACTCGCGCAGCACGAAGCGCAGCCGCTCGCCCTCGGGCGTGAGCACCAGCGCGCGCGGGGCCCGGATGAACAGCGGCCGCGCCAGCCATTGCTCGAGCTGCTTGACCTGCTGGCTGACCGCGCCTTGCGTGATGCACAGCTCGGCCGCCGCGCGCGTGAAGTTGCAGTGGCGCGCCGACGCTTCGAAGCAGCGCAGCCAGCTAAGGACGGAGGAGGAAAGCAGGGTGCTCATTGGGGGTCTGCGGGGCGGCATGGCGGGCATGCATGATCGTGGTGCATCAGGCATTAGCAAGACTAATGCACTGGCTAATATAAACCGTTTGCGGCCGGGGCGGGGGAAACCAACAATGGAGTCATCCGGGAAGCCACCACGGCTTCCGCCGCAAACCGCGTACAACGACCCCGAGACAATGAGCCAGCCGATCCCCAGCCAACCGCCCGCCGCCAGCCCGTCCGCCGCCTTGCAGGCCGCCCTGGGCGCGGCCACGCCCCTGTTGTGGTGCAACCCGGGCCGCGTCGAGACCCCGCCCGGGGAACAGGCCGCCGGGGCGCGGAGTATTAGTCTGGCTGACGTCATGTCGGCCCAGGCGCGCTTTCGCCGCTTCGCGCCGCTGCTGGCGCGGCTGTTCCCGGAACTGGCCGGAACGCAGGGCGTGATCGAATCGGAACTCGTCGCCGCGCCGGCCATGCAGCGCAGCCTGGGGCTGGATCCGGCGCTGGGCCGCCTGTTCGTCAAGGGCGATCACGGCCTGCCGGTGGCCGGCTCGATCAAGGCGCGCGGCGGCATCCACGAGGTGCTGGAGTTCGCCGAGGGCCTGGCGCTGCGCCACGGCCTGATCGGCCCCGGCAGGGACCGGCCCGAGGATTACCTGGCGCTCGGCGAACCCGCGGCGCGCGCGCTGTTCGGGCGCTACCGGGTGGCCGTGGGTTCCACCGGCAACCTCGGGCTGAGCATCGGCGTGATGGCCTCGGCGCTGGGCTTCCGCGCGGCGGTGCACATGTCGGCGGACGCCAAGGAATGGAAGAAGGCGCGGCTGCGCGATCGCGGCGTCGAGGTGGTGGAGCATGCCGGCGACTACGAGGAAGCGGTGGCCGCCGGCCGCCGCCAGGCGCAGCAGGATGCGTTCGCGTACTTCGTCGACGACGAGCGCTCGCTGTCGCTGCTGCTGGGCTACAGCGCGGCCGCGCTGCACCTGCGCGACCAGCTGTCCGCCGCAGCCATCCAGGTGGACGCCGCGCATCCGCTGTTCGTCTACCTGCCGTGCGGCGTGGGCGGCGCGCCGGCCGGCATCACCTTTGGCCTGCGCCAGCTGTTCGGCCCGCACGTGCATTGCTTCTTCGCCGAGCCGGTGCAGTCGCCGTGCTTCCTGGTGCAGATGATGGCCGGCAAGGGTAATCCGTCGGTCTACGACTTCGGCCTGACCAACCGCACCGAGGCCGACGGCCTGGCGGTGCCGCGCGCCTCCGAACTCGCCGCGGCGGTGATGGCGCCGCTGCTGTCGGGCGTGTTCACGGTTGCCGACGAAACGCTGTTCGCGCATCTGGCGCTGCTGCTGCAGGCCGAGGGCCTGCGCATCGAGCCGTCGGCCGCGGCGGGCTTCAGCGGCCCGCGCATGCTGTGCGAGAGCGATGCCGGGCGCGACTACCTGGCGCGGCACGGCCTGGCCGGGCAGATGCCGCAGGCCACGCACCTGGTCTGGACCACCGGCGGGCTGTTCGTGCCGCCGGCGGAATACGACGGCTTCCTGGCCAGGGCGGCCGCGCTCGCGCGCTGAGCGGGCCGGCACGCAGCACCTCCGAAAACACACGAGACAAGCAGCACGCACGCAATCCACCGATCAACCCTGGCACGCGTGCCGGCCACATTGCCGGCGGCCTCTGCCCAGCAGGAGAATGACCATCATGCTCACCCGATCCTTCAAGCTCGCGATCCTGGCCGCCGCCTGCCTGGCTGCCCCGGCCGGCAATGCCCTGGCCGACACGTTCCCGTCGCATCCGCTGCAGATGGTGGTGCCGTTCCCGCCGGGCGGCGCCACCGACATCGTCGGCCGCCTGCTGGCGAAGAAGATGGGCGACCAGCTGGGCCAGTCGGTGGTGATCGACAACCGTCCGGGCGCCGGCACCATCGTCGGCGCGGGCTACGTGGCCAAGGCCGCGCCCGACGGCTACACGCTGCTGGTCAGCTCGGGCACCACGTTCACGGTGAACCCGGCCATCAACGCGCGGCTGCCGTACGACCCGCTCAAGAGCTTCGAGCCGATCGGCCTGACCGGGCGCACCGGCCTGATCCTGCTGGCCAACCGCGACCAGCCCATCAGCAACCTCAAGCAGCTCGCCGCCGCGCTGAAGGCCGCGCCGGACAAGTATTCGTATGGCTCGTTCGGCACCGGCTCCACGGCCCAGTTCGCCGGCGAGATGCTGCTCAACGGCATGGGCGTGAAGATGCTGCACGTGCCCTACAAGGGCAGCTCGCCGGCCATGACCGACCTGATCGGCGGCCAGATCCCGTTCTCGATGGACACGGTCTCCGCCGCGATCCCGCAGGTGAAGTCGGGCAAGGTCAAGGCCATCGCCGTGACCACCGCCCGGCGCTCGACGCTGCTGCCCGAGGTGCCGACCGCCGCCGAAGCCGGTTATCCCGGCATCGACATGGACACGTGGATCGCCGTGGTGGCGCCGCGCGGCCTGCCGGCCGACGTGAAGGCGAAGCTGGAAAAGGCGCTGGCCGCGACGATGGCCGACCCCGAGACCAAGAAGAAGCTGCTGGACAACGGCTTCGAGCCGGCCTACGCCAACGGCGCCGCCGTGACCGCGCTGATCACGCGCGAACTGCCGACCATGCGCGCCATTGCCCAGCGCGCCAACATCCGGGCAGACTGAGGCCGGTCCGGCGCGGCGGCGCGCGATGCCGCCGGCGGCCCGCGGCCATTCCGACCATCCCGACCATTTCAACGACAGGCGCGACGACAAGCGCCCACGAGACAGGCACGCCATGACCATCCTCATTCCGCCCGCGGCAAGCGTCGGCCAGCCCGCCGGCGCCATCGACACGCCCGCGCTGGTGCTCGACCTCGACGTGTTCGAGCGCAACCTCGCGCGCATGCAGCAGGCGGCCGACCGGGCCGGCGTGAAGCTGCGCCCGCACGCCAAGGCCCACAAGACGCCGGCCATCGCGCTGGCGCAGATCGCGCGCGGCGCGGTCGGCATCTGCTGCCAGAAGGTCAGCGAGGCGGTGCCGTTCGTGCAGGCCGGCGTGACCGACATCCACATCAGCAACGAGATCGCCGGGCCGGCCAAGGCCGCGCTGCTGGCGCAGCTCGCCCTGCGCGTGCGCATGAGCGTGTGCGTGGACGACGCGCGCCAGGTGGCGGAGCTGGCCGCCGCGGCCGCGCGGGCCGGCAGCACCATCGGCGTGCTGGTCGAGATCGACATCGGGCAGGGGCGCTGCGGCGTGGCCGACGCGCCCGCCGCGCTGCATCTGGTGCAGGCCATCCGCGCGCACGGGCAACTCGCGTTCCGCGGGCTGCAGGCCTATCACGGCGGGCTCCAGCACGTGCGCGGCGCCGCCGAGCGCGCGCGCGCGGTGGCGGCGGCCGGCGCGCGCACCGCGGCCGCGGTGGCCGCGCTGGCCGAGGCCGGCGTGGCCTGCGAGACGGTGACGGGCGGCGGCAGCGGCAGCGCGGAGTTCGACCTCGCCGGTGGCGTCTACACCGAGCTCCAGCCCGGCTCCTACGTCTTCATGGACGGCGACTATGGCAGCAACGAATACGGCGGGGCGCTGCGCTTCGAGCACAGCCTGTTCGTCGCCAGCACGGTCATGAGCGTGGCCGCCGCGCACGGCGCCGCGCCGCGCGTGGTGGTGGACGCCGGCCTGAAGTCGCTGGCGGTGGACTCCGGCCTGCCGCTGGCCTGGAGTGCGGCAGGGCGCTCGGCCACGCTCGACTACGTGGCCGCCAACGACGAGCACGGCATCGTCGAGCCGCGCGCCGGCGCCACCGCCGCCGCGCTGCCGGCGCTCGGCAGCCAGATGCTGCTGGTGCCGGGGCATTGCGATCCCACGCTCAACCTGTACGATGAGATCGTCGGCATCCGCGGGCAGGCCGTCGCCAGCCTGTGGCCGGTGGCCGCGCGCGGGCTCAGCCGCTGAGCCCGCCCGTTCCGTTTCAACGCATCCGCCCACGCCATCCGATCACCCGATTCACAGCACCCGGAACTCCGCCATGAACCAGCACAACGCTCTGCTGTCCCAGTCCGCCGTTGCCCTGCGCCGCCTGATCGGCAGCAAGGAACTCTCGCCCGTCGAACTGCTGGACGCCTGCATCGACCGCATCGAAGCGGTCAACCCGCTCATCAACGCGGTCACGGCCACCTGCTACGAGCGCGCGCGCGGCGAAGCCCGCGCCGCCGAGCAGGCGGTCATGCGCGGCGACGCGCTCGGCCTGCTGCACGGCCTGCCGCTGGGCGTGAAGGACCTCGAGGCCACCGCCGGCCTGCTCACCACCTACGGCTCGCCGCTCTACCGCGGCAACGTGCCCGCGCAGGACAACGTGCTGGTGGCGCGCCTGCGCGCGGCCGGCGCCATCGTCACCGGCAAGACCAACGTGCCCGAGATGGGCGCCGGCGCCAATTCGCGCAACGTAGTGTGGGGCGCCACCGGCAACCCGTTCAACCCCAACCTGAACGCGGGCGGCTCGTCGGGCGGCTCGGCCGCGGCGCTGGCCACCGACATGCTGCCCGTGTGCACGGGGTCGGACACCGGCGGCTCGCTGCGCATTCCGGCCGCCAAATGCGGCGTGGTGGGTTTCCGGCCGTCGCCGGGCGTGGTGCCCAGCTCGCGCAAGCTGCTGGGCTGGACGCCGATCTCGGTGGTCGGGCCGATGGGCCGCACGGTGGCCGACGCCTGCCTGCAGCTGGCCGCCTCGGCCGGCCTGTCGGCCGGCGACCCGCTCACCTATGCGCTCGACCCGCTCTCGTTCCTGCTGCCGCGCCACGTCGACCTGGGCTCGCTGCGCGTGGGCTGGACCGAGGACTTCGGCGTGTGCGCCGTCGACGACGACATCCGCAAGGTGTTCCGCGCCAAGATCGCCGCGATGCGGCACCTGTTCCGCAGTTGCGACGAAGTGAAGTTCGAGCTGGGCGAGGCGCACCGCTGCTTCGACGTGCTGCGCGCCGAGAGCTTCGTCGCCGGCATGCACGAGGCCTACCAGCGCGACCCCGCCAGCCTGGGCCCGAACACGCGCGCCAACTACGAGATGGGCGCGAAGATGTCGCTGGTCGATTCGGCCTGGGCGCAGGCCGAGCAGACCCGCATCCTGGGCCGCTTCCAGGCGGCGTTCGAAGACTACGACGTGATCCTGTCGCCGACCACGCCGGTGTCGCCGTTCCCGTGGACCGAGCTGTACGCCGAGACCATCAACGGCGAGAAGCAGGAGAACTACTACCGCTGGCTGGCGCCCACCTACGTGGTCACGCTGACCACGCATCCGGCCATCAGCCTGCCGTGCGGGCTGGACCACGCCGGCCTGCCGTTCGGCCTGCAGGTGGTGGGCCGCTTCCGCGCCGACCACCAGACGCTGGGCGCGGCGCACGCGATGGAACAGGCGTTCGCCGCCTCCGACGTGCTGCGCCGGCCGCTGCCGGACCTGTCCAAGCTGCGGCCGGCCGACCCGCCGCTGCGCTCGATCGTCACCGCGCCGCCGGTCCTCGACGGCGCGGGCGCGGCGAGCGGGGTGTCGGCGGTCTAGCGTCCGTCCCGATACCGATCTGGCGCGGGCCCGGCCCGCGGGTCAGCCCGCCCGCAGCGCCCGGATCGCCGCCGGCGCGCCGTGCAGGAACATGTCGACCTGCTGGCGGATGACCGCGTCCACGTTGGCCGGCACCTTCAGGCCGTAGACCCACTTGCGCACGCCGATATAGAAGATGGCCGCATGCAGGCTCCAGATCATCTCGATCTCGGCCTCGGTTTCCGCCGCGTTGCGCGGGGCGGCGATGCCGAAGGCTTCCCGGACCTCGGCCAGCACGGGCAGGAACACCTTGCTGCGCAGCTTGCTGAGGTATTTGTTGTTGATGCCCTCGTGGGTCAGGCCGGCGAAGATGAACAGGCGGATCCATTCCTCGCGCAGAATCACCGAGGCATAGTCGAGGTAGAACGCCTGGAGCCGCTCGGCCAGCGGCTTCGCGCGGTCGGCGATCTGGCGGTCCCAGTCGGGGCGCCACTGGAATACCTCGTGGTAGACCCGGTCGATGAGCGCCTCCTTGCTCTCGAAATAGCGATAGAGCAGCGGCTGGGTGACGCCGATCTGGCGGGCCAGCTCGCGCGTGCTGCCGCCGAAGCCGTTGCGCGTGAAGTGCTCGATGGCCTTCTCGACGATCTGCTGTTCCCGTTCCTCGGGCAGCAACCGCCGCGTGCCCTTGCTGGCGGTCTCGTCCGGAGTGGGGGTGGCGGGTGGCTCCATGACTGTCTCTCTCGGCTTCCGGCATGCGGACGATGTCCGGATTCTACCAATCGCCCGATAAACGAGAAGGCGGGGAGCGTGTTCGCCTGTTTGTCCCCCGCCTTGCGCCATGCCGCCCGGGTCAGGCGCCGGGTTTGCCGGCGATGCCGAGTTCGCAGTCCACGCGCTGGTTCTGGTAGGCATCGCGCTCCCAGGCGCCGCGCGCGGAGCGGTCCGTCACCGAGAACGCATAGATGCCGGCGAACGCCACCAGCATCGAGAACAGCGCCGGATACTCGTACGGATAGATGGCCGCGGCGTGCCCCAGCACCTGCACCCACACCGTCGGGCTCAGGATCGTGAGGACGACCGCGGTGACGAGCCCGAGCGTGCCGCCGGCCACGGCGCCGCGCGTGGTCAGGCCGCGCCAGTAGACCGAGAGCAGCAGCACCGGGAAGTTGGAGCTGGCGGCGATCGAGAACGTCAGGCTGACGATGAAGGCGATGGTCTGCTTCTCGAACAGGATGGCGAGCAGGATCGACAGCACGCCCAGCACCAGCGTGGTGACGCGCGACACGCGCATCTCTTCCCGGTCGGTCGCCTTGCCCTGGCGCAGCACCGTGGCGTAGAGGTCGTGCGAGATCGCGGAGGAGCCCGCCAGCGTCAGCCCGGCCACCACGGCGAGGATGGTCGAGAACGCCACCGCGCAGATGAAGCCCAGGAACACGTTGCCGCCCACCGCATGCGCCAGGTGCACCGCCACCATGTTGACCCCGCCGATCACGGCGCCGGCGCCGTCGTGGTACCGCGGCTCGCGGGCCACCAGCGCGATGGTGCCGAAGCCGATCACGATGATCAGCGCGTAGCCGGTGCCGACGATGCCGGTGGCGTAGAGCACGCTCTTGCGCGCGGCCTTGACGTTGCCGACCGTGAAGAAGCGCATCAGGATGTGCGGCAGGCCGGCCGTGCCGAAGATCAGCGCCAGCCCGAGCGAGACCGCCGACACCGGGTCCGAGACCAGGCCGCCGGGACGCATGATGGCGTCATGCCTGCCGTGCGCCGCGATGGCGTGCTCGAACAGGCTGTTCAGGCTGAAGCCGAAGCGGCTCATGACCATGAACGCCATGAACGCGCAGCCGGCCAGCAGCATCGCCGCCTTGATGATCTGGATCCACGTGGTGGCCAGCATGCCGCCGAAGAACACGTACACCACCATCAGCACGCCGACCAGCACCACCGCCGAGGTGTAGTCGAAGCCGAACAGCAGCTCCACCAGCTTGCCGGCGCCCACCATCTGCGACACCAGGTACAGCAGCACGATCACCATCGAGCTCGAGGCCGAGAACGCCCGGATCGGGCGCTGCCGGAGGCGATAGGAGAGCACGTCGGCGAGCGTGTAGCGCCCCAGGTTGCGCAGCGGCTCGGCGATCAGGAACAGGATGATCGGCCAGCTTGCCAGGAACCCGATCGAATAGATCAGGCCATCGTAGCCGCTGGTGAAGACCAGCGCGGAAATGCCCAGCAGCGAGGCGGCGGACATGTAGTCGCCGGCGATCGCCCAGCCGTTCTGCATGGCGGTGATCCTGCCGCCGGCGGCGTAGTGGTCGGCCACGCTGTGGTTGCGCCTGGCGGCCCAGCGCGTGACGGCGAGCGTGGCGGCGACGAACGCCACGAACATCGCGATGGCGATCATGCTCATGCCCTGGCCCACCGGCGACGTCGCCGCCAGGGCGGGGCCGGCCGCGGTCAGCACGGTGAGCGCGGTGAGTGCGGTCAGCATGCGGTTCATGGCTGCGCTCCCTTGCGGATGTCCGCGATCATGCCGTCGTAGACGGTGTTGGTGCGATGCACGTAGATGGCCACGAGCGCGAACGTGAACGCGAACATGCCGAAGCCGACCGGGATGCCGACGCTCATCGGCTGGCCCGCCACCAGTTGCCGGGCCAGCAGGTCGGGGCGGAACGCCAGCGTGAGGATGAAGCCGAAATAGACCAGCAGCATGGCCGCGGTCAGCGTCCACGAGAAGCGCCGGCGCGCGCGCTGCAGGCGCTCGAAGGCCGGCTGGCCCAGCATGGCGTGCGGTATGACCGGGGTATCGGTCCCGGCGAGATCGAGATGCGCCGGATAGGGGGCGGCTTGGGGCATGGTTGTTGTCTCCGAATGGATGTTGTCCGCGATGGTTCAGAATTGCCGCGACACGGCGGTCTCCCGCATCACCGCCTCGGGCGTGCGGTAGCGCTCCGCCATCGCGCGGTCCTGCTCGCTCTTGAGCTGCGCCTGCATGTAGGCGCCGAGATGGCGCGCGTGCTCGACGACCGCCTGCCCGACCTGGACGCGCTCGGCGCTGTACGCCCGCAGCGCCGCCTCGACGCACCGGTGCGCCGCCAGCGCGCGGGCCAGCGCCACCGCGTCGCCCGCCGCCTTGGTGACGCCCATGCCGCAATGCGGGCGCGCCACGAACGCGGCGTCGCCGAGCAGCGCGATGCGGCCGAAGGCCATGCGCGGCACGGTCAGGTCGTAGATCGGCTGGAACAGCGGCTGGGCGGTGCGCGCCACCACCTCGGCGAACTGCGGCGCCAGCAGCGTGGCGGCGGCGCTCTCCATGTCGGCGAGCACGTCGGCGCGGATCAGGCCCGGCGGGATGCCGGCGCGCCAGCACTTGCCGCTGGCGTCGGTCAGCAGGTCGGCCAGCGCGTCGTCGGGCGTGGCGCGATACCAGACGAAGTTGTAGCGGCGCTGGCCCGGCGCGATGCTGTTGCCGTCGCCGGCGACCGGATAGCCGAGGATCTGCTCGCGGGGCGGCAGGCAGAAGGCGAACTTGCCGAAGATGGCCGCGTGCGTGGCCGGCGACAGCCGGGCCTCGTCGACCAGGCCGCGCCAGGCGATATAACCCGCGTATTCGAGCCGCGCCGAAGGCAGCAACTGCTCGCGCAGGCCCGAGCGGAAACCGTCGGCGGCGACGACGAGGTCGGCGCGGTGCGTCGATCCGTCCTGCAGCGTGACCGTGGCGTGGTCCGCATGCGACTCGACCGCGCTCACGGCGGCGCCGGTGCGGTAGACGCCGGGGAACGCGCGGCCCAGCACGTCGTACATCTTGCCCCAGGCCGTCAGCGTCTGGGGCAGCTCGCGCGCGGACACCGTGGCGCCGTCGCGCGCCAGCGTGACGCGGGTATCGACGCGCACGCCGATGCCGTCGTCGACCGCCACGCCGGCCGCCGCCAGCGCCTCGAACAACTCCGGATGCGTGACGATGCCCGCGCCGCGGCCGGTCAATGCCTCCGGCGTGCGCTCGAAGACCTCGACGTCCCAGCCGTTGCGCGCAAGCAGATTGGCGGCAAACAGTCCGCCCAGCGAGCCGCCGACGACGATCGCCCTGGGTTGCGTGTGCTGCGCGGGATTCATGCCAGTGCTCCAGTCCGTGCCTGCGCCTCTGCGGGCAGGTCCAGGCCCGCCACTTCCCCGGCCGGGTAGTTGAGTTCGATCGTCACGCCCGAGGGATCCTCGATGAAGACCTGGTGCAGGCCGAGGCTCGGCACCGTGCGGTCGCGCCACGCGATGCCTTCCGCGCGCAGCGTCTGCCACATCTGCGCGACGCCGGTGGCCAGGAAGGCGATGTGGTCGAGCGTGCCGGTGCCGGGCTCGGACACCGGCTTGTCGCCAAGATAGGCGGTCAGGCCGGCCGGGTCGTCGGGATCGATGCCGATGATGTGCACGGTGCCGTAGCTACCCTCGTCGCCGCCCATGTAGAGCCACGCGCCGGGAAACGCGAACGGCGGGCGATACCCGCGCCGGAACCCGAGAACACGTTCGTAGAACGCGCACGACCGCTCCAGGTCGGTCGTGCGGATGGAAAAATGTGCGAGCTTGCCCAGCGCCATCGCTGCTCCTTTCAAGTTATCGTACGATCAGTGATCGTTTGATAAATTATAGGGAGGATGCCGGGCCGGACCAAGAGAGCAGGGGGTGGGATTTACCCTGACGCGCGGGCGCGCCGTGTTCCGCTTTCTGGATTTTGGATTCTGGAAGGGATGCGGCGCCGGCGGCCGGCGCGCGAGGGGGCAAGACGGATCGTCGGGTCGTCGGTTTCAGGCGGCGCGCTCGGCAGGCCGCCTTCCGCCCCGGTCCGGGCAGCGCAACCGGGGTCCGGCGCGGAAGGGGCGGGCGTGGGTAGCCGCGCCGACGCCCAGCCCGACGTGCGCCGCCGCGACGCGGGCATCGGCTACCTGTACGCGATGTCCAGGCGCACGGATCTCCACGCCAACGCGCTGTACGACAAGCTCAGCAACCAGGGCAGCGGCATGACGGCCGGAGTCGGCATCCGGCACAAATTCCGAGCGTTCTGAGCGTTCCGAGCGCGGCGCGCGCGCCCGCGCGCGGTCAGCGCTCGGTCTCGCTGCGCACCAGCAGGACCGGCTTGTGGCTCTTCTGCAGCACGCCTTCCGACACGCTGCCCATCACCAGGCGCCGCAGGCCGCGTCGGCCATGCGTGCCGAGCACGATCAGGTCCGCGTTCTGGCGGTCCGCTTCGGCCACGATGGTGCTGGAGATCTGCCCGGGAGAGACGGGTTTCTCGATCAGCTGGGTGGTGTGGCGGATGCCGGCTTCCGCGAGCCGCCTGGCGGCCGTGGCCAGCGCTTCGCGGCCCAGGGTGAGGATGCTTTCCACCAGCTTGTTGGGGTCGTAGGCGCCGACCGGGAAGAAGGCGTCGCTGTCGTCCGCCACGAACAGCGCCTCCACCTCGCTGCCGGTCGCCTTGGCGATGATGATCGCCTGGCTGATGGCGAGGTCGGAAGAATGGCTGCCATCCACGGCAAGCAGGATTTTCTGGTACATGGCGGGTCTCCTTTCAACGTTGTCATGGCGCGCCCGGCGAGGGCGCGCGTCCTTCTTGCAGCATAGGTGACGGCGGCGGCGGGTGCTTGACGCATATCAAGCGTTGGCGCCGGTGCTTCCGCGTGCTCATCGCGTGCTCATCGTCCGCTCCTGGTCCGCCTATCGCCCGGCCGGCTTGCAGCCGCCGCCGCAGTAGAGCCAGGAGCGCTCCGCGTCGTTGACCGCGATGCGGAAGTCCAGCGCCGCCGGCTTGCGGCCGGCGGTGAACTTCCGGGTCTGCGAGACGCCCTGGTAAGTGATGCGCGCGCGGTAGCTGCCGGGCGGCAGCTTCACGTAGAGAAACGGCCCGGACGTGACCAGCGAGAACACCGGCTTGCCCCGCGCGTCGGCGAGCGCCACCGCCACGTCGGACAGCCATTCGCCGGTGCGGGCGTCGGCGAACTGCATCTGGACGTTGAACGCGGCGCGCATCGAGCGCATCCGCGCGGCTTCGTCCGCGCCGATGCCGCCGGACAGGTAGGCGATGCCGTCGCGCTGCTCCACCCGCGGCGGGTTCGGGCCCAGCGGCGTGGCCGGCGGCGCGGTCGCCGCCGGCGCGGCCGCGGCGTGCAGGCAGACCAGCAGGGCGGCAAGCGCGTGCTTCCACGGCGCGGGAAAAGGGCGGTGACATGGCATGGTCGGGCTCCTGGTGTCCATGAGGCGCGGGCGTCGCCAACGCGCCGGCGCCGCCGGCGATCCGTCCCTGCATCGTAGGCAACGCCGGCGCTTCGGCATTGATCCCGGTCAGCCGCCGCGGCAATGCGCGGACATGCGCCGTCAGAGGCCCGGGCTTGACGTGCGTCATGTCCCGCCGGGCCGCGGCATCCAGAATGGATACGCGCGCGCCGCCATGCCGCCAGCCGGAGCGGCCCGGGAGAGGGCGCGGGAATCACACGGAGAATGCGATGCATCGGAAGCAGCAGCAGGGCAGGTGGTGCCGTCTTCTGTGCCGGGCCGTGCTGCTGCCGGCGCTGGCGCTCGCCGCGCTGTCGGCCGGCGCGCAGGCGCCTGGCGCGCAGCGCGGGGTTCCCGTGCTGGTCTATCACCGCTTCGGCCCGGTGGCCGCGGACAGCATGACGGTGCGCACGGCCACGTTCGAGGCGCACCTGCGCATGCTTGCCGCGCACGGCTACCACGTCGTGCCGCTGGCCGACGTGGTGCGGTGGCAGCAGGGCGGGCCGGATACGCTGCCGGAGCGGGCCGTGGCGATCACGGCGGACGACGGCCATCGCTCGGTGTTCGACGTGATGCTGCCGATCGCGCGGCGCGAGCATGTCCCGGTCACGCTGTTCATCTATCCCTCGGCGATTTCGAGTGCCGCCTATGCGCTGACCTGGGATCAGTTGCGCGCGCTCAAGGAGACCGGCCTGTTCGCGGTGCAGTCGCACAGCTACTGGCACCCGAACTTCAACACGGAACGCAGGCGCCTCGCGCCCGAGGCGTTCCGCGCGTTCGCGCACATGCAGCTGCGCCGCGCGCGCGAGCGGCTGGAGCAGGAGCTGGGCGGCCCGGTGCGGTGGCTGGCGTGGCCGTTCGGCATCCATGACGAGGAACTGATGGCGATCGCCGCCAGCGAGGGCGTGGAGGCGGCCTTCTCGCTGCAAGGCAGCGCGGTCACGCTGGCGTCGCCGCGGCTGGCGCTGCCGCGCTTCCTGATGACCGACGCCTGCGGCGACGGCTGCCTGGCGCGGATGCTGGCGCAGGCAACCGCGCCGGCCTCGCCCGCCACGTCCCGGTCGCAGACATCCCCGCCGCACGCATCCCGGCCGCGGGCCGGAGCCGCGCAATGAGCGCCCTCGCGCGCCGCCTGTGCGGCTTCGCGCTGGCGCTGGCCGCGTGGCATGGCGCGGCGGCGGACACCGTCACCGGCACCGTCGTCGATGCGCACACCGGCGCGCCCCTGGCCGGGGCCACGGTGGTGGTGATGGACGATGCCGCCGCGTCCGCCCAGACCGGCGCGGACGGCGGCTTCGCGCTGGCCGCGCCGCCGCCGGGCGCGGGCATCGGCATCGGCATCGGCGCCAGGGCTCCCGGTTATGGCCGCGCGCTCGCCACGGCCACCGGCGGCGCGCCGGTGCGGCTGGCGCTGACGCCGGTGCGGCCCCGCGCGGTCTACCTCTCGGTGTTCGGCATCGGCAGCGCGGCATTGCGCGACGCCGCCGTGGCGCTGCCGCAGGCCAGCGCCATCAACGCGCTGGTGATCGACGTCAAGGGCGACCGCGGCATGACGCCTTACCGGAGCGCGGCGCGCGACGCCATCGGCGCCAGCGCGCAGGTCAAGGCACCCGCGCCGCTGGTGCGGGACTTCCCGGCCTTGCTGGCCGGGCTGCATGCGCGCGGGCTGTACCTGATCGCGCGCATCGTGGTCTTCAAGGACGAGCCGCTGGCCGCCGCGCACCCGGACTGGACCGTGCGCGACGGCCAGGGCGCGGTGTGGCGCGACCGCGAGGACCTGCGCTGGATCGATCCCTTCGAGACCGAAGCCTGGCAGCACAACCTCGACCTGGCGGAGGAGGCGGCGCGCATGGGCTTCGACGAGATCCAGTTCGACTACCTGCGTTTCCCGGATGCCGGCGGGCTGCGCTTTTCGCGGCCCAACACGCAGGACAACCGGGTGGCCGCGATCACCGGCTTCCTGCGCGCGGCGCGCGCGCGGCTGGCCCGCTACAACGTGTACATCGCGGCGGACATCTTCGGCTACGTGTGCTGGAACCTCGACGACACGGCGATCGGCCAGCAGCTCGAATCGCTCGGCGCGGCGCTGGACTATATCTCGCCCATGCTCTATCCCTCGGGCTTCACCTGGGGCCTGCCGGGCTGCACCCGGCCGGTGGAGCACGCCGGCGAAATCGTGGCGCGCTCGCTGGCCGAGGCCAGGAAGCGCACCGGCCTGCCGGGCGTGCGCTTCCGCCCGTGGCTGCAGGCCTTCCGCGACTACGCCTTCGACCACCGCGAGTTCGACGCCGACGAGATCCGCGCGCAGACGCAGGCCGCGGACGCCGAGCAGACCGACGGGTGGATGCTGTGGAATCCGCGCAACTGCTACGATCCGGCGCAGTTGCCGCAGTTGCCGCAAGCGGGGCAGCCGGCACAACAACCGGCGCAGCGAGCGCAACCGGCGCAGGCAGCGCCCCCGGCCAGATGAACCATCGCGCCGCGCGCCGCGCGCTGTCCGCCGTGCTGCTGCTCGCCTGCGCGCTGGCGCGGGGGCAGACCGCGGCCCCGGCCACGGAGCCGGCGACGGCCGCCGCGCGCGAACAGCTGCGCGCCATCGTCGAGGGCCAGATCGGCGCCGGCAACATTCCCGGCGCGGTCGTGCTGGCCGGCGACGCCGGGCACATCCGCTACCAGCTTGCCGCCGGCCGGCGCGCGGTCCTGCCGGCGAGCGAGGCGATGAGCGCCGACACCGTGTTCGACCTCGCCTCCGTCACCAAGGTGATCGCCACCACCACCGCCGTGCTGCAACTGAGCGAGCGCGGCGCGGTCTCGCTGGACGCGCCGGTGGTCCGCTACCTGCCGGCGTTCGGCGCCGCCGGCAAGGAGTCCATCACCGTGCGCGAACTGCTCGCGCATACCTCGGGCCTGCCCGCCGGGTTGCCGCCGCGCCGGCGCGCGGGCGACGGCGACGCCGTGCGCGAGGCGATGAACCTGGCGCCGGTGGCGCCGCCCGGCGAGCGTGTCATCTACAGCGACGTCAATTTCGTCGTGCTCGGCGAACTGGTCCGGCGCGTGGCCGGGCAGCCGCTGGACGCATGGTGCCGCGACCACGTTTTCGCGCCCCTGGGCATGCGCGACACGGGTTTCCTGCCCGGCCCGCAGACCGTGGCGCGGACCGCGCCGACGGCGCCGCGCGGCGGCCGGATGCTGCGCGGCCTCGTCCATGACCCCACCGCGGCGCGCCTGGGCGGCGTGGCCGGCAATGCCGGCCTGTTTTCCACCGCGGCGGACCTGGCGCGGTTCGCGCAGATGATCCTCAACGGCGGGCAGGCCGGCGGCACCCGCGTGCTGCGGCCCGAGAGCGTCGCGCTGCTGGCGGCGCCGGCCACGCCGCTGGCCGCCGGCGCGTGGCGCGGCCTGGGCTGGGCGCTGGCCGCGCCGCTCGCGGCCAACCGCGACCGCCTGCCGCCGCTGGGGATGCTGGAGCAGACCGGCTACACCGGCACCGGCGTGTGGATCGACATGGTGAGCGGGCGTTTCGCCGTGATCCTGAGCAGCCGCCTGCATCCCGGCGACCAGGGCAACGCCGCGCCGCTGCGGCAGCAGGTGCTGGCGCTGCTGGCCAGCGAGACGCCGCCGCTGGCCGCGCAGGCGATCGGCGCCGCCGTGCCGGGCACCGCCGCGGCGCTGGCGTGGAGCATGCGCCTGCCGCCGGCCGCGGGGCCGGTGCGCAGCGGCATCGACGTGCTGGAGGCACAGGCGTTCGCGCCGCTGGCGGGCCTGCGCGTGGGGCTTGTCACTAACCGCAGCGGCTTCGACGGCAGCGGCGCGCGCACCGCGGACGTGCTGGCGCGCGCGCCCGGCGTCACGCTGGCGGCGCTGTTCGCGCCCGAGCACGGCCTGGGCAGCGATGTCGACGCGCCGCTCGGCGATGCGGTCGACGCGGGCACCGGCGTGCCGGTCCACAGCCTGTACGGCGCGCACCGGCGCTTCGCGCCGGCGACGCTGGCGGGCGTGGACGCGCTGGTATTCGACGTGCAGGACGCCGGCGTGCGCTTCTTTACCTACATCACCACGCTCGGCTACATGCTGGAGGCCGCCGCCGCGCGCGGCGTGCCGGCCTTCGTGCTGGACCGGCCCAATCCGCTCGGCGCCGACCGCTTCGGCGGCCCGCCGCAGGACCCCGGTCAGGCGTCGTTTACCGGCTACTTCCCGCTGCCGCTGCTGCACGGCATGACCGTGGGCGAGCTGGCCCGGATGTTCAACAGCGAGCTGGGCATCGGCGCCGACCTGCGCGTCGTCGCCATGCAGGGCTACACGCGCGGCATGCGCTTCGCCGACACCGGCCTGGGCTGGGTGCCGCTCTCGCCGAACCTGCGCGACGCGGCGCAACTGGACCTGTATGCCGACGTCGGCCTGATCGAGGGCGCGAACGTCAGCGTGGGGCGCGGCACGCCGACGCCGTTCGCGCTGGTGGGCGCGCCGTGGATCGCCGCGCGGGAACTGGCCGCCTACCTGAACGAGCTGGATGCCGGCGCGCGCTTCGAGGCCACCAGCTTCGTGCCGACCGAAGGCCGCTATCGCGGCCGCCTGTGCCAGGGCGTGTCGATCCGGCCCGGCGCGGCGCCGAGGCCGCCGGGCCGGCTCGGGCTGGCGCTGGCGATCGCGCTGCACGCGCTGCACGCAAAGCAGTTCGACCTGCCCGCGATCCGCGCGTCGCTGGGCTCGGCCGAGGCCTGGCGCCTGATCGACGCGCACGCGCCGCTGGCCGAGGTCGAGCGGGCGGTGTCGGCGCAGGGCGCCGGCTTCGCCGCGCAGCGCGCGCGCTTCCTGATGTACTGACGCGGCCGGCGCGCCGGCCGCGATGGCAACGCCCGCACGGGCATCGACGGAGGAACAGCGAATGACGACGAAAACGGCGGTCCGGATTGGCGGCGGCGCCCGCGCGCGCGCCTGGTGCGGCGCCGCGGGACTGGCCGCGCTGCTTTGCGCGGGATGCGCGTCGGGGCCGGACTGGTGGCGCCCGCCGCGGCCCAAGGCCGGCGCGGCGGCGGTGATGCCGGCTGGCGCCGGGGCGGGAGGCGAGCTTCGCGTCGCCGGAGACGGGCGGCCGGCGGTCTGCCGGCGGGTGGACGCGGCCTAGAACCGGCGATCGGCGATCGGCAATCGGCAGGCCCGCGCTTCCCGGCCGGAGCGCCGGCGGCGCCGGGTGTCAGGCGTCAGGCGTCAGGAAGCGTGCGCGACCGCGCCGGGCTGCGCGGCCGGCGGCGTCTGCAGCGTCTGCGGCGTCGTTGGCGTCGTTGGCGTCTGCGCCGGCGGCGCATGCAGCAAGGCGTCGAGGGCCGCGCGGTCGACCACCTCGGTGGCCAGCAGCAGGTCCGCCAGCGCCGCCAGTTCGGCGCGCCGGGTCTGCAAGGTCTGCCGCACGCGCTCGCCGGCGTCGGCCAGCAGGTGCCGCACCTCGTCGTCGATCGCTTCGGCGGTGCGCTCGCTGTAGTCGCGCGGCTCGCGCGGCGCCGCCGCGGGATCGGGCTCGAGCGGGCTGGCCAGGCGCTCGTAGGTGGCAAAGCCGAGCTTTTCGCCCATGCCGTAGCGCGTGACCATCTGGCGCGCTATGTCGGTCGCGCGCTGCAGGTCGTCCTGCGCGCCGGTGGAGGCATCGCCGAACACCAGTTCCTCGGCGAGGCGCCCGCCCAGCAGCACGTCCAGGCGGTCGAGCAGCTCGCTCTTGCGCAGCACGTAGCGGTCCTCGGAAGGCGTCTGCCGGGTATAGCCCAGCGCCGCGATCCCGCGCGGAATGATCGAGATCCGCGACACCTTGTCGGCATACGGGCGGTTCTCGGCGACCAGCGCGTGCCCGGCCTCGTGGTAGGCGATGATGCGTTTCTCGAGCGGATTCATCACGCGGTTCTTTTTCTCCAGGCCGCCCACGATCCGCTCCAGCGCATCGTCGAAATCGGCCATGTCGACCGCGTCCTTGCCGCGGCGCGCGGCCAGCAGCGCCGCCTCGTTGACCAGGTTGGCGAGGTCGGCGCCGGCGAAGCCCGGCGTGCGCGCGGCGATCTGCGCGATCTGCGTGCCGGGCGCGAGCCGCACGCCGCGCACGTGCACCTGCAGTATCTGCTCGCGCCCGCGCAGGTCGGGCCGGTCCAGCGGCACGTGCCGGTCGAAGCGGCCGGCGCGCAGCAGGGCCGGGTCGAGGATCTCCGGGCGGTTGGTGGCGGCCATGATGATGACGCCCTTGTTGGTGTCGAAGCCGTCCATCTGCACCAGCAGCTGGTTCAGGGTCTGCTCGCGCTCGTCGTTGCCGCCGGCCATGCCGAAGCCGCGCGCCTTGCCGAGCGCGTCGAGCTCGTCGATGAAGATGATGCAGGGCGCCTTGGCCTCGGCCTGCGTGAACAGGTCGCGCACGCGGGCCGCGCCCACGCCGACGAACATCTCGACGAAGCTGGCGCCGCTGATGCTGAAGAACGGCACGCCCGCCTCGCCCGCCACGGCCCGCGCCAGCAGCGTCTTGCCGGTGCCCGGCGCGCCCAGCAGCAGCACGCCCTTGGGCAGCTTGCCGCCGAGCCGGCGAAAGCGCTCCGGCGCCTTCAGGTATTCCACGATCTCCATCAGCTCGGCCTTGGCCTCGTCGATGCCGGCCACGTCCGCGAACGTGACCCCGGTATCGGTCTGCATGTAGATGCGCGCCCGGCTCTTGCCGATCTCCAGCAGGCCGCCGGTGGCGGAGCCCATGCGCCGCAGGAAATAGCCCCAGATGGCGACGAAGATCAGCGCGGGCAGTACCCAGGAGAGCAGGGTGCCGAGCCACTGGCTGTCGACGTCGCCGACGAAGCGGATCTTCGCCGCCTCCAGGTCCTGCGTCAGCGCCGGGTCGCCGACCCGGACCGTGGTGAAGCGGCGCTCGCCGCCGCCCGCGCCGCGCAGCGCGTCGGCCTGCGGGCCGGCCAGGATGGTGCCGAGGTCGCGGGTGTCCACCGTGCCGCGGATTTCCCGCTCGCCGACCACCAGGTCGTGCAGCTTGCCGGCCTTGAGCAGGACCTTGAAGTCGCTGTACGCCAGGCCTTGCTCGGCGCCGGTGCGCAGCAGGGTCTGCATGGCCGCCATCAGCAGCAGGGCCGCCAGCAGGTAGACCAGGGAGAATTGTCGGTGCCGTTGTTCCATGCTGTCCTTGCCAGATGAGTCCGGTCCGTGCCCGTGCGGGTGCCCGGAGACGCGCCCGGCACGCGGCGTCGCCGCCGGGCGGGCGCCGTGGATGACGCTAACCGCAGTATTGGCCACGTGCCGCCACGGCGCTTGATGCAGCGCAAATCCGATGGCGGACGACGTTGCAGAATGGAGTGAACGCGCATCGGCGCGAGCGGAGACCCATGATGGCGGCACTGACTGCACTGACCGACGAGCAACGCAACGGCCTGGCCCTGGTGCTGGATGGCCGGGAAAAACAACTGCGCGGGCAGATCGAGGCGGCGCAGGCCGCCCGCGTCGTCGCCACGCGGCCCGAGCCGGGCGATGCGTCCGACATCGCCGAGGAAGACGACGCGGACCAGGCGATGGTGGCGCGCCACCGCGTGGAGCTGGCCGACATCGCCGCCGCGCGCGTCCGGCTGGCCGGGCATACCTATGGCGTGTGCGTGGAGTGCGGGGCGCCCATCCCGTACGAGCGCCTGCAGGCCTACCCGACCGCCAAGCGCTGTATGCCGTGCCAGCGCGGGCACGAGCAGGCGCGTTCGGCCGGCGGCGCCTGATCGGCGGGGCCACCCGGGCCGTTCGTCCAGGCCCGGCCCCGTTTCGTCGTCCGCGCGGCGCCCTTCAGCTCTGGAGCGCTTCCATCACTTTGCGGTGGACCTCGAACAGCGCCGGGTCGTCGGGATGGCGCGGGCGCGGCACGTCCACCTCGATCACCTGCTGCACGCCGGCCGGGCTGCCGCCCATCACGGCGATGCGGTCGGCGAGGAAGGCCGCTTCGAGCATGTTGTGCGTGACCAGCACGCCCGTGGGGCGCGGCCGGCTTTCGTCCAGCCACAACGATTGCAGCAGGCTGCGCAGCCGGCGCGCGGTCAGCTCGTCCAGCGCGCTGAACGGCTCGTCGAGCAGCAGCACGTCCGGCTGCACGGCAAACGCCCGGGCGATGGACACGCGCTGCTTCTGCCCGCCCGAGAGGAATTGCGGGTAGGCCCGCCCGTGCTCGGAGAGCTCGACCTTGCGCAGCAGTTCGCGCACCACGCGCGGCCGCTCGGCGGCGTCGACGGCGCGTCCCTCGAACACGATGCCGATGTTCTCCTCGACGCTGAGCCAGTCCAGCAGCCGCGGCTGCTGGAACACCACGCTCAGGCTGATCGCGTCCTGGCTGCGGTCGAAGGCCACGCGGCCCTGGCTGGGCCGGTCGAGGCCCGCGATCAGGTTCAGCAGCGTCGACTTGCCGCAGCCCGACGGCCCCACCAGCGCCACCAGCTCGCCGGCGCGCACGGTCAGGTCCACCTGGCTGAGGATGGTGCGCGCGGCGTCGGTGCCGCGCGGCGCGAAGCGCTTGGCCACGCCTTCGATGCGGATGTCGCTGCTCATGATGCGCCGCCCCGTTTCCAGCGGTTCGCATGCGCCTCGAGCGTGCGGAACACGCCGTGCTCGACCACGATCATCGCCGCCCAGAAGGCGATGGTCCAGGCGATCACGCCCTCGACGTTCTGCGTGCTGAACTGCGCGTTGAGCTGGTAGCCCACGCCGTTGGACATGCCGAAGATCTCGACCAGCACGATGACCTTCCACGCGATCGAGAAGCCCACGCGGCAGCCCGACACGATGAAGCTGTACAGCAGCGGCAGCCACACCTTGCGCAATACCGTGGCGCCCGGCAGGCGGAACACGCGGACCATCTCCACGATCTCGTGGTCGAGCGAGCGCACGCCCTGCTGCACCGAGATCACCAGCGAGGGCAGCACGCCCAGCGCCACCGCCACCACCGGCGAGGTCAGCGAGACGCCGAACCAGATCACGCACAGCAGCGCCCACACCAGGCCGGGCACGGTCAGGCCGAGGATGATGCCGGGCTCGAAGAAGCGCTCGGCGAAGCGCGACACCGCCGACGCGATGCCGATCGGCAGCGCGAACACCAGCGCCAGCAGGAAGCCCAGCGACATGCGCAGGAAGGTCACGCCGATCTCGCTGAAGGCGAAGCCGCTCACGCTGATCGCCGCCAGCTCGCGCGCGATGGCCGCGGTGCCCGGCACCAGCGGCGAGTGCAACACGCGCGCCATGCCTTCCCAGCCGGCCGCCAGCAGCACGAAGAACAGCGCCTGCGGGCCGAAGCGCGCGGCCGCCGCGCGCAGGCGCAGCGCCAGCGCGCCGCGCCGGCCGGGCGGCGCGGCGGGGCGCTCGAGAATGATGTGATCGGTATTCATCAGGCCTGCACGTAGATCTTGCGCGCCGGGGCGCGGTCGAGCACGCCGAGCTTGACCGCCACCTCGATCTGCTTGTCGATGGTGGCGAACACGCTGGCGTCCCACCGGGTCGCGTAGGCGGGCGCCAGCCGCGACGGCAGCAGCTCGATGGCGCGCGCCTCGTCGGCCTTGAAGCCGATCTCGGGCGCGATCTCGCGCAGCTGCGCCGGGTTCTGCCGCAACGAGCCGCTCACGCGCTGGAACAGCGCGCTGAGCTTGGCCGCGGTGGCGGTGTTGCTCTCGTACCAGCTCCGGCTCGCGGCCAGCCCGACCAGGATCGGGTCTTCCTGCTGGCCGGTGGCCTGCTTCCAGATGTCGGCCACGCGCGCGATCTCGCGCGCGCCGCGCGCCACCAGCCGCGTCGCGGTCGGCTCCAGCGTGATGATCGCGTCGACGTCGCCGCGCTCGAACAGCGCGAGGTTGGCGGTCGGGGAACCGTGGATGACCTTGACGTCCTTCTTGAGGTCGATGCCTATCAGCGAGGCGGCGATGCGTGCCTGCTGGTAGGTCTCGCTGGTCTCGGCGGTGGTGGCGATGCGCTTGCCCACCAGTTCCTTCGGCGCGCGCAGGCCGCTGTCGCCGCGCACCAGCCAGCGGCCGTGGTTGTTCAGCGCGGGGCCGAACAGCACGATGTCGCTGCCGCGGTTGGCCAGCGTGGCCAGCCCGACCGCGCCGAACACGCCCACGTCGAGCGAGCCGGCGCTGAGCTGCACCTGCATCTTGCCGGGATCGGCCGTGACCCAGTCGAGCTTGAGGGCCGGGTCCGTGTTGAGCTTGTAGCGGTCGATCAGCGGGCGCCACACCGAGCCCGCGCTGCCTGGCGAAGGCAGCGTGATGCGCACGCCGGACGCCTGCGCGAAGGCCGCGAGCGGCGCCAGGCCGGCGCCGAGGGTAAGGAGGAATTGCCTGCGTTGCATGGATGTCCTGTTGGTCAAAGGCGCGTGAGGCTGGCGCGGCGCAAGCGCGCTCACACCACCAGCGCGCGGTGCAGCACGCGCCGACCCTGGCCGAAGTCCGCCACGCCGCGGTGCTGCACGGTGCGGTTGTCCCAGATCAGCGCCGTGCCGTCTTCCCAGCGGTGGCGCGTCTGCACCTCGGGCGCGCCCAGCGCGTCGAACAGCACGTCGAGCAGCGCCTGGCTGGTGCGGCGCGTGACGCCGAGGATGCGCTGCGTATAGAGCTCGTTGGCGAAGATCTGCTTGCGGCCGGTCTCCGGGTGCGTGCGCACCAGCGGCACCTCGATGGGCGGATGCTTCTCGCGCTGCGCCGCGCGCTGCGCGAGGTCGTGGTAGGCCAGCGTGAGGAAACCCTGGGCCTCCACGTCATGCACCGCGCTCAGCGTCTCCAGGTAGGCGGCGAACAGCGGGTCGAGCAGGTCGTAGGCGGCGGTCGCGTTGGCGAACAGCGTGTCGCCGCCGACCTGCGGCGCGGCCTGCGCGAACAGCGCGGTGAAGGGCGGCGGTGTCGGCTGGAACACCTGGTCCATGTGCCAGATGTAGTTCATGCGGGTCTTCTTGATCGACGAGTCGATCGCGTTGAGCTGGCCGTCCTTGCCGGTCTCCGGCGTGTACGGCGTGTTCATCAGCTTCGGCGTGCCGAACAGCGCGACCAGTTGCTCGAAGTCCTCCAGCGCCACGGTGCCCGGCGCGAAGCTCAGGAAGCCGTGGCGCAGGATGCCGTCGTAGAGGAAGCGGCGCAGCGCCGCGCCGGGCTCGGCATGCGGGCCGATGCGCAGGCCGGTGACGCGCGCGCCCACGGTGGCGGAATAGGGCGTCAGCGTGACGCCCTCGAAGGTGGCGGGCGCGCCGTGGTAGCGGCGCATGTC
Organism: Cupriavidus sp. FW216-B1; assembly: GCF_058789195.1. Lineage (NCBI taxonomy): Bacteria > Pseudomonadati > Pseudomonadota > Betaproteobacteria > Burkholderiales > Burkholderiaceae > Cupriavidus > Cupriavidus sp. FW216-B1. The sequence continues at coordinate 240,728 of NZ_JBYTEL010000003.1, read as the reverse complement.
CAGGACCCTGGACTGGATCCGGTCCAGTTTTTCGTCGTCGACGAAGATGCCGTTCATGATGTGATCGGGAAAGGTGGTGCGAGAGAGGAGGGCGGGCCGCGTGCCGGTTCAGGCCGCGGGCGCGGTGGCGGCGGTGGGGATGGCGATGGCGCTTGCGTCGACCGGGTACTGGTCGAGGTTGCCCCACTCGTTCCAGGAGGCCGGATAGACCGCCGCGTCCGCGTGGCCGGCAAGCTGCAGTGCCACGAAGGCGCGCGCGGCGCGCCCGCCGCCGCCGCAGTAGACGATGGCGCGCTCGCCGGGCGCGGCGACCTGCGCCAGCGCCGCGGCAAGCTGCGCGCGCGGCGCGAAGCGGCCGTCGGCGCCGAGTTCCTGGCGCGTGTCCCAGAAGCGTGCGCCCGGCACGCGGCCGTTGCGGCGGGCGTTGCTGCGCAGGCCCGCGTATTCGTCGTGCTCGCGCGCGTCGATCACGCGCGCGCCGCCTTGCGTGGCCGCCAGCACTTCCTCGGCGGTGGCGAGATAGGCGGCCCGCGGCTGCGGCACGAAGCGCGTGGCCCGCACCGCCGGCGCCGCACGGTCGAGCGCGCCGCCCCACGCCTTCAGCCCGCCGTCGAGCAGCGCGATGCGCGCCACGCCGGCATAGGCCAGCGCCCAGGCCACGCGCGCGGCATTGACCTCGTTCTGCGCGCCGGCCACCACCACGTGCGTGTCCGCCGCGATGCCCAGCGCGGACAGCGTCCAGCCCAGCAGCGTGTGGAAGCGCGCCAGCGCGGGCGCGTCGGTGCGCGGCAGCGACAGCAGCGCGGCATCGAGATGGCGCGCGTGCGGGATGTGCCCTTCCCAGTAGTCGGCCTGCGGGCGGCTGTCGATGACGGCCACGCCCGCGGCGCCTGCGTGTTGTGCCAGCCAGTCGGCGCTGACGAGTTCGAATACCGCCATCGGTGTCGCTCCGTGTCTTCTGTGGTGATGGGCCGGCGCGCGAGCGCGCCGGCTGCAAGGAATGGATCGCATCGTATAGGCAGCGCGCCGGCCAACCAACGACCGATTAATAGTTAGCATATTTACTAATCGCATTTCCATTGCGCCCGCGCAGCGCCGAGAATCGGGGTCCGGCCTGGTCCGGCCCGTTGCCTTTTCCTCCCCGGTTTCCGTTTCCCCGCTCATGCCATCCCAGCACGCTTCGACCGCCACAGCCGCCAAAGCCGCGCAGGCCGACTTCCGCCCGCTGTCCATCCTGGTCGGCATGGCCTTCTTCATGGAGCAGCTCGACGCCACCATCGTCAGCCCGGCGATTCCCGACATCGCGCGCGCGTTCGGCGTCGATCCGCTCAGCCTCAACCTGACCATGACGGTCTACCTGCTGTGCTCGCTGATCTTCATCCCGCTCAGCGGGCTGCTGGCCGCGCGCCACGGCACGCGCACCGTGTTCCAGGCCGCCGTGGCGCTGTTCGCGGCCAGCTCGGCCGCGTGCGCGCTGGCGCCGAGCCTGCCGGCGCTGACGCTGGCGCGCGCGCTGCAGGGCAGCGCCGCGGCGATGATGGTGCCGGTCGGGCGCACCGCTATCGTGCACCTGGTCGGCAAGGCGCAACTGGTGGAGGCACTGGCGTGGATGATCACGCCGGCCATGCTCGGCCCGATGCTGGGGCCGCCGCTCGGCGGCCTGTTGTGCGCATGGCTGTCGTGGCACTGGGTGTTCCTGATCAACGTGCCGGTCGGGCTGCTGGGCCTGCTGGCCTCGCGGCGCGCGATGCCGCAACTGCGCGAGCGCACCGACGCCGTGTTCCACCCGCGCGAATGGCTGCTGGCCGCCGCCGTGCTGACGCTCGTGGTGGTCATGCTGGAGCGCGCGCGCCATGCGTTCGACGCGCCGCTGCTGGCCGCGCTGGCGGCGCTGCTGGCGCTGCTGGCCTGGCTGCACGCGCGCCAGTTCCGCCGGCTGGCGCGGCCCATGCTGGACTTCCGCCTGCTTTCGGTCGGCACCTTCTCGACCGGCTTCTGGGCCGGCGCGCTGGTGCGCGTGGGGTATGGCGCGCTGCCGTTCCTGCTGCCGCTGATGCTGCAGATCGGGCTCGGCTTCAGCGCGCTGCACAGCGGGGTGGTGCTGCTGGCCAGCGGCGTGGTCGCGTTCTTCACCAAGACCCGCACCACGGCCATGCTGCGGCGCTGGGGCTTTCGCCGCGTGCTGCTGTGGAACGGGCTGATGTGCGCGCTCGCGCTGGCGGCCTGCGCGCTGTTCGCGCTGCCGCGCTGGAACCTGCTGGGAATCGGCGCGGTGGTGTCGCTGGCGGGCTTCTTCCGCGCCGTGCAGTTCAACGCGCTGACCGCGCTCGCCTATGCCGACCTGCCGCCGGCGAAGGTGGCCGCGGCGACCACGCTGAACACGATGGGCTGGCAACTCGCTATCATGCTGGGTATTTCGCTGTCGGCGCTGGCCGTGCAGTGGTCGGCCCGGCTCGGCGGCCGCGCCGAGCCCGCCGGCGCCGACTTTTCGCTCGCGTTCGTGGTGGTGGCGCTGTTCGCCTGCGCCGCGCTGCCGCGCTACCGGGCGCTGCCCCGGCGCGCCGGCGAGGAGCTCAGCGGCCACCAGGCCGCGTGACACCCCATTCCACCCACTTTCGCATCCCTATGTCCACCACCGAGGTCGAGCGCCTGTCCCAACTCTATTCCCGTCCCGGCTTCCTGCTGCGGCGCGCGCACCAGATCTCCGTCGCCATCTTCGAGGACAGCTTCGCCGCGCTGGAGCTGACGCCGTCGCAATACGCCGTGCTGATCGCGCTCCACAACATCGAGCGCGCCAGCCAGAACGACGTGGCGCGCGCGCTCGGCGTGAACAAGGTCAGTGTCTCGCAGGTGGTGCAGAGCCTGGAGGAGCGCGGCTGGGTCACGCGCGAGACCTCGGCCGACGACCGCCGCCAGCGCCAGCTCGCGCTCTCGGCCAAGGGGCGCAAGGCGCTGTCGCGCTCGATGGAAATGGCCGACGCCGCCTACGACGCGCTGATGGCGCCGTTCGACGCGGCCGAGCGGCGCCAGTTCATCGCGCTGCTGCAGCGCGTGGTGACGTCGCTGGAGCCGCGCGCGCGCACGCCGTTCGCGCCGGCCGGCGCCTAGCGGCGCGGCCGGCCCGGTGCGCCGGACCGGCCAGGCACGGCGGCAGGCGTGTCAGGCGCTCGGATGCGTCATCTCGATCGGCACGATCCAGCGCGCGTAGTCTTCCTCGCTCAGGTAGCCCAGCGCCAGCGCCGCGGCCTTGAGCGTGAGCCCTTCCTTGTGCGCCTTCTTGGCGATGGCCGCGGCCTTGTCGTAGCCGATATGGCGGTTCAGCGCCGTCACCAGCATCAGGTTCTTGTCGAGGTTCTCGGCGATCTTCGGCAGGTTCGGCTCGATGCCGACCGCGCAGTGGTCGTTGAAGGCCACGCTGGCGTCGGCGATCAGCTCGATGCTCTCCAGCACGTTGTGCACCATCACCGGCTTGTACACGTTGAGCTGGAAGTTGCCCTGGCTGCCGGCGAAGGCGACCGTGGCGTCGTTGCCGAACACCTGCGCGCACACCATCGTCATGGCTTCGCACTGGGTCGGGTTGACCTTGCCCGGCATGATCGACGAGCCCGGCTCGTTCTCGGGGATGTTGAGCTCGCCGATGCCGCAGCGCGGGCCCGAGGCCAGCCAGCGCACGTCGTTGGCCATCTTCATCAGCCCGCCGGAGAGCGTGCGCAGCGCGGCCGAGGCCTGCACCAGCGCGTCGTGCGCGGACAGCGCGAAGAACTTGTTGGGCGCGTCGACGAACGGATGGCCGGTCAGCGTGGCGATGTAGGCCGCCGCGCGCGCGCCGAAGCGCGGGTGCGCGTTCAGCCCGGTGCCCACGGCGGTGCCGCCGATGGCCAGTTCCAGCAGGCCCGGCAGCGCGGCCTTGACCGCGTTCAGGCCGAAGTCGATCTGCGCGACCCAGGCGCTGATCTCCTGGCCGAGCGTGATCGGGGTGGCGTCCTGGAGGTGGGTGCGGCCGGTCTTGACGATGTCCTTGTAGGCCGTGGCCTTGGCCGCGAGCGTGTCGCGCAGGGCTTCCACCGCCGGCAGCAGCTTGGTGTAGATCTGCTCCACCACGGCGATGTGCATGGCGGTGGGGAAGGTGTCGTTGGAGCTCTGGCCGCGGTTGACGTGGTCGTTGGCGTGCACCGGCTTCTTGCTGCCGATCTCGCCGCCGGCGATCTCGATGGCGCGGTTCGAGATCACCTCGTTGGCGTTCATGTTGGACTGCGTGCCGGAGCCGGTCTGGAACACCACCAGCGGGAAATGGCTGTCCAGCTTGCCGGCGATGACCTCGTCGGCGGCCTGCACGATCAGCGCGGCGAGGTCCTTGGGCAGCTCGCCCAGTTCGGCATTGGCCTCGGCCGCGGCCCGCTTGAGGATGCCCAGCGCGCGGATGACCGGCCGTTGCCAGCGGAACCGACTCACCCCGATCGGGAAATTGATGATGGAACGCTGCGTCTGCGCGCCCCAGTACCGGTCTGCGGGGACGTCGATGGCGCCCATCGAGTCGGTTTCGGAACGGAATTCGGACATCTGAGTTGCTCCCCAAAAAGGTTAATCCAGCGCGCCCCATGTTCTGGACGAGGGATTTCGTCTCGCGGTCTGCGCTGCCCGGAACAATAGCGCAGGTTGCCGCCGGCGGCACGCGTAGCCTGACCGGCGAAAGGGGTAAGCGGGGGGCAGGCCGGGAGGAATGCCTGCGGCGCGGGGGCCACTCCGGCGGGAGCCGGGCCGGCGGATGGACGATGCGCCGCCGCGGCCGCCCGCCCGCGGCGGGCCGGCGGCGCGGGCAGGGTGCCCCGGCGCCGCGATTCGGCGCCGCACTCCGGCGCCGGAGTGGCTTGCGGGCGGCTTCGCCGCGGCGCCGCCCGGCGCTTCGGCACACCGAATCAGAACAGGCCGGTGGTCGGCGGCGGCTGGTCCTTGAGCAGCCACGCGCCCACCGCCGCCGCCTTCCACTGGCGCGGGTTGTGGTTGGCCACGGTGCGGGCGTTGCGCCAGTGCCGGTCGAGGTTGTACTGGCGGTCGCAGGACGACGCGCCGCCCGCGTCGAAGGCGAGTTCCCCGCTCTTGAGCGCGGCGTCGACGGCGAAGTACTGCGCCTGCGCCACGGCGATGGAGGCCTCGGTCAGCGCGGCGTCGCTGAGCCGGTCGGCCCAGGCCGCGTCGATGGCGTCGGCGGCGCGCAGGGTGGCGGCCTCGGCGGCGAAGGCCAGCGCCGCGATCTGGCCGATGGTCTCCTGGATGTAGGGGTCGTCCACCGAGCGCTCGGCCGAGCTGTGCTTGATCGGGCGCGCCTTGTTGCGGGCGAACCAGACCGCGTCGTTGAGCGCGTTGCGGGCGATGCCGGCCTCGGCGGCGGCCAGGAACAGCTGGAACAGCGGCGTCACGGGGTTGCGGCGGTCGCGCGGAAAGTAGCTGGTGCGCAGCTCCTCCGGCTCGACGCGCAGGTCGGTGAAGCGGGTGGTGCCGCTGGCGGTGAGGCGCTGGCCGATGGCGTCGAAGTCGTCCACCAGCTCCATGCCGGCGCGCCCGCGCGGCACCACGAAGTGGGTTTCCTTGCCGTCCTCGTTCAGGGCGATGGAGCTGACCCAGTCGGCGTAGAGCGCGCCGGTGCTGTAGAACTTGGTGCCGTTGACCACGTAGTGGCCGTCGCGGCGCACGATGGTGGCGCGGATCTCGCCGTGCTTGCCGCCGCGCTCCACGCCGCCGTTGCCGACGATCTGGCCGGCCAGCAGCCGGCCGAACCACAGTTGCCGCTCGGCCTCGTTGTCCTGCCCGGCCAGCAGCGCCTCGATCAGGCCGAAGTTGGGGCGCAGGGCCTGGGTGATGTTGGCGTCGACGGCGGCGAGGTCGATCAGGAAGCGGATGGTGTCGCGCATGCTGCCGCCGGGGCCGCCGTAGGCCTTGGGAATGCGGAAGGTCAGCAGGCCCGCGTCGGCGATGCGGCGGGCCAGCGCATAGGGCAGCTCGCGCTGCTGCTCGCGCCGCGCCGCTTCGCGGCCGATCTCGGGCAGCAGCGCCTGGGCGCGCCGCAACAGCGTGGCCACGTCGCCGGCCGGCGGCAGGGCCTGGCCCGGCGGGGCGGGATGGGCGGCGGTGGCGGAAGGCAGGGCGCCGGCGGCGGGCGCGGACGGGAAGTCGGTATGGGTCATGGCGGAGATACGTGAGGTGTGGTGCCCGGCGCGGGCAACCGCCGCGGCGCGCGGCGGCCTTGCGCGAGGCGGAATCGGTGCGTCAGGCGGCGGCGCTGGCGGTTGTGCTGGCGCTTGTGCCGGCCGTGGTGACGGCAGCAGCGCCGGCCTCCGGCACGCGGTAGCGCGCGGCGGCATGATCGCCGCCCAGCCGGGCGTGGCCCGGGCCGTAGAGCTTCTCGCGCAGGGTGCCGGGCTGGTAGGCGGTCTTGTAGACGCCGCGGCGCTGCAGCTCGGGCACCACGAGGTCGACGAAGTCGCGATGCGAGTCGGGCATGATGGTGTAGCTGAGGTTGAAGCCGTCCACGCCGGTGTCTTCCATCCAGGCCTGCATCGCGTCGGCCACCTGCGCGGGCGAGCCCACCAGCACCGGCCCCTTGCCGCCGATGGCGTTGTGGCGCGCGAGCTCGCCGATGGTCCAGACGCGGTCGGGGTCGGCAATGGTGAAGCCCTCGACGGTGGACTGCATGCCTTCGCTCTTCTCGTAGGTAAACGGCGCGTCGATGTCGCGCCCGGCCAGGTCGATGCCGGTCCAGCGCGAGAACAGCGCGAGCGCGCCTTCGAGGCTGACGTGCTGCTCGATGTCGGCCAGCTTGGCGCGCGCTTCTTCCTCGGTGCGCCCGACGATGACCGTGAGCAGCATGAAGAACAGCACCGAGGCCGGGTCGCGGCCCTGTTCGGCCACGCGGCGGCGCGTGTCCTGCACGGTGTCGCGGATCACCTTGCGCGACGGCGCGCTGATGAACACGCACTCGGCGTGCGCGGCGGCGAAGTCCTTGCCGCGGCCCGAGGTGCCGGCCTGGTAGAGCAGCGGCGTGCGCTGCGGCGAGGGCTCGCTGTAGTGCACGCCCTCGATGTGGAAATACCGGCCGTCGTGGCGGATCTCGTGCACCCGGGCCGGGTCGGCGAAGACCTGCCGCTCGCGGTCGCGCACCGCGGCGCCGTCTTCCCAGCTGCCTTCCCACAGCTTGTACAGCAGGGCCATGTATTCGTCGGCCACGTCGTAGCGCTCGTCGTGCGCGCGCGCGTCGCCCAGGCCCACGGCGCGGGTGCCGGTGTTGCCGAAGCTGGTGACGATGTTCCAGCCCACGCGGCCGTTGGTCAGGTGGTCCAGCGTGGACATGCGCCGCGCGAACTGGTACGGCGGCTCGTAGGTGGTACTGCTGGTGACGGCGAAGCCCAGGTGCGTGGTGACTTGCGCCAGCGCCGACACCAGCAGCAGCGGATCGAGGCGCGGGAACTGCAGCGCGCCGCGGATGGCGGGATCGTGGGAGCCGCCGTAGACGTTGTAGGTGCTGATGCCGTCGGCCCAGAACAGCGCGTCGTAGAGGCCGCGCTCGGCGATGCGGGCCAGCTCGGTCCAGTAGGCGAGGGTGTGGTATTGCAGCGACTGGTCGCGCGGATGCTTCCACAGGCCCGGCGACAGGTGGCTCGGGGCGAAGGTGACGAAGGCGTTGATGCGGATTTCTTTGCTCACGGTGCGGTGACGTGCGGTGCGGGCGCGGCGGCGCCGGCGGTGGTTGGAGAGGCGGCCGCGCCGTGGCGGTGGCGGCTGGCCGGGTGGCTGTCGGGCAGGCGCGCCTGGCCCTGGCCGTAGAGCTTCTCGCGCAGCGTGCCGGGGGCGTAGTCGCGCTTGTAGACGCCGCGGCGCTGCAACTCGGGCACCACCAGGTCGACGAAGTCGCGGAAGCTTTCGTGGGCGACGGCGTAGCCGAGGTTGAAGCCGTCCACGCCGGTGTCGTCGACCCACTCCTGCATGCGGTCGGCGATGGTGGCGGGCGCGCCCACCAGCAGGCTCGCGCTGCCGCCGCCGATGGCCACGCGCGCGAGGATCTCGCGGAAGGTCCAGACGCGCTCCGGGTCGGCGCGCGTGTAGTTGTTCACCACCGACTGCATGTGGTTGGAGTCGATGTACTCGATGGGGTCGTCCAGGCCGTAGCGCGACAGGTCGATGCCGGCCCAGCGCGAGAACAGCGCCGCCGCGCCCTCGGGGCAGGCGTATTGCAGGTAGTCCTGGTACTTGGCGCGGGCCAGCTCGTCGGTGGCCGCGGGGATGGCGGTCAGCGACAGGAACACCTTGATGTCGCTGGCGTGGCGCCCGGCCTGCACGGCGCGCCGGCGCAGGTCGTCCACCGCGTCCTTGACCACCTTCTTGCTGGGCGCGCTGATGAACACGCATTCGGCATGCGCGGCCGCGAAGGCCTTGCCGCGCGTGGAGGTGCCGGCCTGGAACAGCAGCGGCGTGCGCTGCGGCGAGGGCTCGCAGATGTGGATGCCCTCGCTGCGGAAGAACTCGCCCTCGTGCCGCACCTGGTGGATGCGCGCCGGGTCGGCGAAGATGCCCTGCTCGCGGTCGCGCAGCACCGCGCCATCCTCCCAGCTGCCTTCCCAGTACTGGTAGACCAGCGACATGTATTCGTCGGCCACGTCGTAGCGGTCGTCGTGGGCGCGCGCGACCTGGCCGTTGAGGGCTCTGGTGCCGCTGTCGCCGAAGCTGGTGACGATGTTCCAGCCCACGCGGCCGCCGGTGACATGGTCCAGCGTGCTCATGCGGCGCGCGAACAGGTAGGGCGGCTCGTAGCTGACGCTGCTGGTGATGCCGAAGCCCAGGTGCGTGGTGACGTGCGCCATCGCCGAGACCAGCAGGATCGGGTCGAGGCGCGGGAACTGCACCGCGCGGCGGATGGCGGTGTCCGCGCTGCCCTTGTACACGTCGTACAGGCTGATGCCGTCGGCGAGGAACACCGCGTCGAACTTGCCGTCCTCGGCGATGCGGGCCAGGTCGGTCCAGTAGGACAGCGTGTTGTACTCCAGCGAGCGGTCGCGCGGATGCCGCCACAAGCCCATCGACAGGTGGGACGGCGCGGCCAGCGCGAAGGCGTTGAGTCGGATTTCTTTGCTCATGGCGCAACGGGATGGGCGAGGCATGGAAGGGCCGCCGCGGCGGGCGGCATGGACGGACGCGGCGACGCCGTCCGCCGCGGAGATGGCCACGGCAGCGCGCGCCGGGAGCCGACAGGTTAATCAATCCGCGGTCGTGGCCGAAGCGCGATTTCCGCATTTGGTTATCCGCGCGCATTTCCATCCATATGAGAAATCGGTCTTTGTCGCGCGTGGCGGGAATTCGCACAATGCCTGTCCATGACTGAGCCGCATGGCCGCACACAGGCCAGCGGCGCGCCCCCCGCTTCGCTCGTTTGGTCCGTTGCGCCGCCATCCGCGGCAGCGGCGGCGGCGCGGCGGCGGCGGCCTGCCAGCCTGCCCGGGGCGCCAAGCCTGTCGCCCGGCAACCGCATCGAAGAAGACGCCCTCCATGTCCGCCGTTCTGGAAACCGATCCCGCCCGCGCCGCCGGCCTGCCCGATGTGCCCGCGCCCGTCGCCGCCGCTGCTGTCGCCGATGCGCGGCAGCCGGACCTGGCGGCGCTGCGGCAACTGGCACAGACGCGCTTCGCGCCGCGCGAACGCGCGCTGCACGAAGCCGCCGCGCTGCCGCTGGAAAACCTGCGCGAGCTGCATGACGGCGGCTGGCTGCGCCTGACCCTGCCCGAGTCGCTCGGCGGCGCCGACAGCCGCCTGGGCACCGGCGAGGCCGCCACCTACCTGCAGGCGATCCGCGCGGTGGCGCGCGTGTCGCCCGGCACCGCGCATTGCCTGCAGGTGCACAACCATGCGGTATGGACCGTGCTCGAGGCCGGCACGCCCGAGCAGCACGCGCGCTTTCTCGCGCCGCTGCGGCACGGGCTGTCGCTGTTCTCGTTCATCGGCAGCGAGCCGGGCCTGACGCCCGGCGCCGCGCGCTTCCAGACCACCGCCACGCCGCACGCGGGCGGGCTGCGCGTGCATGGCCGCAAGCAGTACGCCACCAACGGCGTGGCGCGCGGCTACGGCATCGTCTTCACTTCGCTCGACGGCGTCGAGGGCATGGCGGCCAACCACCAGATGGTGATCGTCGAGCCCGGCATGCCCGGCGTCGCGCAGGACGACAACTGGTACGCGCCCAGCGGCATGCGCGTGGCGGCCAGCCCGCAGATCGGGCTCGATCAGGTCGAGGTGCCGGCCAGCCACGTGCTGGGCCAGCCCGGCGAGTACCTGCGCGGGCGCTGGCAGGGCCGCTTCCACCTCGGCTTCACCGCCAACTACCTGGGCATGGGCGAAGGCATCCTGCACTGGTCGCTGGCGTGGCTGCGGCAGTTCCCGGAGCGCGTGGCCGATCCGTTCGTGCAGGCCCACGTGGGTGAGGTGACGGCGGCGCTGCAGGCCGCCGCCGCGGCGCTGGACCATGCCATCGCCGCGTGGCGGCAGCCGGACGTGCCGCAGGCCGAGCTGCTCTCGATGGCGGCCAAGTCGACCTGCGCGCAGGCCGCCGTGCTGGCGGCCGACACGCTGGGGCGCCTGACCGGCTCCACCGCGCTGTTCGACGACCATCCGCTGGGCCGGCTGATCCGCGACCTCAAGACCCACATCCTGCACGTGGGCCACGACCGCACGCACCAGACCATCGGCGCCGCCGCGCTGGGCCAGGCGTTCGACTCCACGCGCCAGCGATGAGCACGCGCGGCCTGGCGTGCGACGTGCTGGTGGTCGGTTATGGCGCGGCCGGCGCGGCGGCGGCCATCGAGGCCGCGGATGCCGGCGCGGTGGTGCTGCTGGTGGAGAAGATGCCGTCGCCGGGCGGCCTGTCGGTGGTGTCGGCGGGCGGCGCGCGCATGGCCTTCGACGCGGACGCGGCGCTGGCCTACCTGCGCCGCACCTGCGGCGGGCGCACGCCCGACGACGTGCTGCGCGTGCTGGCCGACGGCATGCGCGACTTTCCCGCGTGGCTGGCGGCGCTGGCCCGCGACATCGGCGCCGAGCTGGCGGTGCGCCCGGCGCCCGGCAACTATCCGTTCGAGGGCTTCGAGGCGCTCGGCTACGCCGAAGTGCAGGCGCTGCCCGCCGGGCTGGCGTTCCGCCATCCGGTGCCGCCGCGCGTGCGCGAGGTCTCGCCCGCCGGGGCGCGCTTCTTCGGGCTGCTGCAGGCGCACGTGGAGCGCCGCCCGGTGTCGGTGCTGACCGCCACGCGCGTGGCGCGGCTCGTGCGCGACGCCGCCGGCGCGGTATGCGGCGCGGAGCTGGAGGACGCGCACGGCAGCCTGCCGGTGCAGGCGCGCCAGGGCGTGATCCTGGCCTGCGGCGGCTTCGAGGCCAACGCGCGCATGCAGAGCGACTGGCTGGAGCCGGCCACGGTGCTCAACGGCAGCTTCCTCGGCAATACCGGCGACGGCATCCGCATGGCGCAGGAGCTGGGCGCTGACCTCTGGCACATGTGGCATTTCCACGGGCCGTATGGCTTCCGCCACCCCGACCCGGACTTTCCCTACGGGCTCTACGTCAAGAACTTCCCGATGTGGACGCCGGGCCTGCCGACCGCGCACCTGCCGGTGATGCCGTGGATCCTGGTGGACCAGCGCGGCCGGCGCTTCGCCAACGAATACGAGCCCTATCCCGGCGACACCGGGGTGCGCCATTTCTCCCATCTCGACGGCAACCACGGCGGCAACACGCGCCTGCCGGCGTGGATGGTGCTCGACGCGGACGGTCTCGGCATGTATCCGCTCGGCCGCTTCGTCGCGCATGACGCGCAGCAGTCGTTCGCATGGAGCGCGGACAACCGCCGCGAGCTGGCGCTGGGCATCTTCCGCGAGGCCGGCTCGCTGGCCGCGCTCGCGGCGCTGACCGGCGTGCCCGCGCCGGCGCTGGCGGACACCGCGCAGGCGTGGAACGCGGCCTGCGCGGACGGCCACGACGCGGCGTTCGGCCGCCCGCCGGCCACCATGCGGGCGCTGGCGCGCGCGCCGTTCTACGCGGCGCCGGTGTGGCCGCTGGTGATCAACACCCAGGGCGGCCCCGTGCACGACGCCTGCCAGCGCGTGCTGGACGTGCGCGGCCGCGCCATCGAGGGCCTGTACGCGGCCGGCGAGCTGGGCAGCGCCTTCGGCCATCTCTACATGGCCGGCGGCAATCTTGCCGAATGCCTCGTCGGCGGCCGCGCCGCCGCGCGGCACGCGGTGTCGCGCGGCGCGCGGCGCGCGGCGGCGTGAATCCATCATCCAACCCAGAGAGAGGGACCTGTTTCATGAAGGCTGTTTTGCGAATGACCGGCGCGGCCGCCGCCTGCCTGATGCTGTCGGCTGGCCCGGCCCACGCGGTGGGCGGCAAGCCCGCCGTCGACAGGCAGACGCTGGTGGTGGCGCTCGCCTCCGGCCCCGGCAACCTGGACCCGCAGGTCGCGCCCAGCGTGGACTCGGCCAAGTACGCCTGGAACGTGTTCGACACGCCCTACGGCTTCGACGTCAAGGGCAACCTGGAGCCGCGCCTGGCCACCGCGTACAAGATCAGCGAGGACGGACTGGTGTTTACCTTCACCATCCGCAAGGGCGTCAGGTTCCACAACGGCGACAGCCTGAGCGCGCGCGACGTGAAGTATTCGCTGGAGCGCATCCTCGACCCGGCCACCAAGAGCACGCGCCGGCCGTTCTTCGTCAACGCGGTGGAGAGCGTGCAGGCGCCCGACGACGGCACCGTGGTGATCCGCCTGCGCCGGAAGGACGGCGCCTTCCTCAACAAGGTGGCCGGCTACCTGTACGTGGTGCCCGAGGCCTACACGCGCGGCCTGGGCTCGCCCGAGGCGTTCGCGCGGCAGCCGGTCGGCACCGGCCCGTACCGCGTGGTGTCGTACCAGATCGGCCAGTCGCTGGAGCTGCAGCGCTTCGCGCAGTTCTGGGGCGAGGCGCCCAAGGTCAACCGCATCGTCTACCGCTTCGTGCCCGAGGCCAGCAGCCGCGTCAACGCGCTGCTGGCCGGCGAGATCGACCTCGCCACCGACATCGCGCCGACCGAGGTGGAGCGCCTGCAGGCCAACCCGGGCCTGCGCAGCCTGTCCGTGCCGGGCGGCAGCCCGGTGTTCGTGCGCGTGTACGCCAACGATCCGAAGACGCCGCTGTCCAAGCCGCAGGTGCGGCTGGCGCTGAACTACGCCATCGACAAGGACGCGCTGATCAAGAACGTGTTCCGCGGGCGCGCCGCGCCGCTGCGCTCGCACATCCCGGACAGCTACCCGACCGATCCCAACAAGGGCCTCAAGCCGTTCGCCTACGACCCGGCGCTGGCGCGCAAGTTGCTGGCCGAGGCGGGTTATCCGCAGGGCTTTTCCACCAGCCTGATGTGCACCACGCCGACCTTCGAGCGGGCCTTCTGCGAGGCCATCGCGGCCTACTGGGCGCAGGTCGGCGTGAAGGCGCAGATCCGGCTGATCGAGTCCACCGCGTCCAACCGCCTCAACAACACGCACCAGAGCGGCCCGCTGTTCCTGTCGCACTTCGGCAATGCCATCTACGACCCCATCCACGTGGTGGGCGGCTCCATCGCCAAGGACGGCACCTGGGCCGACTACGACAACCCGGCCGTGCAGGCGCTGGTCGACGAGGTGGAGGGCGTCAACGACCCGGCGCGCCGCACCGAGATCTTCAACCGCCTGCTCAAGCTCGCGCGCGACGACGGCCAGGCCGTGCTGATCGCCGAGCCGCAACTCAACTACGTGGCCGACTCTGCCTTGCAGTGGTCGCCGCAGGTCGCCGGCTGGAGCTTCAACTTCCGGCAGGTGACGTGGAAATGAAATCCGCCATGACCCAAGACACTCTCAACATCCGCCGCCGCAAGGCGGCCCTGGCCGCCAGCGTGGCCGCCGCGCTGGCCTGGGGCTTCGCCACGCCCGCATCGGCCATCAACGGCAAGCCCGCCGTCGACCGGCAGACCGTGGTGGTGGCCATCACGGCGCTGCCGGCCAACCTCGACCCGCTGATCCCGCCCAGCATCGAATCGGCCAAGTACGCGTGGAACGCCTTCGATTCGCTGTACGGCTTCGACCGCCAGGGCAACCTGGAGCCGCGCCTGGCCACCGGCTACGAGATCAGCGCCGACGGCCTGGTGTGGACCTTCCGCCTGCGCGCCGGCGTGAAGTTCCACAACGGCGACGCGTTTACCGCCGACGACGTGAAGTTCTCGATGGACCGCGTGCTGCAGCCCGAGAGCAAGAGCACGCGCCGGCCGTTCTTCGCGCCGGTGGTGGAATCCACCACGGTCAAGGACGCGCACACCGTGGTGTTCCGGCTCAAGAAAAAGGATGGCGCCTTCCTCAACAAGCTGGCCGGCTATCTCTACGTGGTGCCGCGCAAGTACGTGCAGGGCCTGCCGAACGCCGAGGCCTTCGGCCAGGCGCCGGTGGGCACCGGGCCGTGGAAGATCGTGCAGAACCAGGTCGGGCGCGAGCTGGTGTTCGAGCGCTTCGACGGCTTCTGGGGCAAGAAGCCCGGCGTGGCGCGGCTGGTCTACAAGGTCATCCCCGAGCCCAGCAGCCGCGCCAGCGCGCTGCTGGCCGGCGAGATCGACCTGGCCACCGAGGTCGCGCCCACCGACCTGGAGCGCCTCGCGGCCAACAAGGGCCTGGCGGCCGAGGTGGTGGACGGCGGCAGCCCGCTGCACATCCGCATCTACGCCAGCGACCCGGCCTCGCCGCTGTCGAAGCGCGAGGTGCGGCTGGCGCTGAACTACGCCGTCGACAAGAAGGCCCTGATCGCCAGCGTGCTGCGCGGGCAGGCAGCCGAGCTCAACGCGCTGATTCCGTCGAGCTACCCGTATGGCAGCAACCCGGCGCTCAAGCCGTTCGAGTTCGACGCCGCCCGCGCCCGCCAGTTGCTGGCGCAGGCCGGCTACGCCAAGGGCTTCGACACCAGCCTGACCTGCCCGAGCAACCAGCCGCGCGCGATCTGCGAGACGCTGGCCGCCTACTGGGGCCAGGTCGGCGTGCGCACGCAGATCAAGGTGATCGACTCGATCGCCTACAACCGGCTCAACAACACGCACCAGAGCGGGCCGCTGGTGGTGATGGGCTTCGGCAACGCCATCTACGACCCGATCCACGTGATCGGCGGCGCCGCCATCAAGGACGGCACGTGGTCGGACTACACCAACCCGGAAGTGGAGAAGCTGGTGGCGCAGGTGGACGGCGAGTCCGAGCGCACCCGGCGCGATGCGATCTTCCGGCAGGTGCTGCAGATCGCGCGCGACGACGGGCAGGCCGTGCTGCTGGCCGAGCCCAAGGTGCTCTACGTGCAGGACCCGCAGCTCGGCTGGAAGCCGCAGGTCGCGGGCTGGAGCCTGAACTTCCGCGAGGTGGCCTGGAAATAGGCCGGGAGCTGCGATGCTGAACTACCTTCTCAGGCGCATCGGCCAGTCGGCGCTGACGGTCTTCCTGGTCATCGCCGTGATCTTCACGGTAGTGCGCGCCATCGGCGACCCGACCCACCTGATGCTGCCGCCGGAAGCCACCGAGGCCGACCGCCAGGTGCTGCGCGAGCAGATGGGGCTGGACCGCCCGCTGCCGGTGCAGTTCGCCAGCTTCGTGGCGGACCTGGCGCACGGCGATTTCGGCACCTCGTACCGCTTCTCGCGCCCGGCGCTGGGCGTGGTGGCGCAGGCGCTGCTGCCCACGCTGCTGCTGGCGGTGGCGGCGCTGGCCGTGGCGGTGCTGATCGGCCTGCCGCTGGGGGTGGCGTCGGCGCTGTGGCCGGACGGCGTGGCGGACCAGTGCGCGCGCATCTTCACCGTGCTCGGGCAGGCGGCGCCGCCGTTCTTCTTCAGCCTGGTGTTCGTCAAGGTGTTCTCGCTGCAGTTCGGCTGGTTCCCGACCGGCGGCTACGGCACCGTCTCGCACCTGGTCCTGCCGATGCTGGCGCTGGGCTGGTACGCGGCGGCCGGCGTGGCGCGGCTGACGCTGTCGAGCATGACCACGGTGCTGCATTCGGAGTACGTGAAGTTCGCCCGCATCAAGGGCGTGCCCGAGCACGTGATCGTGCTGCGCCACGCGCTGCGCAACGCCATCCTGCCGGTGATCACCTTCGTCTCGCTGCAGTTTGGCGTGCTGCTCGGCGGCGCCGTCTCCGTGGAGGTGGTGTTCGCCTGGCCCGGCGTGGGGCAGCTGCTGCTCGATTCCATCAACAATCTCGACTACACGGTCGTGCAGGCCGCCGTGACGGTGGCCGCGCTGGTGTTCGCCGCGGTCAACCTCGCGGTGGACCTGCTCTACGCCGTGATCGATCCCCGCATCCGCTATGCCTGATACCGTCCGCGCCGCCATGCGGCCTGTCATTGGCCAGACCGTCGGAAAAACCGTCCGCGAAATACCGGCCGAGCCCGCGCTGCCCGCCGCCACGCAGGCGCGCTCCCGCCGGCGGCTGGCGCGCGCGCAGCGCTGGGCCGCGCTCGCCGTGGTGCTGGCGGTGTGCGCCTGCGCCGTGCTGGCCGAGTGGCTGTCGCCGTTCGACCCGGTGGCCATCGCGCTTGCCGACACCTTCCAGCCGCCGTCGCTGGCGCACTGGATGGGCACCGACCAGCTCGGCCGCGACATCCTCTCGCGCGTGATCCACGGCGCGCGCGTGTCGCTGGCGATCGCGCTGATCGTGGTCACGCTGGCGGGCGTGCTCGGCACGCTGCTCGGCGTGGTCGCCGGCTACCTGGGCGGCGTGGCCGATGCCTTCATCATGCGCCTGACCGACATGCAGCTGGCGTTCCCGGCGGTGATCCTGGCGCTGGTGCTGGCCGGCGTGATCGGCGTCAACATGAGCAACCTGGTGGTGGTGCTGACGCTGGCCAACTGGGCGCGCTTCGCCCGCATCACGCGCGGCGAGGTGCTGTCGCTGAAGTCGCGCGAGTACGTGCTGCTGGCGCGGCTGGCCGGCGCCGGCCCGGCGTGGGTGATGCTGCGGCACATCGTGCCCGGCATCGCCGGCATCTTCGTGGTGCTGGCCACGCTGGACATCGGCAGCGTGATCATTCTCGAGGCCACCATGAGCTTCCTGGGGCTGGGCGTGCAGCCGCCCGCGGCCTCGTGGGGCTCGATGATCGCCGAAGGCCGCGGCCAGCTGAGCACCGCGTGGTGGGTCTGCGTGATGCCGGGCGCGGTGCTGATCGTCACCGTGCTGGCCGTCAATCTGCTGGGGGATGCGCTGCGCGGCAAGCTCAACCCCGTCATTCCGGAGACCTGGTGAACGGGGAACGCATGGACATCCTGCTCGAAGCGCGTGGCCTGGCCACGCAACTGATTACCCGCAACGGCACCATCACCGCGGTCGACCAGGTCAGCCTGGCGGTGCGCAAGGGCAGGGTGCTGGCGCTGGTGGGCGAGTCCGGCTCGGGCAAGAGCATGACCTGCGCCTCCATGCTCGGCCTGCTGCCGGCCAACGGCAAGGTGGTCGGCGGCGAGGTGCTGTTCAAGGGCCGCGACCTGCTGCGCCTGCCCGCGCGCGAATTGCGCAAGGTGCGCGGCCGGCAGATCGGCATGGTGCTGCAGGACGCCATGACCTCGCTCAACCCGCTGCTGACCATCGGCGAGCAGGTCGGCGAGGTGTTCCGCTGGCACCACGGCGTCACCGACCGCCGCGAGCTGCGCCGCCTGAGCATCCAGGCGCTGGAGGCGGTGCGGATTCCCGCCGCCGCCGAGCGGCTCGACAGCTACCCGTTCCAGTTCAGCGGCGGCATGCGCCAGCGCGTGTCCATCGCCATCAACATCGCCTGCTCGCCGGACCTGCTGATCTGCGACGAGCCCACCACGGCGCTCGACGTGACCGTGCAGATGCAGATCCTGGGCCTGCTCAAGGAACTGCAGGCCACGCGCGACATGACCATCGTGTTCATCACGCACGACCTGCAGCTGGCCGCGCAGTTCTGCGACGACGTGGCCATCATGTACGCGGGCCGCATCGTCGAGCAGGGTCCCATCGCCGAGGTGTTCGCGCATCCCGTGCATCCGTACACCGAAGGCCTGCTGCGCGCGATCCCGTCGCTGTCCGACTGCGACGCGCCGCTGCGGACCATCCCGGGCACGCCGCCGCTGCCGCGCGACTGGGCCCCCGGCTGCCGCTTTGCGCCGCGCTGCCCCGAGGCCGCGGCGCGCTGCCACGCCGCCTACCCGAACTGGTTCGAGTGGGGTGGCGACGATGGTGACGATGGCGGCGGCCGGCGCCGCGTGGCCTGCTGGCACACCGCGCAGCGCGTGGAGGCCGCCCGCGCGAGCGCCGATGGCGTGGCGCAGCCCGTTTCCGTTCCTCCAGCCAGGCAGAAGGTCGCATGAGCGCAGCCACCGCATTCATCCGCGCGGAAGACCTGCGCAAGCAGTACCAGGTACGCAAGGGCTTGTTCGGCAAGGGCAAGACCCTGCATGCCGTGGCCGGCGTCGATTTCGAGGTGGCCGCCGGCAGCACCTTCGGGCTGGTGGGCGAGTCCGGCTCGGGCAAGAGCACGCTGGCGCGCCTGCTGCTGGCGGCCGAGCCGCCCAGCGGCGGCCGGCTGCACGTGGACGGCAAGCCGCTGTCCACGCGCACGGCGCGCGAGCGCAAGGCCTTCCACCGGCTGGTGCAGCCGGTGCTGCAGGACCCCTATGCATCGCTCAACCCGCTGATGCGGATCGGCGACATCGTGTCCGAGCCCATGCGCATCCACGGCCTGGCGAAGGGGCCGGCGCTGGCCGCGCGCGTGGCCGCGCTGCTGCAGTCCGTCGGCCTGGCGCCGACGCTGGCGCAGCGCTTTCCCAACGAGCTCAGCGGCGGCCAGCGCCAGCGCGTGGCGATCGCGCGGGCGCTGGGCCTGGCGCCGCGCGCGCTGGTGCTGGACGAGCCGGTGTCGGCGCTCGACGTCTCCATCCAGGCGCAGATCCTCAACCTGCTCAAGGACATCCAGCAGCAGCAGGGGCTGACCTATGTGCTGATCTCGCACGACCTCGCCGTGGTGGCCTACATGAGCAGCCGGATCGGCGTGCTGTACCTGGGCGAGTTCGTGGAGCTGGGCAGCCGCGACGACATCATCCGCCATCCCCGGCATCCCTATACGCGGGCGCTGATGGCGTCCAGCGAAAGCCGCGTGGAAAGTGGCACGCAGGGCGGCGCGATGGCGGAGATCCCGTCGCCGATCGCGCTGCCGCAAGGCTGCCGTTTCCAGTCGCGCTGCCCGCATGCCGCGCCGCGCTGCCGCGAGCAGCAGCCGGCGCTGCGGCCGGCCGGCGCCGCGCACCGCGTGGCCTGCCATTTCGATCTCTGAGCGCGGGCGCGCTTCCTTGGTGCCTCCTTGGGTGCCCCCCTGGCGCCCCTGATAAGGAAATGCGAAACAAGCAGTTGGAGGGCGCGGGGGCGCGTTTCTATACTTGGCACTCGCCGGTGCCGAGTGCTGATCGACCGTGTCGACGCGCGCTGAAACGCGCTGAATCGCATCGACGGCGCAGCGCCGCCCCGGCCCGAATCCCTTTCCCATCCAGGAGCCAGCATGAGCCTTCGTCCCCTGCATGACCGCGTTCTCGTCAAGCGGTCCGACAACGAAACCCGCACCGCGTCCGGCATCGTGATTCCCGACAGCGCCGCCGAGAAGCCCGACCAGGGCGAAGTGATCGCGGTCGGCCCGGGCCGCCGCAACGAGGCCGGCGAGCGCATCGCGCCCGACCTGCGCGTGGGCGACCGCGTGCTGTTCGGCAAGTACGCCGGGCAGGGCGTCAAGGTGGACGGCGAGGAACTGCTGGTGCTGCGCGAGGAAGACATCGTCGCCGTGGTCGAGCGCTGACGCGCCGCCGCACCGTAACCCGACCAACAGACAACGACACAGGAACAACAGCAATGGCAGCGAAAGACGTAGTGTTCAGCGACGTGGCGCGCGCGAAGGTGGTGGAAGGCGTCAACATCCTCGCCAACGCGGTCAAGGTCACGCTCGGCCCCAAGGGCCGCAACGTGGTGCTGGAGCGCAGCTTCGGCAGCCCCACCGTGACCAAGGACGGCGTGTCCGTGGCCAAGGAGATCGAGCTGCAGGACAAGCTGCAGAACGTCGGCGCGCAACTGGTCAAGGAAGTGGCCTCGCGCACCAGCGACAACGCCGGCGACGGCACCACCACCGCCACCGTGCTGGCCCAGGCCATCGTGCGCGAGGGCGTCAAGTACGTGGCGGCGGGCCTGAACCCGCAGGACCTGAAGCGCGGCATCGACAAGGCGGTGGCCGTGGCCATCGAGGAGCTGCGCCGCATCAGCAAGCCGACCACCACCAGCCGCGAGATCGCGCAGGTGGGCACCATCTCGGCCAACGGCGAGAGCGCCATCGGCGAGCGCATCGCCGAGGCCATCGACCGCGTCGGCAAGGAAGGCGTGATCACCGTGGAAGACGGCAAGTCGCTCGGCGACGAGCTCGAAGTGGTGGAAGGCATGCAGTTCGACCGCGGCTACCTGTCGCCGTACTTCATCAACAACCCCGACAAGCAGGTGGTGGTGCTGGAGCAGCCGTTCCTGCTGCTGGTGGACAAGAAGATCTCCAGCATCCGCGACCTGCTGCCGGTGCTGGAGCAGGTGGCCAAGTCCGGCCGCCCGCTGCTGATCATCGCCGAGGACGTCGACGGCGAGGCGCTGGCCACGCTGGTGGTCAACAACATCCGCGGCATCCTCAAGGCCGCCGCCGTCAAGGCGCCGGGCTTCGGCGACCGCCGCAAGGCGCTGCTGGAGGACATCGCCATCCTCACCCGCGGCCAGGTGGTGGCAGAGGAAGTCGGCCTGTCGCTGGAGAAGGCCACGCTGGAAGAACTGGGCCAGGCCGCGCGCGTGGAGATCGGCAAGGAAAACACCACCATCATCGACGGCGCCGGCGACGCCGCGCAGATCCAGGCGCGCGTCAAGCGCATCCGCACCCAGATCGACGAGGCCACCTCCGACTACGACCGCGAGAAGCTGCAGGAGCGCGTGGCCAAGCTGGCCGGCGGCGTGGCCGTGCTCAAGGTCGGCGGCGCCACCGAGGTCGAGGTCAAGGAAAAGAAGGCCCGCGTCGAAGACGCGCTGCACGCCACCCGCGCCGCGGTGGAAGAAGGCATCGTGGCCGGCGGCGGCGTGGCGCTGATCCGCGCGCGCCAGGCGGTCAAGGGCGTGACCGGCGCCAACCCGGACCAGCAGGCCGGCATCAAGATCGTGCTGCGCGCGCTGGAAGAGCCGCTGCGCCAGATCGTCACCAACGCCGGCGAGGAAGCCAGCGTGATCGTGGCGCGCGTGGAGGAGGGCTCGGGCAACTTCGGCTACAACGCGGCCACCGGCGAATACGGCGACCTCGTGGAAGGCGGCGTGGTCGACCCGACCAAGGTCACGCGCACCGCGCTGCAGAACGCCGCCTCGGTGGCCGGCCTGATCCTGACCACGGACGCGGCGGTGATCGAACTGCCCAAGGCCGACGCCGCCCCCGCGCTGCCGGGCGGCGCGCCGGGCGGGCTGGATTTCTGAGCCTGACGGCCGGTTGATGGCCGTGGCGGGCGACGTGGCCTGCCGGCGGAAATCAGCCTGATGTGTGTTGTCGCCTCGCTCCCGCGTGCGGGAGCGGGGCAGGGGGAGAGGGGCGGCGCCGCCACGAAGCGACAGTGACCGCCTGTGCCGCGCGCCGGCGCTGGCCCTTTCCCCCGGCCCCTCTCACACGGTGCGGGAGAGGGGAGCAAACCTTCTCCTTCGCTCGAATCCTCGCGCAAATGCCGGCCCGAACCGGCGCCGGAGGGCATCGGCAATTGGCATGTTCCGCGCCGCCCGACTACCCTTCACCCATCCCCGAAGCAACATGATTCAAGCCGGCAGCCGCCAGGATTGCTAGACTGTGGGGTTGCCGCTGCCCCGGTCCGGCCCCGATGGCCTGGATGGCGGGTCTTTCCGCCATCTTCCGGGCCAGCGCCGGGGAGATGGCTGGCGGGATGGTTGCCACCCGGCACGAATAACTTTCTTGAAGCGGATGCACTATGGGTTTTGAACAACTTGCCGCGTTGAAGCAGCAACTGGCGGCGCAGGCTAAAGAGGCCCGGCAGGGCAAAGAGGCCAGGGCGGACAAGGCGGACAAGCGGAAGGCCTCGCCCCGGCGGCCGGAGAAGAAGGAGCCGGTCGACCCGGTGGTCGAATCGATCTGGCGCCTGCAAAGGCACTTCCCGCGGGCGTTTCCCAAGAATCCCGCGCCCAAGCTGCCGCTCAAGCAGGGCATTCTCGACGATGCCGCGCTGCAGCTCGACACGCTGGGCCTGACCCGCGAGCAGTTGCAGCAGGCGATTGCCGCGTGGTGCCAGGGCAGCCGCTACTGGGCGTGCCTGGTGGAGGGCGCGGCGCGCGTCGACCTGCAGGGCAACCCGGTCGGCAGCGTGAGCGCGGACCAGGCCGCGCGGGCGCGGCGCCAGGGGGCGCGGCGCGCGCCCGGGCGCGGTGGCCGCAAGGACGGTGGCAAGGACAGCGGCAAGGATGGCGGCAAGGAAGTCGCCGCCGCCGCGGTCGCGCCGGCGCCCGCGCAGAACGACAACGCGGCGGCGGACACGCCACCGCCCGCCGACGGCGCCTGAGCGCGGCGCGGGCGTGCAGCCGCGCGGGCCTTTGCGGGCCCGCGCGGCTCATGCGCGGTCCATGCGCGGCTCACGCCTGACGCATCGCGCCCGACTCACGCCTGCCCCGGCGGCACGAACTGCGGCGCCGACACCCTGTTCTGCACGGTGATCGACTTGACGTGCGAGTACAGGTTCAGCGTCTCGCGGCAATGCTCGCGGCCGATCCCGCTTTCCTTCACGCCGCCGAAGGGCGAGCCGCTGTTGAGGTTGAAATAGTGGTTGATCCACACCGAGCCGGCTTCGAGCGCGTCGGCGGTGCGCATGGCGTTCTCGAGGCCGGCGGTGTAGATGCCGGCAGCCAGTCCGTAGCGCACGTCGTTGGCTTCGCGCAGCATCGCGTCGTGGTCGCGCCAGCGGATCACGCTGAGGACCGGCCCGAAAATCTCTTCCTGGGCGATGCGCATGTCGTTGCGCGCCTCGAATATGGTCGGCCGGACGAAGCAGCCGGCCTCGCACCCGGGCACCCGCACGCGTTCGCCGCCGGCCAGCAGCCGCGCGCCTTCGGCCTTGCCCAGGCCGATGTAGTCCAGCACCCGCGCTCCCTGCCGTTCCGAGACCAGGCAGCTTAGCCGCGTGTCCGCCGCCAGCGGGTCGCCGACCCGGATGCGCGCGGCCGCGCCGGCCAGCGCTTCGGTGAAGGGTTGGTAGATGTCGTCGTGAACGAACAGCCGCGTGCCGGCCAGGCAGGACTGCCCGTTGCAGTACATGGCGGCGAACAGCGCGTTGTCGACCACCGCGCCGATGTCCTCGATGTCGGGGAACACGATGTTCGGGCTCTTGCCGCCGAGTTCCAGCGAGACCGGCACCAGCCGCTCGGCGCCGGCATGGCCGATGACGCGCCCGACCTCGGCGCTGCCGGTGAAGGCCAGCTTGGCGACGCCGGGGTGGCGCGTCAGCGCGGCGCCGGCTTCCTCGCCGAAGCCGGGAACCACGTTGACCACGCCGGGCGGGAAGATGCGCGCGGCGATCGCGGCGAATTCCAGCGTGGAGAGCGAGGCGTTCTCGTCCGGCTTGAGCACGATGGTGTTGCCGGCGGCGAGCGCCGGCGCCACCTTGAGCGCCACCATGATGGCGGGCACGTTCCACGGAATGATCTGGCCGACCACGCCGATGGGCTCGCGCTTGGCGATCAGGTAGCCGTCGGGGATCGGCCGGCCGTGGCCTTCGTGGGTGAGGATGGCGCCGGCGAAATAGCGGTACTGGGCCACGGCGATCTGGTAGTCGACCAGCGTCTCGGCGAGGCGGCGGCCGATGTCCTGCGCGTCGATGCGCGCCAGGCGCGGTGCCTGCGCCTCGAGCGCGTCGGCCAGGCGGTTGAGCAGCGCCGAGCGCGTTTCGTAGGTGGTGGCCTTCCAGGCCGGCAGCGCGTGGCGCGCGGCCGCGACGGCGGCGTCGATCTCGGTGGCGCCGCAGCGCGCGATGTCGGCCAGGTGCGCGCCGGTGGCGGCATTGGTGGCGGCGAAGGTGGCCGTGATGGCGCCGGCCTCGGCCGCGAACGGGCGGCCGCCGATGTGGGCGTGATAGGTGTTCATGGTGTCGGAGTGCAATCTGATTTCGGTCTGAGTCCGGTCGGGACGGGGAGGGGTCAGCGGCCGATGCGCAGGACCGGCTTCAGCGTCAGGCCCTTCTCGCTGTCCGCGGCGGCCTGGTTGATCTGCTCGAACGGGTAGAACTTCACCAGCTTGTCGAACGGGAAGCGGCCCTGCAGGTAGAGCTTCACGAGGTCGGGAATGAACCGCTGCGGCACGCTGTCGCCTTCGCAGATGCCCTGGATGCGCTTGCCGGCGATCAGCAGGTCGTTGACGTCGAAGTCCGCCGCGGTGCCCAGCGGCGAGGCGCCCACCACGCCGAGCGTGCCGAGGCGGCCCAGCGCGGCCACGCCCTGGCGCAGCACTTCCGGGCGGCCGGTGGATTCCAGCGCGTAGTCGGCGCCGCCGCCGGTGGCCTGCCGCACGGCCTCGGCGAGGTCGCCCGCGCGGCTGTCGACGGTGTGGGTGGCGCCCAGCGCGCGGGCCAGCGCCAGCCGGGCGGGCACCACGTCGACGGCGACGATGGTGGCGGCGCCCGCGGCGCGCGCCGCCAGCACGGCCGAGAGCCCGACCGCGCCGGCGCCGAGCGCGGCGAAGCTGCTGCCGGGGCGCACCGCGAGCGCGTTGATGACGGCGCCGGCGCCGGTCTGGATGCCGCAGCCGAGCGGCCCCAGCAGTTCCAGCGGCGCTTCCCGCGGCACCTTGATGGCGCTGCCTTCGCGGCTCAGGGCGTAGGTGGCGAACGACGACTGGGCGAAGAAGTGGTCGTGGACGGGCTGGCCGTGCGCGTCTTCGATGGCGCAGTCGCCGTGCGGGCCGGCGCCGCCGAAGTTGCGCGCGTAGAACGCATTGCAATAGGCCGCGTGGCCGCCGCCGCAGGACGGGCAATGCCCGCAGGCGCCATAGGTCAGCACCACGTGGTCGCCGATGGCGAGGCGCTCGACCCGCGGCCCCGCGGCGGCGACCACGCCCGCGCCTTCGTGGCCGAGCACGGCCGGCAGCGGCACCGGGTAGAACTGGTCGCGCACGATCATGTCGGTGTGGCACATGCCGGTGGCGACGATGCGCACCAGCACTTCGTTGCCGCGCGGCGCGCGCAGGCGGACCGGTTCCAGCACGAAGGGGGCGCCTCGGGCGCGGGTGACGGCGGCGGTGGCTTCGTAGAAAGCGGGGGTGCTCATGATGTCTCCTGGTGGCGGCGGTGCGATACTGCGGCCATTGGCCCCGGCTCTGGCTGGCTGGCCGGCGCGGCCGCGGCGCACCGCGTGGGCAGATCATCGGCGCGGGGCGGGCCGCGGCGCTATCGATCCGGCGCCACGGCTATCGGCGCAGCGCCGTTACTGTGGCGCGGCGTCTGGCGCGGCACCCTTGCCCGAGGGTTATCCCGCGGGCATGGCGCGCGATCGAGGAGGAAGACATCGGATGGAACCCGCTACCGTACCCGGCACCGCCTTCGACGCGGCGGCCTCCGCGCCGGACTGGCATGCCGCCGAGATGCCCGAGTCGGCCAGGCTGTTCGAGTCCGGCGATCTCGGCCTGGCGCGCGACGAGATCGGGCGGGTCTACTGCCCGTACCGCTACCGCGCCGCCGGTGCCAGCCGGCATCCCGCCAGCATGCACAACCTGCCGGGCGCGCAGGTCGGGCTGTCGCGCTTTGCCTATGGCAGGGAGATCGCGATCGAGCCGGAGGTGTTCCCCGATTTCGCGCTGGTCCTGGCCACCGTCGCGGGGCACGCGGACATCGAGGCCGGCGGGTTTCGCCACAGTGGCGCGGCGGGCGTGGTGGTGGTGCCGCCCGGGGTCGCTTCGCGCTACCGGTACAGCGCGGACAACGTGCAGCTGGTCGCGCGCATCGACATCGGGCGCGTGGCCGCGGTCGGCCGGGCGCTGTCCGGCCGCGGCGGCGCGCGGTTCGCCCTGCGCCCGCAGGCGCTGGTGCGGCGCGCGCAGGTGGCGCGCTGGCTGGCGCTGCTGCAGGGGCTCAAGCAGGCGCTGCACCCGGACGCGCCGCCGCCGCTGCGGGCCATGCTGCTGCCGCGGGCGGAGGAGCTGCTGATCCTGGACCTGCTGTTCGAGCAGGACGCGCTGCGCGGCACGGAAGCATCGCCCGCGGGCGGCGTCAGCCCGGCCTGCCTGCGCCGCGCGGTCGCGTTCATCGAGGCGCACGCGGACCAGCCGCTGACCTTGCTGGCGGTGGCCGGCGCGGCGCAGTGCAGCGTGCGCACCTTGCAGCGGGTCTTCCACGACTGGCGCGGCATCGGCGTGATGCAGTTCCTGAAGGCGGTGCGATTGCAGCGCGTCAGGCGCGCCCTGCTCGACGCGGATGGCGGCGAGACCGTGACCGGGGCCGCGCTGCGCTGGGGCTTTGCGCACCTGGGACAGTTCGCCGTGGACTACCGCAAGGCGTTCGGCGAGAAGCCGTCCGAGACGCTGCGGCGGCGTGGCTGAGGCCGCCCGCCGTTATCCCGTCCGGAATGCCTATCCTCCGGGCCGCTACCAGTCGCGCACGCGCCCGGTGTCGGCATGCACGAACTGCTCGTGCGGATAGAAGCCCACGCCGCCGCCGCGCAGGGACAGCGCCGCGTCGCGCAGGTCGGCCAGCGGCACGCCGGCCAGGCGGATGTCGATGGCCTTGCCGTCCATGTGCAGGCTGTGGCTGGCCACGCCGCCGCCGCGCGTCTTGCGCAGCCGCGCGTTGGTGGCCGGGCTGCGGTAGCCGGAGATCACCTGGAACGGGCTGTCGCTGTCGAGCGTGCGGCGCAGGCGGTAGAGCAGCGTGAACAGCTGCGGGTCGATGACGCCGGCCTGCCCGCTGTAGTGGTCGCGCAGGAAGTGGTTGAGCGCGGCCAGCGACTCGGGCACGAACTGGTCGCCCACGGCGAACACCAGCGCGATGCGCTCGCCGGTGTGGGTGTGGTCGAACGACAGGCTGCGCGCGTCGGGCAAGGCCGCCAGCGAGGCGAAGGCGGGGCGCGCCGCCAGCGGCAGCGCGGCGCCGGCCAGCGCCAGTTGCGCCGAGCGCGACAGGAAGGCGCGGCGGGGAAAGGGCTTGGGCATCGGCTTGGGCATCGGGTGTTTCCTCATGGCGTCAGGGCGCGGCCTGGGCGGGCGCGCCGGTAGCGCTGCCCGCGCGCCGGCTGGCCGAATGTTGCCGCAGGGCCCGGTCCAGCAGGCCGTCGAGCCCGTAGATGTCGTTGAAGAAATATACACGCCCGTCGGCCTTGACGATGGCGGTGCCGTAGGCAAGCACCACGGGCAGCGGTTCCTGCAGCCGCAGCGTGCTCGACTGGCCCTTGTCCATCGCCTGGCGGATGCGCGCCTCGTTCCAGCCGGGCATGTCGCGCAGGACGAAGCCGGCTAGCGCCACCGGGTCTTCCACTCGGATGCAGCCGTGGCTGAAGTCGCGGCGGTCGCGCGTGAACAGTTGCGGCGCCGGCGTGTGGTGCAGGTAGATGTTGTCGTTGTTGGGGAAGATGAACTTGATGTCGCCGAGCGCGTTGAGCGGCCCGGGGCGCTGCCGTATGCGCATCTGCCCGCGCTGCACGGCGTCGAGGTTCGCCGCCGACAGCACCGCCGAGACCTTGCCGTCGCCGCCGACGAACTCCAGCCCCTGCCGCGTGAAATAGGCGGGGTCGCGGCGCAGCCGGGGCAGGGTTTCCGCGCGCGCGATGGACGGCGGGATGTTCCAGTAGGGGCTGAACTCGATGAAGCGCATGTCCTCCTTGAACAGCGGCGTGCGCGTGTCGAGCGCCTTGCCGACGATGACCTTCATCTCGGCCCTGACCCGCACGCCGCCGTCCTCCACCTCGTAGGCGCGCAGCACGAACTCCGGCACGTTGACCACGATCATGCGCGGGCCGTCCAGCAGCGGCGTCCAGCGCAGGCGCTCCAGCGTGAGCTCGATCTGGCGCACGCGGCCGGCCGGCGGCGTGTTCAGCTGCGCGAACGTCCCCGCGCCGATCACGCCGTCCGGGTCCAGCCCGTGGCGCGCCTGGAAGGCCTTGACGCCGTCCACCAGCGCGCCTTCGTAGCGCGCGGGCGGCGCCGCGCCCGCGGGCTGGCCGGCGGGCAGGTCGCCCAGCGCGGCCAGGCGCTGCGCCAGCGCCGGCGCGCCGGCGTAGGGCGCGCCCGGCGCCAGCTTGCGCGCCGGCAGCGGCGGCAGCGGCGCCTGCCAGGCAGGGCCGGCGGCCAGCGCGCGGTAGCGGGCCAGCGCGTCGCGCAGGGCGCCGTAGAGCGGGAACGAGGGCGCCGCCTGCCGCACCGCCTCGGGCAGGCGGTGCGCGGCGACGGCGGCGCGCAGGTAGGCGGCGGCGTCGAAGCGGGCGTCGGCCGCGCCGGAGAAATTCTCGTGGATCTGGCGCGGGTCGATGCGGCCGCCGTGCAGGTCGGCCAGGTAGCGCTCCATCGCCGCGGTCAGCGCCCGGTCGAGGCCGGCCGCGGCGTCCGGCGCCAGCGGCGGCCCGTCCTGCGCCTGCGCGAGGGCGCGGCGCAGCGCGGCGGCGCCGTAGTCGTCCGGCTCGAGCCCGTCGGCGGCGGCATCGGCAAGGCTGTCGACGGCCTGCTGCGCCTCGGCCACGGGGCGGCCCTGGGCGAACCACAGCCCGGCCTCGGCGGCCAGCGCGCCGGCATGCCAGGCCGCCAGCGCGGCGGCATGCCAGGCCGCCAGCGCGGCGGCCAGCAGGGCAGCGACCAGCGGCGCCTTCAGGATCGCGGCGGCGCCGGCGTGGCCGCGTGGCAGGGCAGTGCGGTGCGCTGCCCTCATTCCTTGATTTCGCTGCGGATCAGCAGCACGGGCTTGCTGCTTTCGCGCACCACGCCTTCGGCCACGCTGCCCATGACCATGCGCTTGACGCCGCGGCGGCCGTGCGTGCCCATCACGATCAGGTCGGCGCCCCAGCTATTGGCCTCGCCGACGATGGTCTCGGCGATCAGGCCGGGCGAGACCGGGTTCTCGATCAGCTTGGTGGCGTGGCGCACGCCGGCTTCCGTCATGCGCCGGGCGGCCGCGGCCAGCGTTTCCTCGCCCATCGTGCGGATGCTGTCCATCAGCCAGGACGGGTAGGTGGTGCCGGCGAAGTAGAACACGTCGGCGTCGTCGGCCACGAACAGCGCCTTGATTTCGCCGCCGGTCGCCTTGGCGAAGAGGATGGCCTGGCTCACCGCCAGGTCCGAGGAGCGGCTGCCGTCCACCGCGAGCAAGATCTTGTCGTACATGATGATGTTTCTCCTGGCTGAGCAGCCGCTGTGTTCGTCAGTATTCGCCGTGTGACAAGGGCAGCCTCCCCGCGGGGGGCGCCGTTGCCTGGAGAATAAGGGCCGGCGCCGTCCGGGTGTTGACGCACATCAAGCGCCCGCCGCGTCCGCGCCGATGCGCAGCACCGCGGCGCCGCTGAGGGTGCCCGCGCGCAGGTCGGCCAGCGCGGCGTTGGCCTGCTCCAGCGCATAGACCTTGATGGTGGTGCGCAGCGGCGTGTCCTGCGCGATCCGCATCAGGGCCTCGCCGTCCTCGCGCGTGAGGTTGGCCACCGAGACCAGGGACCGCTCCTCCCACAGCAGCCGGTATGCGAAGGCCGGGATGTCGCTCATGTGGATGCCGCCGCAGACCACCGTGCCGCCCTTGTCGACTGCCTGCAGCGCCAGCGGCACCAGCGCGCCGACCGGCGCGAAGATCAGCGCGGCGTCGAGCAGGCGCGGCGGCGGCTGGTCGCTGGGGCCGGTCCAGCAGGCGCCGGTGGCGCGCGCCAGCCGGCTGGCGGCGTCGTCGCCGGGGCGCGTGAAGGCGTAGATCTCGCGCTGCTGCGCCACCGCGATCTGCGTCACCAGGTGGGCCGCCGCGCCGAAGCCGTAGATGCCGATGCGCCGGGCCGCGCCGGCCATGCGCAGCGTGCGGTAGCCGATCAGGCCCGCGCACAGCAGCGGCGCGGCGTGCTCGTCGTCGTAGCGGTCCGGGATGCGGAAGCAATAGCGGCTGTCGGCCACCACGTACTCGGCGTAGCCGCCGTCGCGCGTGTAGCCGGTGAACTGCGGCGCGTCGCACAGGTTCTCGCGGTGCGCCGCGCAGAACGGGCAGTGCCCGCAGGTCCGGCCCAGCCAGGGCACGCCCACGCGGTCGCCCGCGGCGAAGCCGGTGACGCCCGCGCCGCAGGACTCGACCCGGCCGACGATCTCGTGGCCCGGAATCAGCGCGGGCTTGGGCTGCGCCAGCTCGCCGTCGAGGATGTGCAGGTCGGTGCGACAGACGCCGCAGGCGGTCACGGCGATCCGCACCTCGCCCGGCCCGGGCACCGGCACCGGCACGCGCGCCGCGCGCAGGACCGGGCCGTCGCCGTCGAACACCATCGCTCGCATCCACTGCTGCATCTCCGCCTCCTTGCCGGCCGCCGGCCGGATTATCCTGTTTCCATGCTAGGCCACGCCGCGCGCGGCCGCTTGCGCCGCATCAAGGTGGCGCGTGGTGGCGCGTGGTGGCGGGGCAGCCCCCGGAGCGCGCCGGCAAAGCTGCGAAATGCATGATCCACATCAACATGGCCGTCGCCGGCGCGGACAAACTGGAACCATCGGGACCAGGGCTGCCGCAGGGGCGGCTATGTTCCCCCCTTTGATGACCGCGGAGCGACCGCGGCGGGAGAGAAGACGATGTACAGCAAGATCCTGGTTGCCGTGGACGGCAGCGAATCCTCCATGCAGGCGCTGGACGAAGCGCTGCGCGTGGCCGGCGCGACCGGCGCCGAACTGGTGGTGGTGCATGTGATCGACAACAGCTATCTGCGCTACGAGGTCGGTTATGTCGACCTGACGGACCTGCGCTCCAGCCTGGTCGAGGGCGGGCAGCAACTGCTCGACGAGGCCAAGGCCCTCGCCGCGGCGGCAAAGGTCAAGTGCTCGACCATCATGATCGACGAGCCGCTCGCGATCGGCGACGTCTCCAGCGCGATCGAGCAGGCGGCGGAGCAGGCCGGCGCCGAGCTGCTGGTGGTGGGCACGCACGGCCGCCGCGGCGTCAAGCGGCTGCTGATGGGCAGCGTGGCCGAGGGCCTGGTGCGGCAGAGCCACCTGCCGGTGCTGCTGGTGCACGCGCCGAAGCCGGCGCAATAGGCAACCACTAAGCCAACCACGCAGCCAACCACGCCAAGATGGCCGGGGAGACATGATGAACGACAACGAGCAAGGCATCCAGATCGTCTATTACTCGCGCACCGGCACCGCGCGCCAGGTCGCCGAAGACCTGGCGGCGCTGACCGGCTGGCCGCTCGCGGAAGTCAGCGACGTGGCCACCCGCGCCGGGCTGGCGGGCGACCTGCGCTGCGTGATCGACAACCTGCTGCTGCGCCGCGTGGCCTATCGCTACGGCGGGCCGGCGCCGGCCGACTGCCGGCGGCTGGTGATCGTCGCGCCGGTCTGGATCGGCAAGCTGGCCGCGCCGATGCGCAGCTTCCTGCGCGAGCGCGCGCCGCTGGGCTGCGATACCTCGGTGATCTGCGTGATGTCGCGGCAGGGCGCGTTCAACGCCGCGGAGGAGATCGCCCGCCTGGGCAGGACGCCGCCGTCGCCGGTGCTGGCGCTGCGCCAGAGCGACGTGGTCAGCGGCACGGTGCAGCAGCCCTTGCGCACCTTCGCCGACCAGGTCGAGGCCGCGGGCAGGCAGGGCGGCGGCGCGCAGCGCCCCGCGTGGATCTCGCCCAAGGAAGCCTGAGCCAGCGCAGCCAGGCCCGCGCGCAGCGGGCCTGGTTCAATTTCCACCCTTCAATTTCCATCCATCTCTGGATCTGGAGGTATCGGCGTGCTGCCGGCGTGACGGGGCATGCCGGCGCCGTCGGCGTGTCAGGCCAGCGTCCCGGCGCCGATCCGCACCACGTGGCGCCATTCGTCGCTGCCGAGCGGCTCCTGCGTGCGCCGCTGTCCTTCCAGCACCTGCAGCGTGGCGTCGGACGGATCGCCGCCCTGCCGCGTCCGCGCCGCGATGCGCTCGCGCAGGACGGCCACGTCGGCATCGCAGTCGACGATGGAGAAGGGCACGCCGCGCCGCGCCGCCAGCGCGGCGAACTGCTGCCGCTGGCCGCGCGCGAGGAAGGTCGCGTCGGCGATCATGGGAAAGCCCGCGCCGCTGCCCAGGCGGCAGATCGCCAGCATGCGCCGGTAGACGCGCGCGGTGCGCCCGGGCGCGTAAAGCTCGCCGCCGGGCGGGCCGGCGCGGCGCGCGGCGCGCTTGCGCTCGGCGTCGGAGCGCACCCGCACCATCGCCCCGGCCAGCGCCAGGCGCCGGGAGACCGTGCTTTTGCCGCTGCCGGACAGCCCGTGCATGATGGTGATGGCGCCCGGGCGGCGCGTCAGCGTGGAGGCGGCCAGCCCCAGCAGGTCCTTGCACAGCAGCCGCGTCCTGGCGGTTTCCTCGGCGCTGATGGCGCCGGCCGCGCCGCGCTGCCGCGCGCGCTCGAGCAGCACGCGCGCGCGCACCACGGCGCGCATGGCGGTGTAGAACGGCAGCACGGCCAGCGCGGCGTAGTCGCCGCTGCATTCCAGGTAGGTGTTGAGCAGCCGGTAGGCCAGGTCCTGCCGGCCGTGGTGCTGCAGGTCCATGAACAGGAAGGCGATGTCGCTGGCGGTGTCGATCCAGCGCAGCCCGGCGTCGAATTCCAGGCAGTCGAACGGCGTTGGCACCTCGTCGATCAGCGCGACGTTGCCCAGATGCAGGTCGCCGTGGCATTCCCTGACGTGGCCGCTGGCCAGCCGCTTGCCGAAGGCGGCCCGCAGCGCCGCCGCCCGCTCGCGCAGCAGCGCCGCCACCCGCGCCGTCATGGCGTCTTCCGGCGCGAGCGCGGCCAGCCCGGCCAGCGCCTGTTCCATCACCGCGCCGATCTGCGCCGGGGTACCGTGGCCGCCGCCGGGGGCCGCCGCCGGGGCGGCGCGGTGGAAGGCGGAGAGCTGGCGGCCCAGCGCCTCGATCTGCGGGCCGCTCAGCTGGTCGGCCTCGGCCATCGTGGCCAGCAGGTCGCGCTGGCGGAAGCGGCGCATCTTGACGGCGTATTCCAGCGCCGGGCCGTCGCCGCCGACCGTGACCTCGCGCGGCCCGGGGCCGGCGGCGATCGGCACGACGCCGAGGTACAGCGGCGCGGCCAGCCGCCGGTTGAGCCGCAGCTCGGTTTCGCAATCGGCGCGGCGCGCCGCCAGGCTGCGGAAATCGACGAAGTCCAGGCATACCGGCTTGCGCACCTTGTAGGCGAAGGCACCGGCCAGGAAGACTTGCGAGATGTGGGTTTCGATCAGCGTGACCTTGTCCACGGGGTGGGGGTAGGCCGCGGGCCGCATCAGCGCCCGCGCGAGTCCCTCGGATTCCATGCTCGGCTCTCCCGGGTGGCGCCCGCCGGTGCCGGCGGGCCGAGTCTCCATGCTAGGCGGGTGGCCGGGCGCCGGCTTGACGGGGGTCAAGAGGGGGCGGGGGCCGCCGCCGGGCGGGATGCTAGATGCGGTCCAGCGCGTCGAGGTCCAGCAGGCTGATGCGCTTGCCGTGCACGCTGATCAGGCCGTCGCGCTGGAAGCGCGACAGGGTCCGGCTGACGGTTTCCAGCTTCATGCCGAGATAGCTGCCGATTTCCTCGCGGGTCATGCGCAGCGCGAGTTCGCGCGGCGAGTAGCCGCGCGCCTTCTGGCGCGCCGAGATATTGAGCAGGAACGCCGCCACGCGCTGCTCGGCGCACAGGCTGGCCAGCAGCAGCATGACGCCGGATTCGCGCACGATCTCGCTGCTCAGCATGCGGTGCACCTGCTGCTGGAGCGAGCGCATTTCGCGGCACAGCGCTTCGAGCAGGTGGAACGGGATCACGCAGACCGCGCTGTCCTCGAGCGCGATGGCGTCGCAGGCGTGCTGCTCGGTGCAGATGCCGTCCAGCCCGAGCGTCTCGCCGGTGAGGAAGAAGCCGCTGACCTGCTCGCAGCCGTTGGCGTGGGCCACCACGGTCTTGAACGAACCCGAGCGCAGCGCGTAGATGCTCTGGAAGGCATCGCCGGCGCGGTAGAGGGCCTCGCCGCGCCTGACCATGCGCCAGTTGTGGATCACGGTGTCGAGCCGCATGCGCTCGGCGTCGTTCAGCTTGCTGCCCAGGCAGATGGTGCGCATCGCGCAGTTGGAGCAGCTTGCCTTGTGGCTGGCGCCCGCGCACGGGGCCGGCGCCGCCGGCGCCTGCGGTTCCTGCCGCAGCAGTCGCAGGACCTGGGGGGCGTGGATGGCAGCGCTGGCTGCCGGCGGTGCTTCCTGTTGCAGGTGGTGTGACATGGTGGCCTCGTTCATCCCTTCGGCATGCCGGCTGGCGTGCCGCGATTCAACTGCGCTGTTTCCCGGTGCTGCCGTCGGTACGTCAATGCGTCGATACGTCAATTTGCGGCGCTGCCTGCTGCGCGGCGGTCTTCCTGGCGGCGAGCTGCAGCAGCGCGCCGCGCAGCGCATCCAGTTCCATCGTCTTGTCGAAGAAATACGACGCGCCGGCCTGCAGGTAGGCATCGCGCATCGGCTGGATCGAACAGTTGCTCAGGACGATGATGGTGGCCGGCCGGCGCATGCGCGCCAGGTCCTGCAGCGCGCGCATGCCGGCTTCGCGGCGCAGCGGCAGCGCCAGGATCACCACGTCGGGCAGCAGGATCAGGGCCGCCAGCATGGCCGCGCGCGGCTCCCGCGACGAGGCCACCAGCTCCACTTCCTTCATCGCGCGCAGCATCCGCGTCAGGCGCGCGCTGATCATGGGCGCATGCTCGAGCACGAGGACGGTCAGCGGTTGGGTGCAGGGCAACGAATTCATGGGTTGCAGTATCGTCGCCGGCGGGGCCGGCCGAAAGCAGCGACGGCTGAAGATGGCGTCCGGGAAAGGAAGGTCCGTGTCAGGTTTTCCTGACAAAGACGGCCGGCAAACGCGAGAAGGGTGCCCGCCGCGGGCCACGAATGCGTATCATGCAGATCGGCTACCTTTCGTCTCCGCCGGCCGACCTGCCGGCGGAGCACGCTTCGCCCCAAAGACGGCTACCGATATGGCTCCCGAACCAACCGACCTACCGCAACCCGGCGCGCAGGACCTGGCGCGCACCCAGGCCAGCGAGGCCCGTCTCGCCGGCATCATCCGCTCCTCGATGGAGGCCATCATCACGGTGGACGAGGCGCAGCAGGTGGTGCTGTTCAACCCGATGGCCGAGCGGCTGTTCGGCTACACCGCGGCGCAGGCGCTCGGCAGGCCGCTCGGGGACTTCATCCCGGCCCGCTTCCGTGAGGCGCATGGAGCACATGTGCGCCGCTTCGGCGTGACCGGCGTGAGCGAGCGGCAGATGGGCCTGCAGCGCGTGCTGCACGCGCTGCGCCGGGACGGCACCGAATTCCCGATCGAGGCGTCGATCTCGCAGACCCAGGACGGCCACGGCAAGCTGTTTACCGTGATCCTGCGCGACACCACCGAGCGCGTGCGGGCCGAAGCCGCCATGCGCCAGTCGCGCGAGGAGCTCCAGCAGCTTTCCGACCGGGTCCAGGCCTCGCGCGAGGAGGAGCGCCGCCGCATCGCGCGCGAGCTGCACGACGACCTCGGCCAGCGCCTGAGCGCGCTCAAGATGGACCTGGCGATCCTGGCCGGCGACCTGCGCGAGGCCGGCGCCGCGCAAGGCCTGCTGGACCAGGCCGCGGCCATGAACCTGGTGATCGACGAGACCGTGGCCTCGGTGCGGCGCATCGCCGCCGACCTGCGCCCGGCGCTGCTCGACGAGCTCGGTCTGATGCCGGCCATCGAATGGCTGGCCA
Organism: Cupriavidus sp. FW216-B1; assembly: GCF_058789195.1. NCBI lineage: Bacteria > Pseudomonadati > Pseudomonadota > Betaproteobacteria > Burkholderiales > Burkholderiaceae > Cupriavidus > Cupriavidus sp. FW216-B1. The sequence continues at coordinate 204,754 of NZ_JBYTEL010000003.1, read as the reverse complement.
AGGAGTTCTCCGCGCGCTACGGCATCGCCGTGGCGGTGCACGCGGCCGAGGAGGAGGACGTGGGCGAGCGCGCCGCCACGGCGGTGTTCCGCATCGTGCAGGAGGCGCTCAGCAACGTGGTCCAGCACGCCGAGGCCAGCCGGGTGGACATCGGGCTGGTGCGCCACCCGGCGCATTACGAGCTGACGGTGCGCGACAACGGCCGCGGCAGCGCGGCCGGCGCCGGCCGGCCGGCGCGCGGCCGGCGCATCTCGCTGGGGCTGGTCGGCATCCGCGAGCGCGCGCGCCTGCTGGCCGGCACGGTCTCGACCACGCAGGCCGACGGCGCCGGGTTCTGCCTGACGGTCTGCTTCCCGCTGCCCGGCGCCGAAGCGGACGCCGACAAGACCAGCCCGGAGGCCCTGTCATGATTTCCGTGATGATCGCCGACGACCACGCCGTGGTGCGGGACGGCCTGCGCCACATCCTCGGCAGGTCGGGCGGCTTCGAAGTGGTGGGCGAGGCGGTCGACGGCACCCAGGTGCTGCAGATGGCGCGCGAGTGCCAGCCGCGCGTGATCCTGCTGGACCTGTCCATGCCCGGGCGCAGCGGCCTGGAGCTGATCAAGCAGTTGCGCGCCGAGCAGCCGGCGCTGCGCATCCTGGTGCTGACCATGCACGCCGAGGAGCAGTACGTGGTGCGCGCGTTCCGCGCCGGCGCGGCCGGCTACCTGACCAAGGAGAGCGCGGCGACCGAGCTGGTCAGCGCCATCGGCAAGGTGGCCGGCGGCGGCACCTACGTGAGCCCGGCGATGGCGGAGAAGCTCGCCAACAGCCTGCAGGACGAGCACCGCGACGAGCCGCACCTGCGCCTGTCGGACCGCGAGATGGAGGTCTACCGGCGGCTCGTGCTCGGCGAGCCGCTGACCGAGATCGCCGCCGGCCTGTGCGTCAGCGCCAAGACCGTGAGCACCTACAAGATGCGGCTGATGGAGAAGATGCAGCTGCCCAGCGAGGCCGCGCTGGTGCGCTATGCGATCCGCCACCGGCTGTTCGGCGAAGGCGAGCTCTGAGGCGCCGCGTCCGCGCCGCCGCGGCGTGGCGCCGGCCTTGATCTGGAACAAGGCCGTTTTGCCCCCCTGTGCCACCATGAAACGCAGGCCCGGCCCGGGCCGTTCACCTCATGGAGGCAAGCGATGAGCAATCTCAGGATCTACGACCCGCTGTCGATCGAACCGGTCGGCGACTTGTTCCAGGGCATGCTGCGGGCGTTCCGCAGCGGCCCCGAAGCCGGCGGCTTCGCGTTCAAGGTCGACGTGACGGAGTCCGACAAGGCCTACAACCTCGTGGCCGAGATTCCCGGCGCGAAGAAGGAAGACATCAACGTGTCGGTCGACCGCGGCACGGTGATGATCTCGGCCAAGGTCGAGCGCTCGTCCGAGCAGAAGGACGGCGAGCGCGTGATCCGCCGCGAGCGCTACAGCGGCGCGATGCAGCGCGCGTTCACGCTCGACAGCACCATCGACGAAAGCAAGGTCGACGCCAGCTACGAGGATGGCGTGCTGCGCGTGGTGCTGCCCAAGAAAGAAGCGTCGCCGCAGCAGCGCGTGACGATTCGCTGACGGTCCGCCGGCAACCGGCGCGGCCCGCAGCTGTGCCGCCGCCGGACCGGCCTGGCGCGCATCGCCGGCCGCGGCGATGCGCCCACCCCATATATACCCCCACAGGCGGAACGCAGCGATGCAACTGCAATTTCTCGGCGCCACCGACACGGTGACGGGCTCCAGGTATGTGCTCGATACCGGCCACAGCCGCGTGATGGTGGACTGCGGGCTGTTCCAGGGCTACAAGGCACTGCGCCTGCGCAACTGGGAACCGCTGCCGGTCGACCCCGCCCGGCTCGACGCGGTGGTGCTGACGCACGCGCACATCGACCACAGCGGCTACCTGCCGCTGCTGGTGCGCAACGGTTTCCGCGGGCGGGTCTTCTGCACGATGGGCACCGCCCAGCTCTGCAACATCCTGCTGCCCGATTCCGCCCACCTGGCCGAGGAGGACGCGCGCTTCGCCAACCGCGAGGGCTTCTCGCGCCACCACCCGGCGCTGCCGCTCTACGACGGCGCCGACGCCGTGCGCGCGCTGCGGCGGCTGGAGCCGTCCCACTACGACACGCGCGTGGCGGTGGCGCCCGGTGTGGAGGCGGAGTTCCACCGCGCCGGGCATATCATCGGCTCGGCCATCGTGACGCTGCATGCGGGCGGGCGGCGCATCGTGTTCTCGGGCGACCTGGGGCGGCAGCAGGACATCGTCATGCGCGCGCCGGAAGCCGTGCGCGCGGCGGACTACCTGCTGGTGGAGTCCACCTACGGCAACCGCGTCCACCCGGACGAAGACCCGCTCGACACGCTCGGCGAAGTCGTCAGCCGCACCATCGGCCGCGGCGGCAGCGTGGTGATCCCGGCCTTCGCGGTGGGGCGCAGCCAGGCGCTGCTGTACTGCCTGTACCGCCTGCGCCAGCAGAACCGCATCCCGGCGGTGCCGGTCTACCTCGACAGCCCGATGGCCATCGACGCCACCGAGGTGTTCGCGCTGCACCCGGACGAGCTGCGCATCGAGCGCGCCGACTGCACCGCGGCCTGCAACATGGCCATCCTGGTGCAGAGCGTGCAGCAGTCGGCGTGGCTCCAGCGCGACCGCGCGCCCAAGATCATCCTCGCCGGCAGCGGCATGGCCACCGGCGGGCGCGTCGTGCATCACCTGCAGACCTACGGCCAGGACGCGCGCAACACCATCCTGCTGTCGGGCTTCCAGGCCGCCGGCACGCGCGGCGCGGCGCTGGCCGCGGGCGCGCGCGAGCTGCGCATCCACGGCAAGCCGGTGCCGGTGCGGGCCGCGGTCGCGCAGATCGAGACCCTGTCCGCGCACGCGGACGCCAACGAGCTGATGACGTGGCTGGGCGGCTTCGGCCAGGCGCCGCGGCAGACCTTCGTGGTGCATGGCGAGCCGGCGGCCAGCGACGCGCTGCGCCAGCGCATCGAGCGCGAGCTGCAGTGGCCGGTGTCGATGCCGGAATACCTGCGGTCGTATGCGCTGGACTGAATCGCTGGACTGATCCGCTCGACTGACCTGCTCGCTTGACTCGCCGGACTGAACGCAAAACGCCGCGCGGCGCCGGCCGGGCATTGCCCGGGCCGGCGCCGCGCGGCGTTCCGGTCTCCAGCCTTCCAGGCTGCCGCTAGTCCTCCAGCACGTAGCTGCCCGGCGCATCGGCGAGCGCGCCGGGCGCGGGGTCGCGCGCCGCCACGCGGCCGGTGGAGTGCGACGCCAGCCACGCCTGCCAGCACGGCCACCACGAGCCGTCGTGGTGGGTGGCGTTGGCGAGGAAATGCTCGGGGCTGGCGTAGGGCGCCAGCGCGTCGCGCGTGGACACGCGGAAGCGCCGGCGCGGATGGCCCGGCTCGGACACGATGCCGGCGTTGTGCCCGCCCGAGGTCAGCAGGAAGGTCAGCGTGGTCGACGTCAGCAGGTGCAGCTTGTAGACCGAGCGCCACGGCGAGACGTGGTCGTGCTCGGTGCCCACCGCGAAGATCGGCATGCCCAGGTCGGCCAGCGCCACCGGGCGGCCATCCACGCAGTAGCGGCCCTCGGCCAGGTCGTTGGTGAGGAACAGCTTGTGCAGGCATTCCGAATGCATGCGGTAGGGCAGGCGCGTGAGGTCGCGGTTCCACGACACCAGGTCGTTCGGGCGCAGCCGCTTGCCGAGCAGGTACTCGCTCATCATGCGCGACCAGATCAGGTCGCGCGACTGCAGCATCTGGAACGCGGCGGCCATCTGCGGACCGTCGAGGTAGCCTTGCCGGCGCATGGTGGCGTCGAGCGTCGCCAGCGCGCTGCTGTCGATGAACAGGCCGAGCTCGCCCGGCTCGGTGAAGTCGGTCTCGCTGGCGAACAGGGTCAGGCTCTGCAGCGGCGTGCCGTCGCCGTCGCCATCGCCGTCGTTGTCGCGGCTGAGCGCCGCGGCGCAGATCGACAGCAGCGTGCCGCCCAGGCAATAGCCGGCGGCGTGGACGTGGGTATCGGGGCAGCGTTCCTGCACCACGCGCAGGGCGGCCTGTATGCCCAGCCGCAGGTAGTCGTCGAGGCTGGTGTCGCGCGCCTCGGCGCCCGGGTTCTTCCACGAGATCATGAAGACCGTGTGGCCCTGCTCGACCAGGTAGCGCACCATCGAGTCGTGCGGCTGCAGGTCCAGGATGTAGTACTTCATGATCCACGACGGCACGATCAGCACCGGCTCGCGCCATACCTCGTCGCCGGCCGGCGCGTACTGGATCAGCTCGATCAGCGCATTGCGGAACACCACCTTGCCCGGCGTGATGGCCACGTCCTCGCCCACCTTGAAGGCGGGCGGGCGGCGCAGCGCGGGCTCGTGGGTGAGGTCGGCCACCACGTCCTGCAGGTCTTCGAGCCAGTTGCGCGCGCCGTTGGCGAAATTGCCGCCGGCGCTGGCGGCGGTGGCCTGCAGCACCACCGGGTTGAGCCACCAGGCGTTGCCGGGCGAGCAGGTGTCGAGCACCTGCCGGGCGCAGAACGACACCAGCCGCTCATGGTGGTGCGACACGCCGCTCTGGCCGTGCGTCAGCGACTCCCACAACGCCTCGTTGTTGCAGAAGGCATCGCGCCAGAAGCGGTAGGGCCATTGCGACCAGGCCGGATCGGCGAAACGCTGGTCGGGCGTCGCCGGCGGCGCCGGTTCGGTGCCGGGCAGCACGCAGCCGCCGGCGGCGACGGCGCCGGCCAGCCACTGGCCCACCGCGGCGCTGACCTTGCCGGGCGAGGTCGCCGTGTGCAGGGCCCAGTCCATGCCGGCCAGCCAGAACGAGGCCAGCGACAGGCCTTGCGTGGCCCCGGCCAGCATGGAGCGGACCTGTTCGTCGAGCAGTTCGTGCGGGCCGGCCGGGACCGGCTCGCAGCCGCATCCGGCCTCGGCGGCCGCGAGTTCCTTGTTTGTGGTCGGTGCGTTCATTGCATGTGCTGCCCACCGTTGATGGCGATGTTGGCGCCGGTGATGAAGGCCGCATCGTCCGAGCACAGGAACGCGATCAGCGCGCCCACTTCGTCGGGCCGGCCCAGCCGGCCCAGCGGGATCTGCGGCAGGATGCGGGTCTGGAGGATGTCGGCGGGAATGTCGGTGACCATGTGCGTGGCCAGGTAGCCGGGCGAGACCGTGTTGACGGTGACGCCCTTGGTGGCCAGCTCCAGCGCCAGCGACTTGCTGAAGCCGTGGATGCCGGCCTTGGCGGTCGCGTAGTTGGTCTGGCCGAAGGCGCCCTTGGAGCCGTTGACCGAGGCGATGTTGACGATGCGCCCCCAGCCCCGGCCGACCATGCCTTCGCACAGCGGCTTGGTCATGTTGAAGATCGAGTCGAGGTCGGTCCTGAGCACGGCGTCCCAGTCGGCCTTGCCCATGCGCCGGAAGGTCATGTCGCGCGTGATGCCGGCGTTGTTGACGAGGATGTCGACCTGGCCGAGCTGCGCCAGCACTTCGGCGGCGCAGCGCTGGCAGGCATCGAAATCGGCCACGTCGACGGCGAACGCGCTGAACTCGCGCCCGGCCTCGCGCTGGTGCCCGAGCCAGGCCTGCACGTGGTCGTTGCCCAGGGAGTGGGTGACGGCGACCCGGTGGCCGGCGTCGTGCAGGCGGATCGCGATCGCTTCGCCGAGGCCGCCCATGCCGCCGGTGACGAGCGCGGTGCGGTTAGCCGGCATGAACGACGCTCCTCGACTTGCCGCCGGCCGTGGCGGTGGTGGCGGTGGCGGCGGCGGGTTCCGTGGCGGTCGGCATCCACGAGGTGGGCTGGCTCAGTTTCTCGAACAGGTCCTTCACCGGCGCGGCCAGCGCGGCGGGGTTGGCGGCGTGCTGCCACAGCGAGGTCTGGCAGCGCTGCCAGGACTCGCCGGTTTCCCGCAACTGCTCGAGCACGGCGTTCTGGTCGTGGATGGCGAGCCGCATCCACGCCTGCATCAGCGTGGCGTAGTGCTCGGCCTGGCTGCGGAACAGGGCGGCCGGCAGCGCGGCCAGCGCGCCGAAATCGCCCGCGTGGACGAGCTGCTCGCCGATTTCCCGCGAAGTCTTGATGTCCTTGCGCACCGCCTCGAGCTGGGCCTCGAGCAGGCGTGCGCGGCTTTCCTGCAGCAGCGTCAGCGTCCGCAGGCCCGTTTCGCAGGGGAAGGTCAGGAGGTCGGTCGGGATGCTGGTCGGTTCTGCCATGATGAATCTCCTTGGTTTGCGCGCGCCGCGGGGGCCGCGGCAATGCCTGGCGGGAAGCGGGGGCAGGGACCGGACGGGCCGTGGTGGAGCGCGGCGAGGTGTCCGGGGCTTGTCTCCGTCGGAAGCGGCGGGCGCAACGCCCGCCATCGATGCCGGGCGGGCGCTGGCCCGTCAGTTGATTCTAGGAGAGCGCCGAGCGCGCTGGTTGACACGCATCAAGCTTCGGCGCGGGCGCGCGCCGAAGCGGCGCCCGACGGCGTCCGGCGGCACCCCGCGGCGGCCACATAGGTTGAGGTGCATCAGGCAAAATGTGCGCGCACGGCCCACACTGACTGCCATTGCGCAATCTTCCACAGTCGCGCTGGCATTGCGCTCGCCCCCCGGCCAGAGGAACCCGGCATGAACCAGACCGTCGTCTCTTTTTGCGTTGCACTCGGCATCGGGCTGGGTTTCGGGCTCGAGCGCGAGCGCAGCCAGGCGGCGGACGGCGCCGAGGCCGCCGCCGGCCTGCGCACCTTCGCCATCGCCAGCCTGTGCGGCGCGCTGGGCGCCTTCCTGCCGCAGGCCGGGCTGCTGCCGGCGGTGCTGCTCGGCGCGGCCGGCCTCGCCGCGGTGGGCTACCGGCACACCGCGGCGGCAGACCCGGGCCTGACCACCGAGTTCGCGATGCTGTGCACGGTGCTGCTCGGTGCGCTCGCCATCACGCATCCCGGCCTGGCCGCCGGCCTCGCCGCGGTGCTGGTGAGCCTGCTGCACGGCAAGGCCACCCTGCACCGGCTGGTGCGCAGCGCGCTCACGCGCCAGGAGGTCAACGACGCGCTGACGCTGGCGGTGGCCGCGCTGGTGATCTGGCCGCTGCTGCCGGACCGCTACATGGGGCCGCTCGACGCCTGGAACCCGCGCACGCTCTGGCTGGTGGCGGTGCTGGTCATGATGATGGGCGCGGCCGGGCACATCGCCACGCGCGTGTTCGGGGAGAAGGCGGGGCTGCCGCTGACCGGCCTGTTCGGCGGCTTCGTCTCGAGCGTGGCGACGGTGGCCTCGATGGCCGCGCTGGTGCGCAAGGCCCCGGGCACGCCCGGCGTGCGTGATGCGGCCGTGGCGGCGGCCCTGCTGTCCAGCGTCGCCACCTTCGTGCAGATGCTGCTTCTGCTGGCCGCCACCAGCGCGGCCGCCCTGCGGATGCTGGCGCTGCCGCTGGCGGCCGGACTCGCCGTGATGGCGGCCTGCGCCGGCTTCTGGCTATGGCGGGCGGTGCGCCGGAAGACCGGGCGCGACGATGCGCGCGCGGGCGCGCAGGCGGCCGGCCAGCGCATGGACTGGCGGGTGGCGGTGGGGTTCGTGGCGCTGATGGCGCTGCTGATGCTGGTCAACGCCGCCGTGCGCGCGTGGCCGGGGACCGGGGTGCTGCTCGGCGTCGCCGCGGTCGGCGGGTTTGCCGACGCGCACGCGGCGACGGTCTCGGTCTCCGCGCAGGTGGCGGCCGGGCGCGTGTCGGCCGCGGACGCGGTCTGGCCCGTGCTGGCGGCGTTTTCCGCCAATACCCTGACCAAGATCGTGGCGGCCGCGGCCGGCGGCGGCGCCTTCGCCTGGCGTGTCGCGGCGGGGCTGGTGCTGGCCGCCGCGTCGACCTGGAGCGTCGCGCTCGCGCTGGACGCCTGGCGCTGATCCCCGGTGCTGAGAACCGGCGCCGGGGATCAGCCGCGCCGGTCGAGCGCCAGCGCGCACAGCGCGCCGCAGGCGGCGGCAAAGGCCGCGGCCGCGCCGAGCACGCGCCACGGGTGCTCGTGCACGAATGCGTCGCCGGCCTCCATGCCGTGCCGGACCTGTCCGCGTGCCTGCGTCTCCAGTTCCCGCAGGCGCAGTTGCAGGGCGTCGAGCCGCGCCCGGAACTGCCCGCGGGCCGGGCCGGCGTGCCCGCCGGCGTCGGTGGTCGCCTCGCGCAGCAGGGCGTGCAGGTCGGCCAGCAGGGTCTCGATGTCGCGCGTCAGCGTGGCGCGGTGCGCGGACAGCTCGGAGCGGAAGTCGTCGGTCATGGTGTTCTGCCGGCAGGTTGGGACAGGTTGGGACAAACTGGAACAGGGCTCGGGTGGGGATCGCGGGATGGAAACGCGCGGGCCGGGAACGCGCGGCCCGCAGGCGCGCGCCAGCCACTATAGGCAGCACGCCGGCATGCCGCTTGACCATAGTCAATAGCATGGCGGGCGGCGGGCGCGGCGCCGTGGCGGGATGCCGCCGCGCGGCCCGCCAGGCGGCGCCGGGCAAGGCGCCGCGCCCGCGCGCGCGGGCGCTGGCCCTTGCCGGGCGCCGCGCGCGCCCGCGTCGGGATTCGGCAACATGCGCGCGCGGCGCTATTGCCGTTGCCGGAACGGCGCTGGTAGAATCCGCGCCGCCCGGGCCCTGGCCCGGGCTTTTTTTTGCGCATCGCGCCTCCATCCGCCGCCGCGGGGCGGTGCCCGATGTCCCGGATGCGCCGCGCGCGCCGCTTCGGCTATAGTATTTCCACCTGCGGCCCCCGGAGGCCGCGCTTTCCCCGCGCCTGCCGTGTCGATCCGGCCGGCGCCGCGACGACCGGCGGCCCGATGCCTGCGCCCGGGGCCGAGCGAGGGGCCCCGATCGGTTGCCGCATTGGAGCGCCATGCACAAATCGCCCCGGGCCGCAGCATTGTTCTGCCTTCTTGTCCTGTTCCTGGTTTCCGTCGCCCGGGGAGCCAGCGTGTCCGCCCCCGCGGCGGCGCCGGCGCACATCGAGGTGTTCGGGCGCCTGACCTCGGCGCCCAAGCCGTGGCTGAGCCCGGACGACCGCCAGTGGCTGGCGCACCGCGCGCCGCTGACGGTGGGCGTGGTGACGCCCGACTATCCGCCGCTGGAGATGCTCAATGCCGACCGCTTCGAGGGCGTCACGGCGGACTATCTGGCGCTGATGTTCGACCAGTTGCCGCGCGTGCGCGCCTTCACCTCGCGGCAGGCGGCGCTGGAGGCGCTGCGGCGCGGCGAGATCGACCTGCTCGGGCGCGGCAGCGCCGCCGAGGCCGCCGACTACGACCTGCGCGTCTCCCACATCTACCTGGCCGACCAGCCGGTGCTGATCTCCGCCGACGGCAGGCGCTTCGACGACCAGCGCGAGGGCGCCACGCTGGCGCTGGTGGCCGGCTACCTGGCCGAGCGGCAACTGGCCGCGCGCTATCCCAGGAGCCGCATCCTGCTGTTTACCTCGCCGCAGCGCGCGCTCGAGGCGCTGAGCCTGGGGCACGTGGATGCGATGGTCGGCGATGCGTTGTCCACGCATTACCTGATCAACATGAATTACCTGCTGAACCTGCGCATCGAGAACTTCGCGCCGATCGACAGCCACGGCTTCGGCTTCCTGGTGCGCTCCGAGGACAACCGGCTGCGCGCGCTGCTCGACCGCGCGCTGGTGCAGGTCAACGTGCAGTTCGGCGACGAGATCCTGCGCAGCTGGAGCGCCGGGCGGCGCTTCCGGCTCGACGAGCAGCGCCTGGCGCTGACGCCGGCCGAGAACCGCTGGCTGGCCGCGCACGCGGAGGTGCCGGTGATCGTCAACCGCTACCTGGGCTCGCTGACCCAGCTCGACGCGCGCGGCCGGGTGTCGGGCATCGGCCACGACTACCTGGAGCTGATCGCCAAGCGCAGCGGGCTGAAATTCACCTACAGCAGCGTGGACAACTTCGCGGAGTTGAGCAAGCGCATGAATGACGGCGCGGCGATGGTGACGCCGGTGCTGCCGCCGGACAACCCGGCCGACGGCAAGCTCGAGATCCTGTCGCCGTACCTGCGCAGCTCGGTGATCCTGATGACCAGCCAGGACCGCGAAGGCGTGAGCGACCTCGCCCACCTGGCCGGCAAGCGGCTGGCGACCGGCGCCGGCTACTACCTCAACGAGACCATCCGGCGCAACTACCCGGCGATCGACCTGCAGGTCTACGACAACCTGCTCGACGCCATGCGCAGCGTCGACGAGGGCAAGAGCGACGCCTGCATCTCCAACCTGTTCTCCGGGCGCTTTCTCGCCGCGCACAATTTCAACGGCAGGCTGGTGGTCAGCGGCATCCTGGAGGACCGCACCGTGCCGGTCAGCATCGGCGTGCTCAAGAGCGAGCCGGAGCTGCAGAACATCCTGGAGAAGGCGCAGATGTCGATCGGCCCGGACGAGGTGGCCGACATCGTGCGCCAGTGGGAGCCGCGCTTTCCCGCGGTGGGCGCCAGCTTCTGGCGCGACCACCGCGGCCGCATCGTCCAGCTCGGCGGGGTGTTCGCGCTGCCGGTCGCGCTGTCGCTGGTGTGGGCCTTCTACCTGACCCGGCAGGTGCGCAAGACGCGGCGCGCGGAAAAGCGCCTGACCAACCAGCTCGCGCTCAAGAACACGCTGATCAACGCCATTCCCAACCCGGTCTACCTGCTCGACCGCGAGGGCTGCCTGAGCGCCTGCAACCCGGCGCTGCTGCGGCTGTTCTGCGCCGGCTCGGAGCAGAGCCTGGGCAAGACCATCCTCGAACTGCACTGGTTCCCCGCCGAGCTCGCGCAGCGGCTGCTGCGCGAGCAGCGCCAGCGCATGGCGCAGGGCACGCCGGCGGTCGAGGAGCACCTGCTCGACATCAACGGCCAGGTGCGCTACATCCAGCACTGGACGGTGCCGTACCGCAACGTCGACGGCGAGGTCGAAGGCATGATCGGCGGCTGGGTCGACCTGACCGAGCGCCAGAGCCTGATCGAGCAGTTGCAGGTGGCGCGCGAGAAGGCGGAGTCGGCCAACCAGGCCAAGAGCATCTTCCTGTCCACCATGAGCCACGAGATCCGCACGCCGATGAACGCCATCATCGGCCTGCAGGAACTGGTGCTGCAGAAGGCCGAGCAAGGCGCGCTCGACACCACTTCGCTGGCGGTCGCGCAGGAGGCCGCGCGGGGCTTGCTGCTGCTGCTCGGCAACGTGCTCGACCTGACCCGCATCGAGACCGGCAAGCTCGATTCCTCGCCCGAGCCGGTGGCGCTCAAGGCGCAGATCGAAGGCATCGTCACGCTGGTGCTCGGCATGGCGCGGCAGAAGCACCTGTCGCTGGACCTGCGCTTCGAGGGCGAGGTCGACCAGTGGGTGATGATGGACCCGCTGCACTTCAAGCAGGTGCTGTTCAACCTGCTGAGCAACGCCATCAAGTTCACCGAGCGCGGCGGCGTCACGCTGCGCGCCACCGGGCGCCGCGTGGACGGGCGCCTGCGCCTGCTGCTGGAGGTCATCGACACCGGCATCGGCATCTCGGAGCAGGACCAGGCCAAGCTGTTCCAGCCGTTCTCGCAGGTCGAGGCGGCGCAGGCCGGGCAGGCCTTCGGCAGCGGGCTGGGCCTGAGCATCAGCCTGCGCCTGATCAAGCTGCTGGGCGGCAGCATCAGCCTGAGCAGCGAGCCGGGCCGCGGCTCGTGCTTCAGCGTCGACCTGGACCTGCCGCTGAGCGCGGCGCCTGCCGCGGCGGAAGCGCCGGCGCTGGCGCCGGACGCGGCCGCGCGCAACCTGGACGTGCTCGCGGTGGACGACCATCCGGCCAACCGCATCACCTTCCGGCAGCAGCTCAAGCATCTCGGCCACCGCGTCACGCTGGCCTCGGACGGCCTGGAGGCGCTGGAGCTGTGGCAGGCCGGCGCGTTCGACGTGGTGCTGACCGATTGCCAGATGCCGCGCATGGACGGCCTGGAGCTGGCCCGCCGCATCCGCGAGGAGGAAGGGCGCGGCGGGCGCCGCCGCTGCCTGATCCTGGCGGTCACGGCCAGCGCCGAGCCGGCCGAGGTGCAGCGCTGCCTGGCGGCCGGCATGGACCGCGTGCTGATCAAGCCGCTGACGCTGGAGACCGTCGGCCAGGCGCTTGCCGCCGTGGCCGCGTAGGCTTCCCCTTTCTTTTCCTTGGCGATTCCTTTTCTTTAGAGCAATCCTTTTTCCCGCGTTTTCAGGATTCCAACGTGAGCATCCGCAGTTTCCAGGGCAATGCCCCCCGGCTCGGCGACCGAGTGTTCGTCGATGCCAGTGCCGTGCTGATCGGCGACATCGAGATCGGCGCCGACAGTTCCGTCTGGCCGATGGTGACGATCCGCGGCGACATGCACCGCATCCGCATCGGCGCGCGCACCAGCGTGCAGGACGGCAGCGTGCTGCACATCACGCACGCGGGGCCGTTCAATCCCGACGGCTTCCCGCTGACCATCGGCGACGACGTGACCATCGGCCACAAGGCGCTGCTGCATGGCTGCACGGTCGGCAGCCGCATCCTGATCGGCATGGGCGCCATCGTCATGGACGGCGCGGTGATCGGCGATGAGGTGATCCTCGGCGCCGGCAGCCTGGTGCCGCCGGGCAAGGTGCTCGAAGGCGGGCATCTCTACGTCGGCAGCCCGGCGCGGCAGGCGCGGGCGCTCACGGAGAAGGAGCGCGGTTTCTTCCGCTATACGGCGGGCAACTACGTGAAGCTCAAGGACCAGTACCTGGCGGAGCAGGGCGGCGGCTGAGGGCGCCGCCGCCTGGCTCAAGCCGGGTCGCCGGCCGCATGGGCGGGACGCGCCGGTGCGTCGCCGCGAGGCAGGCCGAGAATCCGGCGGGCTTCCTCCGGCGTGGCGATCTCGTAGTCCATTTCCCTGAGAATGCGGACCGTGCGCTCGACCAGCTCCACGTTGCGGGCCAGTTCCGCGTGGCGATAGTACAGGTTGTCTTCCAGGCCGACGCGGATCACCTGGCCGCCGAGCAGCAGCGAGTTGATGCCCGCCTGCAACTGGGACGGCCCGATGCCGCTGACGCAGAAGACGCTCTGCCGCGGCAGCAGGTCGACCATGAACTGCAGCGTCTTCGGGTCGTAGGGCATGGCGTTCTGGAAGCCGCGATGCGCGTTCATCACCAGGTTGAAGACGTAGGGCGGCTCGTCCAGTCCCATCCGGATCAGCGTCGCCGCATCCTGGACGATGTGCGCGGGGCTGAAGACCTCCCACTCGGGCTTGATGCCGCGCCGCTTCATTTCCTCGGCCAGCGTCCGGCAGCGCGAGGGCGAGGTGTTGAACAGGATTTCCTTGCCGCCGAAGCTGCCGACGAAGGTGCACGCGTCAAGCGTGCACATCTCCGCGCCGGCGTCCATGCCCTTGAGCCGCTCTTCCCAGACGGTGTCCCACATCCCGCCGGCCATTGGCCGGATCATGTCGCCGTGGACGCCGCCGCCGGTCGAGTTGTTGATGACGATGTCGCATCCGGCGCGGATCCGTTCGTTGATGTCGCGGTAGATGTCCGCGTTGCACGTGGCCTGGTCGTCGGGCAGGCGGGCATGGATGGCGGCCACGCTGGCGCCGGCGTTGTAGCAGTCGAGGACGTCGCGCGCGATCTCGTCGGGCTGCGTGGGCAGGTGCGGGTTCTGGGACTTGAAGGCCATGCCGCCCGTCGGGGCCACCAGGACCACCACCTTGTTCGATGCAGTCATTTTTTTGTCTCCGGGTTGATGAATGCCGCTGCGCCAGTCGTTGCCGGTCTTTCCGGTGTCGCTGGTCTCGATGTCGGCGGGGAAAACGCTGCCGGCCGGTCCCGCAGGCGCCCGCCTGGCGGCGCCTGCGGGACCGGCGCGCCCGTGCTTCAGGCGGGGAAGAAATGCCCGTACTGGCGCACGAAGCTCGTGAACGCATCGACGAACCGGTCGATTTCCTCCTGGCCGACGGGAACGCTGAGCACGACGAAGCCGCGGCGCGCGAGGTACACGCCGTTCTCGATCATGTGGAAGAAGAAGAGATCCTTGATGGCGTTGCCGCCGGGCAGGATGTCGGCGGTCGAGCGGATCTCGTGCGCGCCGGCCTGGAGGTTCATCAGCGAGCCCACGCCGGTGAACTGCAGGGCCGCGCCGTTGTCCCCGCAGATCCGGTTCAGCCGGTCGCGCAAGGTGTCGCCAAGCGCGTTCAGGCGCACCGCGGCCTCCGCGGTGTAGATCCGGGACAGGCCCGCGGCGCCGGCGGCCATCGTCAGCACGTTGTTGTTGAAGGTGCCGGCATGCGGCGTCGCGTCGGTGCGGCGCGGGTCGAACTGGGACATGATGTCGGCGCGGCCGCCGAAGGCCCCGAACGACATGCCGCCGCCGATGTACTTGCCCAGCGTGGTCAGGTCGGCGTGGATGCCCAGCTTTTCCTGCAGGCCGCCCGGAGCCAGGCGCGAGGTCATGACTTCGTCGAAGACCAGCAGCGCGCCCTGCCGGGACACCAGCTCCCGCAGGCCGCGCAGGAATTCCACCTTGGCTTCGATGCATCCGGAAGCGCCCTGCATGGGCTCGACCACCACCGCGGCGATGTCCCGCGGGTTGGCCGCGAACAGCGCGCGGACGCTGTCGAGATCGTTGTACGAGGCGATCAGGAAATCGTGCGGCACGTTGACCGGGGTGTTGCCCCTGGCGAACGTGAGCACGCCGCCGTGATACCCGCCGCCGAAGACGACGACCTTGGCGCGGCCGGTGTGGATCTTCGCCGCCGAGATGGCCATGAGGTTGGCCTCGGTGCCCGAGTTGGTGAAGCGCACCACGTCGACCGAGGGGAAGCGCTCGCAGATGAGGCTGGCCAGCCTTGCCTCCAGCACGTTGTGCCCGCTCAGGTTGATCCCGGCGTCCAGCGCGTCGTCGATGGCGCGGCGGATCACGGGGTTGGAGTGGCCGTAGATGCCGGCCGTGAATTCCGCGATGAAATCCACGTAGGCATGGCCGTCGGCGTCCCACAGGCGGCACCCGTCGCCGCGCGCCATCGCCAGCGGGAACGGGGCGTAGAACAGGACCGAGCGCGTGTTGCCGCCAGGCATGTAGCGCGAGGCCAGGTCGAACTGCTTCTGGCTGGCGGGGTTGCGCCTGGCATAGCGGTCGGCCGCCTCGGCCACCGCGGTGGCGATCGGGGCGGTGTCGACCGCGAAGAGATGTGGATCCATGATGATGCGGTTCCGAAGGTTATTGAAATGTGTACTGTGCAATTACTGTACACCGTACAATTAATCGGCGCAAGCGATGCGGGCGCCGGCTCAGACGACGGAGATCGGGGCGCTGCCCGCGGTTCCCGCCGCCAGCGGCGGATGGGTGACGATGGACCGCAGCGAGGCCGTGCCCGCGCGCAATGCGTCGAGGTCCGGGCGCGGGCGGCGCAGCGCCGCGTGCGCGTCGAACGCGGCTTCGAGCGCCGCGCCGATCTCCAGCAGGCGCCGGTCGCGCCGGAAGGGCGCGATCACCTGCAGGCCGAAGGGCAGCCCTTGCCGGTCGCGCCCGCACGGCAGCGACAGCGCCGGGTTGGTGGCTAGCGTGACGACGTAGGTCAGGTCGAGCCAGCGGTAGTAGTTGGGCAGCGGCCGGCCGTTGATGGCTTCGGCATGGGGCCGGGTCCACGGGAAGGGCGACACCGGCGTGGTCGGGGCCAGTATCACGTCGAAGCGCGAATACAGCCGCTGGAACGCGCGGAAGATCCTGGTCTGCTCCGCATGCGCCCACGCCGTGTCGGCCAGGGAGAGCGCGGCGCCGATCTCGTAGTTGGCGCGCGCGTTCGGGCCGATCGAGCCGGGGTCCCGCTCGTAGGCCCCGCGCATCGCGGCGACGAAGGCCTGGGCGCGCATGACGTCGAAGCAGCGGTGCACGTCGCCGAGCGGCTCGCGGGCGAAGTCGACCGGTTCGCACGCGGCGAAGAAGCCGGAGATCCGGGCGATGCGCTCCCGGAACGTGGCGCGGATCTCTTCGTCGACCTCGCACGCGCCGAAATCCTCGGTGAAGCCGACGCGCAGCGCGCCGAGGTCGGTGCCGCGCAGGTCCAGGAAGTCGTGCGGATTGGCGTCCTGGCTCAGGGGCTCCGCGTCGCACAGGCCCGCCGTCGCCGCGAGCTGCAGCGCGGTCTCGGCCACGGTGCGGCCCATCGGCCCCACCACCGACAGCGGCGACCAGCCCAGCAGCCGCCGCTCGCTCGGCACCAGTCCCGGGGACGGGCGCATGCCGACCACGCCGCACTTGGCCGCCGGGATGCGCAGCGAGCCTCCCGTATCGGACCCCGTGCAGACCGGCAGCATGTCGCAGGCCAGCGCCGCGGCCGAGCCGCCGGACGAGCCGCCCGCGTTCAGGTGCGCATCGAAGGGGTTGCCGGTGGCGCCCCACACCGGATTGCGCGTGTTGGCGCCGGCGCCGAACTCGGGCACGTTGGTCTTGCCCACGAGGATGGCGCCGGCGGCGCGCAGGCGGCCGACCAGCACGTTGTCGCGCGCGGGGACGTTGCCGCGGTATAGCGGCGAGCCATAGGTGGTCAGCAGGCCGGCGGTCTCCTCCAGGTCCTTGACGCCCATCGGCAGCCCGTGAAGGATGCCCACGGGCTCGCCCCGGGCAAGCGCGCGCTCGGCGGCGCGCGCTTCCGCCTCCGCGCGCTCGTAGCACGTCGCGGTGACGGCGTTCACGTAGGGATTGACGGCTTCGATGCGGCGGATGCACGACTGCAGCAGCTCGACGGGCGATATTTCGCGGGACCGGATCAGCGATCGCAGCACGGGGGCGGTGAGTTCAGCAAGCTCGGCGGTCATGGGTCTCTCTTGTGGTGGCGCGGGCCGTGTCCGGCGCCGCGGGAAATGGCGGGCGGGTCGGCGCGGGCATCACTTCAGCTTCGCCTTCTCGACCACCGTGACGTTCTGCGCCATCTCGGCGGCGGCGCGCCGCCGGAACGCCGCGCCGTCCTGCCAGCTTGCCGAGAAGCCCAGCGCGCCGAGCTTCTTCTGCACCTCCGGGTCCTGCACCACGGCCTTGAGTTCGGCTTCGAGGCGCGCCGATACCTCGGGCGCAAGCCCCCTGGGCGCGACGACGCCGACCCAGTTGTCGAACACGAATTCCGGCACGCCCTGCTCGATGAACGTGGGCACCTGCGGCAGCAGCGCGGCGCGGGTCCGGGACGCCACCGCGATCGGGACCAGCGCGCCGGACTGGATGAAGGGCGCCGCGGCCACCACGCTGTCGATTGCCAGCGCGGTCTGCTTGCCCATCAGCGAGGTCAGCGAAGGCGCGCTGCCCTGGAACGGCACGTGCAGCAGCGACACGCCGGCCTTCATGGCGAAGCTCTCGGCAATGATGTTCGGCATGGAGCCGTTGCCGAAGGAGCCGTAGGCCAGGCTGCCGGGCTCCTTGCGCGCCGCCGCGACCACGTCCGCGACGGTCTTCAGCGGCGATCCGGGATAGGTCAGCATGACCATCGGCATCGCCGCGACGATGCCCAGGTAGTCGAAGCTGGCGGCGCCGTAGCGCGCGTTCGGATAGAGCAGCGGATTGATCGTAAACGTCGGGGCGCCCGTGATGAGCAGCGTATAGCCGTCGGCCTTCGCCTTCGCCACGAAGCCGGCGCCGATGGTCGTGTTGGCGCCGGGGCGGTTGTCCACGACGAACGGCTGGTGCAGCCGCTCCTGCAGCTTCGTGGCCATGAGCCGGGCGATCGTGTCCCCCGTGCCACCGGCCGGCACCGGCGCGACGACCGTCACGGGCCGCGAGGGGTAGGGCTGCGCGAAGGACGGCTGGGAAACGACGATGCCGGCAAGGGCGGCGCCGGCAGTGGCGATCGCCGAAAGGAAACTACGCATGAAGCACTCCAATTCAATCTTCGAGGGAGCCGGCCGCCCGCGTTCGCGTGCCCGGCGCCGCCGATATTGGATCATTGTTCGTCGTTTTTCAATACATTGTTCATCGTACAATAAATTTACAGTCTGGCGGCACTGATCTTGTGCCGGCCGGCGCGCCGATGCACGGAATCGAGGCGCCGCGCTTCATCCTGGTTCGTCCCCGGGCTGCCCCCGGCTCGTCCCCGGCGGCGCCGCGCGATCCCGGCCGGCGCGCCGCGCGCGGTCGTAATACGCATAATCACCTATTAATTGTACACCGAACAATAAATAAACTGACCTAGGTATCGACAATCATAGAACGTCGTACAGGTCTGGCATGCACATTGCGTAGCCGGTGCCATGCCTCGATTTTTTCCGCCGCGGCGCGGCGCGAGGCACGGCGAGTTGAATGAAGACGGACGCACACGACACAAGGGGAGCAAGACTTGAATACATGGAGCAAGGCATGGGCGGCCGGTGCAGCCCTGTTCGGCCTGGCGGGCGGGGCGCAGGCCCAGACCTCGGGCGTGACGGTTTACGGCTCGATCGACGCCGGCGTGACCTACCTCAGCAATGTGGGCGGCCACAACCAGGTGAAGATGGACGACAGCATCAGCCAGGGGAACCGCTTCGGTTTCCGCGGCAGCGAAAGCATCTCGGGCGACCTGTCGGCCATCTTCAACCTCGAAGGCGGCTTCATGTCGGACACCGGCGCGAGCCGGCAGGGCGGCCTGCTGTTCGGGCGGCAGGCCTATGTCGGCCTGGCCTCCGAGCGCTTCGGCACGCTGACGCTGGGCCGGCGCTTCGACCAGATGGTGAGCCTGATCCGCTATCACCCGGGCTACTACACCGGCATCTATTCGTTCACGCCGGGCGACATGGACCGCATCTCCGGCGCGTGGCTGAACAACACGGTCGTCTACAGCAGTCCCAGCATCGGCGGCCTGACCCTGAACGGGCAGTACAGTTTTGCCGAGGACGGCACCAGCACCACCAACGGCGGGCGCGCATACAGCTTCAGCGCGGCCTATGCCGCGGGCCCGTTCAACGCGGTGGTGGCGGCCACGGGGATCAAGCAGTACGCGGCCAAGTCGGCCAGCGCGCTCGGCGTGCCTTTCCTGTTCGGCGCGGCCGCGAACGCGGCCCAGACGATCGTTCTCGACGACTACCGCACCGTCGGCGCGGGCGCGGCGTACAAGTTCGACAAGGTGGCGGTCAGCGGGCTGTACACCAACACCCGGCTGGAGCCGAAGAGCGCGCCGTCGGAGACGCTGCACAACGCGTCGCTCACCGTGGCGTACTGGCTGACGCCGAGCTGGATCCTGGTCTCGGCCTATACGTACTCGAAGCTGGGCGACTACCGGTGGAACACGTACAACGGCGCCGTGGACTACCTGCTCTCGAAGCGCACCGACGTGTATTTCATGGCGAACTTCCAGGACGCCAGCGCGCAGACCCACGCGATCCTGACGACAAACCCGGCCTCGGGCAACGACCGTCAGCTGGGATTGCGCGTGGGCATCCGGCACAAATTCTGATGCCGCATCCCGATTCCGAAACCGAACGAACAGGCAGGGCTTGGCCATGAACGCAATGACCGATTCAAGAACGGACTCAGGCACGGATTCAACCAGCGGGCCGCCTGCGGCGCAGTCCGGCGCCGCGCCGCGAGGCGGCGCGAAGGCGAGGCGCAAGGCGGTCGTCGCCGGCGTCGCGGGGAACATCCTCGAGTGGTATGACTTCGGCGTCTATGGTTTCCTGGCGGCCATCATCGCCAGGAGCTTCTTTCCGTCGGCAAGCGGGGTGGGCTCGCTGCTGATCGCCTTCGCCACGCTGGGCGTCGGCTTCGTGGCGCGGCCGGTGGGCAGCATCGTCCTGGGCCATCTCGCGGACCGGCGCGGCCGCAAGACGGTGCTCACGCTGACCATCTTCCTCATGGCCGGGAGCACGGTCGCCATCGGCATCCTGCCGACCTACGCCACGGCCGGCGTGCTGGCGCCGGTCCTGCTGGTGCTGGCGCGGCTGGTGCAGGGCTTTGCCGCCGGCGGCGAATGGGGCAGCGCGACCGCGTTCATCACCGAGTGGGCGGGCGAGGGCCGGCGCGGCTTCGTCGGCGCGTTCCAGCAATCCAGCATCGCGATCGGGCTGCTGCTGGGGTCGGGCGTGACGGCGATCCTGGCGTCCTCGCTCGGCGCCGCGGACCTCGAAGGCTGGGGCTGGCGGATTCCGTTCCTGCTGGGCGCGGTGCTCGGGCCGGTCGGCGCGTACATGCGCCGCAACATCGCGGAGCCGCCGGTCTATCGGTCCGCGTCGCCGTCGGGCCGGCTGTCGCGGGCGGATTTTTTCCGGCGCATCCTGCACGCCATCGTCTTCGTGGCCATCTGGGGCGTGGCCTCCTACATGGTGACCGTGTACATGCCGACCTTCGGCCAGACCTACGGCGGCCTCACGCGCAGCGAAACGCTGTGGTCGGTGACCATCGCGCTGGCGCTGACGGCGGTGCTGGCGCCGGCGTTCGGCCACGTATCCGACCGCATCGGCCGCAAGCCGGTATTGCTGGCCGGATGCGCCGGTTTCCTGGTGCTGTCGTATCCGCTCTACGGCGCGGTCCTGTCGCACCCCGGATCGGTGCCGGTGTTCCTGGCCGTGCAGTGTTCGCTGGTGGCGCTCTACTCGCTGCTGGCCGGCGCCGGCCCGGCCTACCTCACCGAAGCCTTCCCGACCTACATCCGCACCACGGGCATCTCGGTTGCCGGGGCCTGCGCCGGGCTGTTCGGCGGGTTTGCGCCGCTGACGGTGACGTGGATCATCCAGGGCACCGGCGCGGCGACCGCGGCGGGCACGTTCCTCGCCTTGGTCGCGCTGGTCTCGCTGCCCGCCGTCCTGACGATCCGGGACGCGGCGCATGCGCGCCTGGACTGAACCGCTCCGGATCCCCCCGGGCCGCGCGACCGCTCCAGCTATCGTTCGAGCGGCCCTTGTGAAACTGCACACGCATGTTCGAAATTGCCATGAATGCGAACCCTGACCAGACGCCGGGAAAAACAAGAGGAATCGTCCAGACCGTGCTCGGGCCGGTCGATCCGGGCGAGCTCGGCCCGACGCTGATGCACGAGCACCTGCTCATCGACCTGACGCCGCCGCCGGCGCTGCTCGCCGGCGGCCCGGCCGCGCAGGAGGCGGAGATCACGCTGTGCAATTGCTGGGGCATCAGCAATGGCCAGAAGTCGTACCTGAAGAACTACCAGCTCGACCAGATCGACGTGGCCGTCGAGGAGGTGCGCGAGATGATGGGCGCGGGCGGGCGCACCATCGTCGACCTGACGAATGGCGGGCTCAAGCCCGACCCGGAGGGGCTGGCGCGGATCGCGCGCACCACCGGCGCCCACATCGTGATGGGCTGCGGCCACTACGTGCATGCCTACCAGGACCCCGCGAATCACGAAAGGACCGTCGACAGCTTTGCCGCCGAGATGATCGCGCAGCTGACGCAGGGCGCGTGGGGCACCGGGATCCGTGCCGGCATCATCGGCGAGATCGGCTGCCAGTCGCCGTGGACCGAGCTCGAGCAGCGCGTGATGCGCGGCGCCCTGATCGCGCAGGCCGAGACCGGCGCCGCCATCAACGTGCATCCGGGCCGGCATCCGGACCAGCCCGCGGAGATCGTGTCGTTCATCGAGGCGGCCGGGCACGGCGTCGGGCGCGTGATCATCAGCCACGTGGATCGCACCATCTTCGACGACGACCGCCTGCTGCGCCTGGCGGATACCGGATGCGTGATCGAGTTCGATCTCTTCGGCTGGGAGCAGAGCTACTATCCGATGTCCAGCGAGATCGACATGCCGAACGACGGCGCCAGGCTGAAGATGGTCCGGCTGCTGGTGGAGCGGGGCCATCGCGACCAGGTCCTGATGAGCCAGGACATCTGCACGCGCACCCGGCTGGGCCGGTATGGCGGACATGGCTATCAGCACATGTTCGCCAACATCGCGCCGCGCATGCGCCAGCGCGGATTCAGCCAGGCGGACGTCGACGCCATCCTGGTGGAAAATCCCCGGCGCCTGCTCACGATAGCCTGACCCTCCCGGCCCGCGCTCATCGGCCCGGGGTGTCGGTTGGCGTACAATGATCTTACTGAACACCAAGTAAGAGACATGATGGCTACAGGGACCAGGGGCACCAGGAGCACCAGCGGCGCGGGGACCACGAGGACCAGGGCAGGCGACAAGGGCACGGTCAAGACCGCGGTCAAAGTCGCGGTCAAAGCCGCAGCCGGCGCCGGGGCGAAGAAGAGCGCCTCCGCCCAGGGCGTTCGCAAGCGGGCGGTGCCGGCCGCGCCGCCCGCCGCCAGGAAGGAGGCGGCGCGCGCGCCGCGGGGGAGGGCTTCGGGACCGGCCCTGACCCGGGAGAAGATCGTCGCGGCCGCCCTCGAGCAGATCGACCGCAACGGTGTGATGGCGTTCAGCCTGCGCGACGTTGCCCGCTCGCTGGGCGTCTATCCCGCCGCCCTGTACTGGCACGTGGCCACGCGCGACGACCTCCTGGCGTCCGTGGTCGAGACCACGATGGTCGACGTCGCGCCCGAGCCGGGCGAGCTGGCATGGCAGGACTGGCTGAGGGAATTGTTCGTCCGCTGCCGCGACGTCATGCGCCGGCATCCGAACATCGCCCAGCTGGTGGGCGCCCAGCTGGTGGCGAACGCGAGCCTGAGCCCGACGCTGATCGACCGCATTCTCTCGGTGCTGCGCGCCGCGGGCTGCCCGGACGACCGCATGCTGGAGATGTACAACGTCGTGGTCTCCACGATGGTGGGCTTTCCGACCCTGGAATACGCATCGGTGCCGAAGGACGACACGGAAGCCTGGGCGCGGCAGCTGCAGGAGCGGACCCGTTCGATCCGCGCGATGGACTATCCCACGCTGGCCCGATACCTGCCGGACATGGCCAACAAGGCGTTCATCGTCAGGTGGCAGAACGGCACCGACGCGCCGATGGACACGAGCTTCGACCTGTACGTGAACGTGGTCATCCGCGGCATCGAAAGCTGCCTGCCCGGCTAGGGCAGGCGTTCTCCGGGCGCCGGACGCTAGACCACCTTGCCGGGATTCATCAGCCCCCGCGGGTCCAGCGCCTGCTTGACCGCGCGCATCATGGCCAGCTCGACCTCGCTCTTGTAGCGGCGGTTTTCCTCGCGCTTGAGCTGGCCCAGGCCGTGCTCGGCCGAGATCGAGCCGCGGTGGGCGTGCACGCTGTCGTGCACGATGGCGTTGACGGCGGGGCTGTTGTCGAGGAAGGCGTCGTGGTTCTGGCCCGCCGGCGGCGACACGTTGTAGTGCAGGTTGCCGTCGCCGAGATGGCCGAACGTGACCATGCGCGCGCCGGGGAAGGCCTGCTGGATGAGCGCGTCGGTGGTGTCGATGAAGTCGGCAACGCGCGAGATCGGCACGGCGATGTCGTGCTTGATGTTCTTGCCTTCCTCCACCTGCGCCAGCGGGATGTGCTCGCGCAGGTTCCAGAAGTCGCGCGATTGCTGCACGGACTCGGCCACCACGGCGTCTTCCACCACGCCGGTCTCGAACGCGGTTTCCATCATGGCCTCGAAGATGGCGCGCGCGTGTTCCTCGCTTTCGTTGTCGGACAGTTCCAGCAGCACCACCTGCGGATGCGGGCGGTCGAACGGATAGCGCAGTTGCGGGTAGTGCGTGGTGACGAGCGACAGGCACATCTGCGACATCAGCTCGAAACCGGTCAGCAGCGCCCCGGCGCGCTGCTGGGCGATGGCCAGCAGCGCCAGCGCGGCGCGCGGGCTGGCCACCGCGGCCAGCGCGGTCACGCGCGCGCGCGGCAGCGGGTAGAGCTTCATGACGGCGGCGGTGATGATGCCGAGCGTGCCTTCGGCGCCGATGAACAGGTCGCGCAGGTCGTAGCCGGTATTGTCCTTGCGCAGGCCGCGCAGGCCGTCCCAGACCTCGCCGGACGGCGTGACCACTTCCAGCCCCAGGCACAGCTCGCGCGTGTTGCCGTAGCGCAGCACGCCGGTGCCGCCCGCGTTGGTGCCGAGGTTGCCGCCGATGGTGCAGCTGCCTTCGGCCGCCAGGCTCAGCGGGAACAGGCGGCCGTGCTCGCGCGCGGTGTCCTGCAGCTGCTGCAGGATCACGCCGGCTTCCACGGTGACGGTGTTGTTGAGCGGGTCGACCTGCCGCACGCGGTTGAGCCGCTGCAGCGAGATCACCACGGACCCGGTGCCGGCCGCCGGCGTGGCGCCGCCGCACAGCCCGGTGTTGCCGCCCTGCGGCACCATCGCGATCTGGTGCGCGTGGCAGGCATGCACGGCGGCGGCGACTTCCTCGGTGGTGCCGGGGCGCAGCACGGCGATGGCCTCGCCGGTGTAGCGCTTGCGCCAGTCGGTCAGGTAGGGCGCCTTGTCGGCGTCGTCGGTCAGCACGTGCTGGCTGCCCAGCGCGGCGCGGCAGAGGGCGAGGAAGGATTCGAACTGCGTGGCGGTCATGGTGAGGTCCGGTGCGGCTTCTGGTGTGGCGGGCGTGGTTGCCGGCGCGGCTACTTGCGGCGGGCCGGCTGCAGCGCCCGGGCGCGGCGCTTGTACGGGCGCAGGTAGAGGATGGTGGCGAAGAAGAACAGCAGCGTCAGCGCCACCTCGAGCCACGCCAGCGCGGAGGAGGGCGGGCGGTCGCTGGTGGCGCGCACGATGCCTTCGGTGAAGAACAGCAGGATCAGCATCGACGACCACTGCATGGTGTAGCGGTTGCGCGTCAGCACGCCGCGCAGCGGCAGCAGCAGCGGCAGGAACTTGAGGACCAGCCACGAGCCGCCCGGGCGCAGCGGCGCGAGGAACCATTCCCAGGCGATGCACAGCACGATCAGCGCGAGCAGGCTGCCGGCGCTCAGGCGGTACAGCGCGGCGCTGTGCAGCGCGCCGTCGGTGGCCGCGGCGCCGGCCGGCGCGGCGCTCATGCGCGGCTCCCGGCGGCCAGCCGCAGCGCGGTCTCGGCCAGGCGGCGGCCCATCGCGCGCGCCAGCGCGGCTTCGTCCTCGGACACCGGCGCGCTGTTGTCCACGCGCGCGTGGTGGCTGGGGCCGTAGGGCGTGCCGCCGCCGGCGGTGGTCATCAGCGCGCTTTCCGAGTAGGGCAGGCCGACCAGCAGCATGCCGTGGTGGAGCAGCGGCAGCATCATCGACAGCAGCGTGGTTTCCTGGCCGCCGTGCAGGCTGCCGGTGGCGGTGAACACGCAGGCCGGCTTGCCGCTGAGCGCGCCCGACAGCCACTGCGCCACGGTGCCGTCGAGGAAGTATTTCATCGGCGCGGCCATGTTGCCGAAGCGGGTCGGGCTGCCCAGCGCCAGGCCCTGGCATTCCTCCAGGTCGCGCAGCTCGGCATAGGGCGGGCCGTCGGCGGGGATGTCCGGCGCGGTGGCCTCGCTGACGGTGGATACCGGCGGCACCGTGCGCAGGCGGGCATGGGCGCCGGGCACGCTGTCGATGCCGTGGGCGATCAGTTCCGCGAGCTTGCGGGTGCTGCCGTGGCGGCTGTAGTAGAGGACGAGGATGTCGGTCATGGACGGGGCCGCGGCTGGCCGCGCCGGGTGGCAGGCAGCAAGGGCAGGCTGGTTGGCGCCGGGCGCGGCGCGCCGGGCAATGCGCGTATTATAGTTGTGGCCCCGGCGCGGCCCGCCGGAGCCGTCATGGCGGCGTCGCCGGCGCCGATTGCTGTCGATTGCTATCGATTGCTGCCGATCATTGCCGCCCGTCATCACCACCCATCATCACCGCATCACGCCAGGAGCCCGCCCCCGCATGTTCGCCGCCCGCATCGTCCGCCTGCGCAGGGAATGGAACCTGCAGAAGCTGCGCGCGCTGACCCGCTACGCGCTGCGCCGCGCGGCCGAGGACCGCCTGCCGCAGGTGTCGGCCAGCCTGACCTTCACCACCGTGCTGGCGGTGGTGCCGGTGCTGACCGTGGCGTTCGCGCTGCTGGCCGCGTTCCCGGTGTTCCGCGAGTTCCGCAGCTCCATCGAGACCTTCCTGTTCCAGAACCTGATTCCCGGCAACGTCAGCGATTCCATCACCAGCTATCTCGGGCAGTTTTCCAAGAACGCCAGGGGCCTGACCGCGGCCGGCCTGGGCGGCCTGATGGTGACTTCGGTGCTGACCATGCTGACGGTGGAGGACGCGCTCAACGCGATCTGGCGCGTCAAGCAGCGCCGCCCGCTGGCGCAGCGCGTGCTGGTGTTCTGGGCGGTGCTGACGCTGGGGCCGGTGCTGATCGGCGCCAGCCTGTCGATCAGCTCCTACCTGATCTCGGTCTCGGCCGGCTACGCGGGCACCATGCCGCTGGGGCTGGGTCTGCTGGTGAGCCTGACGCCGGTGGTGCTGTCGGCGCTGGCCTTCGCCTTCCTCTACATCGCCGTGCCCAATGCCAGCGTGGAGTGGCGCGACGCCATCACCGCGGGGCTGGTGGCGGCGCTGGCGTTCGAGTTCGCCAAGCGCGGCTTCGGCTACTTCGTCACGCACATCCCGACCTACACCGCGGTCTACGGCACCTTCGCCGCGCTGCCGATCTTCCTGCTGTGGATCTACCTGAGCTGGCTGGTGACGCTGCTGGGCGCCACCATCGCCGCCAACCTGCCGGTGATCCGCCAGGGCTACTGGCGCCGCCGCACGTTCGCCGGCAGCGAGTTCTTCGACGCGCTCGGCGTGCTCTACCTGCTCTATCGCGCGCGCGACGAAGTGCCGCGCAGCATCGGCGAGCTCGACCTCGGGCGCAAGCTGCGGGTGGAAGCGGACTACCTGTCCGGCCTGCTCGGCCGGCTCAAGGCGATGCACCTGATCGGCAAGCTGGCGCAGGACCGCGGCCAGGCCCACTGGGCGCTGCTGTGCGACCCCGCCCACGTGACGCTGCGCACGCTGCACGACCGCCTGGTGCTGAACCTGCCGCGCCTGCCGCGCACTGCGCTGGCGCAGCAGTTGCAGGGCGCCGACGCGCTGCGGCAGGTGCTGGACAACCCGCGCCTGGACCAGCCGCTGGAAGCGGTGTTCGCGCAGCGGCAGGCGCAGGCCCAGGTCTTGGCGGAAGAGGAAGCGGCGGCGCCCGGCCGTCCGGCCGAGGGCGCGCGCCGCGCGCTGGAAGTGGTGCCGCCGGGCTGGCACGGCCAGATCTGAGCCGCGCGCGCGGCTAGAACGGAATCCTGCCGCGCCAGATGTCGGCGTACATGACCCAGTCGCCCATCAGGCTGTAGAACGGGTGGCGGAACGTGGCCGGGCGGTTCTTCTCGAACCCGAAATGGCCGACCCAGGCGAAGGCGTAGCCCGACACCGCGGCCGCCGCCAGCCACCACCAGTTGCCGCTGACGAGCAGCGCCAGCAGGCACAGCAGCGCCACCGTGGAGCCGGCGAAATGGAGCCGGCGGCAGGTGAGGTTGCGGTGCTCGTTCAGGTAGAACGGGTAGAAGGCGGCGAAATTCCGGAATTCGCGGGTGCGTGCCTGGGGCATGTCGTACTCCTGTGGGGGTGCGGCATGTTTCAGTCTAGCCGGCGTGGGGCGGGTGTCCAGAGGGGTCTTCACGGGGCTGCGATGCCGGACAACACCGTTGGCCCCGCTTGATGCGGCTCCTAGCCGAACCGCCCCTCTCCCCGTGAGGGGAGAGGGAGGACACCTTGCTTGGGCTAGCTCTGGCGGCTTGGGCCCATTCGCGGGCTTCGTCAATCGCCCTGGGTTTGCTCCCCTCTCCCGCTTGCGGGAGAGGGGTCGGGGGAGAGGGGCGGCGTGCCTTTGGGCCGAAGCCTCGCTCAACCCGCCGCCACCGCCTTGCGCGCGAATGCGGCCAGCGCGTCGAGCACTTCGTCGGGTTTTTCGCCCATCAGCGCGTGGCCGCAGGGCACGGAGACGGTGCTGGCCGAAGCCATTCTTGCCGCCAGCGCCAGCGCGGCCTTGGGCGAGGTCATCATGTCCTTGCTACCGCTGATGAACAGCGCCGGGCAGCGCACCGCGGCGGCGGCGGCTTCGCCGTTGGCGTAGGCGTTGCAGGCCGAGAAGTCGTTGTGGAAGACGTGGCCCTGCGGGTTGCGCTGCGCCACGCGCTCCATCAGGCGCTGGCTGCCGCCCTGCATCCACGAGCCGGGTCCCGGCGAGGACGGCTTGTTGGCGAGGCTGGAGTGCGACCACGCATT
The DNA here is from genome assembly GCF_058789195.1 of Cupriavidus sp. FW216-B1. NCBI lineage: Bacteria > Pseudomonadati > Pseudomonadota > Betaproteobacteria > Burkholderiales > Burkholderiaceae > Cupriavidus > Cupriavidus sp. FW216-B1. The sequence goes on along the minus strand of NZ_JBYTEL010000003.1, from coordinate 176,712 downwards.
GACCATCGCGATGGCCTGGTCCACCTGCTTGAGCGAGGCCTCGAGCAGGGCGTCGGAGACCTTCATCGGGTAGGCCGTGGCCAGCAGCGCGATGGCGCGCACCGCATCGGGGTGGCGCGCGGCGGTTTCCAGCGCGATCAGCGATCCCATGCTGTGGCCGAACACCAGCGCCGGCGCGGCGACGCCGGCGGCGCGCAGCAGTTCGGCCACCCAGTCGGCCATCGCCTCGATGGTCTTGAGCGGCGCGCCTTCGCTGCGGTTGTGGCCGGGCAGGTCCACCGCCAGCACGCCGAAGCCGTGGTTGGCGAACCAGCGCGTCTGCAGGGCCCACACGCTGTGGTCGTTCTGCGCGCCGTGCACGAACACGGCGCACGGCAGGGCCGGGTTGAAGGGTTTGCCGCCGGTGTAGGCGTAGGCCTTGCGGCCCGCGATCGTCAGTTCCATCAGGCTTGCCCTCCCTTGCCGCTCATGGCGCGCTCGGCGGCCTTGAGGCCGCGCTTGAGATCGTCGATCAGGTCGTCCGCGTCTTCCAGGCCGACCGACAGGCGGATGGTGCCTTCGCCGATGCCGGCGGCCTGCAGCGCCGCCGCGTCCATGCGGAAGTGCGTGGTGGAGGCGGGGTGGATCACCAGCGAGCGCGCGTCGCCGACGTTGGCCAGGTGAGAGAACAGCGCCAGGCTTTCGATGAAGCGCTGGCCGGCGGCGCGGTCGCCCTTGAGGTTGAAGCTGAACACGGCGCCGGCGCCGCGCGGCAGCAGGCGCTTGGCGAGTTCGTAGTCGGGGTGGGATTCGAGCTCGGGGTAGGCCACCGACTCCACCATCGGGTGCGAGACCAGGAACTGCACCACGCGGCGCGCGTTGTCCACGTGCCGGGCCATGCGCAGCGGCAGGGTCTCGATGCCTTGCAGCAGTTGCCAGGCGGCCATCGGGTTGAGGCAGGCGCCGAAATCGCGCAGGCCTTCGCGGCGCGCGCGCAGCAGGAACGGCGCCACCGTGCTTTCCTCGGTAAACACCATGTTGTGGAAGCCGGCATACGGCTCCGACAGCTCGGGGAAGCGGCCGGAGGCCTCGAAATCGAAGGTGCCGCCCTCGGCCAGCACGCCGCCGATGGTGGTGCCGTGCCCGCCCAGGAACTTGGTGGCCGAGTGGTAGAGCAGGCCGGCGCCGTGGTCGAACGGCCTGAGCAGGTAGGGCGTGGTGAAGGTGGAGTCGACCAGCAGCGGGATGCCGTGGTCGCGGCCGAGCTGGGCCAGCGTGGGGATGTCGAGCACGTCCAGGCCGGGGTTGCCGAGCGATTCGCCGAACAGCAGCCGGGTCTCGGGCCGGATGGCGGCGCGCCAGGCGTCGATGTCGCGCGCCTGCACGAAGGTGGTCTCGATGCCGAAGCGGCGCAGCGTGTAGTGCAGCAGGTTGTGCGAGCCGCCGTACAGCGCGCTGGACGCCACGATGTGCGAGCCGGCGCCCATCAGCGTGGCCACGGCGAGGTGCAGCGCGGCCTGGCCGGAGGCCACGCCGATCGCGCCGGCGCCGTTCTCCAGCGCGGCGACGCGCTCCTCGAACACCGCCACGGTGGGGTTGGAGATGCGCGAGTAGACGTGGCCGGCGCGTTCCATGTTGAACAGCGAGGCGGCGTGCTCGCTGTCGCGGAAGACGAAGGACGTGGTCAGGTGGATGGGCGTGGCCCGCGCGCCGGTGGCGGGGTCGGGGGCGGCGCCGGCATGCAGCGCCAGGGTGTCGAATCGGGTACCGGACATGGCTTCCAGGGCAAGAGTTGTCTCCGGTGCGCATCGTAGCATCCGGCGACGGCGCCGGGGCACGGCAAAGCGCGCGCCGGGGCGGCTCGCGGGGCCGCCGCGCTTTACTTGGGCGGGCGGTTTCGGCTAGGATCGGCCCATCCGGCGGTGCCGGGGTTGTTCAAGTCGCACGCCTGGAAGCATGCATAGGTTAATAGCCTATCGGGGGTTCGAATTCCCCTCTCTTCTCCATAATAATGGCGGAAAGGGTAGGATTCGAACCCGCGGTATCGCCGGCCGGCAGCGGCAGTACATCAGCAGATACATACAAGCAGATTCAGCAAGCGGAGACCACCATGAAAGTCAGCGACATCCTGCAGATCAAGGGCAACACGCTCTTTACCGTGACGCCCGACACCTCGCTGCAGCTGGCGGTCAGGACGATGGCCGAGCACGACATCGGCTCGCTGGTGGTGATGGAGTACGGCGAGCTGGTCGGCATGCTGACCTTCCGCGAGATCATCAACACGCTGGCCGCCAACAACGGCTCGGTGGGCACCTTCAGCCTGCGCAAGGTGATGGACGACGCGCCGCTGACCTGCACGATGGAAACCGACGTCAACGAAGTGCGCCGCATGATGCTGGAACGCCACACGCGCTACCTGCCGGTGATGGACAACCGCACCCTGATGGGCGTGATTTCCTTCTACGACGTGGCCAAGGCGGTGGTGGAGGAGCAGAGCTTCGAGAACCGCATGCTCAAGGCCTATATCCGCGACTGGCCGGAAGAAAAGACCGACTGAGGCCGGCGGCGCGCCGCGGGTGCCGGACGGGCGGCGCCGCGGCGATGTGAACGGAATCAAGCGCCGCGGGCGCGCATCGGGTGTGCATCGGGTGCGCGCGCCGCGGGCGCGCCCGCGGCGGCAGCCACGTTGCCAGCAATGTCGCGCCGGGCGCCCGCCACGGGCATCCGGCTTGCCGGGGTCATCTCTTTCCTGTCTACATGAGCCAACAAAACCAATTCCGACTGCTCCGCTCGCGCCGTTTCGCCCCGTTCTTCTGGACCCAGTTCCTCGGGGCCATGAACGACAACCTGTTCAAGGTTGCCTTTACCTCCCTCGTCACCTACCACACGGCCCTGTTCGAGGGCGTCGACGCCCGCAGCGCGGCGTTCCTGATCTCGGCCATCTTCATCGCGCCGTTCGTGCTGTTCTCGGCCACCAGCGGGCAGATCGCCGACAAGATCGAGAAGTCCCGGCTGATCCGCATGGTCAAGACGCTGGAGATCGGCATCATGCTGCTGGGCCTGGCCGGCTTCGCCCTGCACAGCGCGGCCTTGCTCTACCTCGGCACGTTCCTGATGGGCCTGCACTCGACGCTGTTCGGCCCGGTCAAGTTCGCCTACCTGCCGCAGCATCTCGATGAAACCGAGCTGGTCGGCGGCAACGGGCTGGTGGAGATGGGCACCTTCGTCGCCATCCTGCTCGGCACGCTGCTGGGCGGCGAGCTGGCCGGCATCGCGCACGGCGGGCGCATGACGGGGCCGCTCTACGTGGGCGCGGCCTGCGTGCTGCTGGCGCTGGCCGGGCGCGTGGTGTCGGCGCGCGTGCCGGACTCGCCGGCGCCGCAGCCGGACCTGCGCATCAACTGGAACCCGTTTACCGAGACCTGGCGCAACCTGGCGCTGGCGCGCACCAACCGCACGGTGTTCCTGAGCCTGCTCGGCATTTCCTGGCTGTGGTTCCTCGGCGCGACCTTCCTGACCTCGTTCTTCAGCTTCGCCAAGGACGTGCTCGGCGGCGACCAGAACGTGGTGACGCTGCTGCTGGCGGTGTTCTCGCTCGGCATCGGCACCGGCTCGCTGCTGTGCGAGCGGCTGTCGGGGCGGCACGTGGAGATCGGGCTGGTGCCGTTCGGCTCGATCGGCATGACGGTGTTCGCGCTCGACCTGTTCTTCGGCAGCCACGGCGAGCATCACGCCCAACTGTCGGGGCTGGCCGGCTTCCTCGCCGAGCCGCGCCACTGGCGCGTGCTGGCCGACCTGTTCCTGCTGGCGATGTTCGGCGGCTTCTACAGCGTGCCGCTGTACGCGCTGATCCAGAGCCGCTGCGCGCCCACGCACCGGGCCCGCATCATCGCCGCCAACAACATTCTCAACAGCTTTTTCATGATCGCTTCGTCGCTGATGGCGATGGTCATGACCCAGGCCGGCTTCACCATCCCCGAGCTGTTCCTGGCGGTGGGCGTGCTCAACGCGGTGGTGGCGATCTACATCTACAGCCTGGTGCCCGAATTCCTGCTGCGCTTCATTGCCTGGATCCTGGTGCACACCGTGTACCGGCTGCGGCGCGTGAACGCCGAGCGCATCCCGGCCGAGGGCCCGGCGGTGCTGGTCTGCAACCACGTCAGCTTCGCCGACGCGGTGGTGCTGATGGCGGGCAGCCCGCGTCCGGTGCGCTTCGTCATGGATCACCGCATCTTCAAGGTGCCGCTGCTGTCGTGGTTCTTCCGCCAGGCCAAGGCGATCCCGATCGCGCCCGCGCACGAAGACCCGCAGATGCTCGAGCGCGCCTATGACGAGGTGGCGCGCGCGCTTGCCGAGGGCGACCTGGTCTGCATCTTCCCCGAGGGCAAGATCACCGCCAACGGCGAGATCAATCCGTTCAAGCAGGGCGTGCAGCAGATCATCCGCCGCACGCCGGTGCCGGTGGTGCCGATGGCGCTGCGCGGGCTGTGGGGCAGCTTCTTCTCGCGCCAGGGCGGCGCGGCCATGTCGCGGCCGTTCCGGCGCGGCATCCTGAACCGGCTGGAGCTGGTGGTGGGCGACCCGATCGCGCCGGAGCTGGCCACGCCGGAGAGCCTGCAGCAGGTGGTGCAGGGCCTGCGCGGCGAGTGGCGCTGAGGCGTCCCCGCGGCCGGCATGCGGCGGCTTCGCCGCACGCCGGCGCGGGGCCGGGCGGGCGGCAAAAGCCTTACAATGTAGCCCGTTCCCCAATTTCCACGCGCTGTCGCGGTTCTCCATCATGTCCGGCAATACCCTCGGCCTGCTCTTCACAGTCACCACGTTCGGCGAATCGCACGGCCCGGCCATCGGCGCGGTGGTGGACGGCTGCCCGCCGGGCATGGCCCTGAGCGAGGCCGACATCCAGGGCGACCTGGACCGCCGCCGGCCCGGCACCTCGCGCCACGTCACCCAGCGCCAGGAGGCCGACCAGGTCGAGATCCTGTCCGGCGTGTTCGAAGGCAAGACCACCGGCACGCCGATCTGCCTGCTGATCCGCAACACCGACCAGCGCAGCAAGGACTACGGCAACATCGTCGAGACCTTCCGCCCGGGCCACGCCGACTACACCTACTGGCAGAAGTACGGCATCCGCGATCACCGCGGCGGCGGCCGCTCGTCGGCGCGCCTGACCGCGCCGGTGGTGGCGGCCGGCGCGGTGGCCAAGAAGTGGCTGCGCGAGCAGTACGGCACCGAGATCCGGGGCTACATGTCGCAGCTGGGCGAGATCCAGGTGCCGTTCATGGACTGGGCCGAGGTGCCGCAGAACCCGTTCTTCGCCGCCAACGCGGAGATCGTGCCGGAGCTGGAAACCTACATGGACGCGCTGCGCCGCGACGGCGACTCGGTCGGCGCGCGCATCGAGGTGGTGGCCAGCGGCGTGCCGGTGGGCCTGGGCGAGCCGCTGTTCGACCGGCTCGACGCCGACATCGCGCACGCCATGATGGGCATCAACGCGGTCAAGGGCGTGGAGATCGGCGCCGGCTTCGACAGCGTCGGCCAGCGCGGCAGCGTGCATGGCGACGAGCTGACGCCGGAGGGCTTTCGCACCAACAATGCGGGCGGCGTGCTGGGCGGCATCTCGACCGGCCAGGACGTGACCGTCTCGCTGGCGATCAAGCCCACTTCCAGCATCCGCACGCCGCGCGAATCGATCGACAAGACCGGCCAGACGGCCACCGTGGAGACCTTCGGCCGCCACGACCCGTGCGTGGGCATCCGCGCCACGCCGATCGCCGAGGCCATGCTGGCGCTGGTGCTGATCGACCACGCGCTGCGCCAGCGCGCCCAGTGCGGCGACGTCAAGGTCGACACGCCGCGCATCCCCGCGCGGGCGCCGCAGTCCGGCCAGCCGCGCTGAGTTGGCGCGGGTCCAGCCGCGGGCCGGCGAGACGGCCACGCAAGCGGCCGGCGCCGGGCCGGCCGGGCGCCTGTCCGAGACGCGCTTCGGCCTGTTCTATCTCGGCTACTACGGTTATGTCGGCGTCATCTCGCCCTATGTGAGCCTGTTCTTCGCCGGGCGCGGCTTCAACCCGGTGCAGATCGGCGTGCTGATGGCGTGCTTCCAGGTCAGCCGCATCGTCGGCCCGTATTTCTGGGGCTGGCTGTCGGACGTGATGCATACCCGGGTGCGCCTGCTGCGCCTGGCCGGCGTGAGCGCCTTGCTGGCCTTCCTGGCGGTGCCGGGCATCACCAGCTACGGCGGCATGATGGCGATGATGATCGGGCTGAACCTGATCACCAGCGCGATGTCGCCGCTGGGCGACGCGCTCACCATTTCCACGCTGCGCCGCTACGGCGCCTTCGATCACCGCTACGGGCGCATCCGCATGTTCGGCTCGGCCGGCTTCATCGCCGCCGTGCTGCTGGGCGGCGCGCTGTTCGGGCGGCTCGGCATGGAGGCTTTTCCGTGGCTGGCCAGCGCCATGCTGGCGCTGTTCCTGGTGGTGGTGTTCGGCCTGCGCGACGCGCCCGAGGAAGGCCCGCGCGTGAAGCCGCCGCCGGCGCTGCCGCTGCTGCGGCGCGCCGACGTGCGCTGGTTCATGGCCTCGGCCTTCCTGATGATGTTCGCGCACGCCGCGCTGTACGTGTTCTATTCGCTCTACCTGGAGCAGCTCGGCTACAGCAAGTTCGCCATCGGCGTGATGTGGACCATCGGCGTGGTGGCGGAGATCGTGTTCTTCTTCTACCAGGGCCGGCTGTTCGACGCCGTGCCGCTGCGCGCCATCCTGGCCGGCACCTTCGTGCTGGCGGCGCTGCGCTTCGGCCTGACCGGCTACCTGGCGCAGCTGGCGTGGCTGATGGCGCTGGTGCAGGTGCTGCACGCGGCCACCTTCGGCGCGCACCACAGCGCCAGCCTCAAGCGGCTGCAGCGCTGGTTCGCCGGGCCGCTGCAAGGGCGCGGCCAGGCGCTCTACACCGGCATTTCCTACGGCCTGGGCGGCACGCTGGGCGGGCTGGCGATGGGCTGGACCTGGAAGGCGCTGGGGCCGGCCCATACCTTCGGGCTGGCCGCGCTGGCGGCGGCGGCCGGCGCCGCGTGCGCGCTGATGACGTTCCGCGCCGAAGCCGCGCAGGCTCGCGCCGACGGCTAGGCGCTCAGGCGCTCACACCAGGCTGGCCACGCGCTCGGCCAGCGCCAGCGAGGAGGTCAGCCCCGGCGACTCGATGCCGAACAGGTTGACCAGCCCCGGCACGCCGTGGGTGGCCGGGCCGTCGATGCGGAAGTCGGCGGCGGCCTCGCGCGGGCCGCTGATCTTGGGGCGGATGCCGGCGTAGCCGGGCTGCAGCGCGCCGTCGGCCAGCGCGGGCCAGTAGCGGCGCACCTCGTCGTAGAAGCTGTCGGCGTCGGACGGGTCGACGCCGTACTCGATCTCGTCGATCCAGCGCACATTGGGGCCGAAGCGCGCCTGGCCGCCCAGGTCGATGGTCAGGTGCACGCCGAGGCCGGCCGCTTCGGGCACCGGGTAGATCAGCCGCGAGAACGGCGCGCGCCCGGCCAGCGTGAAATAGCAGCCCTTGGCGTAGAACTGCGGCGGAACGTGCGCGGCGGGCACGCCCTCGATGCGGCGCGCCAGCGCCGGCGCGGTGAGCCCGGCCGAGTTGATGACGGTGCGGGCCAGCAGCGTGGTGCCGTCCGCGCCGCCATCCGCGCCGCCGACGTCGAGGCGGATGCCGTCCGGCGTGACCGCGCCGCCGGCCACCGGCGACTGCACCGCCAGCATGGCGCCGGCGTTTTCCGCGTCGCCCAGCAGCGCCAGCATCAGGCCGTGGCTGTCGACGATGCCGGTGGATGGCGAGAGCAGGGCGGCGAGGCAGTGCAGGTTGGGCTCGAGCGCCTGCGCCTCGGCCTGGCCGATCAGCCGCAGGTCGTGCACGCCGTTGGCGGCGGCCTTGGCGCGGATGCCTTCCAGCGTGGCGACCTGGGCCGGCGAGGTGGCCACGATCAGCTTGCCGCAGCGCTGGTGGCTGACGTGATGGCTGGCGCAGTAGTCGTACAGCATGGCCCGGCCGCGCACGCACATCTCGGCCTTGAGCGAGCCGGCCGGGTAGTAGATGCCGGCGTGGATGACTTCGCTGTTGCGCGCGCTGGTGATGGTGCCGAAGGCGTTCTCGGCCTCCAGCACGATCACTTCGCGGCCCCGCAGGGCCAGCGCCCGCGCCACCGCCAGGCCCACCACGCCGGCGCCGATCACCACGCAATCCACTTTTTCCATCGTCTTCCTCGTTCCGTTTGTCCGTTTGTCCGTTCGTGACGTGCGTTCGTTGGTTCGTGCCGCGCGGCGGCGGCATCTGCGCCGCTTCAGGGCAGCTTCAGTTCCAGCCCCATGCGCCTTGCCGCGGCCGCGAGGTGGCGGCGCGCGGCAAGGCGCGCCGCGCCGGCATTGCCGGCGGCGATGGCCTCGACCAGCGCCGCGTGCTCGCCGTCGGCGCCGCGCGAGCCGCCGCGAAAGCGCGCCGCGTTTTCCCAGGCGGTCTGCCGCGCCGCCAGCAGGTGCTGGCCGACGAAATCGGTCAGGCCGGTGAAGCACGGGTTGTGCGCGGCCTGGGCGATGGCGTGATGGAAGGCCACGTCGGCCGCGGCGGCGCCGGGAAAGTCCTGCGCGTGCTCGCGCATGGCGGCCAGCGCCGCGCGGATGGCCAGCAGGTCGTCCTCGCCGCGGCGCAGCGCGGCCATCTCGGCGCAGGCGCATTCCACCACCATGCGCAGCTCGAACAGTTGCGCCAGCGTCGGCCCGCCCTGCGGCACGCTCGGCATGCGCCATACCTGGCCGCCCGGCGTCTCCGAGACATAGGCGCCGGAGCCCTTGCGCGTCACCAGCACGCCGTCCGCCTTCAGCTGCGCGATGGCCTCGCGCACGATCGGCCGGCTCACGCCGAAGGTCTCGCCGAGCGCCGCTTCGGCCGGCAGGCGGGCGCCCGCGGCAAAGCGGCCGGCGGCGATGTCGGCGCGCAGGGCGTCGGCGATGCGGGTGGCGAGCGAGTCCGGGCGGCTGAGAATGGTCATCTTGATCTGTAAGGCTGTCAGACAGCTTTGCGGCATTTTCGGGGGAAAGGCGGGCGGCGTCAAGGCGTGGGAAGGCGCGCGATGGCCATCCCGCAACGCGGCGCTCAAGGTTTTTCGCGGGAGGCCGATAGCAAGTCTGATGAGACGCGCCATCCACCCGGGACCTCGTGGCCGGCGCGTCCGGCGGGTCCGGGCGGCGACATTGCGTGCCGGGTGCCCCGCCAGGTGGCGGCCCGCGGACCTGCGTCAGGTCCGGCCGCCGTTCGATCCACCATGCCCGCCGTCGGGCATCCACCGCTGCTTCCCATGATTGCACTTACTCCTGACGATCTCCCGGTTGGCCAGCCCTTGCCCTGGTCCTTGCTGGACGAAAGCGGAAACCTCGTGCTGGGCAGCGGCAGCGTGATCCCCGAGGACCGCGACGTCGCGCTGGTGTTCCGCCACGGCGTCGTGTGCCGCCCCGACAGCGAGCCGGGCGACGCCGCCGAGAACGAGCGCCAGGCCAGCCCCGGGCCGTTCGGCCTGCAGGTCGGCACGCTGCTGCAGATCAAGAACCAGGGCCACGTCGGGCGCGCGGCGGCCAGCCGGCTGATCGGCTTCGTCGACCAGGGCATGTTCGTGACCTGGCCCCAGCTCGGCGGCAAGGAACTCCAGTTGCAGGCGGGCGAGACCGTGCTGCTGCGCGGCTTTTCCGGCCACGCCATCCTCAGCTTCGAATGCACCGTGACCGCGGTGTGCCGCAGCCCGTTCCGCTACCTGGTGCTGTCCGCGCCGGCGCAGATGCAGCAGTTGCCGGTGCGCAAGGCGACCCGGGTGCCGACCCGGCTGGCCGCGTACCTGGTGGACCCGGCCGGCGCGGGCGAGGGGGCTGCCGCCCACGCCGCCGGCGAGGCTGGCGAGGGCGCCCAGCCGCCGCGCGGGCGCCAGCCGTCGCGCCTGGTGATGCTGACGGACCTGAGCACCGGCGGCGCGCAGATCGAGACCGCGGACGCGGTGCCCGCGCCGGGCACGCCGGTGCGGCTGTGCTTTCACCTGCGCACCGCGGCGCTGGACAGCGAGATCATGGTCGACGGCGTGGCGCGCAGCGCGACGCCGATTTCCGCCGCCTCCGGCTTTCCGGTGTTCGGCGTGGCGTTCGACCTGCTGGGCGAGCGCGAGTTGACGCTGTTGCAGTGCTATATCTACGAGCAGCTGCTGACCAGCGCCAGCATGCCGGTGCCGGGCTGACGCGGCGCCTCGCGCCGCCCCGTTTGGAGGAATCCTGCTAGCGCGCCGGCTTGCCTGGGCCGGGCCGCCGTCTTTACTCTCCTACCCGACAAGAACAAAGAAGGGGAAAAACAAGGGAACAACCCTGTCGTCGAGGAGACAAGATGGATCAAGGCAAGCGCTGCGGCGCAACAGAGACTGCCATGCCGGCCGCGCCGGCGTGGACGCGGGCAAGGATGCGCGCCGCGTGCAGGGCCGGCGTGCTGCTGGCCGCCGTGGCGGCGGCGTGGCCCGGAACGGCGGCGGCCGACGCCAACGCCAACGTCAACGCCAATTACGCCCGGACCCGCTACCCCATCGTGCTGGTCCACGGCCTGACCGGCGCGGCCCGCATGGGCGGCGTGCTGGACTACTGGTACGGCATTCCCCAGCTTCTGCGGGCCAACGGCGCGCGGGTGTACGTGGCCACCGTGCCGGCCTTCAACAGCGACGAGGAGCGCGCGCTGGCGCTGCAGGCCTACGTGCGCGGCGTCAAGCTCGACAGCGGCGCGGACAAGGTCAACCTGATCGGGCACAGCCAGGGCGGGCCGACCTCGCGCATGCTGGCCGCGATGTCGCCGCAGGACGTGGCTTCGGTGACCACCATCGGCAGCCCGCACCGCGGCAGCGAGCTGGCGGACCTGGTGCTCGACGTCGTCAACGGCATCAACCGCATCCCGCTGGCCGGCCCGCTGCTGGTCGGCGTGATCCAGGGCGTGGCCGACGCGATCGGCTGGTTCCAGGGCGTGAGCAATGGCGTGAAGCTGGACCAGAACGCGCTGGCCGCGCTCAAAAACCTGACCACCGCCGGGGTGGCCGCGCAGAACGCGCGCCTGAATGCCACGCTCAAGCCGGGCACGCCCTCGGCGCTGGGCCCGGACTGCGCCACGCCCGGCGCGCCGGTCGAGATGCGCCAGGCGCGCGATGCCGCCGGCAACCTTGTCAGCCACGCGCAGGCCGCGTATTCGTGGACCGGGCGCGGCGGCCCGGTCAGCCTGCTGCGCTCCAACCTGCTCGACCCCACCACGGCGCTGATGGCCGGCGCCGCCGGCCTGATGAGTCTGAAGGGCGCCGGCCCCAACGACGGCATGGTGTCGGTCTGCAGCAGCAAGTGGGGCCAGGTGCTGGCGACCGGCTACTACTGGAATCACCTGGACGAGGTGAACCAGCTTGCCGGCCTCTACCAGGACGCCGACCCGCGCGTGGTCATCCTCAACCACGCCAACCGCCTGCGCAATGCGCGCCTTTGAGCGGCGCTGGCCGGGCTGGTGGTGGATGGCGCTGCCCGGCTGCGCGCTGGGCGGCGCCATCTACTGGATGACGATGCCGCCGGCGCCAGTGCCGGCCGCCGCGCCGGTGGCCGCCGGCGTGGCGCCGGGCGGGCCGCCCGATGCCATGTCCGCATCCGGCGCGGCGTCCGGCGTGCCGGCGCAGTTGTCGTCGCTGGCCGGCGTGGACGTGCCCGCGGGCCTGGCGGCGGACGCGCGCGGCAACCTGCATGCAAGCCGCGCCCTGCGCGGCTATTTCGACTATTTCCTGTCCGCCGCCCACGATGCCGGCAGCGCCGGCGCGCTCGATGCGCTCGTGCGCGCCGACATCCGCGCGCGCGTGCCCGAGCCGGCCGCGACGCAGGCATGGCAGCTGTGGCAGCGCTATCGCGGTTATCTCGCCGAGGTCCATGCCGGCGCGGCGGACGCGGGCCAGGGACAGCCGGGCGACGATGCCGACGCGCTGTCGGCGGTCCAGGTGGCCCGGTTGCGCCGGCTGTGGGACGAGCGCCGCGCCGCGCGCCAGCGCCATCTGCCCGACGTGGCGGCGATCTGGTTCGACGCGGAGGAGGCCTACGACGCGGCCATGCTCGAGCGGCTGGAGGTGGCCGCGCAGCCCGGCCTCGACGCGGCGCAGCGCCGGCAGCGGCTGGCCGCGCTCGACAGCCGGCTGCCCGACGACGCCCGCGCGGTGCGCGCCGACAGCGCCCGCCCGCAGCAGATCGGCGAGACCATCGGCAGGCTGCAGGCCGAGGGGCGCGGCGCGCAGGACATCGCCGCGGCGCTGGCGCAGTCCCACGGCGCCGAGGTCGCGCAGCGCTACCAGCAGCAGGCGCAGGCCGACCAGTCGTGGCAGGAGCGCTATCGCGACTATGCCCGCCAGCGCGCGCAGGTCGAGCAGTTCCTCGGCCTCGCGGACGCCGACCGGCAGCAGCAGCTGGAACGGCTGCGGGCGCAGTCGTTCGCCGATCCCGGCGAGGTCCTGCGCGCCTACGTGCACGACACGGTATACGGCAAGGTGTACGACCGCGCGGGCCAGGACCAGCCGGCCGCGCCGTGACGCGGCGGCGGCAACGCGCCGCCGCGCATGCGCGCGCCGTCCCGCGTCAGTATTCCAGCAGGGCCTTGCCGATCGTGTTGCGCAGGATCTCCGACGCGCCGCCGGCGATCTCGTACGCCTTGGCGTCGCGCAGGTAGCGGCCGTAGGGCGAGTTTTCCATCACGCCGTAGGCGCCGCAGATCTGGATCGCGGTGCCGGCCACCTCGGTGGCCAGCGCGGCGGCCATCAGCTTGGCCTCGCTCGACAGGCGCGGCACGTCCGCGCCGGTGTCGAGCGCCTGCGCGGCGCGGTAGGTCAGCAGCCGCGCCGCGTCGATGCGGGTGAGCATGTCGGCGAAATACCACTGGATGCCCTGCTTGTCGAACACGGTGCTGTCGAACACCTTGCGCTGGCGCGCGTGCGCGAGCGATTTGTCGAACGCGGCGCGGGCGATGCCGAGGCTGATGCCGGCGGCCATCGTGCGCGAATAGTTGAGCGTGGTCACGGCCGCGCGCACGCCCTTGCCTTCGGTGCCGATGAGATGGTCGAGCGGCAGGCGGCAGCCGTCGAGCACGAGGTTGACGTGCGGGCCGTTGCGCAGGCCGAAGGTGGCCGAATTCGCGCCGACGTAGGTGGACAGCCCGCGGGTGTCGCCTGGCAGCGCGAACGCCGACACGCCGGTCTCGGTCTGCGCCAGGATGATGAAGAACTCGGCGGCGGACCCCGAGGTGATGAACGATTTCTCGCCGGTGAGCAGCCATTCGTCGCCGACGCGGCGCGCCTTGGTGTCGAGCGAGCGGATGTCGCTGCCGTGGTTGGCCTCCGTCAGCGCGTAGGCCGAGATCAGCCCCTCGGCGAAGCGCGGCAGGTAGCGCCGGCGGAGCGCTTCGTTGCCGAACAGGTGCAGGATGGTCTGCGCCTGCAGGATCGTGATCAGGCTGATGCCGACCGCCGCGCTGGCGTAGGACACCTCCTCGAACACCGCCAGCGCGTGCCGGTAGCTGCCGCGCCCGCCGAACTCGGCCGGCAGGCAGATGCTGTTGTAGCCCGCGCGCGCCAGCGCGCGGATCTCCGCCACGGGGTAGACGTCCTGCGCGTCGATGGCGGCGGCATTCGGTTCGACTTGCGCCGCGACCAGCGCGCGCAGCGCGTCGACGAAGGCCGGCTCGACCATGTCCTGCCACAGCTTGTTGCGGTTTTCCTGCATCGTTGCCTCCTGTACTTGTTCTCTGTGTATTCAGTATGTTGAAACTATATTCGTCTGGTTGACATTATACAGGCCGGTCGTAGAATTGGCGCAAGCGCCCGGCGTGGCACCGCGCGCAATCCAGAAGGCAGAAGAATTCACAAGAAAGACCGGAGACAACGATGAAGTGGTACCGAGAACTCGGCAAGGACGAACGGCGCACCTTTGTGGCGGCGTTCGGCGGATGGGCGCTGGACGGCGTGGATTTCATGATGTTTACCTTCGTGCTCGGCACGTTCATGTCGCTCTGGCACATCGACCGCACCCAGGCCGGCATGCTGGGCACCGTCACGCTGCTGGTGTCGGCGCTGGGCGGCTGGGTCGCCGGCATCCTGGCGGACCGCTACGGCCGCGTGCGCGTGATGCAGTGGACGATCCTGTGGTTTTCCGTGTGCACCTTGCTGCTCGGCTTCGCGCAGAACTTCGAGCAGGCGTTCGTGCTGCGCGCGCTGCAGGGCCTGGGCTTCGGCGGCGAGTGGGCGGTGGGCTCGGTGCTGATGGGCGAGATCGTGCGCGGCGAGCACCGCGGCAAGGCGGTGGGCACGGTGCAGAGCGCGTGGGCGGTGGGCTGGGGCATCTCGGCCATCGCCTATACGGTGGTCTACTCGCTGGTGCCGGAGGCGCTGGCGTGGCGCATCCTGTTCTGGATCGGCATCCTGCCGGCGCTGCTGGTGTTCTACATCCGCAAGCACGTGCCGGAGCCGCGCGTATCGGCCAACGCGCGCGCGCTGGCCGCGGCGCGCGGGGAGTCGGTGCCGTTCCACCGCATCTTCTCGCCGGCGCTGCTGCGCACCACGCTGCTGACCTCGCTGCTGTGCACCGGCGTGCAGGGCGGCTACTACGCGATCACGATCTGGCTGCCGACGTTCCTGCGGACCAAGTACCACCTGTCCGTGCTCGACACGGGCGGCTACCTGATGGTGGTGATCGTGGGCTCGTTCGCCGGCTACATCGTCGGCGCCTACCTGACCGACTGGTGGGGCCGACGCGCCAACCTCTACGTGTTCACGGTGCTGTCCGGGCTGTCGATCTGGTTCTACAGCCAGTACGACATCACCAACGGCCAGATGCTGGTGCTGGGCTTTCCGCTGGGGTTTGCCGCGTCGGGCATCTACAGCGGGCTCGGCTCGTTCCTGACCGAGCTGTTCCCGGCCTCGGTGCGGGCCAGCGGGCAGGGCTTCGCCTACAGCTTCGGCCGTGCCGTGGGCGCGCTGTTTCCGACGCTGGTGGGACACCTGAGCGAGCGCATCGGCCTGGCGGCGGCGATCGGCGCGTTCGCGGGCGGCGCCTACGTGCTGGTGCTGATCGCGGCGACGCTGCTGCCCGAGA
Organism: Cupriavidus sp. FW216-B1; assembly: GCF_058789195.1. Classification (NCBI taxonomy): domain Bacteria; kingdom Pseudomonadati; phylum Pseudomonadota; class Betaproteobacteria; order Burkholderiales; family Burkholderiaceae; genus Cupriavidus; species Cupriavidus sp. FW216-B1. The sequence continues at coordinate 161,563 of NZ_JBYTEL010000003.1, read as the reverse complement.
CGCGGGGGACGGATCTGGGCGGCAGCCGCGAGGCGGCGCCGGCGTCCGCCGAGTAATGATCAGATAAGGTTCGGGCAATGGCGGCGCGATGCCGCCAGCCTGCTTCTTCCTCGGAGGCAGGCGCGGGGGGCGCCTCAGCCGCCCCGGGTATCGAACGACGCGCGCCAGTTCCGGGTGAATGCCGTGATCAGCTTGACGTGCTTGTCCAGCGCCGCCTCGATGCGCGCCGACGGGCCGGCGATGGCCACCGCGTAGTATTCCTTGCCGATGCGCATGGCGTCGGCGACGGCGCTCACGTCGTCGAAGTATTCGCCGGCGGTCATGTACCAGCCGCGCGCGCGGCTGGTTTCGAGATCCTTGAGCAGCGCCGCGCGCGAGGTGATCGATTTCTTGCCGCGCCGGGTGAAGGCGATGCCGTCGATCATCGCGTCGCGCTCGTCGTCGGGCATGGCGCCGAGCAGCGCCTTGCCGACCGCGCTGGCATAGAGCGGGCGCGTGTCGCCCACGCGCACGATGAAGCGGATGCTCTGCTCGCTCTCCAGCACTTCGACGTAGGAGGCGTTGTCGCCGGTCAGCTTGGCCAGCACCACCGTCTCCAGGCACTGGTCGCGCATCTCCGCCAGGCCCGGCACGATCCAGCCCGGCAGCGGGTCGAACTCCTCGATCGCGCGCACCAGGTGGCCGAGCAGGCGGGTCATGTAGTACCCGCCCTGGGTCTTGCTCTCCATCAGGTAGCCGCGCGACTCGAGCGTCTTGACCAGGCCGTGGCAGCTCGAAAGCGGCATGTCGGTAGCCTTGGCGATCGTCGACACCGACATCGGGCGGCGCTCGCGCGCGAAGATTTCGATGATGTCGAGGGTGCGGCCGGCTGCGGGTACGGTCATGGGCGTATATGGCGGAAATGGGATGGCGGAATGATAGCGCTTGTTAGCCCGCTGCCGGCCCGCTGCCTTGACCTCAACCCGCGGCCTTGAGGTCGATGGTCGCTGCGGAGTTCTTCGGCAGGCGGAAGCGCTGCACCTTCTGCGTCGGCGTCTTGGGGATCTCGGCGACGAAGTCGAGATAGCGCGGCACCATGTGGCGCGGCAGCGCGCCGCGCAGGTGCGACAGCAGTTCGGCGGCATCGAAGCCGTCGCGGCGCACCACCACGAGCTTGACCTCTTCCTCGAGGATCTCGTCGGCCACGCCCACCGCCGCGCAGTCGGCGACGTGGGCGAACCTGAGCGCGGCGAGCTCGATCTCCACCGGCGAGATCATCTCGCCGCCGCGGCGGATCAGCTCCTTCTTGCGGCCTTCGAAATAGAGGAAGCCGTCGTCGTCGAAGCGGCCGAGGTCGCCGGTGTGGAACCACAGGTTGCCGAGCGCGGCGAGCGTTTCCTCGGGCTTGCGGAAATAGCCGGTGGTCATCACGAACGGCTCGCGCGGGCGCACCGCGATCTCGCCGGTGCGCCCCGGCGGCAGCACGCGGTCGTCGTCGCCGAGCACCGCCACGTCGAAGTCGTCGCGGGCGGCGCCCACGGAGCCGAAGCGATAGCGCCCGCCCGCGTTGATGGTGACGAGCCCGCCGGTCTCGGTCATGCCGTACAGCTCGTGCACCGTCACCGGCAGCAGGCCGTCGAGGCGTTCCCACACCGCGCGCGGCGCGCCGCCGCCCACGCACCAGCGCAGGCTGCTGCGCACCGGCTCGCTCCATTCCTTGGCCAGGATGCTGAGCACGGTGCCGACGTAGGTGAAGCCGGTGGCCTGGTACCGCGCGGCCTGCTGCAGGAACCGCGATGCCGAGAATTTCGCCACGATGGCGATGCTGCAGCCCACCGTCAGCGCGGACATGACCGAGTACATCTGCGGGTTGGCGTGGTGCAGCGGCAGGAAGGTGAGGATGCGGTCGTCCTGCGTGATGCCGATCGCCTGCGTGACCTTTTCGCCGGCGGCGAGGTACGAGCGGTTCGGGATCACCACGCCCTTGGGCTGGCCGGTGGTGCCGGAGGTGTAGAGGATGGCGGCGGGCGCGGCGGCCGCCATGCCGGCGACGGGCGCCGGCGCGCAGGCATCGGTGGCGGCGAGGAACGCGGCTTCGTCGGCGAAGGCGAGCACGCCGACGGCGCAGTCGCGGGTGTCTTCCTCGAAGCGCGCGCGCTCGCCGGCCTCGCACAGCAGGAAGCGGGATTCGCTCTGCCGCACCACGTAGCGCAGCGGCTCGCCGAACATGTCGTGGCTGACCGGCACCGCCACGGCGCCGCGCGCGAGCAGCGCGAACCACGCGAACAGGAACAGCGGCCGGTTGCCGATCGCCAGCACCACGCGGTCGCCCGGCTGCACGCCGAGCTGGTCGAGCCAGGTGGCGCCGCGCCGCGCGACGCCGGCCACGGCGCCAAAGCTCCACTGCTGGTCTTCGAACAGCAGGAACGGGGTGTCGGGCCGCTCGTCGGCGAGGCGCATCAGGCGTGAAATCACATTCGTCTCCAGGTCTTTATAAATTCAACAGGTTGAATAATTAATCAGCAGGTTGACATTGTAAGGTGTGGGATTAGAATTCGGAAGCGGTTTTGGCACGGGCGGCATGTCGCCGCCCGCACGCCGGCCACACGAAAACGACATAGGGGACAGTGGAATGGCAACGCGATGGAAACGTCGGCCCGAGGGCTCGACATGGGGGGATTTCGGCGAGGACGACCAACTGGGGCGGCTGAACCTGCTGACGCCGGCAAAGCTCAAGGCCGGCATCGGCGAGGTCACGGAGGGGCTGTCGTTCTGCCTGAGCCTGCCGCTCGATTTTCCCGGCGGCGCGGTGCTGAACCCGCGCCGCCATCCGCCGCGGCTGTCGCCGACGCTGCAGGACGGCTGCCCGTGCCTGAACTTTCCGCTGGCGCGCCTCGACGGGCGCAACACCGACGTGCTCAGCGACGACCAGGTCACGCTCGCGCTGCAGTACTCCACGCAGTGGGACTCGTTCGCCCACGTCGGCGCGTTCTTCGACGCGATGGGCAACGGCGTGAAGGAGAAGGTCTACTACAACGGCTATCGCGCCAACGAGCACGTGGTGGGCCCGCGCGACTACCGTCCCGACGGCGACGTGGACGTCGACGGCCCGTACGGCGCGCGCGCGCTCGGCGTGGCCAACATGGCGCGCAAGGCGATCCAGGGCAGGGCGGTGCTGGTCGATCTCAAGAAGCACTTCGGCCTGGAGCGCCGCTACGTGGGCTACCAGGACCTGATGCGCGTGCTGGACGCCGACCGCATCACGGTCACGCCCGGCGACATGCTGGTGCTGCGCACCGGCTTCACCGAGGTGCTGGTCGGCATGAACCGCGAGCCGGACATCGAGGTGCTCGACCGCACCGCGAGCGTGCTCGACGGGCGCGACGACGCGCTGCTGCAATGGATCACGGACAGCGGCGTGGCCGCGATCTGCGCGGACAACTACGCGGTGGAGGGACTGCCCGCGCAGGAGAGCACGCTCGGGCAGCGGCCCGCGCTGCCGCTGCACCAGCATTGCCTGTTCAAGCTGGGTGTGCCGCTGGCCGAGCTGTGGTGGCTGGCCGACCTGGCGGACTGGCTGCAGGCGCGCGGGCGCTCGGCGTTCCTGCTGACCGCGCCGCCGCTGTACCTGCCGGGCGCGGTGGGCTCGCCGGTGACGCCGGTGGCGACCGTGTAGCGCGGCGCGCATCCCGCGCATCCCGCAGACACGCATTCCCATAACAACGACGGAGACAACAATGAACCAGCAAGCCTTGCGCGCGGGGCTGGCGGCGCTCGCCTGCGCGGCGGCGGCGCTATGGCCCGGCCTCGCGGGCGCCCAGCCGGGCGACTATCCCAACAAGCCGATCCGCATGATCGTGGGCTTCGCGCCCGGCGGCCCGACCGACATCGTCGCGCGCGTCATCGGGCAGGCGCTCGGCGACAAGCTCGGCCAGGCGATCGTGGTGGAGAACCGGCCCGGCGCCGGCGCCAACATTGCCGCCGAAACGGTCGCCAAGGCCGTGCCGGACGGCTACACGGTGCTCTACAACACCTCGTCGATCACCATCGCGCCGTGGGTCTACGCGCGCGTGGGGTACGACCCGGTGCGCGACCTCGCGCCGGTGGCGCTGACCGCCGAGATGCCGCTGGTGCTGATGGTGAATCCCAAGGTGCGGGTGAATTCGCTCAAGGAGCTGATGCAGCTGATCAAGAGCCAGCCGGACCATTTCAACTACGGCTCGTCGGGCACGGGCGCCATCGAGCACCTGTCGTCGGCGCAGCTCACGTCGATGTGGCAGCTGAAGGCCATCCACGTGCCCTACAAGGGCACGGCGCCGGCGCTGGTCGACCTGCTCGCGGGGCAGACGCAGTTCATGACGACCACGCTGAACACCGCCTTGCCCTACATCCGCGACGGCCGGCTCAAGGCGCTGGCGGTGACTTCGCGCGCCCGCGCGGCCACGCTGCCGGACGTGCCCACGGTGGCCGAGGCGCTGTCCACCGATTTTTCCTCGACCGCGTGGCAGGGCATCGTCGCCCCGGCCGGGACGCCCGCGCCGGTGATCGCCAGGCTCAACCAGGCGATCAACGCGGTGCTGGCCAGCGCGCCGGTGCGCAAGGTGCTGGCGGAGCAGGGCGTCGACGTGCTCGGCGGCACGGCGCAAGCCTATGGCGCGTTCATCCGCTCCGAGTACGCGCGCTGGCAGGGCGTGGTGAAGGCGTCGGGCGCGAAGATCGAGTAGCGCAAAAACAAAGCGGGCATCCGGGAGCGACCCGGATGCCCGCTGCGCGCATCGCGCCGGACGCTTACATGCCCACGTAGTTGGGGCCGCCGCCGCCTTCCGGCGTCACCCACACGATGTTCTGCGTGGGGTCCTTGATGTCGCAGGTCTTGCAGTGCACGCAGTTCTGCGCGTTGATCTGCAGGCGTTCCTTGCCGTCGTCGTTCTTGACGAACTCGTACACGCCGGCCGGGCAGTAGCGGCTTTCGGGGCCGGCGTACTTGTCCCAGTTGACGCTGACCGGCACGCTGGCGTCCTTGAGCGTCAGGTGGGCCGGCTGGTTTTCCTCGTGGTTGGTGTTGCTGATGAACACCGAGGACAGACGGTCGAAGGTCAGCTTGCCGTCCGGCTTGGGATAGGCGATCTGCTGGCACTCGGCGGCCGGCTTGAGGTAGACGTGGTCCGGCTTGGTGCGGTGGATGGTCCACGGCGGGTTGCGGATGCCGAGCTTGGGCAGCAGCCATTGCTCGATGCCGGTCATCAGCGTGGCGGTGGTGCGGCCCTTCTTGAACCACTGCTTGAAGTTCTTCGATTGCAGCAGTTCCTTGTGCAGCCAGCTGTTCTCGAACGCGGCCGGGTAGGCCGTCAGTTCGTCGTGCTGGCGGCCGGCCTGCAGCGCGTCGTAGGCGGCCTCGGCGGCCATCATGCCGGTCTTGATGGCGGCGTGGCTGCCCTTGATGCGCGAGGCGTTCAGGTAGCCGGCGTCGCAGCCGACCAGCGCGCCGCCGGGGAACACGGTCTTGGGCAGCGACAGCAGGCCGCCGGCGGTGATCGCGCGCGCGCCGTAGCCGATGCGCTTGCCGCCTTCGAAATACTTGCGGATCTCCGGATGCGTCTTGAAACGCTGGAACTCCTCGAACGGCGACAGCCACGGATTGGTGTAGTCCAGGCCGACCACGAAGCCGACCGCCACCTTGTTGTCTTCCATGTGGTAGAGGAAGGAGCCGCCGTAGGTGGCCGGGTCCAGCGGCCAGCCGGCGGTGTGCACCACGAGGCCGGGCTGGTGCTTGGCGGGGTCGATCTCCCACAGTTCCTTCAGGCCGATGCCGTAGCTTTGCGGGTCCTTGCCGTCGTCGAGCTTGTACTTCGCGATGAGCTGCTTGCCGAGGTGGCCGCGCGCGCCTTCGGCGAAGATGGTGTACTTGGCGTGCAGCTCCATGCCGAGCTGGAAGTTGTCGGTGGGCTCGCCTTCCTTGTCGATGCCCATGTTGCCGGTGGCCACGCCCTTGACCGAGCCGTCCTCGTTGTAGAGCACCTCGGCGGCCGGGAAGCCGGGGAAGATCTCGACGCCGAGCGCCTCGGCCTGCTGGCCGAGCCAGCGCACGAAGTTCGACAGGCTGACGATGTAGTTGCCGTGGTTCTGGAAGCAGTCGGGCAGCAGCGGGGCGCCCTTGGCGCCGGTTTCGTCGAGGAACAGGAACTTGTCCTCGGTCACGGGCTGGTTCAGCGGCGCGCCCAGCGCCTTCCAGTCGGGGAACAGTTCGTCGAGCGCGCGCGGGTCCATGATGGCGCCGGACAGGATGTGCGCGCCGGGCTCGGAGCCCTTTTCCAGCACGCAGACGTTGACGTCGTTGCCTTTCTCCTGGGCGAGCTGCTTCAGGCGGATGGCGGTTGCCAGGCCGGCGGGGCCGCCGCCGACGATGACAACGTCGTATTCCATGGCCTCGCGGGGACCGAACTGCTCCAGGAGCTGCTGCTGATTCATTGTCTCTAACCCTCTATTCTTGGCAACTTGCGCGCAATTGTGGGAAATGCGTGGTTCTGTGATTCGGGGAATGCCTCGGGCCGGGCCGGGCAAGCCGCGCACGAAGCGGCGGCAAAGCGGCAGGAAGGCGACAGGGAAAGCGGACGGACGCGGCGGCGCGCGCACGAGATGGCGGCGGCCTGCGTGTTTTTCCTCTTTCCCTTTGTGGCCCGAGTTCTTAGAATCTCCGGCATTGTCCGGGACTCGCCATGGTCAGGCAAGACATTTTTTGGAACGACCGTTCTTTTTTTTGATATGCTGCCTTCCGTTTTGGCCGGGCAGTTTTCGCTAGGAGCGCCCGCCGGCGCGGACCATGGCAGACGGCGGACGGGGCTCCGAATACAGAGGGCATTATGGGTTTGTCGATCAATCTGGAAGGCAAGGTCGCGCTGGTGACGGGCGCGTCGAGCGGCCTGGGCACGCGCTTTGCCCACGTCCTGGCGGCCGCTGGCGCCAAGGTGATACTGGCGTCGCGGCGCACCGAGCGGCTCAAGGAGCTGCGCGCCGCGATCGAGGCCGACGGCGGCAGCGCCCACGTGGTGCGGCTCGACGTGACCGACCCCGCCAGCATCCGCGCCGCGGTGGCGCATGCCGAGACCGAGGCCGGCGCGATCGATATCCTGGTCAACAACTCGGGCGTGTCCACCACGCAGAAGCTGACCGAGGTGGCGCCCGAGGATTTCGATTTCGTCTTCGACACCAACACGCGCGGGGCGTTTTTCGTGGCGCAGGAAGTGGCCAAGCGCATGATCGCGCGCGCCAAGGGCTCGGAGAAGAACGGCAATCCGCTGCCGCAGTCGCGCATCGTCAACATCGCCTCGGTGGCCGGGCTCAAGGTGCTGTCGCAGATCGGCGTGTACTGCATGAGCAAGGCCGCGGTGGTGCACATGACCAAGGCGATGGCGCTCGAATGGGCGCGCCACGGCATCAACGTCAACGCGATCTGCCCGGGCTACATCGACACCGACATCAACCACCATCACTGGGATACCGATGCCGGCCAGAAGCTGATCCAGATGCTGCCGCGCAAGCGCGTGGGCAAGCCCGAGGATCTCGACGGCCTGCTGCTGCTGCTGGCGTCCGACCAGTCGCAGTTCATCAACGGCGCGGTCATTACCGCCGACGACGGCATGGTGTGAGCGGTTGCGGGCGGCATCGGTCCGCCCGCAACCGGCGATGCCGGCCCCGCGCCGCGCCACAAGCGCGGGCGGGGCGCGCGTTTCCCCCGGCCCAGGGCTGATCCGGTCCCCTTGGGCGTGAAGCGCGCGGGGTCTGGCTGCCCGCCCGGCACCGCAGGCAGGCGTAGGGCAGGCGTAAAAATTCCCCCGCCGTGCGCAGACTTGGCATAATCCGCCATGTCTTGAGATTAAGTCTTTACATAATTCAAAGAAAATCCGCGAGCGGCCGGCGTGCCGGGCGGACCGGACCGGAGGCCGGGGAGATGCAAGCAGACCAGGAGGGGCGGCGCGATGCCGGCCCGCAACACGCCGCGGCCGTGCCCGGCGAGGCTGGCGCCAGCCAGCTTGTGGAGAACGTGGACAGCGCGGACGGCGGTTTCAGGGTGTCGCCGCGCATCGAGGACTGGATTGGCGTGATCGTGATGGTGCTGCTGGTGTGCATCACCTTCGCCAACGTCGTGGTCCGCTATTTCACCGACGAATCGTTCGCCTGGACCGAGGAATTCTCGGTCTTCCTGATGATCGTGCTGGCGCTGGTGGCCGGCAGCGCGGCGGTGGCGCGCGACCGCAACATCCGCATCGAGTTCTTCTTCGAGCGCGGCAGTGAGGCCCGGCAGCGGCGCTTGGCGGTGTTCTCGGCGCTGATGGTGGCGGCGATGTTCATCGCGCTGGCGGTGCTGGGCGCGCGCGTGGCATGGGACGAATACACCTTCGGCGAGACCTCGCCCGGCATCGGCATCCCGAGCTGGTGGTATTCGGTGTGGCTGCCGGTGCTGTCGGCGGGCATCGCGCTGCGCGCCTTCGGGCTGGTGGCGCGCAACCTGCGCGCGCTCAAGGCGCTGCATGCCGGGCGCACGGGCGCGGCGAAGACGGAGGCCGCGCCATGACGCTGGTCGCCATTACCCTGTTCGTGGTGTTCCTCGGGCTGATGATGCTCGGCGTGCCGATCGGCGTGTCGCTGGGCCTGGGCGGCCTGGTGGCGATCGGCCTGTCCAACCTCGACACGCAGATGTTCGGCCTGCTGGCCGTGCCGCAGAACTTCTACGCCGGCCTGGCCAAGTATCCGCTGCTGGCGATCCCGATGTTCGTGCTGGTCGGCTCGATCTTCGACCGCTCCGGCGTGGCGCAGCGGCTGGTCACGTTCGCCATCGCCATCGTCGGGCGCGGGCCCGGCATGCTGCCGCTGGTGGCCATCCTGGTGGCGATGTTCCTGGGCGGCATCTCCGGCTCCGGCCCGGCCAACGCGGCCGCGGTGGGCGGCGTGATGATCGCGGCGATGTCGCGCGCGGGCTATCCGGGCGCGTACAGCGCCGCGGTGGTCGGCGCGGCGGCGGCCACGGACATCCTGATCCCGCCTTCGGTGGCGTTCATCATCTACAGCGTGCTGGTGCCCGGCGCGTCGGTGCCGGCGCTGTTCGCCGCCGGCATGATTCCCGGCATCCTGGCCGGCGTGGCGCTGATCGTGCCGGCGGTGTGGCTGGCGCGCAAGCACAACATGGGCGCCATCGAGGCCGCGCTGCCGCGCCCGCCGTTCTGGAAGAGCCTGCGCGAGGCGGCCTGGGGGCTGGTGGCGCCGTTCCTGATCCTGGGCGGCATGCGCGCGGGCTGGTTCACGCCGACCGAGGCCGCCGTGGTGGCGGTGGTGTACGGCCTGTTCGTCGGCATGGTGATCTACCGCAGCATCGGCATGCGCGACCTGTTCGTGATCTTCCAGGAAGCGGCGGAGACTTCCGCGGTGATCCTGCTGGTGGTGGCGCTGGCCGGCATCTTCGCCTACGCGCTGTCCACGCTCGGCGTGATCGACCCGCTGGCCAACGCGATCGCGCATTCGGGCCTGGGCGAGTACGGCGTGCTGGCGCTGATCGTGGCGCTGCTGATGACGGTCGGCATGTTCCTCGACGGCATCTCGATCTTCCTGATCTTCGTGCCGCTGCTGCTGCCGATCGCCAACGCGTTCCACTGGAACCCGGTGTGGTTCGGCGTGGTGCTCACGCTCAAGGTGGCGCTGGGGCAGTTCACGCCGCCGCTGGCGGTGAACCTGATGGTGTCGTGCCGGATCGCGCGCGTGCGCATGGAAGAGACCGTGCCGTGGGTGGTCTGGATGCTGCTGGCGATGTTCGTCGCCATGCTGATGGTGCTGGCCTACCCGCCGCTGGCGACGTGGCTGCCGGACCGGCTCGGCTACTGATCCGAACCAGGCTGAACCGGGCTGAACCGGCCCGGGCCGGAAGCCGGCGGGAGAGGGCGATGCTGTCCCTGTGCCGCCGGCAACAGAACAACACACAACACATCCCGAGAGGAGAGAACCGATGAAACGTCGTGCCCTGATGCTGTCGCTGGCTGCCACCATCGCCGCCGCCGCCCTCGCGCCGGCCGGCGCCCAGGCGCAGAGCTACAAGTCCGAATACAAGATGTCGCTGGTGCTCGGCCCCGCGTTCCCGTGGGGCAAGGGCGGCGAGATCTGGGCCGATCTGGTGAAGCAGCGCACCAGTGGCCGCATCAACATCAAGCTGTATCCGGGCACCTCGCTGGTGGCCGGCGACCAGACCCGCGAGTTCTCGGCGATCCGCCAGGGCGTGATCGACATGGCGGTGGGCTCGACCATCAACTGGTCGCCGCAGGTCAAGGAGCTGAACCTGTTCTCGCTGCCGTTCCTGATGCCCGACTACAAGGCGCTGGACGCGCTCACCCAGGGCGAGGTCGGCAAGTCGATCTTCGCCACGCTGGACAAGTCCGGCGTGGTGCCGCTGGCGTGGGGCGAGAACGGTTTCCGCGAGGTCTCCAACTCCAAGCACGAGATCCGCAAGCCGGAAGACCTCAAGGGCCTGAAGCTGCGCGTGGTGGGCTCGCCGCTGTACATCGAGACCTTCAACGCGCTGGGCGCCAACCCCACGCAGATGAGCTGGGCCGACGCGCAGCCGGCGATGGCCTCGGGCGCGGTGGACGGCCAGGAGAACCCGCAGTCGGTGTTCGCCGCCGCCAAGCTGTACACCGTGGGCCAGAAGTTCGTCACCGCCTGGGGCTACGTCGCCGATCCGCTGATCTTCGTGGTCAACAAGCAGATCTGGGAAAGCTGGACCCCGGCCGACCGCGAGATCGTGCGCCAGGCCGCCATCGATGCCGGCAAGCAGGAAACCGCGCTGGCCCGCAAGGGGCTGGTCGAGGCCGGCGCGCCGGCCTGGAAGGAGATGGAGGCCCACGGCGTGAAGGTGACGCAACTGACGCCGGCCGAGCACGACGCCTTCCGCAAGGCCACCGCCAAGGTCTACGACAAGTGGAAGAAGCAGATCGGCGCCGATCTCGTGACCAAGGCCGAGGCGTCGATCGCCAAGCGCTGAACCGACGGGCGCCGGAGGGGGACGCGCCGCCGCGGCGGCGCGGTTTACTCTCCTTTTGTTGCATGATTGATACCGCAACTGCTATCAAGGGTGACAAAACGCGACCGTTAATAGGCATGCCAGGGCATGCTTGTTACAATCCGCCGTTGGCCGTGTGCGCGTGGCGCATCATTGCGGCCGCGGCGGCGCCCCGCAGACTTGAGACGCCGCCGTGGCCATGCCGCCGTGGCTTGCCGATAACCCGAATCCTCGCTCTGTCCCTGCCGGAACGCTATGCTGAACAATTCCCGCCGCGCCCCTTTGCTTGCCTGCCTGATCGGCCTGACGTCGTCGCTGTGCGCCGCTGGCGCGCTGGCTGCCGCCGATCCGGTGCCGGTGGCGGCAGCGCCGGCGCCGCTGAGCGCGGCCCCGGCCGGCAGCCCGCAGGCGTCGCCCGCCTCGCTGGGGCTGGTGGCCGAACTGCAGCAGCGCCTGCGCGACCGGACCGTGCGCGAGCTGCGCACGAGCTACAACGGCGACTACGGCACCACGCTGATGCTGGCCGACGACCAGGTGGTCTGCTACGTGGCGCTGTTCTACCAGAAGAACCTGTGGCGCGTGTTCCGCTTCGAGTCGATCGTCCCGGCCGAGCAGGCCTACCGCCAGGTCACGCGGCAGAGCGCCGTCTGGGCCGGCGACGACATCCGGCGCCAGGTGCTGGCGTCGCAGAAACGCGCGTATGACAAGGCGCTGCAGGACACCGAAGCGCGCGCCAACGCGCTCAACGAAGACCTGCGCGTGATGCAGGCCCAGCGCCAGCGCATCGCCGAGGAACAGCAGTCCGCGCATGCCGAGGTGCAGAGCGCCGAGGTCGAAAGCCGCGCCTCGCGCATCCGCCTGGACCAGCTGCAGCAGCAGATCCGCCGCATGGAGTCCTCGCTGGCCGATTCCGGCCTCGCCACGCCCGCGCAGGGCAGCCGTCCGCGCCGCTGAGCGGCTGAGCGGCTGGCGATCGGCGGCTCCGGCATGATCCGGGCCGTCCCCGCATGCACCGGCGCCGCTGGCGCCGCGAGTGCCGCGAGTGCCTTTCCCGCCCGATCCTGCCCGGCACCGCGTTGCGTTTGCCCCGGCCGCGCGTGCCGGCGGCATTTGCCGATTTTTCCCACGTCAGAATCCGTTCCGTCCGAGTCGCAGGCCGCCGCCGCGCGCCTATGATCCTGCGCTGACCGATGGCGCCCGGACGGGCCGGCGCCGCCGCGTCCATTGCGCCTCGGGGGTGAGCCGTGTCCAGATCCGTTTCCAGTCCCAATCCCAATTCCGGTTCCCGCCGCCGTGGCGGCGGTGGTGCCGGTCCGGTCGATGTCGCCACGGGCCTGCCGCCGCTGCCGGCCGACGCGGCCGTGCCGCCGCCGTGGGGCACGAGCTTCGACGTGCGCGAATCGCTCGACGCGATGCGCGCCGCCGCGGTCAAGCGCCATCTCGCCACCATCGGCCCCGGCCAGGCGCGCTCGCTGCGCCGGGCGCGGCAGCGCAGCCTCGTGACCGGGCTGCTGGGCGGCGGTGTGGCGATGCTGGCGCTCTGGCTCGCCAGCATCGCCCTGCGCGGCAACGGGCCGCCGGCGGCCACCGTGGCGCGCGCGCCGGCCGTGACGGCGACGGCCGTGGCCGAGCAAGCCGCGCCGCCGGCCGCCCCGGCGGTCCATCTTGCCGAGGCGGCCCGGAGCGAGCCGGCCGCGGTGCCGCAGAGCATGCCCGCCGCGGTCGCGGCGGCGTCTCCGGCGGTTCCCGCGTTTGCCGACGCCTCGCCGCGGCCCACGGCGGCTGGCGTGGAAAAACCTGCCGTGGCCGCTGCCCGCCCGGCGCGGCGGGCGCTGCCGCGGCTGATCGCCAGCCGCGGCGACTTCCGGCCGGCCGGGGATGTGGCCGAGGACGCCGGCGACGAAGCACCCGGGGACGGCGCCTTCGACGGCTGGCCGCGTCCCAGCGCGGCGGCCTACCTGCCGCCCGACACGCCGTTCGAACTGCCCACGCACACGCGCCTGAGCGACGGCTGAGGCCGGGGAGCGGCGGGGGGGCGGGAAGGCGGAGGGCGGATGGATGGAACGAGCGCGCGGCGAATGATAGGCTAGCGCCCATGAAACCCGTATTCACTCTGCGCATGCCCATCCGGTGGGGCGACATGGACGCGATGGGCCATGTCAACAACACGGTCTATTTCCGCTACCTGGAGCAGGCGCGCATCGCCTGGTTCGAGTCGCTCGGGCACGGCGGCAAGGACGCCGCCGGCCACGGCCCGGTCATCATCAACGCGCACATGACCTTCATCCGGCAGCTGCGCTATCCCGGCGACATCGAATGCCGCATGTCCGCCGGCGGGCTGGGCCGCACCAGCTTCGAGACCCGCCTGGAGATCCGCCGCACCGACCAGCCCGAGGTGGTCTACGCCGAGGGCGGCGCCAAGGTGGTGTGGTGCGACTACGAGGCGGAGAAATCGGTGCCGGTGCCGGACGCGATCCGCGCGCTGATCGGGTAGACGCCGGCGGCGGCCGTGCCGCTCAGTGATTGACCAGGCGCTGCACCAGGTCCACCGCGGTGTGGGCGCCGTATTTCTTCATCAGCCGCGCGCGGTAGATGTCCACCGTGCGCGGGCTGATCGACAGCAGCTTGCCGATCTGCTTGCTGGTCCTGCCTTCCACCAGTTGCGCGGCGATGTCGCGCTCGCGCGCGGTCAGCTCGGCCGTGACCGGGCGCTTCTGCGACAGATCCTCGAAGGTCCAGATGCCCGCGCCGAGCGGCTGCGAGCGGTCCAGCGAGCGTCCCGTGACATGGCACCAGAACAGTTCGCCGCCGGCGCGCTTCATGATGCGCTCGTCCGAATAGGTCCCCCTGGCATTCATGATCGGCACGATGCGCGCGCCGGTGCGCTCGAACTCGTCGGCGGTGGGGTAGAGTACCTGGAACGATTCGCCGAGCAGCGCCTGCCGCGTGGTGCCGAAGATGCGGCACACCTCGTCGTTGCAGTCCTCGATCATGCGCTCGCGCGACAGCACGAGGCCGACCGGAGCAAGCTGGAAGGCGGTCTGGTAGTCGATGGCGGGCATTGGCTTATGTAGTTTTACGTATTGGCGCGGCATACCGCACATGCGTATGCTGTCGGACGTTCGGCAGCGGGGCGATGTCCGCCCGATTGTACCGTTACAATTTCACTGCGTGGCTCGCCGGCGGCACACCGCACGGCGCGTACAGCGACAGGAAAATCACCGAGGCAAGGAGATAAAGATGAACAAGGTCTACGCCAGCGCCGCGGAGGCGCTCGCGGGCGTCGTCCGCGACGGCCAGACGATCGCGGTCGGCGGATTCGGTCTGTGCGGCATTCCCGAGGCACTGATCGCGGCGCTGCGCGACAGCGGCGCCAAGCAGCTTACCTGCATCTCCAACAATGCCGGCGTCGACGGCTTCGGCCTCGGCCTGCTGCTGGCCACGCGCCAGATCAGCAAGATGATCTCGTCCTACGTGGGCGAGAACAAGGAGTTCGAGCGCCAGTACCTGGCCGGCGAGCTGGAGCTGGAATTCACGCCGCAGGGCACGCTGGCCGAGAAGCTGCGCGCCGGCGGCTCGGGCATCCCGGCTTTCTTCACCAAGACCGGCGTGGGCACCATCGTCGCCGAGGGCAAGGAAATCCGCGAGTTCGACGGCCACCAGTACGTGATGGAACGCGCGCTGACCGCCGACGTGGCGCTGGTCAAGGCCTACAAGGCCGACCGCGCGGGCAACCTCGTGTTCCGCCGCACCGCGCGCAACTTCAACCCGGTGTGCGCGATGGCGGGCAAGATCACGGTGGTGGAGGTCGAGCACCTGGTCGATACCGGCACGCTGGACCCGGACGAGATCCATACGCCGGGCATCTTCGTGCAGCGCATCGTGGTGAACGCCACCCCCGAGAAACGCATCGAGCAGCGCACCGTGCGGGTTTCAGAAAATCAGGCCAGCTAAGGAGCGACATCATGGCATGGACACGTGAGGAAATGGCGGCGCGCGCCGCGACCGAGCTGCAGGACGGCTTCTACGTCAACCTGGGCATCGGCCTGCCGACCCTGGTGGCCAACCACGTCCCGGCGGGCATGGAAGTGTGGCTGCAATCCGAGAACGGCCTGCTCGGCATCGGCCCGTTCCCGACCGAGGACGAAATCGACCCCGACATGATCAACGCTGGCAAGCAGACCGTGACCACGCTGCCGGGCTCGTCGATCTTCTCGTCGGCGGACTCGTTCGCGATGATCCGCGGCGGCCACATCAACCTGGCCATCCTGGGCGCGATGCAGGTCAGCGAGCGCGGCGACCTGGCCAACTGGATGATCCCGGGCAAGATGGTCAAGGGCATGGGCGGCGCGATGGACCTCGTCGCCGGCGTCGGCCGCGTGGTGGTGCTGATGGAACACACCGCCAAGAAGAAGGACGGCAGCGAGGACATCAAGATCCTCAAGGCCTGCAACCTGCCGCTGACCGGCGTGGGCGTGGTCAACCGCATCATCACCGACCTCGGCGTGCTCGACGTGACCGAGGCCGGCCTCAAGCTGGTCGAGACCGCGCCCGGCGTGAGCCGCGAAGAGGTCCAGAGCAAGACCGGCGCGCCGCTGCTGTGACCGCCTGACCGCCTGACCGCCCGGACTGCGGGCGGCGGCAATGCCGCCGGTCGCCTCTCCTCTTCCACGCGGGAGAGGGCCGGGGGAGATCGGCAGCCGTCGCCGTTCCAGGATCGCCCGCTACCCGAAATGGCCGCATCGCGGCCATTTCCGCTTCATGCGCCGCGCTTGTTGTAGCTGGCGAAGACCGAGGCCGCGCCGTCCCGGCGGATCAGGAAGACGTCGAACGGGTCCTTGCGCGAACCCTGCTCCATGCCCGGCGAGCCGACCGTCATGCCCGGCATCGCCAGCCCCGCGGCGGCGGGCCTGGTGGCCAGCAGCCGCCTGATGTCGGCGGCCGGCACGTGTCCCTCGATGCCGTAGCCCGCGATCATGCCGGTGTGGCAGGAGCCGAAGCGCTCCGGAATGCCGGCGCGCGCCCGGTACGGCCCCGTATCGTCCACATTGCGCACCGTCACGGCGAAGCCGTTGGCGCGCAGGTGCTCGACCCAGCCTTCGCAGCAGCCGCAGGTTGGCGTCTTGAAGACTTCGATGGCCGGCGCCGGCGCGGCCTGCGCGCGCCCGAGCGCGAGCGCGGCGGCGGCGCCGGCCGCCAGGGTCTGGATGAAGATGCGTCTTTGCATGACCGGTTCCTTGCGTTCGGGTCTTCGTGGCGCGGCCGCCTGTGCCCGCGCGGGCTTGTGCGATCGCGCGCCTGGCGGCGCGTGCGTGGCGGGTGCGCGGCGCGCGTATGGCGCGCATATGGCGCGCGTGTGGCGGTGGCGGCCGGATGCTGTGGCATTGTAACTGCTGCGGCGTACAATCCAGCTTTGCCCAGCCGCGTGCCGCCCAGCCGGCGGCGCCGCTTCGATAACGCTTTGCCAGGGAGTTCAGATGTCAGTCAGTCCGCGCCTCGGCTTCGTCCAGTGCATCAGCCCGGCGGGGCTCCACCGCATGGCGTATCACGAGTGGGGCGACCCCGCCAATCCCCGTGTCCTGATGTGCGTGCATGGCCTGACGCGCACCGGCCGCGATTTCGATACCGTGGCGGCCGCGCTGTGCGGCGAGTACCGCGTGGTCTGCCCCGACGTGGTCGGGCGCGGCCGCTCGGACTGGCTGGCCGACCCGCGCCGCTACGTCGTGCCGCAGTACGTGTCCGACATGGTCACGCTGATCGCGCGGCTCAACGTCGAGCAGGTCGACTGGTTCGGCACCTCGATGGGCGGCCTGATCGGCATGGGCCTGGCCGGCCTGCCCAAGGCGCCGGTGCGCAAGCTGCTGCTCAACGACGTGGGCCCGCGCCTGGCCGCCTCGGCGGTGGAGCGCATCGGCGCCTACCTCGGCCTGCCGGTGCGTTTCAAGACCTTCGAGGAAGGCCTAGCCTACCTGCAGACCATCAGCGCCTCGTTCGGCCGCCACACGCCCGAGCAGTGGCGCGAGCTCAACGGCGCCATCCTCAAGCCGATGCAGGGCGCCGAGGGCCTGGAATGGGGCTTGCATTACGATCCGGCGATGGCGCTGCCGTTCCGCGAGACCACGCCCGAGCAGATAAGCGCCGGCGAGGCCGCGCTGTGGCACATGTTCGAGGCCATCCAGGCGCCCACGCTGGTGGTGCGCGGCGCCCAGTCCGACCTGCTCACGCGCGAGACCGTGGCCGAGATGGTGTCGCGCGGGCGCAATGTCAGCGCGGTGGAAGTGCAGGACGTGGGGCATGCGCCGACCTTCATCGACCCGGCGCAGATCGCCATCGCCCGCCAGTTTTTCCTGGGCGCGGCCTGACGCGCGGCGGCAGTTTTTCCAACAGACCAACCGGGCGAACCGGAGCAACAGAGTTTTTTGCCATGAGCACCAGTGAACTGAAGCGCGCCCACGTGGGCAAGCGCCTGTCCGAATACGCGATCTACAACGGCGTGGTCTACCTCGCCGGCCAGGTGGCGGAAACCGATCCCGCCGCCGACCTGCGCGGCCAGACCGGCGAGGTGCTGGGCCACGTCGAGCGCCTGCTGGCGGAAGCCGGCAGCGACAAGAGCCGCATCCTGTCGTGCCAGATCTTCCTCACCAACGTGGACGAGATCGGCATCATGAACGAGGTGTGGGACGCCTGGGTGGTGCCCGGCGCCACGCCGCCGCGCGCCACCGTGGAGGCGCGCCTGGCCAATCCCGGGTACCGCATCGAAGTGGTGGTGACCGCCGCGCTCAAGTGAGGCGGGTGCAGCGAGATGGTGACGTCGACTGACCTGGCCGGGCAGGTTGCCGGCACGCCCGACGCCGGGCTGGTGGAGCGCGCGCTGGCCTACGTGCGCGAGCGCGGCGGCGCCGCGCAGCTGCCTACCGGCGAGCCGGTGCTCACGCATGCCGAGGGCATGCTGCGCATTCTCGACGGCCTGCGCGTCGACGATGCCGCGCGCGCGGCGGCCTGCCTGTTCGCGGTGGCGGCGTTCGTGCCGGGCTGCGAGGAAGATATCGAGCCGCGCTTCGGCGAGGAGGTCGCCCGGCTGGTCAGGGGCGTGCGGCAGCTGCTGCGCATCGGCGCGATCGCGGTCGGCCACAGCGGCGCGCCGGAAACCACCAAGGACGAGATCGCCGCGCGCCAGGAGCAGGTGGAGGCGCTGCGCAAGATGCTGCTGGCGTTCGCGCAGGACATCCGCGTGGTGCTGGTGCGGCTGGCCTCGCGCCTGCAGACGCTGCGCTGGCTGGCGCAGGTCAAGGCGCAGCCGCTGCCCGGCGTGGCGCGCGAGACGCTGGACATCTACGCGCCGCTGGCCAACCGGCTCGGCATCTGGCAGATGAAGTGGGAGCTGGAGGACCTGGCGTTCCGCTTCGAGCAGCCCGATACCTACAAGCGCATCGCCAGGCTGCTCGACGAGAAGCGCATCGAGCGCGAAGGCTACATCGCCAGCGCCATCGCGCGGCTGCAGTCCGAGCTCGAGACCGCCGGCATCCGCGCCGAGGTGACGGGCCGGCCCAAGCATATCTACAGCATCTGGAAGAAGATGCGCGGCAAGGAGCTGGACTTTGCCGACCTCTACGACGTGCGCGCGTTCCGCGTGATCGTGGACGACATCAAGGACTGCTACACGGTGCTGGGCATCGTGCACCATATCTGGCAGCCGATCCCGCGCGAGTTCGACGACTACATCTCGCGGCCCAAGGCCAACGGCTACAAGTCGCTGCACACGGTGGTGATCGGCGACGACGGGCGCGCCTTCGAGGTGCAGATCCGCACCCAGGAAATGCATCACTTCGCCGAGTACGGCGTGGCCGCGCACTGGCGCTACAAGGAAGCCGGCAGCAAGGGCTACAGCGGCCAGTTCTCGGCCAGCGAGCGCTACGACGAGAAGATCGCGTGGCTGCGCCAGCTGCTGGCGTGGAAGGACGACGCCGACCATTCGGTGGCGCACGACGAGTCGTGGGAGCAGCTCAAGCACGCCGCCATCGACGACCACATCTACGTGCTCACGCCGCAGGCGCGCGTGGTGGCGCTGCCGCAGGGCGCCACGCCGGTCGACTTCGCCTACTACCTGCATACCGACCTGGGCCACCGCTGCCGCGGCGCGCGCGTGGACGGCACGATGGTGCCGCTGAACACGCCGCTCAAGAACGGGCAGACGGTGGAGATCATCGCCGTCAAGCAGGGCGGCCCGTCGCGCGACTGGCTCAACACCGAGCTGGGCTACCTCGCCGCGCCGCGCGCGCGCGCCAAGGTGCGGGCCTGGTTCAACGCGCTCGACTCGCAGGAAACCATCGCGCAGGGCCGCGCGCTGATCGACAAGACGCTGCAGCGCGAGGGCAAGACCGCGGTCAGCCTGGACGACCTCGCCGCGCGGCTCGGCTTCAAGACGCCGGACGAGCTGTTCTCGGCGGTGGGCAAGGAAGAGTTCAGCCTGCGCCACGTGGAGCAGGCGCTGCGCCACCCGGAGGGCGAGGCCGCCGCGCCGGTCAGCGAGGAAGAGGCCGTCACCAAGAAGAGCCGCGCCACCAGCGTGGCGCGCGGCGCCAAGAGCGGCGTGCTGGTGGTGGGCGTGGACTCGCTGATGACGCAGATGTCCCGGTGCTGCAAGCCGGCGCCGCCGGACGACATCGTCGGCTTCGTCACGCGCGGGCGCGGCGTGTCGATCCACCGGCGCAGCTGCCCGACCTTCGGCCAGTTGTCGGCGCGCGCGCCGGAGCGCGTGATCCAGACCGAGTGGGGCAAGAAGAGCGACGCGGTCTACCCGGTGGACATCCACGTCGAGGCGGTCGACCGGCAGGGCCTGCTGCGCGACATCTCCGAAGTGCTGTCGCGCGAGAAGATCAACGTCACCGGCGTGAAGACGCTGTCGAGCAAGGGCGTGGCGCGCATGCAGTTCACCGCCGAGGTGTCCGAGGCGACGCAATTGCAGCGCGCGCTCGGGCTGATCGAGGACGTGGCAGGGGTCTTGCAGGCGAAACGAAAGTGATGCTATACTCGCGCTTTCGCTAGGCTCGTAGCTCAGCTGGTTAGAGCACCACCTTGACATGGTGGGGGTCGTTGGTTCGAGTCCAATCGAGCCTACCAACGAATTCGCAGTGGTAAGCAATTCTGGTAGTGCGCTGGCGTGAAGCACGACATGGTGCGGCACGACGGTGCAGCAGAAAAAGAAGTAGGGCAGTAGTGTGGCAGTAGGCTCGTAGCTCAGCTGGTTAGAGCACCACCTTGACATGGTGGGGGTCGTTGGTTCGAGTCCAATCGAGCCTACCA